>CAKSDC010000001.1 GCA_934444765.1 uncultured Oscillospiraceae bacterium
ATTCCTCAATAGCTCAGTCGGTAGAGCATGCGGCTGTTAACCGCAGGGTCGTTGGTTCGAGTCCAACTTGGGGAGCTGTTAAGACCTCTGTACTTGTTACAGAGGTTTTTGTTGTATATATTCTAAAAGTTTGCTCTTTGGAATAGATATATACTATATCAAAAAAGAGGAGGCTAAACGTCTTGATATGTGCAACGTTCAAAATGAAAAATATTAAGATACTCGTAAGTATTCTGTTGGTGATTGTGGTTCTTTTGTGTGGAGTATTAATAGCTTTTGGACACTATACTAAAGGAGTAGTTAGGTTGACAGACTATGATAGCAGAATAGCATATCTAAAGGATATAGACGTACAGGTTACGGATGAAACTATAAAGACAGTAACTATTCCCACAGAGTTCAACGAAGCCTATTCTAAGTACGCAAATCAGCAACAGAGTTTAGGATTTCCTGATATAAGTCTGTTTAAAGGCGACGTGGCTAATCTGTATACCTACCCTTTAGAAGACGGTTCTACGGTCGAACTATTGGTCTGTAATGGTATACTATTGGGAGTTTCTAAGTATTAAAATTTGGTATATACTATAGACAAAACCTGAAAAGTATGGTAGAATGATACTTAACAGAATACTATAATTTTGAAAAGGGGTCATTTATTTGAACTATACTAAACTAACCAAACTATGTGGTACACCATGCGTGGAAATTTCGGCTATGGGCTATACCGCCTACATTGCTTACGAAGTGGGCTCTAACATGATTAGACTACACGACGACAAGGACGGAGTAGAAGTCGTTAGATTTAATCCTGATAACACTATCGACGATATTATGAAGTCACCAGAGGTTTGGGGACTACCTTCATTATATCTACCTAACAGATTTGCTGACGGTATACTAAAAACTTCCGATAGTGAATATCATCTACCAGTGAATGAAAAAGCACCTTATAACAATCACATTCATGGATTTTTACATAAAAGAAAACACTCTGTAGTAGAACATGGTAGCGATGAAAGTTCTGCATACGTTAAGACTGAGTATCTATACGACGAAAACGATGAATTCTATCAATACCTACCTATCAAGTTTAAGGCAGAGTATACCTTTAAAGTTTCTGATAGAGGTTTAGACTACAGAGTAACTTTTACTAACCTATCCGATAAAAAAATGCCTATGTCTTTTGCTACACATACTACTATCAACTCTCCATTCGTGGACGGTGCAGAAGAAAAAGATATTACTATCAACGTTCCAGCTGGTTTAAAGTGTGAACTAAATGAACGTTGTCTACCTACTAATAAGTTACTTCCATTAACCGATTGGGACTTAGCGTATAAAAACGGTACACAGTGCCCAGTGTTACAAGATATCTCTAACGATATGTATACAGCAGAACACAACACCCTTGACGGTAAGGACTTCTATGGTGTAATATGTACTGATACTGCAAGCGGTAAAAGACTATGTTATGAAGTAGACGAAAAGTTCAAATTCTGGATAGTTTGGAACGATAGAGGTTTTAATAAGTACTTCTGTCCAGAACCTATGACTGCTATGATAGACGCTCCTAATCTACCACTACCTAACGAAACTACTGGTTATTACGAACTATCTCCTAACGAACAGTATTCATTAACCGAACGCTTTTTTGTTAAGTAGTCTTTAGTTGTAAATTTTTGGATATACATATTGTGTATTGTGCATAGTATACAAGTTTAAATAGTATATTTTGTGCAAAACATAGAACTTATATTTTAAGTGTTACGTTTTGTCAGTTTAAAAGGTTTTATTTATAGGACGTTCATGATTGACTTGTTGGGACGATATGGCAAGCTATACCATGGATTAAAAATCACCCCCTCTATAAAAATATATTTTAAACTTCATTTGAAACCGAAGTCAGCCATAATCCCACTGTTATATACAGTGGGGCAGGTTGACGCTTTAACTGTGTATATGCATTATATATTACATATTCCAAAAAAATCTAAAAATTTTAATGTAATATTAATATACATATGATACTATGTATATATATTGATTTGATATTTTCTAATATTTAGAAAAACTTCCTTTTCTAAATCTCTCTCCATACAAAGTAAAAACTCTTCTACCTGTAGAAGAGTTTTTGCTATAGTATTAAATAAACATTATGCACAAAATATTATAAAATATTTGTGCAAAACGTAGAACTGAAATTTTTTTTAAAAATTAGTGTTACGTTTTTCCCACTTAAAAGGTTATATATATGTAGGATACAGATGCTAATATCCTTTCGGGTTTAGTGGGGTCGGAGAAATGATTGATATAGATTACATATAATACAGAGAGTAAAATATAATACGAGCAATTTTGTGATGTTATGAAAAAAATTAATAGGTTTGAGTGTTTTCCCCCACAACACTCTTTTAAAAAAAAGGTCGTGCCGATTGTATGGTGCGACTTTTTTTCCTCTATTGCTTGATAACTTAACTATAATATGATATAATCAAAAGTGTAGACTTATTTTACTAAAGGGGTGAACTTCTACGAAAAGTTTAAAGATACTATCTATGCTAATAGTTATAGTATATACGTTTACGGGTTGTGCTATCTGGAGTGGTAATATAGACGCTTTATTAAGTCCTCCAAAGTTATCCAATCAAGAGGAGGCTATATATCAAGCCTTAACGAGTTCTTTAGACGGAAAGATAAGTTTAAAGTATCCTAAAACTGGTGAGTATCTATCAGCATTCATTGTAGCTAACCTTGATGATGAACCTTCCGATGAAGCCATGGTGTTCTACGAAAAGACGGGCTTTACAGCAGATGAAACCTCTTTAAGAATAAACATTCTTGACCAAAAAGACGGACGTTGGACTTCGGTATTCGATAGAGTAGCCGACGGTTCAGAGGTCGAAACCGTGTATATTTCTAAGTTAGGAATGAGCGACGTTATTAGTATAATAGTAGGTTATAGTATGTTACAAGGTGAGAAACAGTTCGATATATACACTTACGATAGCATCAACTACACTTTAGTAGAAACTCTTACAGATAACTATTCGTTAATAAATGTGGAAGATGTGGACAACGACGGCTATAACGAACTGTTCACAGTTACAGGAAATACGGCTTCTTCTTATGCTGAAGCTAAACTGTTAAAGTTAGACGAAAACGGACAGTATATCCGTACCAGAGTAGCTATGGACTCCAATACTACAGACTATATACAGTGTCTGTATGGTAATAGCGATGAAGTAACTTCTAAAGTGATATTTGTAGACAGTCTAATAGCCACAGGCATGATAGAAACTGAAATATTACAAGTTCACGATAACGACCAAATATTAGAAAATACTTCCGTATTGGATACCATGTCAGTTAGTGATACTATTAGACCGTCAGGATATACTTCTTGTGATATAGACGGGGACGGTTCTATAGAAGTTCCTGTAGTGACTACGTTCACAGGATATGAAAGTCTTTCCGATACTGAACAGTTGAAAATGACTAACTGGTTGACGTATCAAAATCAAGAGTTAATGGTAAAGTATAGCGGTTACTACAGTATCAATGACGGCTACTTTTTTGCCCTTCCTGAACGTTGGAAAGGTCACGTAACGGTTAAACTTGATACTACTAAAAACGATGTGGTATTCTATGAATACGATGGGGATATCAACTCCAGTACTACCGAACTATTACGTCTAACAGTGACAGACGAAAATGACTATACTATTCTAAAAAAACAAGGCTATCAGTTGATGCGTTCCAATAATAGTAACTACTACTTAGCTAAGGTATCTAAAAATACTAACTCCAACTTAGAAGTTTCCATAGCTGAGGTACTGTTCAACTTGAAGTTTAAAGCCTAAGATATAGATATATACAGAAAGGAAGATACACACTTATGAAAAGAATATTAGTATGCGAAGATGAAGACGTTATTAGAGACTTTGTAGTAATTAATCTTAAAAGGGCAGGCTATGACGTGGTAGACGTGAACTGTGGCGAAGAAGCTCTTAGAGTGTTCGAGGCGGAACACGGCAACTTTGATATAGCTCTATTGGATATAATGATGCCAGGTATAGACGGCTTTACAGTGTGCAAGCGTCTTAGAGAAAAAAGTTCCACTTTGGGTATAATTATGCTATCCGCAAAGACTCAGGAAATGGACAAGGTTAGCGGTCTAATGATAGGTGCAGACGACTATATTACTAAACCTTTTTCACCATCGGAACTAAATGCAAGAGTGGACGCTATATACAGGCGTGTATGTATGAGTTTTATTAAAGACGAAAAGTCCCCTATTATAGAGTCTGGACCTTTTAAGCTAAACTTAAAAAGTCGTACCGTTACTAAGAACGATAAACTTATAGACCTAACTCAAGTAGAGTATCAAATTCTTGAGTACTTTATGAATAACAAAAATACTGCTTTGGATAGAACCAGTATATTAAATCACATATGGGGTGAAACCTACTTTGGCGACGATAAGATAGTAGACGTAAACATTAGACGTATTAGAATTAAGATAGAAGATGAACCTTCTAATCCACAGTATATCATGACTATTTGGGGTTATGGCTATAAGTGGAATGATAAGTCTTAGTCTAAAGTATTCGTTACGCTAAGGGGTGATTTTTACGGCTAATAGAACTATTACTGGACGTTGGGCAAAAAACAATCTTGGATTAGTAGTAACCATATTCTTCATATTAGATATAGCGTTTATAATGACCGTTCAAAACTACTATTATAACTCTGTACAACAGTACGTATCGTCTAAAGTCAACTCTGTAACGAGTATACTAACAAGATACTCTTCCGACACTACAAGAAATCTTTCTGCCGAGGTTAGAAACACTATAGAAAGTTTTTCCGAAAAAGACAAAATGGAACTCATGGCTATTAACAAAAAAGGGGACGTAGTAATAACGTCTTCAGGATTTTCAGCCAATAAGAGCATATATATGCCAGACTATGAAACCGCTAAAGACGACGGCACAGGATATATAGTATTAACTCAATCTAATGGTGAAAAGATTATGGCGGTTACTTACTCTATATCCTCTTTAAATAGCGAATATGACGCTATTAGAGCTGTAGTCTCTTTAACTGAGATAGATAATCAAATTACCACTTTAGCGGTTACTTTGACGGTGCTATGTTTGGTTATAATATTAATGATAGTCTTATCGGGAATATACTTTGTAAGTTCTATAGTAAAGCCTATACAACAGATTAGCGTTACTACTGGAAAGTTCGCTAAAGGGGACTTTTCGGTACGTATTAAAAATGATAGTCAAGACGAAATAGGTGACCTATGTATAGCTATAAATCATATGGCAGATGAACTATCTAAATCCGAAGAGATGAAAAATGAGTTTATTTCAAGCGTATCACATGAGCTTAGAACTCCTTTAACTGCTATCAAAGGTTGGGCGGAAACCCTATCTATAGACCATGACGAGGAGACTATGAAAAAGGGTATTAGAGTAATAGTAAACGAAACCGAAAGACTATCCCAAATGGTAGAAGAACTATTAGACTTCTCACGTATGCAAAACGGTAAGTTTACTATGGAAAAAGCAAGAATGGATATTCTTGCTGAGTTAGAAGATGCTATTCTTATGTATGGCGAAAAGGCTAAACGAGATAACATAACTATAAACTATAACGCTCCCGAAATGCTACCTTTAATCAACGGCGACAGAAATAGACTTAGACAGGTATTCATTAACATAATAGATAATGCCATTAAGTATTCTAATTCAGGGTGTACGGTCAACGTAGAGGCTACCGAATTAGATGGGTATATTCAAATAGCGGTAGAAGATAATGGTTGTGGTATAAAGGCAAGCGACTTACCCCGTATTAAGACTAAGTTCTTTAAAGCCAATCACACCAGAAGAGGCTCTGGCATCGGCTTAGCCGTAGCAGATGAAATAGTATCTATGCACGGTGGCACTTTAGAAGTGCAAAGTCAAGAGGGCGTAGGAACTACCGTTATAATCAAAATTCCTATTGAGGCTTAATGCGGACGTATATACTATTTAAGGAAAGGATTTTTACACTATGAAAGAACAGAGTACTAAAGCAGTACAACATAAGTCTAAAATTGGCGGTCAAGCGTTAATAGAAGGCGTTATGATGAACGGTATACATCAATCGGCTATGGCTTGTAGACTTCCAAACGGTACTATAGACGTAGAAACTTGGTCAGCTAACAACGGTAAAGACGCTCCTTGGTATCGAAAGACACCGTTCGTTAGAGGTATATTTAACTTTGTCCACTCGTTAGTGCTTGGTTACAAGTGCTTAATGAAGTCTGCCGAAAAACAGATGACCGACGATGACGAAGAAGAGAACACCGAAGAACTTTCTAAACTGGATATATGGCTAAATGAACATCTTAGCGAAAACGCTATGAGCGTTATATCTATTATCACTATGATAATAAGTGTGGTATTCTGTATAGCCATATTTAAGGTAGTACCTTCTTGGATTACTAAACCTCTTGAAAGTCACGCATTTATTAGAACGTTCTTAGAGGGTATCATCAAGATAGGAATATTTGTACTATACTTATGGGCTACCGCTCATATGAAGGATATTAAACGTACATATGAATATCACGGTGCAGAACACAAAACTATAGCTTGTTACGAAAGCGGTGAGGAACTAACCGTTGAGAACGTAAAAAAACATACTCGACTACACCCACGTTGTGGAACAAGTTTTATGTTTATAACTCTGTTTATTAGTATATTTGTATTCTGCTTTATACCTGCGGGATTATCTACGGTACAAAGAATACTATTACAAGTAATACTACTACCAGTAGTAGTTGGGATATCCTATGAGTTGATAAAACTTGCAGGACGTTCCGAAAATAAGATAGTAAAGTTAATATCTTATCCAGGATTACAGTTACAACGCATTACTACCAGAGAACCAGACGATAGTCAAATAGAAGTGGCAATTAGTGCTTTAAAACCTTGTATTCCTAACGATAAGTCAGAAGATATTTGGTAAAACGTTATGATTAGTATTAAAAGTATTTTAGAACTACTTAGAACTATACTCAAAAATGGTGGTATAGAAAACTATGAATTTGAATCTATATGTATATTGGAAGACGTTTTTAAAAGCGAAGTATACGATATGATTTCAAATAAGTTGGAGTGTGAAGACTCTGACGAACGTATTAATCAGTGTAAAGCCATGGCTCAACGTAGAATAGACGGTTTTCCATTACAGTATATACTCGGTAAGTGGGAGTTTTACGGTCTGCCATTCAAAGTAGGTGAGGGTGTACTGATACCACGTCAGGATACCGAAACTTTAGTGGACTATGTAATCACCATGTTTAAAGAGTATCCTAACCTAAAGATAGTAGACCTATGTTCTGGTACAGGTTGTATACCTATATCCATAGAAAAACATCTAAACGACCCAGAAGTTCATGCGGTAGAGCTTTCTACTATAGCGTTCGACTATCTAAAAGATAACGTTTCTATTAACGGTTCTAAGGTAGTTCCACACCTTGCCGATGTGTTAGAAAGTTCCACAGCGGAACAGTTTAGCGGTTTCGACTTAATTACTGCTAACCCTCCATATCTAAACAGAACCGATATGGAAAACTTACAAAAAGAAGTATCCTACGAACCAAAAACTTCTCTATTTGGTGGAGACGACGGTCTAAACTACTATAGAACTATATGTCAGCTTTGGAAAGGTTCTTTAAAAGTGGGCGGTATGATGGTCTTTGAAGTGGGTATACATCAAGAAAAAGACGTATCTAAGATTATGCAACAGAACGGCTTCTCTGACATAGTGGTAATTCCTGACCTTTGTGGTGTAAATAGAGTGGTTTCGGGAATTGCACCTTAAATAGTACATCATATATGATATAATACTATTAGTAAAAGATGACTATAAACTAACTTTGGAGGTTTTTTAAATATGGCTAAACAGAACACTAACGATAAAAGAGTGGTAACCGCTGACGAAAAAAGAAAGGCTCTTGACTTTGCTATCGCACAGATAGAAAAGACTTATGGTGCAGGTTCGGTAATGCGTTTGGGACAGTCCGAAAGACTTAATGTGGATAGTATTCCTACAGGTTCTATGACTTTAGATATGGCTTTAGGTATAGGTGGAGTTCCAAGAGGTAGAATAGTAGAACTATATGGTCCAGAGAGTTCGGGTAAGACTACGGTGGCTCTACAGATAGTAGCTGAGGCTCAAAAAATGGGCGGAGAGGCTGCGTTTATAGACGTTGAACACGCTTTAGACCCTGTATATGCTAACGCTCTTGGCGTGGATATAGACAACTTAATAGTATCTCAACCTGATAGTGGCGAACAGGCTCTTGAAATAGCTGAAGCCTTAATACGTTCTGGTGCTATAGACGTTATAGTTTTAGACTCTGTAGCCGCTATGGTAACTAAAGCGGAAATAGACGGCGAAATGGGTGATATGCACGTTGGACAGTTAGCAAGGCTAATGTCCCAAGCTATGCGAAAACTTACTTCTGTAATATCTAAGTCTAACTGTGTAGCTATATTTATAAATCAGGTTAGAGAAAAGATAGGTATAGTATACGGTAATCCAGAGACTACCCCTGGTGGTAGAGCGTTGAAGTTCTACTCTTCCGTACGTATGGAAGTTAGAAAAGGCGAGGCTATAAAAAGTAATGGCGAAATTATCGGTAATCGTACCAAAGTTAAAGTAGTAAAGAATAAAGTAGCTCCTCCTTTTAAAGAGTGCGAATTTGATATCATGTATGGTAAGGGCATCTCTCGTACTGGTGAAGTATTAGACCTTGCCGTAGAATTGGGTATCATTCAAAAAGGCGGTGCGTGGTTCAGCTACAACGGAGCTAAGTTAGGTCAGGGCAGAGATAACGCTAAAGAAACTTTAAGACAGAATCCTGAAATGATGAAGGAAGTAGAAGAAAAGATTAAGGAACAGTCTGCTAATTTGGTTATGATATCCAAAAAGAGTAAAAAAATGGCTATGGTGGAAGACGCTAAAAAGTCCGCAGTGGCAGAGGCTACAGCATCTACTACCGAACCTACAGATACTACTCAAGAAGATAACTTTGAAGAGTTTACTCCAGCAAGTGATAGTCAAGATAAGTAGTATAATAGCCTACTCTAAGTTAAGAGTAGGCTATACTTGTTTTAGACTATTTTTTTCCGAATATCTTTTCTAATAGACTTTGCTTGTTGTGTTGTGAAGACGTTAGTAGTATTTGATTATCTTGTTGTTGTTTCATAAGTATCTGTTGATTTTGAGTAAGTTCTTGAGCCTTAAAGGTAGTCTCTGATAGGGTTTCATTCGCTTTGGCTAACTGTTTAGACATATATTCGCTATGTTGTTGTGCCTGTTGTAACTGAGCCAATAACTGTTGGATAGTATTTTCCTTTTCGTCCAGACGCTTTTCCTTGTTTAGTATTTGACTATCACGTTCAGTAAGAGTACTTCTTTCGGTGGATAGTTGTTGTTCTAACTCTGCGGTAGACTTTAACGCTTTATCGAGGTTATTCTGTAGTTGAGCTATAGTATCTTCATGATGTTTAAGTTTTTCGTTTTTGTTAATAGCTTCCGATAGTGCATCTTGTATGGACTGCTTTTCGGTGATAAGTTCGGATATTTTGTTATCTTTGATTATGTTGTCACGCTTGATAGCCTCCATTTGCTCCGATAGAGTTGTTAGTCTGTTAGTAAGTTCTTGACTATCTTGTTTTAACTGTAATAGTTCCTGTTCCTTGTTAGATATGGTATCTTGTAGAGCCTTAACTTTTCTGTTAAGAGTATCATTTTCGGTCTGTAGGTAAGAGTTCATATCAAAACCGTTTTCGCCATCACTTTTTTGAATGGTATCTTTAAATAGCGAGAGAACGTTCTTGTCGAGGTATTTTTTGCCATCTATAACGTTGTAATAGTCTTTAAGGTCTTTATCTAAACGTTGATATACTGCTTGTGTAGATATGCCCACAATATCGGCGAACTCTTTTATGGTAAAATAGTTATCCATAGTATGTATATATCTCCAATCTTAAAAGTTACGTATTTACGTGGATTTTTTGCTTTGCAAGTAGAGTGCTTGTCAAGTAGCCCTACTTTGCAAGTAAACGCTTTGCAAGTAGCCTTACTTGACAAGCAAGTTGCTTTGCAAGTATTCCTACTTTGCAAGTAGATTTGCAAGCGATACTAATATTATACTTGCAAAGTGACTAAATGTCAACATTTAAGCGGTTTTTTGTGCTATGGTGTGAGTATTTGCAAATACTACCTTGATATTTTTAGATAAACCAGTTATAATATATATCGGTTGTTATTGCATAAGAATATATATGGAGGTATTTTTTAATGAAGTTTAAAAGTTTAGCAATAGTTATTCTATCTGCGATTATGCTTACTTCTTGTAATGCAAGTGATAAGAATAAAGGCAATAGTTTAAGTGCTAATAATCCTGTAACTATTACATTAGGTTCTGTTGAAGATACAGGACTACAGACTATGATAGATGAATTTAACTCCACTGAGGGAGCAGATAAAGGCATAATAGTAGACTTAAAAACTTTCGATGATGATAGTAGTATATCTTCGGTAGATATGGTATGTTCGGACTATAATACTATATACTCAACGTGTTCCGACCAACAGGTGGCAGAACTTTCGGACTACTTTTCAAGTATGTATTTGGGTACTAACTATATAAGCTCTGCTATAGAGACTACTTCTCTATCAGGTTTAAGAGCCATTCCCGTTAAGTTGGATATGAACGTTTTGGCAGTGAATAAGTCCGCATGGGAAGGTTTCGCTAATGCTAAAGGTTTGGACACTTCCGCTTTAGCTACTTGGGATAGTATGCTATCGGTCGCTGAACAGTATTATGAATACTCTAATGGCGAAAAACTATTAAGTGTATCTTCGGTGTACGACGTTGCTATGGAAAACTCCTACCAGATAAGCAAGCCTTTAACCGAAACTTCTCAAAGTGGAGCGGTTATAAACCTCACTTCAGAACTTATGCTTACCGTTTGGGATACTGTATGCGTACCTCAAATTAAAGGCTACTACACTTACGGAGACTACTCCAACGTGCAGTCAGGAGAAGTAGTAATGTCTTACTGTCCGTTAAGTCAGGTATCCAACGATGATAGTATCATGGTGTTACAAGCTCCGTATAAGTCGGGCGGTTATGATAACGGCAGATACGTATTAGATACTACCGCTATAGCAGTACACTCTACAGACGATACTACTATATATGCAAGTACCGTATTTATAAAGTGGCTAACTAATCAAGAGAATAACTATAGATACGCTCTGTTAGATAATAGTATTCCAGTATGTGTAGACAACTTAAAAGAAAGTAGTATTAAGTCGTACCTCAATGACGGTACATACAGCGTGAACGCTGACGGTGAACTCCTATCTGTTGGACTAATTAACGAGGCTAAATGCTTTAAAGTTTCGCCATTCGATAACGTGTCTACTTTAGAGGCTACTATAGAAAGTAGGTCTAACTTAGTAAGTCAAAACGAAACCATAAAGAACAGACTAAACAATGGCGTACTACCTGCTAAAGTCTATGAGGGTATATTGGACGGAAACTCTTTTAAACTGTGGTATGACGATATTAGTTCTCAGTTACAGGTTGCATTTAATACTTTAGAAGGCTAAAAAATAGCAGACGTTAGCATATAACGTCTGCTTTAAGTTTCTGTTGTGCGTAAAGATAACCTTAGTGGTAACTAAGGCTAATCTTTAGTATAGGAAATAAGTTTGAATATACAAAAATAGTCTTGATACGTAGTTAATATCAAGACTTGGAATATCAGAGCGGATTACGAGGATCGAACTCGCTACCTCCACCTTGGCAAGGTGGCGCTCTACCAGATGAGCTAAATCCGCAATTATGTATGCCTCCGGACGGAATCGAACCATCGACACGGGGATTTTCAGTCCCCTGCTCTACCGACTGAGCTACAGAGGCTTAAAAGCGACTCGAATGGGACTCGAACCCACGACCTCCGCCGTGACAGGGCGGCGTTCTAACCAACTGAACTACCGAGCCATATGGGAACAACAGGGCTCGAACCTGTGACCCTCTGCTTGTAAGGCAGATGCTCTCCCAGCTGAGCTATGCTCCCATTTTTAAGTTGTCGTTTTAAGTTTGACGACTTAATTATTATATCACATAAAAAAGAATTTGTCAAGTACTTTTTAAAACTTTTTTGTGATTTTTTTAATAACTTTAAGTCTTTGTGGAACTCACAAGCGACTATTAAAGTATATCATAAAAAACTAAGTCTGTCAAGAGTTTTTTTAAAAATATTTTAAATATTTTTAAAAGTCTTAACTCATCAACTGCAACGATAGATATTATACCACATAGTATAATAAAAGTCAATAGTTTGGGAAATATTTTTTAAGTTTGTGCAAATATCCAATATAATGCCATAGTATATACAATATAATATTGAAACTATCTAAATAGGTAGTATAGTATTATTATACATTAAAAAATTACAAGCGTATTTCACAAATATGTGTGAATATTTTCCTTAATTTTGTCTTTTATCCCAGTTGATTTTTTTACTAAAATGCAATATACTAAATATCAGTATTATATATTACCTATAATGTAAGGAGAGTTTTATATGGGAGTTAAAGTAGTAAAGTTTGGTGGTAGTTCTTTAGCAGACGCCAATCAGTTTAAAAAGGTTGCTAACATTATAAAGTCAGATAGTAGCAGACGTTTTGTAGTGCCTTCTGCACCAGGTAAACGTTATTCCGAAGATATTAAAGTTACTGATATGCTATACGCTTGTTATGAGTTGGCAAGTAAAAAGCAAGACTTTACCGAAAAGTTCAACCTTATTAAGGATAGATACAATGGTATTATTGCAGACCTTGGCTTAAACCTATCTTTAGATGAAGAGTTTTCTAATATCGAACATTCTTTAAAGGCTCGTGCTGGTAGAGACTACGCAGCTTCAAGAGGTGAATATCTTAACGGTATAGTATTGGCTAACTACTTAGGTTTTAACTTTATAGACGCTGGAGAAGTAATCTTTTTTGATGAAAATGGCAAGTTCTTATTAGATAAGACTATCAACGCTTTAAGAGAAAGACTTAAAGGTTTAGAAAACGCAGTAATTCCGGGATTTTATGGTATTACTCTAAACGATACTATTAAAACTTTTTCACGTGGTGGCTCAGACGTTACAGGTTCTATAGTAGCTAACGCAGTTAAAGCTGATATATACGAAAACTGGACTGACGTTAGCGGTTTCTTAATAGCAGACCCAAGAATTATCGAAAAGCCTGAAGTTATTAAGGTTATCACCTACAAGGAACTTAGAGAACTCTCTTATATGGGTGCTACAGTATTACACGAAGACGCTATATTCCCAGTAAGAAATGCAGGTATTCCTATCAATATTAGAAATACTAACGATCCTACCGCCCCTGGTACTATGATAGTTTCCGACGATAACGACGAACCATTTAGCAAGTACACTATTACAGGTTTAGCAGGTAAGAAGGGATTTGCTTCTATCACTATTGAAAAGGCTATGATGAATAACGAATTAGGTTTCTGTCGTAAGGTTCTTGAAGTGTTAGAAAAGAATGGTCTATCTTTTGAACATATGCCTTCTGGTATCGATACTATGAGTTTATTCCTATCTTCTTCTCAACTTGAAGGTATAGAGGATAAGTTAATATATCAACTTAGAAAAGAAGTAAATCCAGACAACATAGAAGTAGAACACAACATAGCTTTAATAGCTGTAGTAGGTCGTGGCATGAGAAAAACCCGTGGTACTGCTGGTAGAATATTCTCCGCTTTAGCACACAAGAGAATTAACGTTAAGATGATAGACCAAGGTTCAAGTGAGTTAAACATCATTATTGGTGTTAGTGAAAGCGACTTTAACGAAGCTTTAAGTGGTATATACGATATGTTCGTTAAGTCTGTACTTGCTAAGGATTAATTATAGTTTCTATAGATAGTATATTAAAGGTTCTTCATTTCGAAGAACCTTTTTTGTATATACAGATTCAACAATATTCTTTAGAATGTAATAGTATTATAGGTTGATATTTTTTTAAATATGTTATATACTATAAATAGTAGTAGTAAAAATATTACAATATAGTATATGTTCTTGAAAGGGGTTCTTTATGGAGACTACCGACCAACCGTTGTATGTTATGTATTTAGTGGTGCTTATAGTGTTTGTGCTATTTAAGGCAGTGTATAGTATGTTCGAGGTGGCTATATTAAGAATAGACGATAGTAACCTTAAACACACTATAGAAGATAATCCAAAGTATGCCTCATTAATGGCACTATTGCAAGATACTAAAAAGTTAAAACTATCTTTTTTGGTGGCTAAAACTTTTAACGCTGTATGTATAGTGTTTACTGTAATGCAATCTGGAATATTCACAGATAGTGTATATACTCCATTGCAGACACTATTAGTGGATACTATGCATCTAAAGATAGTATCTAACGTGTTTACTAATATGTTAATAGCGTGCTTATCGTTTATAGTGTTTGTTATGGTGTTAGTATTGGCTATGGTGGTATTTACCGATACCATTCCTAAGCGTGTAGCACAAAAGAACACTTTAAAAGTAGCACTTAGTGGAGTTTCGTTCGTTAAACTTATGATGACGTTTTTTAATCCATTAACTTCTGTAATAGGTGGACTGTCTTACGGTTTGTGTAAGCTGTTCGGATTGGAAGATGGTACTAATGGTGAAAAGGTCACAGAAGAAAAGATATTGATGATGGTCGAAGAAGGTAACGAAAACGGTTCTATAGACCAGAATGAAAAGGAAATGATTAATAACATCTTTGAATTTAACGACGTAATAGTATCCGAAGTTATGACACACAGAAAGGATATCAACGCTATAGATACTAAGTCCAACATAAGCGACCTTGTACGTATTGCCGTAAATGAAGGCTATTCACGTATACCAGTATATCAGGATAATATAGATAACATTATAGGTATAATATACGTTAAAGACTTACTAATACTAATAGGCTATCAAGAAGTTAAGACTATGAATATTAACCATTTTATACATAAGGCTATGTACGTTCCAGAGTCTTCTAAGTGTTCGGAAGTCTTTGAGAGTATGTCAGTTAAAAAGGTTCAAATGGCTATAGTAGTAGATGAGTATGGCGGTACTGCGGGTTTAGTCACTATGGAAGATATATTGGAACAGATAGTAGGTAACATTCAAGATGAGTACGACGACGACGGAAAAGAGTTTGAAGAAGTATCTAACGGAATATTTATAATAGACGGTTCTACCGACCCAGAAGACCTTTCCGAAGTGTTAGGAATTACTCTTCCAGAAGACCATAATTATGATACTATGAGTGCGTTCATAGTGGATTTGATAGGGCATATACCTACAGAAGATGAAACTTCTACGGTAGAGTATCAAAACGTTACGTTTACCACTCTATTAGTAGAAGATAATTGGATATCTAAGATTAAAGCAATAGTAAAAGTAAAATCGGAAACAGAATAGCATCATTGATATTATACGCAGTTGAATATAGTATGGAGGTCTCTAAGTATGGATTTAAAAAGTAATATACTATGTATCGTAACTTCTATAATGCTAACGTGTACTGGTTGTGTAAACATATCGGCTAATGGCGGAATAGCAGACGGAAGTGTATCTAATCAAAGCGAAAATAGAAGCAGTACTTTAACTGATAGCTATAGCATTACTCAATCTAAAGATAGCACCTTAGAGAGTGTAGAAGTTCCACCTACACAGAGTAGCATAACTACTATGGAACTTTCAGAAGGTAGTAGTATTAGATATCAACAACTTAATAGCACTCAAAAAGCGGTATATGATGAAGTCTACAACGGCATTAAAGAGTATCAAGATACTATAAACATTTCGGAAACTATCAATGAAAGTGACCTTTCAGTAATATATGACGCTCTAATAAATAC
Organism: uncultured Oscillospiraceae bacterium; assembly: GCA_934444765.1. Taxonomy (GTDB): domain Bacteria; phylum Bacillota; class Clostridia; order Oscillospirales; family Ruminococcaceae; genus UBA5884. The sequence goes on from CAKSDC010000001.1 coordinate 16,011, forward strand.
GGCGTATTTTGAATTGGTTCAACCTACCCGTAAGTACGACTTTAAGTACGATAGTATTACAGGTAACATATATAAAATATGTCCAAGCTATATAGTGGCTCAAAGCGTTAGAGATGATATGATGAATGCTACTAATTCAGTCGCTAACTATATACTATCACAAGTAGCCACTATGAACGATTTTGAAAAGATACGATACTTTCACGACTACATAGTTACTCATTGCTCTTATGACGATAGCGGACAGAATTTCAGTAACGCCTATGGGGCTTTAGTGGAAGGAAAGGCAGTCTGTGAGGGGTATTCCAGAGCGTTTAAGTATCTGTGCGATATGGCTAATATTCCATGTGAATTAGTAATCGGCGAAACGGATATAGACCATATGTGGAATTTAGTTCAAGTAGACGGCGATTGGTATCATATAGACGTTACTTGGGACGACCCTAAAAACAAAGACGGCGACTACATAAGCTATACGTACTTCAACTTGACCGATGAGGAAATATTTAGAGACCACACTATATTGGATACTGCTAAGTTCCCAGAGGCTAACAGTATGAGAATGAACTACTACACTTACAACGGTTTAGTCGGAAGTTCTACCGAGGAAGTGTATAACATTCTTTGTGACCAAGTGTACAAAGCCTGTATGGACGGAAGTAAGTATGTATACGTTAAAGCCTCTAACAAGTCGGTATACAAAGAGGCTTTGGAAACGCTCAGTAGTGATAGTTGGTATGCTATGTTCAACATAATCAAGAACGCTTCTAACAGTGCAGGTATAGAGATAAAAAATCAAAATATAGTCTGCGGTTATGATGACGTTATGTATACTATAACCGTAACACTCTATTAGAGCATAAGAATAGGGAACGTTGTATATTCTAAAGCGTTCCCTATAGTGAGTATTATACTAATATTTAAGTTCGTTGTTTAGGTGTAGATACGTTTTAACTATACTGTTCCAAGTTGGACTATCTATGTTGCCAGTGGTATTAAGTTGGGATATCTTCTGTACACCTTGAACGCTTTCCATAGTTCGTATATCGAATATTCCGTTGATATCAGGAGAAGTCATGTTTCCGTAAGTAATAGCGATATCGTATAACATAACTTGAACTATATATATCAAAGAACCTTGTGTACCTTTTTTAAGTATAAATCCATTAGCAGGGAACACGTTTAGACTTTCAGGTGGAATGCCTATGTAGGCTTTGTAGACCTTTACTATACTGTTCCAAGTGTTGCGGTCTACTTCACCAGTAATCGGTAGACCGTATTCTTTTTGAAAAGACTTTACCGCTATAGCAGTTTCTCTGCCGTATATACCGTCGGGAATTATACGGATTATGTTCTTGTTAAAAAAAGATATCGCATATAGATACTCTTGAATTTCTTTAATGTGATTTTTTCGTTGCTGTTGAGAGTATATCATTATGGTGTAATCCTCCTTACTTATTTTATAGTGTAACCAGGGTATTGGTATGGTAGCTTTTCTTCACTAAAGCGTAGGTTAGAGTATTCTCTGGCTATAGCGTCCCAAGTTACGCTACCTACTACGCCGTTCGGTGGCAGTCCGAACTGCTTTTGAAAAGCTATAACAGAGTTTTTGGTTAGATTACCAAAGTACCCCGTGTTATTTACTGCTGGAATGTTCGGAAAAGTTTGGCTGATGTACGTTAGATACTCTTGAAGTATCTTAACGTATTCGTTAGATACACCTTCTTTTAATATTATGTTAGGATATATTACTACAGTAGAAGTATCTTCTATAGAAATGCTATTGAATATACCGTCGTATGCACGATAGATTTCATTCCAAGTAGTTCTATCCACCTTACCTGTAGGGTTAATACCAAATACCGTTTGAAACGCTTTAACAGACTGTTCAGTGGAAGTTCCAAAGTAACCAGTAACTTCAACTGGTGGTATTTTTTGATAGTATGCACCTATTACGGATAGATAGTATTGTAATGCTGAAATGTCACTACCTTGCATACCAACTTTAAGTTCTTCTGGAAACTGTTTAGATACTTCTTCATACTTTATACCTTCGCTATCCAGTTCAGATAGACGCTTAATACTAACGTATATATAGGATATTTTGTACCATGTAGCTTCGTCCACTATGCCAGTAGGATTTAGGTTGAATATTCTTTGAAACTCTTCTACTGCACTTTTGGTATATACCCCGAATATTCCGTCTACAGATGGAATTTTAGGTATTAACGGATAGTTTCGAGATATTCTGTTCAACTGTACTTGAATAGTCTTAACTTCGTTGCCTGACATACCCTCCTTTAGTGGAGTGCCTTTAAAAGAGTATTCCAAAGGGTGTACGTCTGCGGAAACTATCTGTAGGTCCTTGCCGTAGTAGTAGGTTAGTATATCGTAAGGAATGTATCCACGTTGTGCCAACTCCTCAGAACCCCATTGTGAAAGTCCTGAACACTGTACCGTAGTACCATTACAGAACGCCGTAAAGTAAGGTTCTATAGTACCTTCTTTTCGCACAAACTTATTGAATAGCTCATCTACCAGTTGACTAATATTTTCAAATACGTCTCTGCCGTATACGTACGCTTGGTCGAACTGCGTAGTGGAGGTAATATCGAAGTTATACCCCTTTGAACGATACCATTCAGTATATATTCGGTTAAGTGCGTACGTTACTATTACGTAGATGTTGGCTCGCAGAGCGTTTTCGTTCCATGTAGGGAATATTTCGCTTGAAGCCACATTTTTGATATAGTCTATAAACGGAACGGTTACGTTTTGGGCGGTGTTATCGTCAGGTCTTCCTAAGTGGACCGTAATATTTTCTGGAATATAAGGTTCGCCAATCAACTATAGTGCCTCCTTTTTTACAGATTAGGTTCATATTCTGGAATAGTAATAGTCTTTCTTTCATTGGTGTTAGAAGGTAGAGGTATCATGTTTACACGCTGTATAGACTTTACTCCCGAAAATATTGGAACACTACTATTTACTACTTGATAGTATCCGCTTGCATATGTAGATATATTATATATAGCATAAGGGGTTGCACTTGTACTGTTAGGCGATTGCGATAGGCTTTTAGCTGGTGCAGGGAGTTCCACTGTAGAAGTTTCACCGCTTTCGTTGGTGACTAAAGAGTATACTATGTTGTGTTGGTCAGCGTTAGCATCTGCTCGTGTGATTATAACCGATACGTTCTCTATAGGTATAGTTTGATTAGCTGAAGTAGTAACTACTTTAAGATATCCCACATCGGTATAAGGATTACTTTCTGTAGGTGTAGATATAGTATTAGGAGTATCCTCTAAAGAGGCTTGCTGTGGGTGGTTGGCTTGATAGATATAGTCAGGAAGTTCAGGTGGTGGATACTTTTCTTCTAATGGAATATCGTCGATAGGAAGTTCATCTTTAGGTGTAGCATCTTCTATAGTGGCAGTATCTTCGCTTGGAATACTATATTGAATATCTTGTGGCGGAGTATCTTCTATAGGTGGCAGATTAGAAGTATTATCTTGTATATTTTGGACGTCGTTATTTGCTTGTGGATACTTGTTGTATAGGTCTAACATCTGTTTTTTATAGCGTTCAGACATACCTTTAAAATCGTTCATTAAGAATATAGCACCTCCGAAGTATTTTCTAAGTATATGTATATTCCAGTAGGTGCGGTTTAATTACAAGTTTAGTATATCAGGGAGGAATTTTTATGTTTGGTTTAATAAAAAGGAAGAACTCCACTATAGCTTCAATAAGTGGAGAACATATTCCTAATAATATAGTGTTGCAAGTGTTGATATTCTTGTTAGTGTTTATAATAGCAGAGATTTTTGCCAGTATACCTGCAAGCATTCCAATTATAACGAACGTGTTTAAACAGATGGACTATCTAATGCGAGTGTATAATGAACAGGGTACTTCTGCATATATGCAAGCTATACAGTCGGTGACGTATACTAAACAGGTTATAATACTCACTCTGTACGGAACGCTATTAGCTACTATAGTAGTAATGCTATTCTGTATACTAATAGAACGAAGACCATTATCTACTATGGGATTTCACAAAGAGAATGCCTTGAAAGAGTATCTATTAGGCTGTGTGTTAGGTACTGTATTAATGAGTGTAATAGTAATACTTAGTACTCTATTTGGTGGTTTAAGTATCAGTTTGAACGGTACGATAGACTATAAAACTCTATTAATATACTTAGGAGGATTTCTATTACAGGGTGCAAGTGAAGAGGTTATATTTAGAGGCTATCTAATGAACACCATAGCTTGCAAAGATAGGGTACTATTGGCAGTAGTCATAAACTCTGTACTGTTTGCGTTTGCACATTCGTTGAACTCTGGCTTGACCGTTCTTGCAGTGGTAAATCTATTTCTGTATGGAGCGTTTGCGTCGGTGTACGCTTTGAAAAAAGATAGTCTTTGGGGTGTGTGCGGAATACACTCCCTTTGGAACTTTGCACAGGGCAATATATGGGGCGTGCAAGTTAGCGGAATAGATACCAGTACTTCAATATGTACTGCCACACAGACTTCTAATATTAATATTTTAAATGGTGGGGCGTTCGGCTTAGAAGGTAGCGTATTTACTACTATAGTACTCATTGTAGCTATAATAATTGTATTTTTGTTTGAAAATTTCAAAAAGTCTACCCAAAAGGTGGAAAATAAAAATACAGCCTCTTAATTGTGCATACTGCACAAAAATATTTTCTATTCTTGTTTAATATTACTCTTGCATAGTGCATATTGCTAAAATTCAATGGTTTGTGTTTGTATAGTTTGTCAGTTTTACCTCTTGCAAAAAGGCTTCCCATGATGTATTATATACTTGTAAGGAAAACAAAGAGAAATAAAAAAATATAGATAATATCCTTACAAAATAAGAACAGAAGAACAAAAGATTAATCGAGACTACTAATTGAAGTTGGGGCTATCTAATAGATAAAAAAGATATCGATAGCCCAGTTAAGAGTAGTCAGTATCCAAGGGAGGAACTTTTATGAAATTCACTAAACAATACAACGTTATGCTTAATTCTTTAAGAGTGCAAAAGGTGGTATACCAAGCAAGTGAGCAATGCTCCGAAGATGTAAGCGCTAAAAACGAAAACGATGGTTACACTGTAAACGCTAAGAGTGTGTTAGGCTTCTACTCATTAGACCTACAAAAGCCAGTAACTATTACTATCAACGACGAACACGATGCTAAGCTAATGGAAAAGGCTCTTGAAAAGAAGAACGTTCCATATACTGTAGTAGCATAGTAGATGGTATTACGTTGCTAAGTTATTCTTAGTTAAAAAAAACAATTCTCAAATGAAATAGAAAGTATGTTTCCACTGCCAAAAGGTAGTGGAAACTTTTTTTATACGTCAGTGTTAGAGTAAGTCATATCGGAATATAGTAGTGGTATACTGCTACCATGGTCTGTATTGAAGTCTTTGATTACTTCGCAAGCCGTTACTAAGTGTATCTGATTAAGTCTATCGTACGATTTTAAAACGTCTATAGCCTGTTGAGTATCATATATAGTATCTTTAGAGCATACCACTGCACAGTTAGGCGATATAGTTCTGCTATTTACCATATATTCCAATACGTTTATAGAAAAGTCTTTTTGATTGAATATTACTATTTCGGTATGCCCAGTGAAAAACTCCTTACCCTGTCTAACTTCGGCACTGTTAATAGCCTCTTCTAAAGTATCGCCGATACCGTTGTATATGGTATCATCGTTGAATAGTTTAATAGTAGTGTATATATTGTCATCGTCGCTACTAATGGCTATAGATTGAATAAATGCACGGTCTCTAACTTCCGAAACGTTAGAACCTAATCCCAAAGCGAACACCATTAGTATTAATATAGTAATTGCGTGCTTCATATATTAAATCACCTGCTATTATTGGTATGTGGTTCTTTTGCAAGACCCGTTATACTTGGTACTATGCTACTAAGTAGTAGTATTAGTATAGGAAGTATCATGTTTAGGTCTAAGTATCTTGTAAGATAAGATACTACTATCATAGCCAATACTAATAGATACTCTTTGTACTTGCAGTACTCACCCAATAGACTGCTTGCTATAGTGGTACATAGCGAAACGTTTACTACGCATACCATAGTAATCAATAAGATGTACATACCGTCAAGACGTTCTATACCTAAAGGTTGGGAGTATCCACACAGTGATATAAACGAATACTTAGATACTACGTTTACTCCACCTATTACGCTCAATCCGATTATGGATAGTAATAGTACTGTAGCACTTTTTAGTAACACGTACTCTATAGCCTGTCTTTTGGAGTATGTGGACTGTATCAATAGTACCAATAGTATCAAGTCGGAACTCTTAGCGTAGTCCGAAAGTGCATAGTATAGTATGCTATAGTTATCGTTGTAGTAGTATAGATTGTCTATGCTCATTTTGGGAAGTATTCCCAATACTAATACTATAACGCCCACTACTGAAAAAAATACTACTGGTAGACTACTTCTAAATATAGCTTTAAATCCCAACTTAGAACAGTATATACAGGTTATTCCCAATAGTAGAATACATATCCAACCGTTTATCGATTGCGATATACTGTCGTTTATAGTGACTAATCGATTAAAACTTATTCCACCATATAGTACAAGATAGACTGTATATGCTACTCTTAGAATGGTACTATTTTTGACAGTATCCATTAACGTTATGTGTTCGGTTGCGATGTATATTAGTACTATGGTTAGTACCTGAAATACTCCTGAAACTAATACTCCTAATATTTGATTTCTACAGTACACGTCAAAAGAGCTAATGTGTTCAAATAGTCTAATTAGTATCAGCATGGAGTATAGCTGAGTATAGTTTAACTTTTCCATATCTTCACCCGTGATTACTCTTTAGAGTTGTTAATAGTAAATCCACCTGACTGCATCTTTTTAAAAGATACCCTTGTGACTATATCTCTCATACAGTCTTTACTGAAAGGTGTTATTGGATACGTTAGCGGAAAGCCATAGTCTTGAGTATCGCACACGTTGAACACTATAGCTATACCCAACAGACCTATTCCATACAGTCCGAATACTCCACCTACCAACACGAACGCTAATCTAAGAGCCGAAGTCTGTTTGGCTAAGTCTGGGAGTATAAATCCACATACTACCGATATAGCCGAAACGGTCAACAATGGATTACTAATAAATCCAGAAGATACTGCACAGTCACCTATTATTAAACCTGCTACTATACTAACTGCTCCACCTACTGCTTTTGGAAGTCTTAAACCTGCCTCTTTGATGATTTCGTACACCAATAGCACACCAAAAGCCTCTAACATTATCGAAAATGGAGCGTTTTCTTCCGCCTTAGCTAATAGCAGTAGTAGAGTTTTATTTAAAAGTTCGGTATGATGTATAGATATAGCTACGTACATAGCGGGTAGCAGTACAGCCACTAAGAACGCCATATAACGCACCCATCTAATAAAGGTTGCATAGAACGGTTTACCTGAATAGTCGTCTAAGGTTTGAAAGCTATCGTTAAATAGTTTAGGTACTATCAGTACGAATGGAGTACCGTCTACTATTATGCCCACTCTACCTTCTAATAGTTTAGAACATAGTACGTCAGGACGTTCAGTATAGCCTACCGAATTGAATATTCTTGGTTTATTGCTTTCTAAAAAAGGTTCTACATAGCCACTTAATAGAATAGTTTCGGCTTCTATGTTTTTTAAAGAACGTTTAATCTGTGATAGTAACTTAGTAGATACTCTATCGGTCAAGTAACAGATGCATATATCCGTATAGCTTTTAGAACCTATAGTATGAAGTTCAAGTTTTAGTATAGGAGACTTCATGCGTCGACGTATTAAAGACATATTAGTTCTAACCTGTTCCACAAAGCCTTCATGAGAACCCATGATGTTCTGTTCACTTGAAGGTTCGCTTATACCTTTAACGCTGTATCCTTGTACACCGAAAGCCAAAGCCCAGTCGCAACCGTCTACAATAAGTACTGCAAATCCTGAATTTATAAGTTGGAAAAGCGTACCATAGTCATAGACTTCTTTAGTTTCGGTAGATAGTAGCTTGTACTTGTATATACTCTGTAGCATCTGTATAGAAGATACGTTTCCAAAGTCTGCTTGACTTAAAGGGACTAATATCAAGTTGGTTATCGTCTGAGTGGATAGCATTCCCTCGGTGCATATTAAGGCACAGTCTATTCCGCTAATGGTTATGGGACTAAGTTGTAAGTCCGAAGTATTATTGCATAGACTTTTGACGGTCTTAATATTCTGCTGTATGTTAGGAATTAACTTTCTGTCCTGATAGTCTAAGTTAGTGTTTAGGTTCAAGATACATTCACTTCCTTAATTATATAGTCTTGGTTACTATGTTAGTATTGCCTAAATCGTCAGCAGTCATTAAAAAGATATCCTGTATAGTTAGATGTTTTTCGTCTAATAGGGTATATAGCCAGTCTTTAGATAGGTTTAGAGTATTAAAAGTACTCTCTATAAACTTACCGTCGCTGACTATGACTATTGGTGGATTTATTGAACTTTGACCATGGTTCAAGTTCAGGTCTTGATTGGTAGTAGTTCGATATGGGTACTTTTGATAGAACGATATCTTGCCAGTCGTTTCGGCTATAGCGTACTGAATTTCTTCCAAATTGAATATTCCCTGACCACGCATAGACTCCATTAAGTCGTCTATAGTGTAGCGTAGTCTTTTAAGTTGAGCTTGGTCTATCTTTCCGTTGTACACTATAATTTTAGGTCTACCAGATATCCATTTACGAAACCATCTGCTTTTTAGTCCAATATAAGATACTAATATATCTATTAATACTATAATCAACATAGGTATTATGCCATAAGATAGAGGTTGGTCTATATTTTCAATAGCCACGGTGGCTATGTTGGATATTAGTATAGTAATAGCAAATTCCGAAGGTTGAAGTTCCCCAATCTGTCGTCTGCCCATGCACCTAATAGATACCATAGTAGCACCATATAGTATTATAGAACGTATAGCTACAGCATACATAGTATCTTTTCCCCTTTGATATAGTATTGTATATAGATATTATACCCAAAGTATTACATATAATACACAAAATATTAATATATGGTTAATACTTTAGCTATATAATGATATATATAACTAAACTATCAAGGAGGAGATATTTTGGAATACTATATAACTATAACTGGCATAGACCACTATTACGGAAAAACACCTTTTAAAATAGGTTGTGTGGTAGCACTTGAAAAAGACTATGAAAATGAGTTCGATAGCGAAGCTATTAAGGTTATGGCAGTAACCTGTCAGATATCAGAGGCGTATAATAAACTATCTGATGAAACTACTATATTAGGCGTTCCACACTTTAAAACCGTTGGATACGTCGCTAATAGCGTAAATACGGTAATTACTGGCACTATGAGTGCGGGCAGACTATACGATAAGTTTGAAAATACTGCTCTTGCTGAGGTTATGTTTATTACTAAAAACTCTATAATAGCTAAAATGCTTAAAAAGTAAACTTTGTGTTACATACATATTTGCGTTGACAAACCATTAAAACTATTATATAATAGATACTGAAATGTGTAATGATAAAATATAATAGATTGGAGAAGTTGCAATGACAGATGAAGTATGAAAAATCTTGTGGAGCAATAGTCTATCGTAAGTATCATGGCAATACACAAATACTGTTGATAAAACATATAAACAGTGGACATTGGTCTTTTCCTAAAGGTCATATGGAACTTGGAGAGACTGAACCAGAAACGGCTATCCGTGAAATTATGGAAGAAACTAATGTGGACGTTATTATAGATACTACTTTTAGAGAAACAGTATCTTATTCGCCTAAAAAGGATACTTGCAAGATAGTGGTATACTTTTTAGCTAAGGCTAAAAACTATGTGTTCTACCCACAAATAGACGAAATATCGGAGATTAAGTGGGTGGATATAGACTATGCTAAGTCTATACTTACTTATGAAAATGATAGAAGTATAGTTTCTAAGGCTAAAAAGGCTATTAAAGATAGAATATATTAACTATGTATCTATGGGCGAACACTATTATATTCGCCCACATATTTTATAAATCGAGGTGTAACTAACTATGTATAAAAAGTGTATGGCTTTTATATTGGCTTTAAGTATAAGTATAGGTCTATGTGCTTGCGGAAATAAAGACGACCAAGAAGACAGTTCAAACGGAAACCTTTCCGACGCTGTAATATCTACTAAGGATAATCAAGAACAGCAAGATACTACTACCACAGTAGCAGATACTACAGTTGAAGATACTCAAGAGGCTACTACTACAGAACCTCCACACGTTAGCCCAAAAGAAACGGTATCTTATACTATCACAGGGCAGTTAGCAGAACTAAGCAATAAGTTGAACTACAACGATGACGACTCTAAAAACGCTAAGTTTTCACTATCTGATTTAACGGTAGAAGGTGCTAAGGTACAATCTTTTACTTTCGTTTTTAACTCTACTGACGGTTCGGATATAGGTACGTACAAGGGCGGTTGTGGAGTTTCGGTAACAGAAGACTGTCCATCTGCTACAGATGACGGTTGGTATCAGTCCGAAGACTTTGAAGTTACTGCTCAGGGTTCTTATGTAGAGGTGGTTTGGAACGTTCCAAGTGACGTTCAAGACTACATAGATACTAATGGCGACGTTCAAATAGGCTATTGGTGGGGAGATACCGAAAGTGTAACTCTAAGTGAGGTTATGTGTACATACTCCAATACGGCTGAAATATCTTGTGACGAAACTAAAAGTGTTACTCCTAAAGAAAATACTCTTACCTTTGGTGACGACGATACTAACAAGTTACAGTTAGACCTATCCGAAGCTATGAGTAAAGGTAATATTCCACAGTATATCAGCGTACAAGTATCCAATGCCGATAAGACCAGTAGTGCTTCTATGGGTAAAGTAGTAATGGGTATGGGAATATCTTGTGGTGATGAATACTACGAAAGTCCTAATATGGTTCAGTTGCAGACTGGCGGTATTACTGAAGTATCTTGGCTATTAGACGACGATACCAAAAAGAAGATAAAAAGTAACGGCAAGCTAACTATAGGCTATTGGTGGGGAGAAACTCCTTCTATTACGGTAGATAACGTCACTATTAAGTCGGCAGTGGGTGGAAGTTCTACAGGTGCAAGTTCCGAAGAAGACGTAACTATGACCGTTAGAGATACCGAAAATACTTCTAAACTCACAGGCGATATTAAGAGTATCACTTCTGCACAGATAGTCGAAGATATGAAGGTGGGTTGGAACTTAGGCAATACTTTAGACTGTTACGACAAGGACGAAATTATCGGAGACGCTGAAACATACTTTGGTAATCCTAAGACTACCAAAGAAATGATAACCAAAGTCAAAGAGGCTGGTTTCAATGCTATAAGAGTTCCAGTATCATGGACTAACCACATCAGCGACGATAATACGATAGACGCTGAATGGCTCGCAAGAGTTAAAGAAGTAATAGACTATGCTATCGACCAAGACTTATACGTTATAGTAAACGTGCATCATGACGACTATACATGGTTAAATCCTACCTATGCTGACCAAGATAGAGTTACTACTCGTTTAACCGCTATATGGGAACAGCTTAGCGACGAATTTAAAGACTATGACTATCATCTGCTATTTGAAGGTATGAACGAACCCCGTATTATAGGTGGTCAAGATGAATGGACTTGTGGTACTGAAGAGGAAAGGGACGTAATAAATCAGCTACTACAGAAGTTTGTGGATACTGTTAGAGCCTCTGGCGGTAACAATCAGTACAGAACCCTTATAGTTACTACTCATGCAGCGTCTACAGATGAAACCGCTGTTAAGAGTTTGGTAGTTCCTAAAGACGATAGAGTAATAGTTAGTGTTCACTGGTACTTCCCATATGACTTTGCAGGTAACGAAAGCGACGTTAATACTTGGGGTACAGATGAAGATAAGTCTAACTTAGATAATGGCTTTAAACTTCTAAACGATACCTTTATTAGCAAAGGTATTCCTGTAATAATAGGAGAGTTCGGTGCAGTTAGAAAAGATAACGATCCTACTCGTGCATTATACTATGAATACTACGTTCAAACCGCTAAAAAGTATGGTATCACTTGCTTTGTATGGGATAATAACGACGATTTTGGTCTATTCGATAGAGGCGACCTTACTTGGTATAGCAATAGTGTAGTAAATTCGCTAATGGACGGCGTAAACCCATAGACTATAACGTTCATAATAGGGTGACATATTATTATGTCACTCTTTTTTCTTTAAAATTTTGGATATTAAAGTCACAAAAAAACGTCAAAATAGGATATATTATTAGGTTTATAGCCAAAAATTCGATGCTAAAGCCTATAATGTCATATTAATATATTGACTTTTGCGGTATATCTGCTATAATAATTAAATAGTCTGTTTTTTAGAGTGGGGGTTATCTAAGGGATAGAACTTATTTTTTGAGTAGTTTGTGTATTAATAATATCAAAAACGGCTAATAGTATACTGTTAGCTAAGTAGAAAAAGGTTTAAATATAATGAAGAATAAAGAACAGTTTAAAAGAATACTATCGTTTATTTCATCGTTAATACTAATGGTGATATTTGCTTTAATATTCGCTAACGTTTGGTACGAATACTATAGCAATACTATAGCATTACCATACTATCGTAAGGGTAACTGGTTAGTAATAGGTATATACGTATTAATAATGGGTCTATTTATGAAGATATATGGCAGTTACAAAGTATGGTACTTAAAAACAGAAGACGCTATATACTCTCAAATACTATCCATAGTGTGTGCTAATATAATAGAGTATCTACAGATAAGTTTAATAGGTAGAAACTTTATGTCAGTTCCACCTATTATGATGCTTACTATATTAGAACTGGTATTTTCGATAACGTGGACTTTTGCAGTATCTTTTATATTTAGAAAACTGTATCCGCCACGTAAAATGGTAATAATATACGATAGTACCAAACTTGCCGAAACGTTGGTCGAAAAGATGAGCCTTAGAAGTGATAAGTATATAATATGTAAGGCAGTATCTATATCTAAAAATAACGACTTTAACTACATAGTAAATGAGATTAAAGACTTTAGTACCGTAGTAATATGCGATATAGATAATATGTTACGTAGTAGCTTAATAAAGTATTGCTTTCAAACCTCTAAAAGAGTATATATAACTCCTACAATCTCTGATATTATAGTTAGAGGTGCAGGGGATGTTACTCTGTTCGATACGCCTTTAATACTATGTAGAAACAATGGGCTATCTTTTGAACAGAGGTTCTGTAAACGCTTTGTGGATATATTAGTATCTTTAATAGCTATAATTCCACTATCACCTATAATGTTGATATGTGCCATAGCGGTTAAGTTAGAAGATGGTGGAAACGTACTATACAAGCAAGTTAGACTTACTCAAGGTGGCAGAGAGTTTAAGATATACAAGTTCCGTAGCATGATTAAAGATGCTGAAAAGGACGGCGTTCCAAGGTTAGCTACTGATAACGATAGTCGTATCACCAAAGTGGGTGCAGTATTAAGAAAGTATAGATTAGACGAACTCCCTCAACTGTTTAACATCTTAAAAGGTGATATGTCTTTAATAGGTCCACGTCCTGAACGTCCTGAACTTACCACCGAATACGAAAAGACTATGCCAGAGTTTAGGTTTAGACTTAGAGTTAAAGCTGGTCTTACTGGATACGCTCAAGTTACGGGTAGATACGATACTACCCCTTACGATAAACTAAAGATGGACTTGATGTATATAGAAAACTACTCTTTACTACTTGACCTTAGAATATGCTTTATGACTTTAAAGATAATACTATTCCCAGTAAAGACTAACGCTGAAGAGTTAGAAGAAGTTACTCATCAAATGATTAAAAATGATGACCAAGACAAGAAAAAGTAGTTGGGAAAATGATATATTTACTAAATTTTTGGTACTTGCCTCTATAAATTTCTACTTGATTTTTGTTTAAATATATGTTACGCTAATTATATCGTATATTAGTTATTAATACTTAAAATTTTTAGAAAGGATTGCTACTTAATAGTATTCTAAGTAGCTATATATTGAACTATGAAAATTACTGCTGTAATTATGGCTGGTGGTCGTGGTGAACGCTTTTGGCCTAAAAGTAGAACTAACAGACCTAAGCAGTTTTTATCTTTAACTGCTGACGGTAAGACTATGATACAAAAGACTGCTGAAAGACTACTTCCTTTAGTATCTTATCAAGATATATTTGTAGTTACTAATGCTAACTATGTATCTTTAGTAAAAGAACAACTTCCTGAAGTTCCAGAGAGTAACATTCTTGCCGAACCTATGGCGAAAAATACTGCTCCTTGTGTAGCTTTAGCAGGCGGAATAATAAACAAAAAGTATGGCGAAGACTGTATCATGTTAGTGCTACCTTCCGACCATCTAATCAAGTATGAACAGATGTACATAGATACCCTAAAACAAGCTATATCCGTAGCAGAACAGGGTAACAATCTTGTAACTATAGGTATTACTCCTACATATGCCGAAACTGGTTACGGTTATATAAACTTTAGTTCCGACGGTAGTGCGGGATTTGGTGCGTATAAGGTTAATAAGTTCGTCGAAAAGCCTAACTTAGAAAAGGCTAAAGAATACTTAGCAAGTAATACGTATCTTTGGAATAGTGGTATGTTCGTTTGGAAAGTATCTTCTATTATGGAAAACTTTAAGAAGTTCCTACCAGAAATATATATGGGTACTGAAAATATCAGTGAAGCCTATGGTACTTCATCTTTCGATAGCGTACTATATCAAGAGTTCAACGGATTTAAGTCCGAATCGATAGACTTCGGTATTATGGAAAAGGCTACCGGTATCTATACTATAGCTGGTAACTTCGGTTGGGACGACGTTGGAAGTTGGTTAGCTTTAGAGCGTATAAACAAGACTAACGAATACGGTAACTACATCACGGGCGACGTTATCACTATAAATACTGAACGTTCTACAGTAGTCGGAAATAAAAAGTTGATAGCTTTAATAGGTGTTGAAGACTTAATAGTAGTAGATACCGATGACGCTATGTTAATATGTTCTAAGAGTGGTACTCAGGACGTTAAAAAGGTTATTTCTAACCTTAAAATTTGTAATCGTAATGAATTACTATAATATTATATATACTATACTTTAAGGAGAGTTTTTTTATGAAAAATGCGTTGATTACTGGTATTACAGGTCAAGACGGTTCTTACTTAGCAGAACTATTACTTGAAAAGGGTTACAATGTATACGGTATTATGAGAAGAAAGAGTGTTGTCGACTATGGCAACGTAGAACACATTAAGGATAAGATTAACTTTATCTATGCCGATATGACAGACGTTATCTCTTTAATTAATGCCATGAAAGTTTCTAATGCAGACGAAGTATACAACTTAGCTGCACAGTCTTTTGTAGCTACCAGCTGGGAACAGCCACTTGCTACAGCTCAAATAGACGCTTTAGGCGTTACTAATATGTTAGAGGCTATTAGAACCGTAAACCCTAAGTGCAAGTTCTATCAGGCTTCCACTTCCGAAATGTTTGGCGAAGTACAAGAAATTCCTCAAAGAGAGACTACTCCATTCTATCCAAGAAGTCCATACGGTGTAGCTAAACTATACGGTCATTGGATTACTAAGAACTACCGTGAAAGCTATAATCTATTCGCTTGCTCTGGTATACTATTCAACCACGAAAGCGAAAGACGTGGTCTTGAGTTCGTAACCAGAAAGATTACCGATGCAGTAGCAAGAATATCTTTAGGCGTTCAAGACTATGTTGAACTCGGTAACATGGACGCTAAGCGTGACTGGGGACACTCTAAAGACTACGTTAAGGCTATGTGGCTAATGCTACAACAGGACGCTCCAGACGACTACGTAGTAGCTACTAACGAAACAAGAACCGTTAGAGAGTTCGTCGAAATAGCTTTTAGCAAGTTAGGTATACAAGTAGAATGGCAAGGTTCTGGTGTTGATGAAATAGGTATCAACAAGGCTAACGGCAAGACTATAGTTAAGGTAAACCCTAAGTTCTTCCGTCCTGCTGAAGTTAAACTACTACTTGGTAATCCTGAAAAGGCTGAAACTAAGCTCGGTTGGAAGCGTGAAATCTCTTTTGCTGAATTAGTAGAAAGAATGGTTAAAAACGACTACGAATTAGTTAAAAAAGAACTCGAAATTAAAAAACTTGGTTAATTAAACCATAACATTACTATTCTATGGGCGGATTGGAGCAGTTATATATCCTTTCCGCCCGTATAGAATTTTTATATTATACAGAAAGGTTGAGCGTGTACTATGAATATCTCTTTTGATGCTCTGCCATTAATTAGCGATAAGATGTCTGGTGTGGGTTACTGTCAAGCGGGGTTAGTATCTAACATGATTAAACTACACCCAGAAGATAACTATACCTTCGACTATTTTTCAAGAAAAGACCATCAAATTAAAGAACAGCGTCTTGAAAAGTATATGTCGAAGAACGTTTCGTTAAACGTAGCACACCATTCGGGATTTTTATACCGTAGTATTATGAACTTTATACCTATACCATATTCGCACTACTTTGGTACTTCGGCAGACGTTACACACTTTTTTAACTACGTAGTGCCTCCTAAAGTGCATGGTAAGACGGTAGTAACAGTTCATGATATGGTTATTAAAGCGTATCCCGAAACCGTTAGAGCAAGGACTAAATACTTTTTATATACCGGTTTAGAAAAGTCTATGAAGCGTGCCGACGTTATAGTTACCGACTCTTACTTTAGCAAGTCCGAAATAGAAAAGTACTATCCTAAGTACTCCAATAAGGTTAAAGTAGTTCCTTGTGGTGTGAACTTAGAAAAGTTTCACCGTATGGAAGATACTGCTCAGGTAGAGGCTATTAAGAAAAAACTTGGTCTTGACTATGAATACTTTTTATACATAGGTACTATAGAACCAAGAAAAAACTTAACTCGATTGATAGAGGGTTACAGTATATTCGCTGAAAAGTATCCCGAATGTCCTAAGTTAGTACTTGCAGGCGGTAAGGGTTGGCTTAACGATGATATCTACAACTCTATTAAAAGACTAAACTTACAGGATAAAGCCGTATTTACAGACTATATAGCCGATAGTGATATGTGCGGTCTGATAAATGGAGCTATGGGCTTTTTGTTTCCTTCGATATATGAAGGTTTTGGTATGCCTCCTTTAGAGGCTATGGCTTGTGGAGTGCCAGTGCTTACGTCACATGAAGCCTCTTTACCTGAAGTGGTGGGTGACAGTGCAGTATTAGTAGATGCTTACAATGTGGAAAGTATCGCTGAGGGTATCTCTAAACTATACATAGATGAGGAATTACGAGCAGAACTCTCTGAAATGGGTTTAAAACAGGCTAAAAAGTATACATGGGAGTCCGCCTCTGAAACGTTACACTCTATATACAAGGAGTTATTAAATGAATAGTTCTAAACTTAAGATATTGCAAGTAAATAAACTATACTATCCCCACATAGGCGGTATAGAAACTGTAATACAGAGTATTTCGGAAAATCTAAAGGATAAGGCAGATATTAAAGTGTTAGTATGTCAACCTAAAGGCAAGGGTTCGGTAGATATGGTAAACGGTGTCGAGGTTACACGCTGTTCAAGTCTTGGCACATACTTTTCTATGCCAGTATCTTTTCAGTTTATTTCTAAGTTTAGAAAGATGTCCAAAGATGCCGACATAGTACATATACACGTACCGTTTCCGTTGGGCGATTTAGCTTGTATGCTATCTAACTACAAGGGAAAAGTAGTAATATACTGGCATAGCGACGTAGTAAAACAGAAAAAGTTATTACTACTATATAAACCTTTAATGGAATGGTTCTTAAAACGTGCCGATAGTATAGTGGTAGCTACACAAGGACACATAGACGGTTCTAAGTATATTAATAGATACGCTTCTAAGTGTACTATAATTCCTTATGGTCTTAATTTGGAAGACTATACTATTACGGGCGACGTTCTTACTAAACGTTTAAACGTTAAGACTAATAAAAAGATACTGTTTGTAGGAAGGTTAGTCTACTATAAGGGCGTGGACGTATTAGTTAAGGCTTTTAAAAACGTCTATAATAGCGAACTGTTTATAGTCGGTAATGGAGTATTAGAAGATGAATTGAAGTCTATGGCAGATACTAATACTGTACACTTTTTAGGTTCACTATCCGATAAAGAGTTAAAACAGGCTCTATCCGATTGCGACGTGTTCGTGTTGCCTTCGGTGGAAAACAGTGAGGCTTTCGGTATAGTTCAAATGGAAGCTATGGCTTACGGCAAGCCTGTAGTGAATACTTGGCTACCTACTGGAGTTCCTCACGTTAGTTTGGACGGCATCACTGGTATAACCGTTAAGCCTAACGATGTACAAGCACTATCTAAGGCTATACAGACACTTGTAGACGATAACTCCCTTAGAACTCTTTACGGTAACAACGCATATGAAAGAGTACATTCGGTATACGACAACAGAAAGATTATGCGTGATATGTTGGACTTCTATACTAAGTTGGCTAATAGCTAACGTTCACATTTGAAAGGATTGATTTACTATGCAAAACGCTTTAATAATAGGTGGTGCTGGCTTTGTAGGTAAGTATTTAATACCGGAACTATCTAATATATACAACGTTACTGCTACTAAACTGCCTAATGAAAGTATACCTTTAGACGGTTGCACCGTATGTGATTTAAATATTATGTATCCTAATCAGATAGAAGAAGTATTGAGTACGGTTAAACCAGACGTTATATTTCACCTATCGGCACAGAGTTCCGTTAAACTATCTTGGATTAATCCTCAGCTTACTATAGACGTTAATATCAAGGGTGCTTTAAATCTATTGGATAGCATAAAAAAGTTGGACTTGGTATGCAAGACTATACTAATAGGTTCAGGTGAAGAATATGGTTACGTTCAGCAAGAAGAATGTCCTATTAAAGAAGATAATCGTATTAGACCTGGTAACATATACGCTATTACTAAAGCTACTCAAAATATGATAGGTACTGTATACGCTAAGGCTTATAATATGGATATAGTTATGGTTAGAGCGTTCAACCACGTGGGAGCGGGTCAACTACCAATGTTCGTAGTATCCGACTTCTGCAAACAGATAGTAGAAATAGAAAAGGGCATTAAAGAACCTATAATGAAAGTAGGAAATCTAACCG
This sequence comes from uncultured Oscillospiraceae bacterium, assembly GCA_934444765.1. GTDB lineage: Bacteria > Bacillota > Clostridia > Oscillospirales > Ruminococcaceae > UBA5884. The sequence goes on from CAKSDC010000001.1 coordinate 35,349, forward strand.
CTAAACGTGACTTTACCAACGTAAAAGACGTAGTTAAGGCTTATAAACTATTAGCCGAAAACGGAATATCAGGACAGACTTACAACGTGGGTTCTGGTACGGCGGTTACTATTCAAAGTATATTGGATATAGCACTATCACACTCTACAGCGGATATTAGAGTGGTTCAAGACCCTAACAGAATGCGTCCTTCTGACGTACCTATAATAGTAGCAGATACTTCTAAAATATTTAAAGATACTGGTTGGAAACCTGATATATCTTTAGACGCTACTATATTAGAGGTTCTTGAGTATTGGCGTAATAACATATAGGTGAGGTTTAATTATGGGAATTTTTAAAGAACTATATGCCTACAGAACTATGATAGCCTCTTTAGTTAGAAAAGACTTAAAGGGTAGATATAAAGGTTCTGTATTAGGCTTTCTGTGGACTTTTATAAATCCACTGTTGCAATTGGCGATATATACCTTTGTGTTTCAGATAATATTGCACAATCAGACTAAGTACTACTATATACATTTGTTTGTAGCGTTAGTACCTTGGATATTCTTTTCATCTTCGTTGACTACAGGTTCTAAGGCTATATTAGGGCAGTATAACTTAGTAAAAAAGATATACTTTCCAAGGGAAGTTTTGCCGATATCGTACGCTACCAGTAGTCTGGTAAATATGTTGCTATCGTTTATAGTAATATTTGTAGTACTGATATTTAGTGCTATATTCACCGACTTTACTATTAACGTCGCTACGTGGCTACTGCTACCTATAATAATATTGATAGAGTATCTGTTAGTAGTGGGAGTAACTTTAATAACGTCTTCATTGACGGTGTATTTAAGAGACTTAGAACACATTATGGGTGTATTAAGTATGGCGTGGATGTATCTATCACCAGTAGTATATCCTATATCCATGATAGACCGTTACAAAGACTTACACCCTATACTATACCAAATATATATGCTTAATCCAGTAACACCATTAGTGCTATCTTATAGAGATATTTTGTACTATGGACAAGTTCCTAACAGTATATACTTCGTAAGAGCGTTAATAGAAAGCGTTATAATATGCATATTGGGTTTTGTGATATTCGGTAAGTTAAAAAAGAAGTTTGCAGAGGAGCTATAGTACTATGGCAGTTATAGAAGTTAATGACGTTAAGAAAAGTTTTAAAGTATACTACGATAAGGGCAACACCATAAAAGAAAAAATCTTATTTAGAAACAGAAACAACTATGAAGAACGTGTGGTATTAGACGGAATATCTTTTGACGTTCAAAAAGGTGAAGCGGTAGGATTAATAGGTCATAACGGTTGCGGTAAAAGTACACTATTAAAACTTATGACTAAGATTATCTATCCTGATAGCGGTTCTATTAAAATAGACGGCAGAATATCCAGCTTAATAGAACTCGGTGCAGGTTTTCACCCAGATATGAGCGGTTTGGAAAATATATATACTAACGCATCTATATTCGGACTTACCAAAAAAGAAATAGATAAGCGTATAGATACTATCATAGAGTTTTCTGAACTGGAAGAGTTTATAGAAAATCCAGTTAGAACGTACTCTTCTGGTATGTATACCAGATTAGCCTTTTCGGTAGCTATAAATGTAGACGCTGACGTTCTATTGGTAGACGAAATATTGGCAGTAGGCGATGCAGCCTTTCAGGCTAAGTGCTTTGAAAAGATGATGGAAATTAAGTCTAAAGGTACTACTATAGTAATAGTTTCGCATTCACTATCTCAGGTGGAACGTATATGTGACCGTTCTATTTGGATAGACGGCGGTAAGATTAGAATGCAAGGCGAACCTAATGAGGTTCACCCTGAATATATGGAGTACATGGGCAGAAAGAGAAGACCTCTACCTAACAAAGATACTCCTAAAAAAGATAAACCTAAAGATAATACTACTAATAACTCTAACACTCCTAAAGAAGAACCACCTAAAGAGTTCTGTGCGGAAATAACTAAGGCTGAACTTATTGGAGAAGAAAATAGTACTTCGGGTAAGTACCGTTCAGGTGAAAAGGTTACTCTAAAGATATCCTACAAGGCAGACCCCGAAAAGGTAAAAGAAGGCGTTCTAATAGGACTATCTTTTAGAAATAATAAGGTGAACTGTTACGGTACTAATACTCAAAGAGAACGTATAGAAAACATTCAACTTAAAGACCATGGCGAAATACTATGCACTATAGATAAGCTAAACTTAGTTAGAGGCGACTATTGGATAGATATTGCTATTCGTGGTATGGATATGTTCGCTTATGACTATAAGGCTAAAGCCGTTAGATTTACAGTATACTCTACAGTCGATGAGGTTGGCATTGCTAAGTTAGACCACTCTTGGACTTTTAACTAAAGCCATATATACGTTAATATCTCATTAGCGTATTAGATATATTTTGGAGGTGTTCTTTTTGGACGAAAAAGACTATATTGAAAACAATCGAAAACTATCTAAAGTTAAAACTACCTATACTCAGGGCGGTAACGTACAGACTAACAATCCATTTAAAAAAGTACTATATCGTATAGGCAGAAAGATGACCTTTTGGTATGTAAATCCATTTGGTGACGCTCAAAACGAATTTAACCAAACAGTATGTACCAGTCTTAACTATACTGCTACTACTTTAGAACGTCTTAATAAGACAGTACTAAGTCTACAAAATCAACTAAAGTCTACTAATACCAAACTTACTTCGGTAGTACAACAGAATAACGCTTTAAAATCTCAGGTTAATAAGCTACAAAAAGACGAAACTATAATAGTAGATAGCTTTTCTAACTCTATAGGTAAGACTAACAAAGATGTAAACGACTATATTCGTCAAGTAGAACCTGACAAAAGAAAGAACGCTTGCTATTCCGATATTAAAGAAATTTCGGAAAGCTACTATCTTGAAAGTGTTAGTTCTTTAGTAGACCAACAGGCTAAGAACGTAGACTTGGACAGTTGGGGCATTACTTACAAGAATAACATCAAAAAAGAACTCGTAAACGTTACTACTAACAGTAACAAGAACATAATAGCCGTAGTATGCAAGGGTTACATAGAAAGCAAAGGCATAGAAGCCGTTAGAAGTGAGGCTTTTGAACTATACAAGTTATTAAAACGTTCCAGTATATACAACGTCAAGTTCATATGTATTGAACGTACTGTTACCGCTCCTGTATACGATGGCGATATGCTATACATTCCAGAACAGAATGCGGGTAAGTATCTAAAGGTTATAAATCCTATACTATGTGTGTTCTGTGAGAGTACTGCTGGTATCATCAACGTGGATAAGCGTTCCATGATGCTGAACAGAGCTATATTTAAACTAAGCGGTCAAAATCCAGTTAGAAACGTCGGCGAAAAAACTCTTGAAGAACTTAAACATCTTAACGACTTTGGACTACATAGATACTTAGTACAGTCTAAGCAAGCATACGATATCATGGTGGAAAGTGGTTTCCATGAACCTACTATATCTTATCCTATATATAGCAATAGTAAGATATATCCACGTAAACGTGTACTGGATAGAGATAACTTTACAGTAGGTTTTGCGTCTTCTCCTATGCTATCGGGACAGATGGCTTTTAGAGGTATGGAACTTCTCACCAAAACCATAACCGCTATGAAAGACGTTAAGTTTGAAATTCTTTGGCGTTACGATACCGCACCTATTCCAGATGAGATAGCTAACGCAGAAAACTGCACCATAAAAATGGGTAAGTACGATATGCAACAGTTCTATTCCGAAATAGATGCAGTAATAATTCCTTATGAGAGCATAGACTGTAACCATGCGTGTTCGCTATCAGGTGTAGAGGCTATGCAGAATGGCATTCCTGTAGTATGTACTAACGTTTCAGGAATTTCTGAAGTAGTAGACTATTGCTCTATGGGTGAAGTGGTTTCTACCGACGTTGAAGACATGGTTAAGGCTATCTATAGTGTTAGAGATAACTATAGTATGTACATATCCGCACGCAATAAGCAACGCTTAGACCAACGTCTTGATAACTCCGATATAGTGGATATTATAGAACGTGAGGCTGAAAAGGTAACTCTTGGTAGATTGGTCACTTTAGAAAAGTGGGATAGAGACCTAAAGGCTAAAGGTAAGTACTTAGTTAAGGGTCACGAACAGATGAAGGAATACTATCAAAATCAAGAGATAGCCGATAAGTATACTCAGCATAGGTTTACTTCTATAGCGTTGAAGTGTTTCGACTTTATAGAACGTCAAAATATTAGCATCATCATAGAGGATAAGTTCGGCGACGATAACAGAGTAAACATATTAGACGTTGCTTGTGGTGACGGTCGTATTACTCAGCAGTGCATAAAGCACGGAAGTTGTACTTCTATGGATAGTAGTCAAGCTATGCTTAACATAGTACAGGATAGGTTCAAAGATGAAGAAAATCAACCTAATACTAAGCTATGCGACTTTATTACAGAAGATTTTGACGGTAGATACGACGTAATTACTTGCTTTAGATATATTCGTCACTTTGAGTATTCTACCCGTAAACTGCTATATAAAAAGTATGCCGAACATCTTGAAGATAATGGTATATTAATATTCGACGTACCTAATATAGACTTTGAACTTCAACTAAAGGGTATAAACGGTTGGGGTAACTACAATATCTATGATGTATTTTGGTCTAAACAGAGTATCATAGAAGAACTTAGCAATAACGGATTTAAAGTTAAGTATATTATTCCTACTGGTCAAAAGCTGATGTCTAATCTACCAGATAAAGTTAAAAAGTTGCCTATGACTTGGACTGTAGGCGTAGTTAAAAAGTTAGTATAATATTTATGTTTGAAGGGTGGTTATAATAACTATGAAAGATATCGACATCTATTCCGCTGTGTTCGACGTTTCGCATAATAATATGGTTGAGGCTGGCAAGGACTTTCACTTTGCTAAGGATACTTTTATGTATTCAGTAAGCAACGATATTAATACTGTGGATATATACGAACTATCTAAGTATACCGATAATAGTACCTTTTTACAGTTAGCATACTTAATGCTTCTAAAAAGACTTCCTGACCAAAAGGCTATAGAACACTGGCAAGATAAGTTAGAACTTCCTTATAAAGAGTTTCAATCTTTAGTAATAAAGAGTTTAATAAACTCTCAGGAACACTATAACAACTGTGTTAGAGCCTATAACAATATATACTCTAACAATAATATATATGGTGGTAAGATTTCACAGATAAGGTCAAGCGGTATGAATATGCCAGAAAAGATATTAAAAATATATCGCAAACAACCAGAATTTTTAAAGAAACTTGAAAAGAAGATTATGGGAGTAAAAAACTAAATCACTATGAAAGGATTATTTAGCATGACTATTTATATAGACATTTCTAACCTTATGAGGGCAGACTTTCCTACAGGTATTCAACGTGTGGTTAGAGAAGTTACTCTTAGAATGATGCAAAGAGAAGATATTACGTTAGTACTATTGGTGTACTCGGTTCAAAAGAATTGCTATCAAGTAGTAAATAAGGATAAGTTTAAAGAGTATCACACACAACAGATAGACACCAAAGACGGTATGGTATCTATGCATTGCTTACACTTTGAAGACATTCCAGTAGGTTCTATATTTTTCGATTTAGATAACGCTTGGAATACCCGTCTAAAAAGAAGCTATTTATACCCTATACTAAAACAAAAGGGTATTAAAATAGTTACTCAAATATACGATATAATTCCAGTAACACACCCACAATACTGTCATGAAACTACTACTTTAAACTTTTTAGCCTATATAGGTGCTAATCTAAGGTATGCTGACCTATTAATAACTTCTGCTCAGGCTACCAGTGACGCTTTAAACTCTCTATGCGATAAGATAGGCATAGATAGAGTTCCTACTAAAGTAGTTCCTTTAGGTTGCGACTTTTTAAGCGGTGGAAACTCCGAAAGTCGTGAAACTGTAGATAGTCAAGTAAAGAAGATAGTCTCCGACGGTAGAAAGTATCTATTAATGGTTGGTACTATAGAACCTCGTAAAAACCATAGCTTAGTAATAGACGCTCTTGAAAGCGGTCTTGCAGATAAGGGCGTTAGCGTAATATTCGCAGGTAAGATAGGTTGGAACGTCGAACAGTTAAAAGACAGAATGGAAAATCATCCGCTATATGGTAAACAACTATTCTTTTTTGAACGTCCTAACGACGCTACTATAAACTATCTATACAAGAACGCCTTTGCAGTAGCTTTTCCTACTTTTAATGAGGGCTTTGGTCTACCTATCATAGAGGCTTTTCAATTAGGAACTCCTGTAGTAGCTTCCGATATAGCAGTACTTCATGAAGTGGCTGGGGACTTTGCAGACTATTTCAATCCTAACGATAAACAAGACTTAGTTAAGTGTGTATCTAATCTATTAGACAGTCCACAAGACTATAGTAGCAAAAAAGAACGTCTTAAAGAGTTTAACCCTCTTACTTGGGACCAATCGGCTAATCAGATGATACAGGCTGTATCTTTAGTAAACAAGGATATTAAACAGGTAGACCCTAACTTGAACGTCAAGCAGATAGTAGTACTTACCGCTCGTAATGAGGATATTCTAAACGCTCTACCTTTCTACGATAGGTTTATGACGTTCATTACAGAGATAGTAATATGTTGTCCTGATAAGAACGTTGAAGAACTAAAGGAAAAGTACAAGGGCAGACTAACTCTAAAGTTCTTAACCGATAGCGAAGTATTAGCAGGTCACGAACTACCAGAAGACCATTCTACAAGAAACTTCTTTTTAAGATGCTTAATACTACAGAAAGATATAATAGACGACGTATTCATAATGACAGACGACGACTACAGACCACTAAGAAATATTACTATCGACGACTTTATTCAAGACGGTAGATACTTAGCATACTATTGCTATGACCTTAACAAGTGGCTCGGTAAGTACGGAAACTACACTTCTTTTGACCTATGTATGGCAAGAAGCAGAGAGTTTTTAAAAGAACATAACTATCCTACTATGATGTACTCGTCACACCAAATGCAGATTATAGATAAAAGAATATTCAATCAGATGACTACTCAATATCCTGATATAAACCTTAAAGGTCTATGCGAATGGTGTTCTTACTTCAACTATGCGGTTAAAAACTATCCTGATATGTTCAAGCCTGTACTATACGTGGCTATGTGTTGGCCAGGTGAACGCAGTAACTGGGACGTATATCAACAACCTACTAAGTTCTTATTTGAAAACTTTTATAGTCTACTATATAAGCCAAACCATATATTTGCAGACTACTCTACCGAGTATCACGAAAACATTCAAGATGAAGACGTGGAAAAGGTTATGCTATTTTCAAGAGACTTACAACGTCAAGCAGAAGGTAATCAAGTATACAAGTCCTATAAAGAGGCTTACTGGCTACAGTACCGAGAAGTACCTTCATTTGTAATACTCTGTGGTGACGATAAGAACATAGCTATTAGTACTCCAACGTACATTCAGCTAAAGAGCAACTGTTGGACAAGAGTACCTTTTAAGTTCGACGAACGCATAGTTACTGAATTAGGTTCTAAAGAGATAGTACTATCATATTGGTTTACTTCCGAAAGTGGAAACGCTCTTTCAGCGGTGGCTAACCATAGTATTACTCCTACAGACTTACTATTCCATCTACCTTTAAGAACTCCTAACTTTACTGAACGTTGTGTACTTAACTTAAGAGTAATACTAACCGATAAGGATATTTCTACATCGTTAGCTATTAAGAGTAACCTTATATAATAGTACCTATTTAGTGATATTGGATAACATACAGTAAATAGTATAGTGTCGGTTTGTACAATACGTAGAATCGACACTTTTTTTGATATTTAGTGTTACGTTTTGTCCTTTTGGGAAGTTATATATATGTACAGGATATTTAATACAGATATCCCATACATAATATCTCATGAAAATTCCAAATTCCATACAATTCTAAAAATAAGCAAAAAGGCGGTCTAATATTTAGACTGCCTTTTTGTATATATATTTAGTATATAACTTATCTATCACATAGTGATACGTAGTCTCTGGTCTTAGCTATAGCCTTGTAAGCAGGTCTAATAATTCTCTTACCTGTTAGCATTTCCTCCATACGGTGAGCAGACCAACCAGCTATTCGGGCTGATGCGAATAGTGGAGTATATATGTCTTCTGGAATGCCTAACATTCTGTATACGAAACCACTGTATAGGTCTACGTTGGCACACATAGCCTTGTCATCGTGTTTAATCTGTTTGAATACTATAGGAGTTAGTTTTTCTATATTTTCAATTAGATGAAATTCATCTTCAAACTTGCTACCTTTAGCTAATTCATAGGCTTTACGCTTTAGGATAACAGACCTTGGGTCTGATAGAGTATATACAGCGTGTCCCATACCGTATATTAAGCCTGAACCGTCGTTAGCTTCTTTATTGAGTATCTTGGCAATATGGTCGGCTACTTGACCCTCATCTTTCCAGTTTTCTACGTGGGCTTTAAAGTCGTCTATCATCTGTACTACCTTTATGTTAGCACCGCCGTGACGTGAACCCTTTAAAGAACCTATAGCAGAAGAGTATGCCGAATAAGCGTCAGTTCCAGAGGAAGTCAACACTCTGCAAGTGAACGTTGAGTTGTTACCACCACCATGTTCAGCGTGTATCATTAGTAGAGTGTCCAATAGCTGAGCCTCTTCTTTAGTGTACTGTCTATCCAATCTAAGTAGTGATAGTATAGTTTCGGCAGTACTTTCGTAAGGTCTAATAGGATGCATAATCATGCTTTCGTTATCGAACTTACTTCTTTTAACCTGTAGAGCGTCTATCATTATTACAGGCAACTTTGCTATAAGGTTAAGAGATTTTTTCATTTCAGCGTTTAAAGACATATCTTCGGCACTGTCATCATAAGAATATAGTGCAAGGACAGAACGAGCCATCTTATTCATAATATTTTTAGATGGAGCTTTCATAATCATATCGGCAAAAAATCCTTCAGGAAGTACTCTATTGTCGCCAAGATATTGAGTAAACTCTTCAAACTGTTGTGCGTTAGGTAGTTCGCCAAATAGTAGTAGATATACAGTCTCTTCAAAGCCAAATCTATCTTCTGCTTCAACGTTAGCTACTAAGTCTTCTATATTGTATCCTCTGTAGATAAGTTGACCTGGGGCGGGTTCTTTTTCACCTTCGTTTATAACGTAGCCATGAACGTTACATATATTGGTAATGCCGGCCATTACACCAGAACCGTCACTATTTCTAAGACCTCTTTTTACATGAAATTTTTCATATAAGTTTGGTTCGACTTTAGAATTATCTTTCAAATTTTTGCATACTTCTGCCATTCTTGGATATGCTTCAATCATTATAAAATCTCCTCTCAATCATAGAATAAAAAAAACCATAATATTATTATATAACATTCAAAAAATTCTGTCAACCTACAAATGATTTTCTAAGAGGAATATTCTTTTTTGGAGTATTATATTGAAAAGTGTTAGTATACATATAAAGAAGTTTGTATATTTAGTAATAAGTACTAAATACACTTATTATATTTAATGTTATGGCTACTATAAAAATTAAAGTATTAGGTGTATTTCAAAAGTTTATATTTAAAGGTTATAGGTGTTGTATTATGAAAAGTTATAGTATTATATTTGGGGTATTCACTCTATTTTTGGTATTAGTACCCATATTATCATATGTTATCTTTCCAGACAGTACAGGTGGTTTTGATACCTCGCAAGAAAAATCTTTCATTTTGGGTAGTTCTGAACCCTATACAGAAACTTCTATAGGTACAAGTAGTAATACTGTTTTAGATACTACCATATCTACTAATGGTAGCACTACTAATATGAATGATACTTTTAAAGTGCTAAATACTGCTAATAATCAAGTAATGAACGTTTCTGCTAAAGATTATGTTATAGGTTCAGTGTGTGCTGAAATGCCTGCTACGTTTGAAACGGAAACTATTAAGGCTCAAGCGATAGTATGCTATACTTATGCTATACGTCTTAGAGATATTCAAAAAGAAAACCCTAACAGTGAATTACACGGTGCAGACTTTTCTAACGATAGTGGAAAGTATCAAGCATACTATACTGATGCTCAACTTAAAGAACTATACGGTTCTAAGTATCAAGAATACTATAACAAGGTGGCTTCTGCTGTAGATGAAGTTTTAGGATTAGTTATAACCTATGATGATAAACTTATAGTACCAGTATTTCATTCTATATCTTATGGTAAGACGGAAGACGCTTTGGTAGTATGGGGTTATAACATTCCCTATTTGGTATCGGTGGACAGTACACAAGATACTAAAGCCTCATCATACTTAGATACTAAAACTTTTACTCCTACTGAACTACAGAATAGATTTTTAAGCGTATATCCTAATATGAGTTTTAATTCGGACTGTTCTAAGTGGATAGATATTCAAAGCACTTCGGAAGTAGGTACTATAGTATCTGTGGCAGTTGGCGGAGTATCTATAAGCGGTCAAGAGTTTAGAGAAGTTCTTTCTTTACGTTCGGCAAACTTTAGCGTATCGTACAATGGCGATACTTTTACCGTTACTACTAAAGGATACGGTCATGCAGTGGGACTTAGTCAGTATGGAGCAAATCAGTTAGCAATGCAAGGCTACCATTATGATGATATATTAAAACATTACTATTCAGGAGTAAATATAGTAGACGTATCCACTATACAGTAGCAATATACGATACTACGAGCTTTTTGCACTATGCAAAAAGTTTGTGGTATTTAGTTCATAAAAAGTTTACAAATATACGTCTTGACTTTTTTACTGTACTATGTTATACTTAACAAGCTGATTGATTTTATCGTTAGTGCATGGAGAGGTATCGAAGTGGTCATAACGAGGCGGTCTTGAAAACCGTTTGCCCAAAAGGCACAAGGGTTCGAATCCCTTCCTCTCCGCTTATATGTTATTATTCACAATTGGAGTAGTACCCAAGTGGTGAAGGGGCTCCCCTGCTAAGGGAGTAGGGCTCGAAAGGGTCGCAAGGGTTCAAATCCCTTCTGCTCCGTATAGTAAAAGACTTACAGTCAATATCGATTGTAAGTCTTTTTTGTTGCTGAACCGTAGTATTAAAAAACTTCCACTAAGAGAGTATCTTAATGGAAGTTTGGGTATGTAGCCGTTTGGAACTATCTGTTTCTGCAGTCGTCTAAGTTACTTCTACGTCTGTCAAGTTCAGTCTTAGCACTTTGGTATCTGCTTTCGAACTCTAAACTTGAACGACCGCTTCTTTGATATCTGTCGTAAGCGTCGTCTAATCTTCTGCTTTGGTCCTTGTACTTTCTGTCAAGTCCGCTTACATAGTTATCGAACATATCTCTAAATCCCATAATAACACCTCCTTAATGCTATGTTTTAGTCTATGGTTATATTATACATATGTGATAGGACGTATATATGTCTTACCTAAAAAATTTTTAAATACTTATCTATTCGTTCGCTACCGTTACAGAATATTTGATATATTATGCCAACGTTTCACAAAATATCTATTGAATTTTTTAATACTATGTGATATACTAATCTTAAAAGAATAAGCTATACTCTTTAGAATACTAAAGCAGTAGTATTATTAATTTTGAAAGGAGATACTCCATTATGAAAGAATTATTAAACGTACTATGTGCTATTACTTGCGTAGTTTCAGCCGTTATTGCTGTATCTACTGTACTTGGTGGCGACGATACAGAAAAACCTAAGGCTAAAAAGAAAGCGGAAGAAGACGACGACGAACCAGACTTTGACTGTACCTACTGTGACGACTGTTGTTGCGACTGCTTCAATGAAGTGGATACCGACGATATAGACGATGTTGAAATAGTAGAAAGCGTAGAAGACGACGATATTAAAGAGACTAAAAAAGAACCTCAACCAGAAGTTGAAAAGGTGGAAGACGTTAAAGAAGAACCAGAAGAGTCTAAAGAATAGTCTTGCTATATAGTATAATATCTTGGCGAATGGGAATAATACTCCTATTCGCCATTGAATATTAATATTCCTTTTTCTATATAGGTTATTCCAAATATGGAATATTGCCCGAATTTTTTGAAAAATATTTAGAGTATGTTACTTAAAGACACACACCTATGTGATATTCAAATCCAAAAAATTTTTTAAAAAATTTTCAAAAAATGCTTGACAAATCGGGAAACTTAGTATATAATATAATAGTCGCTTGAAGATAAAACAAAAAAACACAAGAGATATTGAAAAATGTTTTTTGGTATAACGAGGCGTAACTCAGTTTGGTAGAGTGCTTGGTTTGGGACCAAGATGCCGCAGGTTCGAGTCCTGTCGCCTCGATTATGCTGGTGTAGCTCAGTTGGTAGAGCAGCTGATTTGTAATCAGCAGGTCAGGGGTTCAAATCCGTTCACCAGCTTTCAAAATCTTTTGACTTTATCTAAAAGGCTTTGAATTATACTATTATAATGTTTAGTTTATTAGTTGCTGGTGTAGCTCAGCTGGTAGAGCAGCTGATTTGTAATCAGCAGGTCAGGGGTTCAAATCCGTTCACCAGCTCTTAGCTCTTGAACTTATGGAGTGTTAAATTAAATATTATATGGGTGAGTTCCCGAGTGGCCAAAGGGGACAGACTGTAAATCTGCTGCTTTATGCTTCGGTGGTTCGAATCCACCCTCGCCCATCAAAACTTACTATTAGTCCTACAAAAGATACTTTGTAGGGCTTTTTTAATGTGTAGGGTATGTAAGAATATGGAGGTTCATTTATTATGATTAGAGAAGATTTAAGAAATATCGCCATTATTGCCCACGTTGACCACGGCAAAACTACTTTAGTAGACGAAATGCTAAAGCAAGGTGGCGCTTTTAGAGAAAATCAGTCCGTAGCAGAACGTGTTATGGATAGTAACGACCTTGAAAGAGAAAGAGGTATTACTATATTAGCTAAAAATACTTCTGTAATGTACAAGGATACTAAGATTAACATTATAGATACTCCTGGACACGCAGACTTTGGTGGTGAAGTAGAACGTGTTCTTAGTATGGTAGACGGTGCTTTACTATTAGTAGACGCTGCCGAAGGTCCTATGCCTCAAACAAGATTTGTACTATCTAAGGCTTTAGAAATGGGACTAAAGATTGTTATAGTAGTAAACAAAATAGACAAGCCAGACGCAAGATTAGACGAAATAGGCGATGAAGTTCTTGAACTACTATTAGACCTTGATGCTAACGATGAACAGCTTGAAAGTCCATTACTATTCTGTTCTGGTAGAGCTGGTACGGCTTCTTTAAGTCAGTATGAAGAGGGTAAGGACTTAACCCCTCTATTTGAAACTATTCTTAACTATATTGACCCTCCTAAGGGTGACGAAAATGGCGACTTACAGATGCTAATATCTTCTATCGACTACAACGAATACGTAGGTAGAATAGGTATAGGCAGAATTAATCGTGGTTCTATTAAGGTAAACCAACCAGTAATAGTAGGCGACTATCACGAAAGTAAAAAGCCTTATAACGCTAAAGTAGTAAGTCTATTACAGATACAAGGTCTACAAAGAGTTCCTGTACAAGAGGCTACTGTAGGCGATATAGTATGGGTTAGTGGTATCGAAAATATAACTATAGGCGATACTGTATGTGCTAATACTAACTACGAACCTTTAGAGTTCACTAAGGTTAGTGAACCTACCGTAGAAATGACATTCTCAGTAAACGATAGCCCTTTTGCAGGTCGTGAAGGTAAGTTCGTTACTTCCCGTCAGTTAAGAAAGCGTCTATTCGACGAACTACTAAGAGACGTATCTTTAAGAGTAGAAGAGACTGAAAACACCGACTCATTTAGAGTATGTGGTCGTGGTGAAATGCACCTATCTATACTTATTGAAAATATGCGTCGTGAGGGTTACGAACTATCTGTATCTACTCCTAAGGTACTATATAAGACTATCGACGGTGTTAAGTGCGAACCTATCGAACGCTTAGTAATAGACGTTCCTAACGATTGTACAGGTTCTGTTATGGAAAAGATGGGTACTCGTAAAGCCGAAATGGTAAATATGCACCCACAAGGTAGCCGTACTAAGATAGAGTTCTTAATACCAGCTCGTGGACTATTCGGTTATAAGTCCGAATTTTTAACCGATACTAAGGGCGAAGGCATTATGTCCAGTGTATTTGAAGGTTACGAACCTTACAAGGGCGAAATTCCAAGAAGAAATACAGGTTCTTTAGTATCCTTTGAAACTGGTGACGCTGTAACCTACGGTCTATATAACGCACAAGAACGTGGTACTCTATTTATAGGTGCAGGCACTCCAGTATACGAAGGTATGATAGTAGGTGCTTCCCCTAAGGTAGAAGACCTTGTAGTAAACGTATGTAAGAAGAAACATCTTACTAATACTCGTGCAAGCGGTTCAGATGACGCTTTAAGACTAATTCCACCAAGAAAACTATCGTTAGAAGATAGCCTTGAATTTATCGCTGATGATGAACTTCTTGAAGTTACTCCTAAGTCTATTAGAATTAGAAAGCGTATATTAGATAACTCAGTACGTGCTAAAACTAAAGCTAAAGAAAGATAGTCCATAGACTATTATAGGGAACGTCTTATTGGACGTTCCTCTTTTAATATATATAGGTTAGGATTACCCTCAATAGTATTGCAAGCGTTGTATACCGTATACATAGTAGGATTAAACTTAGTATTAAAGACTTTCACAGAAGACGCAGTAGCAGTATTAGGAATATACTATAAAGAACAGTCTTTTTTTATAATTCCACTAATAGGCTTGCAACAAGTTATATTGCCTATTATAAGCTATAACTATGGTGCTAATAGTCCAAAAAGAATACAACAAACTCTTTGGTATTCTGTAGGAGTATCTTCTGTAGTTATGCTTATAGCTAATATAGTGTATACTATAATTCCTGATAGACTAACTGAGATATTCTCCAATAAACCAGAAGTTATACATATAGGGTCGCACGCTTTGAGTGTGATATCCTTTAGTTTTGTGCCATTAGTATTTAGTATGTTAATGCCTGTATACTTTCAAGGAATAAACAAGGCTAAGTATAGTATAGTCTTAACGGTATTAAGACAAGTGATACTGTTCGTCCCTATAGCGTGGATACTCCATTACTTTGGACTGTACTATGTATGGTTTACTTTTCCTATAACCGATAGTATTACCACTATAACTTCATTGGTGATGTACGGAAAAGAAAACGTTAAACAGTTAATCACCACTTAAAGAAGGAGAATTATTATGTACTATAATATTTTTGATACACATTCACACTATACAGATACTGCTTTTAAAGAAGACGCTTTAACTCTGTTAGACGATATTCATAATAACAGAGGTGTTAAATTAGTAATGTGTGCCACTGTAGACGTTCAAGATACTATCAATGCTATAAACTTAGCCTCACAGAGAGAGTATATATACTGTTCTGCTGGTATACACCCTGAAAATCTTGATGGACTTACTTCCGACTATATCGACGTACTAAAGAGTTTGATACTATCACATTCTGACAAAGTTAAGGCTATAGGTGAAATAGGTTTAGACTATCACTATGAGGGCTACGATGCAGAACTTCAAAGACAAGTGCTTATACATCAAATGGAACTTGCTAAGGAGTTGAATATGCCAGTAATAGTTCACTCCCGAAACGCTTGCGAAGATACTCTTGAAGTGTTAAAACAGTATCCACAAGTTAGAGGAGTTATGCACTGTTACAGTTACTCCCATGAAGTAGCTAAAGAAGTACTGAAACTGGGATATAGTATCAGCTTTACTGGAGTTATCACGTTTAAGAACTCCAAAAAAGCTATAAAGTCTTTGCAAGTAGTACCTATGGATAGACTTATGCTCGAAACAGACTGTCCTTATATGTCACCTGAACCTTTTAGAGGACAACGTTGTAACTCATCTATGATTTATCGCATGGCGGAAAAGGTGGCAGAAGTAAAAGGTCTAACGCCTCAAGAAGTTTTAGATACTACCTATAGAAACGGTTTGAAATTTTTTAATATCTAAAAGAGGATTTGTTATTATGTACTTTGAAAATTTTAACTATGGAGATAATATAAAGTTTAAATATATAGACTTCCCATTTGATATTAATACAGAACTCTCTAAACAAGTAAGTATGTTGAAAGAAGACCTGATACAGATACATTATACTAATGGTTATATCTTAGACGTTGGATACTATCCTGAATTTGATTTTAGATGTGGTCTATTTAAAATAGTCGTGTCCAAAAATGAACATGATAACACTATTATTAGTTATTCTGCAAAGGATATTGATAGTCTAATAAAGAATATTAGTCTTGCTATTGGAGTAATTCAAGATACTTTTAAAGATATTTATACTTATAAATTTTTTCGCCAAAACTGTGCAAGATGTCAATGGGGACTAATTAAGATTAAGTGTGAACGTTCAAAAGATGGGTTTGAGTTAATTAATAGTTCTAATTTGAACGATAGAGTATTTGAACGTTTATCTCAACAATTGTCTACTAATAAAGATATTGACGATATAGACCTATCTAATATTAAAATAACTATACTATATGCACAATATGAAGTTATATGGGGAAGTAACATCAAAGAAGTACCATTGTATATGAGCTTTTACTATGCACTTAGACAGTATCTTGATAAATAGAAAGGAGTTAAAACACTATGCCAAGATTTTTTACGAACGTTGAAGACGAACACAACATAGCCATATACGGCGATGACGCTAAACATATAGGTCGTTCTTTGCGTATGAAGTTAGGCGATACTATAACGGTTACTTGTCACGGTACAGACTATATATGTTCCATAAGTACCATTTCCGACGATGTGGTAACACTAAACCTATTAGAAAAACGTATCTGTAAGAGTGAACCTTCTATAGAGTTGACACTATTTCAAGCTATCCCAAAAGGTGATAAGTTTGAAACTATACTACAGAAATCCATTGAGTTGGGTGCTACTAAGATAGTTCCAGTACTCACACGCAGATGTGTTTCACGTCCAACTGAAAAAGACTTTACTAAAAAGTTAGTCCGTTATAAAAAGATTTCCGAAAGTGCTTCTAAGCAGTCAGGAAGAGGTATAATTCCAGAAGTAACCAATATAGTCACTTTAGATAAGGCTATACGACTAATGCAGTCTAACGATTTAAACTATATTCTTTACGAAAACGGTGGCGAACGCTTTTCAGCTGAACGTTTGGAAGGAGTACACTCTGTAGGAGTATTCATAGGTAGCGAGGGAGGTTTCGACCCTGAAGAAGTTGAAAAAGTCACGTCTAACGGTGGCGTTCCTATTTGGTTAGGCGAACGTATACTGCGTTGTGAGACTGCTCCACTCTCTGCGATAACCATAATAATGCACTTAACGGGCAATATGTAATTAAAAAAAGAGTAACTCCCATTAGCTATATAGTTAATGGGAGTATCTTGTTATAGGTATAGTGTAGAGTTATTAGTCTTCTTGCTTTACTACTTTAATGCCGAGTACGTCTAAAGCCTTATCATCTACTACAGATGGACACTGTGACATCAACTCTGTAGCGTTTTGAACCTTAGGGAATGCGGTAACGTCACGTAGGCTATCGCTACCACACATAAGCATAGATAGTCTATCTAAACCGATACCAAGTCCACCATGTGGAGGAGCACCGTATTTGTAAGCCTCTACTAAGAAGCCGAACTTAGCCTCTATTTCTTCATCCGTTAAGCCTAAAGACTGGAACATCTTCTGTTGAAGTTCATAGTCTGTAATACGCATAGAACCAGAAGATAGTTCTATACCGTTTAGTACTAAGTCGAAAGCCTTAGCGAATACCTTTTCAGGTGCAGTATCTAAGTATTGGATGCACTCATCAAGAGGCATAGTAAATGGGTGGTGCATAGCTACATATTGTTTAGTATCTTCATCGTATTCAAAGAATGGGAACTGTGTAATCCATAAGAAGTTCCACTTAGAAGTGTCTATTATATCTAACTTTTTAGCTACGGTAAGTCTTAAAGCACCTAAAGTAGGAAGTACTACCTTGTTTTTATCGGCTACTATTAGTACTACGTCGCCTTGTTTACAGTCTAAAGTAGTTAGAATATTTTCTAAATCGCCGTCTTTTAGGAACTTTTTAAACGAACAGTTAGGGGTTTCATCTGCCCAACGAATGTATGCTAATCCCTTAGCACCTATGCCTTTAGCCTGTTCGGTTAGCTTGTCGATTTCCTTTCTTGTAAGAGTTTTAGCACTGTCTTTGCAGACTATAGCTCTAACAGAACCGCCTACTTCTATAGCAGACTTGAACACTACAAAGTCGATATCTTTAACAGTATCGGTAATGTTTTGAATTTCCATACCAAAGCGAGTATCAGGCTTATCCGAACCGTAGCGTTCCATAGCTTCGGTGTAAGTAAGTCTTGGTAGTGGTGTAGGAATGTCTATATTAAGAACCTTATCGAATAGATAGTGTACAAAACCTTCGGTCATCTGTAGTATATCTTCTACGTCCACAAAAGACATTTCAAGGTCTATCTGAGTAAACTCAGGTTGTCTGTCTGCTCTAAGGTCTTCATCACGGAAACATCTTGCTATTTGAATATATCTATCATAGCCAGCTACCATAAGTAGTTGCTTGTATATCTGTGGGGATTGTGGTAGAGCGTAGAACTTTCCGTTGTGTACTCTTGAAGGGATTAAGTAGTCTCTTGCACCTTCTGGTGTAGACTTCATCATCATAGGAGTTTCAATCTCTATAAATCCGTTTTGGTAGTAATATTCTCTTGCACACTTAGCAATGTTATGACGCATTATAATGTTACGTTGTAAAGGTTCACGTCTAAGGTCTAAGTAACGATATTTAAGTCTAAGTTCTTCGTTAGTTTTGGTATCGTTAGTAATCTCAAAAGGTGTAGTCTGTGCTTTAGCGAGTATTCTTAAGTCGGTAACTATAATTTCAAGTTCACCAGTCTTTAGTTCTTTGTTTATGCTTGAACGCTTTTGAACTGTACCCTTAGCCATAAGTACGTATTCACTTCTGCAAGAAGATGCTTTTTCGAATATAGCCTTGTCGGTTTGGTCGTTAAATGCAAGTTGAACTATACCAGTTCTGTCCCTTAAGTCTATGAATATAAGGTTGCCAAGATTTCTTATCTTTTGAACGTAACCACCTACGGTTACTTCGCTACCTATTTCGGAAACTTCTCCGCAGTAGCAAGTTCTTTTAAGACCGTTCATATTATCAGCCATAGTATAAAAACCTCCGATATGTTTATAGTTAGAATATGAGTATTATTCTAAAATCAAGATATATTATAACACTTTATAAGTGTTATTTCAACTAATTTGTACATAATATTTAGTATATAGGTGATAGAGTTACTCTTCCAAACGGTTCAATCTTTTTGTGCCGTTCCTTTCGTGACGTACAGGTATCCTTTCTATAGTCTGCTTTTTAGAGTTCTAACGGTTACTACTATTCCAGTAACAGAGAGTACTAACAAGACTACTTCTGTTATGGTATATCCTGTATATGTACTTAGTATCACGGCTAAAGAGTTGAACACTGTATGAATAGCTATCGCTAACAGGTAGTATCTGTACTTTTTGATTTTAACTCCATAGAATACTAACATAGTATCTATTATGTGTAACATGATAGCACTACAACGTTCCATAATTCCGAGAACGTAGTCTAACACGGTTAGAGAAGTATAGTATTTAAGTTGGTCGTTTATAGCCTGTTCCGAAAGTGCAGACATGAACGTTTCAAAGGTGTTACTGTTAATCATAATTAGTACGGTAAAGTGTACTACGTAAGTTATTCCCGTGATGAGTATCACTTCACATAGAGAGTGTCCCAAACCTAAAGATATGCTATCTTTTAAAGATACGTCGTCGTGTTTAGATAGTACTTTAGCACCTATTAGCCTTGCAGTTTCCTCGAACAGTCCAGCGGACAGTCCACCTATTAATATTACTCCTAACATGGTAGAAGAAAATTCTTTATAAGACGGCACAAACGTAGTTAATAATGATAGTATGGGTATTCTTAACACTACCTGAGATATAAAAAAAGTACCCACTCCACAAAAGTATGACGCTGTATTTATCTTTTTGCGAACTAATAGTACTATAGATACTAATATTGGTATTAATGTAGTAAGTACACTCGCTATAGCACAAGCTATTATTATAGGAGTGTCTATTGATTGAGTAATAGTATTTTGCACCGAACCACCTACTTTATAGAATATAAGGTATATAATATTAATACTATCCCTCACCAGAGTAGGTGAGGGTAAGTATTTAATTTAAAGTTTATAGTTTAACAGTTTAAAAGTCTAAGTTTAGTACACTGTCCATATTCATAACCGAAAATACGTCTTTGAAGGTATCGTCTAAGGCTATTTCCTTTTCTTCACCAGTGGACATATTTTTGATTTTGCCCTTGTTAGTTTCAAGTTCGTTGTCACCGATGACTAATACAAAGTTAGCATTAATCTTGTTAGCGTACTTCATTTGAGCCTTAATGCCTCTATCCATAAGGTCGTATTCTACTAAAAAGCCTTCTTCACGGAGTATTTTAGCAAGTTCGACAGTTTTAAGTTTGGCACGGTCGCCCATAGGAGCTATATATAGTTCACACTTAGGAGCTTCCATAAAGTCGCAACCTTGTTTTTCCATAGTAATGATAAGTCTTTCTAAACCTATAGCGAATCCTAAAGCTGGCATAGGTTTTCCGCTTAACTGTTCTATAAGACCGTCGTATCTACCACCACCGCATACAGTACCTTGAGCGCCTATATCTGTAGAGATAAACTCAAATACTGTCTTAGTGTAGTAGTCTAAACCTCTAACTATTTTAGGATTTATGGAGTATTCTATATTCATAGTAGTAAGAATATTCTGTAAGGTTTCAAAGTGACTCTTACAGTCGTCGCATAGGTAGTCTAATATTATAGGTGCGTCCTTAGAGATTTCAGAACAGATAGGACTTTTACAGTCTAATATTCTCATAGGATTTTTTTCTAAACGTGATTGACAAGTTTCACATAGTTCCGACTTTCTATCGTTAAAGTATTCTTTTAGGGCTTTGTGATACTCTGCTCTACACTTAGGACAGCCTATAGAGTTGATATTTAAAGATATATTTTTTATACCAGTTCTATCCAATACACTCTTAGCTAAAGATATTACTTCAGCGTCTGCATAAGGAGATTGAGAACCTGCCATTTCTACGCCAAATTGGTGGAACTCTCTAAGTCTACCAGCTTGAGGGCGTTCGTGCCTAAAACATGATAGTACATAGAATACCTTCTGTGGTAGAGCATCGTTTAGTAGTCCGTTTTGTATCATAGAACGGATAGTACCAGCAGTACCTTCTGGTCTAAGAGTGAACTTGCTCTCTTTAGCTATTACTGAATACATTTCTTTTTGTACCACGTCGGTGCTATCACCTACCGAACGTTCAAATAGGTCTGTACTTTCAAAAGTAGGTATACGAACTTCTTTAAAACCAAAAGTCTTAGCAGTATCTTTAACTATAGTTTCTACAGTGTACCACTTGTTAATGTTTTGAGGGGTGATATCCTCAGTTCCTAAAGGTCTTTTAATAGATAGTGCCATTTAAAAAATCCTCCCAATAAGTTATATAAATTTATATAGGCGAATATTTTACGTATTCGCCCATGTAAAAACCTTAAAATTGTAATATTATGTTATAGTTTTGGAGAGCCAACTTTACGCCAATCTAAGTCGCCTCTATCTAAGGCTAATATTAGAGCCTCAGCAGTAGCAATATTAGTAGCTACTGGAATATTGTGTACGTCGCATAGACGTAGTAAGTTCATGTCGTTAGGTTCAGAGGCTTTAGGATTGATAGGGTCTCTAAAGAATAGTAATAGGTCTATTTCGTTACAAGATATGCGAGAACATATCTGTTCAGCACCACCCTGAGCGCCACTTAGATAACGTTTAATGGATAGTCCAGTAGCTTCGCTAACTATCTTACCAGTAGTGCCAGTGGCACATAGGTTGTACCTTGATAGTACTCCACAGTAAGCGGTACAGAATTGAGCCATTAGTTCCTTTTTAGCATCATGTGCTATAAGTGCAATATTCATAGTATTTTTTCCTTTCAATAACATACAGTATCTTTAACAATATAAACATATAGAATAGATATTTAGACTATAATTATAGCCTATAATATTTCAACTATTATTTTAGCACATACGATTAAATAAAGTCAAGGTTTTGGAGTAAAATTGTAAGTCTGCCAATATATTCGACACTTTTTTGTGCATAATATCCAATAGATGTTAGTCTATACCATAGTACTTTTCATATACGTCTAAAATTTTTCGCACCATGTATTTGGAGTATTCTCCACCTTCCACTATGCCAGCAAAAGCTATTTGAGGATTATCCGCAGGAGCATAGCCTATAAAAGTACTATCAGTACCTCTTGCCGATTGAGGAGTACCAGTCTTGATAGCTACGTCGTAACCCAAACCGTTAAGAGAGTATTCACCATTAGGAGTGTTTTGACTGGCTAATATCATACCGTTTTCTATAAAGTTGTACATATCGCTATTTTGAACGTCTATGCGGTCTACTATGGTAGGTTTAGTTTTAGATACACATTCCGACATGGAGTAGTCCCAAACGCTATCCACTAAGTAAGGCTTGTATCTAACACCCTTATTAGCGATAGTCATGGCTGCAACGGACATCTGTAATGGAGTTACTGCAATTTCGGACTGTCCTATACCTGCTTGTAGTAGTTGACCAGAAGTCCATAACATACCTAAGTTTTCAAAAGTATCAGGATTAGCTAAGTATCCTTGAGTATCGCCAGACTCTAAGCCTAAAGTAGTACCCAATCCGTAGTGGTGAGCGTATTCCGAAAGAGTATCTACTCCAACCAACTGAGCTAAATTATAGAAGTATATATTACAAGATACTTGTATAGCTCTTGTTACTGCTATGTTGTGATGAGTACCCGTACAGTGTACAGTCAAGCCTCTATAGTGATAGTCGTGTCCACAGTAGAACGTACTATATCCACTAACTAACCCTTCGTTTAGACCAGCAGTAGCCGTTATAGTCTTAAAACATGAACCAGGTCGATATAGACCGTCTGTAGCTCTATCCAATAGCGGTAAAGAAGTATCTTCAGCTAAACTTTGATAGTCGTCTTCATACTCATCTAAAGTGTAGGTAGGAGCAGTAGCTAAAGCTAATACGGCTCCTGTCTTAGCGTCCAATACGGCTAAAGCACCTGCATGACACTTTATATTTCTATCATAGTTTAGATATCCTATGAAGTCTTCTAATACGCCTTGAATTTCCTTTTGAAAGTCACTATCTATAGTAAGTTTTACAGTATGTCCAGATACTGCCTCTTTGGTTACTTCCGTAGAGGCTACCACACCGTCTATTAGAGTAATCTCTTTAACGCCGTCAGTACCTTTAAGAACGTCTTCCATACCAAGTTCTATACCAGTTTTGCCGACGGTGTCGTCTAAATCGTAACCAAGTTTGGTATACTTTTCGGATTCCTCAGCGAATATAGGACCTACGAAGCCTATTTCATGTGGAATAACGTCCACTTGAGAGTATTCTCTAATAGCCTCCTCGGTAACGTCTACGCCCTTTAGTTGTAGAGAGAGTTCTTCTATATAGGTTATAGCTTCACGTGGAACGTCTTCACATAGAGTGTATCTATTCTTAATGGAAAATCCACTTCTATCCATTTGATAGCGTATACCTGCTATTATGCGTTGCTCTTGAGGTGTATATTGGTCGGATATTTGATAGTCTTTAATTAGTTTGTACATACAGTCTTCCGCTGAAGCGTATACGTTTACGCCGATATTATTTCTAAGACTTTCGGGAGTATAGTCGCTATCGTCTATATAGGTATAAGGTTCTGTCATGGTTATAGGAAGTTTATCCGTCCAATTATAGTCGTAATCTTTTAAAGCTCTTACAGTTTGAATTAGTATGTCGTTACCTTTGGATAGGTCGTTAGTAAATTCGGACTTATCCACTACTACGTCGAAGCCCAACTTGTTGGATACTATGTTTTTACCTTTAGCGTCTACTATTTCGCCTCTAAAAGAGGGAATAGGTTGTTCTACAGTCTGATAGTTTTCTACTGTATTCACGTAGGTTTCGCTGTCTACTATTTGAATGTTCATAAGTTTAATGCTCGCAAACGCTAACGAAGTCAACACTATTAGTATAGTAATTGTGAACTTTATACCGTTAGAGAGTTTCTTTAAGTTCATGTACATAAATCCTTTCTAAGTAGAGCTATTCTTTAACTACTATCTTGGTTTTTATAGCCTTTATTATAGGATATACTACTATTAATGATACTACCGTAATAATGCAAGTTGGAACGGTATAGTTGTATAGTATAGTGTTATAGTCATCATAGTGCCACACTCTGTAGTAGAAGTAGTAGTCTATAATGCCTTGCATCGCCGTGAATACTATAGTAGTGGTAAGTGCATTGAAGAATATCGGTCTAAGATAGTTTTTGAATAGTAGCGTAGTAGCAACACACACCGTCAATAGTATTATTCCATTAAAGCCTATTAGTCGATTATAACATACGTCTAATAACAGACCACTTGCACCACCTACTATTGCAGAAGTAACTTCGTCTTCCGAAAACATTCCCAATGTAACTACTATGGGAATATACAGTATAGGCTTGATATAAAATCCACTACACCCTACTATAAAAGATATACTCAACAGTAGCAGTATCAACACCGTTTGTGCTACTATGCAATAGCCTTGTGTGAGTTCCCTCTTAGTATTAGTATGTTTATACTGTATCTTTTTGTGACGTTTTAGTCTTACTTTAGTCGGTCTCATTGGCTACTACCTATTCCTTGTCCTTCAAAGTCGGTTATTACTATTACCGAAGTTAGTTTTTCTATATCCACAAAAGGCTTTACTATGGCGTAAGAAGATAAACCAGTTTCTTCTATGCCTACTTCAGTAACTGTACCTATCAAAAAATCTTTAGGGAACGTTCCACTATTACCAGAACATACTATGGTGTTGCCCTTTTTGACCTTGTTTTCGTTATCCAAATAGATTAACTTAGTAAGTCCGTCTATACCTTGTGTGGAGTTTCCCTGTACTATGCCCATATCTTTGGACTGTTTGGATATTGCACCTACTGAAATATCAGGGGATAGTATAGTAGTAACTACCGAATATCTTTCTGAGATTTCGGAGATTATACCTACTAAGCCGTCACCAGTGACTACAGGGTCGTATAAAGATATTCCGTCTTTAGCACCTCTATCGATAGTAAAAGTATAGTATGGTGCAGTAGAAGACTTAGATATTATGTTGCAAGGGGCAGAAAGTTCATCTTCTGGATTATCTTCTTTTATGTTAATAAACTTTTTAAGTTCTTCAAGTTCCGATTTGTTGTTTTCGTAGTCCACTAACTGTTCGTTAAGGTCGGATATCTGTCGTTTTAACTCTAAGTTTTCGTCGTAGTACTCTTTAGCGTTAGATATAGCGTCTATATTAGAAGATATACTATCCGAAACGGAAGAAGTTACTTTAAGTATAGGTTCAAATATGGTATATAATCCTTGAGATAGTAAAGGTACTTGTTGAGGATTAGCTACAGTATATATTCCCATACCCACGAACACGAACAGTATAGCCAATACTATCTTAAACTTAATACTTTGGAAAAAATCCTTCAAATAGTTCACCACCCGTTAATAGTTGTAAGTAGTTATATATACCTTGGTTCTTCGCTTAAAGCATACTTATACTTACTTGGACTTTCCATTATTTTGCCAATACCTTTAACTACACAGTCCATAGGATACTCTGCACAGAAAGAAGGTATACCAGTTTCACGATTTATTAAAGAGTCTATACCTCTAAGATTAGCACAACCGCCAGTAATTCTAATACCCTCATCGATGATATCGGCACTGAGTTCAGGAGGTACTTTTTCTAATACGTTCTTGATAGCCTCGATAATCTTAGACAGTGGGTCAGATAGAGCGTCTCTAATTTCTGCTGACGTGATAGTGATGTTTTCAGGTAGACCGTTTATAGCGTTTCTACCACTAATTTCAGCCTCTTCTTCTCTGTCTAAAGGGTATGCCGAACCTATAGCTTTTTTTACTTCTTCGGCAGTACGTTCGCCTATAAATAGACTGTACTTCTTCTTTATAAAGTTAATAATAGCTTCATCGAGGTCGTCTCCGCCCACTCTTACAGAACATGATACTACTATACTTCCCATAGAGATTAAAGCTACTTCTGTAGTACCGCCACCTATATCTACTATCATGTTGCCCATAGCCTCATTGATAGGCAGTCCAGCCCCTATAGCTGATGCCATAGGCTGTTCTATTATGGATACCTTTCCTTTAGCACCCGCATATTCCGAAGCCTCTCTAACGGCACGGCGTTCTACAGGAGTAATACCCGAAGGTATACATATCCAAACCCTTGCTTTAGCCATTATAGAACCTTTTAAGGCACGCTTGATGAACTCTTGCAACATTACAGTAGTAATATCAAAGTCAGCTATTACGCCATGCTTTATAGGTTTAACTGCTACTATAGAACCTGGGGTTCTGCCTATTACGTCTTTAGCCTCTTGACCTACATAGCTTGCACGTTCGGTATAAGTATTCACTGCCACTACAGAAGGTTCTCTAATGATAATACCTTTATTCTTAACATAGACTAAAGTGTTAGAAGTACCTAAATCTATTCCAATATCTCTATACATAAGTTTTAATCTCCAATCCTAAAAATAAGTATGTAAGGGGCGTATTAGTCTAAATTTTTAGCTATAAATGGATATACTATAATGGCGAATATTAACATTATCACGTGTGCCAGACCGACGTTAATACTTAAACCTATAGTAAGTTTTAATACTACTAAGTCTATAACTAAAGGTTCGGTGTTAGAAAGTCCTAACGATATACAAGTACCAAATATTCCATTAGGACTTGAAATGTGTACTATTAACGAACCTATAACTAATGCTGAAACTATTAGTACAGCAAATAAAAATCCTTTTTTATTCATAAATATTTTAATATCCTTTCTTTACGTTTATAGTATACCTCTAACGTATAGTCCCCTAGTAGTACCCATTTTTTTGCCTAACTTAAAGGATTGTATAGTGTTAGCTACCTGTTTAGAAGTTTCGTCTAAAAATGATAGTACATAGTAGTCTACATTGTGTATGTCATTAACTCTATCTGCTATAGACATAGTTTCGGCGTTAAACACTTCACTATAACCGTTAGAACAGTATACTGGAAAACTTCTATTAGTTCTATCGGAAATAGAATGTTTGCACTGTTTACAACCTACTTCGTTCTTGATAGGACAGTTTTTAGTAAGCATCAGTGGAAGTCTTCCATATGCTTCTATACCTATAGGGATAGTCTTTTTAAGGTGTTCTATTTGAGTAAGTTTTAGTTCAAAAGATACTATACAGTCGACAAGACTACATCTTTGCAGTATGCTAAGCGACATACTATTAAGAACGTTTAAACCGAAATCGCCATGTGTAGTTAAACCCAATCGATTACCTATTACTATATATGCTACGTTGGTACACATGATATCTTTTATACCCATAATGTAAGCACAAGATATTTTTTCTATAGTATCAAGTTCATCGTCTATGTATCTTGGAGGTAGCATTATCAACTTTTTGACCCACTTAGAGGCTAACTCTTTTTGAGAGAGTATCTTTTCTAACGGTGCTATTACGTACTCTATGGAAGAGTAGTCAACGTCGTTTAACTGATTAAAGTCCTTAATGCGTACACGTATAGTAGGACTATCGTTTTTGTCCACGGTAGGATATGGGATATCTGCACGATAGTTGTGATTTATATTATAAAAAGGTTCATTGGTGATTATGCGTTCGTCGTTTACTTGGTCGATAAGTTTTCTACGGAGTTCGTTTAATGAAGATGCTGGTAACATTAAGTTATCGTTAGAGGAAAAAGTTAAGCCTCCAAACTGATATATAGTATTACCTAACTTAGATAGTTGCTTTTCGGCTACTTCTTTAGTAGTAGGTTTATTTATGGCTATCTGTGGAACTTCTCCATATACTGTATAGGAAGACGTATTATCTGTAGCAGTTAGTACGGTAGTATTATCTTTTTCTAATTTTAGATTAAAGTATAACGTAGAAACTTTTCTGGTAGTACTGTACATCTGCTTGATAGTAGGCAGTACCTTTTCCATAGATACTACGTCTTCTTTGGAACGTACTCCAAACATATCTTTTAGAGTGTTAGTATAATAACCGTCGGTGAAACCTCCACGTGAGAATATAGACTTTAACGTTTGCATATCAGGAGTACCACCATTTAGAGCAGTCTTTAAGGTAGCAGTAGCAAAAGCGGAGTATTCTGGACGTTTCATTCTGCCTTCTATCTTTAAAGAGGTTACACCCATTTCGGCTAACTCTTTAGCGTGTTCTATTAAAGACATATCTTTTAAAGATAGTGCATGATACTCTTTATTTCCACACGCTGAAAAAGGTAGTCTACAAGGTTGACCGCATAGTCCACGGTTGGCACTACGTGAACCTATCATAGCCGATAGGTAACACTGTCCCGACATGGACATACACAAAGCACCATGTACGAATACTTCAACGTCCAAACCTAAGCTACATATTTCCGCAATAGTTTCTTTGCTAAGTTCACGGGATACTACTACTCTTTTAAAGCCCATGTACTTCATAAGTAATGCACCGTTGGTACTATGTACCGTCAATTGAGTGGATGCGTGCAGTTCCATGTTTGGCACTACAGATTTAATAGTCTTTAAAGCACCTAAGTCTTGTACTATAAGAGCGTCTACTTTAGCCCTTGCCAAGAATTTAATGTATTCCACAAACTGGTCTAACTGGCTATCGAATAGCAGAGTATTTACCGCTACATGAAGTTTAGCACCGTATAGATGACACTTTCGTGAAGCCTCTAATATTTCTTCGTTGGAAAAGTTAGTGGCATTCTGTCTTGCAGAAAAGTCTTTTCCGCCAATGTATACTTCGTCTGCTCCGCAGTCCAACACTGCTTGTAAAGTTTCAAAGCTACCAGCTGGAGCTAATATTTTAGGGATATTCATTTTATAACACCATTCCAAATAAATATTGATATACGTCTGTTACCGTACTATGTTTAGACATCTTCGGTAGTATTAGGCGAATAGTTTTCTAAACACATTTTACCAAGGCTTTTAAACTTTAAAGAGTTTTCAAGCTGTTCAACTTTAGAGTTAAGTCTTTTAACTTCTCTAAGAGCGTTATCACGTTCTTGCTTTATCTTGTCCACTTCGTTCAGATAGGTTTTCATTTTAGAATATTTTTTATCTAACTGTTTAACGTCGTCTAATAGCGATAGGGCTACCATTACCGAGGCACACTGTCCCGAAACGTTAGACTTGTTTACTGTATTTATAATGTTTTTTTCTAACGTGTTAGCAAGGTTGTATACATAGTTGGTATCTTCTTCTGTCTGTAGAGTGTACTCTTTGCCACATATTACTACCTTAATTCTATTCATAATACCATAATCCTTTCAATGTTTTGCACTATATATTATAGCATTTATAACGGTTAATGTAAAGACCGCACGTTTAAAATTTAGTGTCAAAAGGTGGTCGCAATATATTTGTGCGATATTCACAATATTTGCTCTAAAAATTCGTTGAAGTTTTTATATAATTTGCTTGACAAATTCTTAATACGTGATATAATATTATTAAAAGGTGGTGAGAAGTATTGAAACGTAGCGTATATAGTCTTGTGTTGAGTGATGACGTGGTAGAGGCTATAGATAACTTGGCATACTCATTAGGTACAAGCCGTTCTAACTTGATAAATCAAATATTAGCCGAAAAGGTTAGATTGGTTACTCCTGAGCAACGTATGAACGATATATTCAATCAAGTGGAAAGCCAGTTAGTAGAAGAACGTTATCAAATACAGTCAAGACAGTCTAACACCTTGCTATCTATAAAGAGTTCCATTAAGTATAAGTATCGCCCTACGGTTAGATACTCATTAGAACTTTTTAAAAATCCTAAAGAGGGCATAGGCAGACTTAAAGTCTCTTTTAGAACCCAAAATCAAATACTACTACAGTTAGTAGATAACTTTTTTAGTCTGTGGTCCAGTTTAGAAGATAAGTATATAGTGCATAATATAGTGTACTATATAGAACCAAGCCGTTATATTAGAGTGTTTAGTACTATCTCTAAGACTACTAAAGACGTAGGCGTGGCTATTAGTAACTACATTATGACTTTTGATGATGCTTTAAAACAATACTTTGCTAACTGTAATAACTTGAAACTGGCAAACAGTATTGTAGAAGATGCTTTTAAACAGTATCTTAATAATAAAGATATAGTAATATAGTTAAAAGAAAGGGTGCAAGTTTTATGAACGTACAAAAGTTTACCGAAAAATCTTTAGAGGCTGTACAGAATGCGCAATCTATAGCTTTAGAACACAATTCTATGAACATAGAACAGGAACACATTCTATTAGCTTTAACTCAACAAGAAAATGGTCTAATTCCTCAACTATTGCAACGAATGAACGTTGACGTTAAAAGTTTTCTTGCTGAACTTAATAAAATAGTCGATGGTATGCCTGCCGTTACTGGTAGTGGCAGAGAACCTGGTAAGGTGTATATCACTCAGCAAATGGAACAGACTTTTATGGAAGCTGAAAATCAAGCTAAGTCCATGGAAGACCATTATGTGTCAGTAGAACACATCTTTTTAGCTCTACTTGAAATGCCTAACAGTAACATTAACAGAATATTTAAAAACTATGGCATAGAAAAGATGAAGTTTTTATCCGTGCTAAAGTCTGTTAGAGGTAACGCTCAAGTAAACAGTCAAAACCCAGAAGAAACTTACGACGTACTTAAAAAGTACGGTCAAGAGTTAGTCGAACTTGCTATGAATAACAAGTTAGACCCTGTAATCGGTAGAGATACCGAAATTAGAAACGTTATTAGAATACTATCAAGAAAGACTAAAAATAATCCTGTATTAATAGGTGAACCTGGTGTAGGTAAGACCGCTATAGCTGAAGGTTTAGCACTTCGTATAGTTAAAGGCGACGTTCCTGCTACCCTTAAAGATAGAAAGATATTCTCGTTAGATATGGGCGCTTTAATAGCTGGTGCTAAGTATCGTGGCGAATTTGAGGAACGTTTTAAAGCCGTACTACAAGAAGTTAAAAAGTCTGAAGGTAAGATTATCCTATTTATAGACGAACTTCATACTATAGTAGGTGCAGGTAAGAGCGACGGTGCTATGGATGCTGGTAATCTATTAAAGCCTATGCTTGCAAGAGGTGAAATACACTGTATAGGTGCTACCACTTTAAATGAATATCGTCAGTATATCGAAAAAGACGCTGCACTTGAAAGACGTTTTCAACCTGTATACGTAGCAGAACCTACCGTTGAAGATACTATATCTATACTAAGAGGTATTGAAGAACGTTATGAACTATTCCATGGCGTTCAAATTACCGATAACGCTATAATTTCCGCCGCAGTACTATCTAACAGATATATCACCGATAGATTTTTACCAGATAAGGCTATAGACCTTGTAGACGAAGCGTGTGCTATGATTAGAACCGAAATAGACTCTATGCCTACCGAAGTAGACGAAATTTCAAGAAAGATTATGCAACTTCAAATAGAAGAGACTGCTCTTAAAAAAGAAGAAGACCAGTCTTCCGCTGAACGTCTAAAAGAAGTTCAACAGAATATCGCTAAGTATCAAGAACAGTTTAACGAAATGAAGGCTAAATGGGAAAACGAAAAACACTCTATTAATAGCTTAAAGTCTTTAAAAGAAAAACGTGACGCTTTAAAGTTCGATATGGACAAGGCTCAACGTGACGGCGACTACAACAAGGCTTCCGAAATTATGTATAGTGAACTTCCTAAACTTGAAAAACAGATTAAGGATATAGAAGAAACTGTAGGTCAAAATCATAGTAACGGCTCTCTATTAAGAATGAAAGTCACCGAAGACGAAATAGCTAAGATAGTAGCTCGTTGGACTGGTATTCCTGTTACCAAACTTATGGAGGGTGAACGTGAAAAGTTACTAAACATGGAAAACATACTACACCAAAGAGTTATAGGTCAAGACGAAGCCGTTACTAAGGTTACCGAAGCTATACTACGTTCAAGAGCAGGTATACAAAATCCTAACCAACCTATAGGTTCGTTCTTATTCTTAGGTCCTACTGGTGTAGGTAAAACAGAACTTGCAAAGGCTTTGGCACAGTGTCTATTCGACGATGAAAAGAACATAGTTAGAATAGATATGTCCGAATATATGGAAAAGTATTCCGTTAGCCGTTTAATAGGAGCGCCTCCAGGATATGTAGGCTATGAAGAAGGCGGTCAACTTACCGAGGCTGTACGTCGTAGACCATATTCAGTAGTACTATTCGACGAAGTGGAAAAGGCACATCCAGACGTATTTAATATTCTACTACAAGTATTAGACGACGGTAGAATTACAGACTCACAAGGTAGAACCGTAGACTTTAAGAATACTATAATAATATTAACTTCTAACTTAGGTTCTAACTACATTCTTGACGGTATTCAAGACGGCGAAATTACTCCTGAAGCCCGTGCTAAGGTAGATACTCTATTAAAGCAATCCTTTAGACCTGAATTTTTAAACCGTCTTGATGAGATAGTATACTATAAACCTCTACAGAAGGCACAAGTATTAAGTATAATCAACCTAATGTTACAAGATACTCAAAAACGTCTAAACGATAGACAACTTTCTATCGACGTTTCCGACAAGGCTAAAGAGTACATCATAGATAACGCTTTTGAGCCAAGTTTCGGTGCAAGACCTTTAAAGAGATACATTCAACGTAAAGTAGAAACCTTAATAGCTAAGGAGATTATCGCTAAGGATATCCCTCCACACAGAACTATTAAGATAGACGTAGTAGGTGACGACCTATCCATAGTAGACGTAGTACCTACTAAAGATAAGATAGACTTAGAAAAGTAACTATTAATTAACATCGTAAAGACTAAAAGGAACGTCCATAGTATTTGGGCGTTCCTCCTTTTGTTTTGATATTAAAATTTTAACTGTACATCGTACTTTCTTAACCAGTAGTCTAATTGTAAAAAATACGCTATAGTCTGTGGAGTGTTCATTAATTGACCGTACCACTGTACAGGTTCAGCATTAGGGGATACCAACTCTTGTAGTTTAGACTTTTTAACTATATCCAATAGTGGAGAAGTACCACTATCGATAATGTTTTGTAGTCGTTTGGCGACTTCTTTTAGATAGCTTGGATTAAAAGTCTTTGGATATGGTGACTTTTTACGCCATAGCACACTATTTGGAAGTATTCCCTCAGAGGCTTTTCTTAACAGACCCTTTTCTCTACCTAAGTAGTCTTTATACTCCCACGGTACAGAGTACATATACTCTACTATTCGGTAGTCACAGAACGGAACACGAACTTCTAAACCACTATACATAGAGGCTCTGTCTTTTCTGTCCAATAGCGTTTGCATGAACCAGTCAAGGTTTAGTTTCATCATTTCACGCATACGTCTTTCTAATGGAGAGATTTCACGTTCTATCACTACACTGTTTATAGTGTTAAGATACTTGTTATATACGTATTCAGTAGGATTTATCTTTTTAGCCACACTATCGTTAAAGAATGAATATCTAAATGCCGTGGACTGTGACCATGGAAAACCGTCTATAGCTCTAATAGTTTCGTCCCTGTACCATGGATACCCACCGAATATTTCGTCTGCACATTCTCCCGATAGTGCTACAGAATAGTGTTGTTTAATGGCTCTACATAGCAGTAGCATAGAAGAGTCCACGTCTGCCATACCAGGGAGGTCTTTAGCTTCTACAGATAGATATAGAGCCTCTACCAGTTCAGGAGTATCTATTACTATTCGGTGGTGTTCGCTATTGAGATATTCCACCATTTGCTGAATGTATACGTCGTCACTATTCGGTTGAAACTTATTCGCTTTAAAGTACTTTTCGTTATCCTGATAGTGTACCGAAAAGGTATGCAACTTTTTCCCCTGAGCCTTTAAGTTGCTATTGGTTACCGATGATATTATACTGGAGTCTAAACCACCCGATAAGAACGTACATATAGGTATATCCGAAACGTTCTGTTTGATAATAGCGTCAGTTACTAAGTGTTTAACTTTTAGTATAGTATCTTCTAAACTGTCAGGATGAGGTCTATCCACTAATTGCCAGTATCTTTTTAACCTTAACCCTTCATACCGATTAAAACTTCCACAGTATGCTGGAGGGAGTTCTGCTATACCTTTAAAGATACCGTTTCCACTCTGTCGCCCTGGACCTATTAGCATAAGTTCTGATATGCCCTCTATATCCAATTCGTGTGGGATTTGTGGCACGGTTAATAGTCCTTTTAGTTCCGAAGAGAATATATATTGATTTCCTTGGTTATAGTAAAAGAATGGTTTTACGCCCATTCTGTCACGTGCGAAAAACAGCGTCTTTTGGTTAGCGTTCCATATGGCAAATGCGAATATTCCGTTGAACTTTAGTACACAGTCTTCACCCCAACAGATGTACGACTTTAATACTACCTCAGTATCGGAGTTAGTTTTAAATGAAAATCCTTTTTGACGTAGAAGTTCTTTAACGTCTTGAGTGTTGTATAGTTCGCCGTTGTATACTATGGCATACTCTCCGCCGTATTCGGTAGATACCATAGGTTGAGTACCATTTTGAACGTCTATTACTGCTAAACGAGTATGCACTAAAGCAGTTTCGCCATTTAGATATATTCCGTCGTTGTCTGGACCACGATGTTTTAAAGCGTGTATCATACGTACTAACACTTCGTAAGGTATTCCTGAATTTACTGCACCTGCGATACCACACATAATAAATATATCACCTCTAATATATAGTATGTGTAAGTGTGGTATTTGATAACGCTATATTTTTTTATATATACTCTTTAGGGTGTCGTCTAATAGAGTTTTTTCGTCTGTAGTAGGATTAGTATTATTATATCTTATAGATAGGTAGGCATCTTTTAGTTGGGAATTTAGTACGTTATTGCATTTATTAGATACGTCTGTAACGGTATCATAGGAGTATATGCTATATCCTAAAATTTCTAAACCACACAGAAGAGTATCATATCCGAAAATATAAGTATTAGTGTTACACTCCATAGTAAGATATTCTTTATAACACTTTTTGAACTTCTTTTTTTTATATAACAGACTATCTTTAGTTACGTCTTCCACATGGTCAACATAGCCATACTTAGAGGCTGTATCGTTAGAAGTATCATTAGATACGGTACTAAAAGAACGTTTCAACTTAGTTTTAAAGTATTGATTAATTTCCCTTAGCTTGTATAGTATATCGTTGCGATAGTAGTATATCAACCATATTAAAAAGATAGTTCCTACTATTAGAGTTATATCCTGAACTAAAGAACCTTCTTGTTGTACTTGGTACGGTTGCCAATCTTTAGGAGTATCTTCTTCAGGAGTTTCTATAGGAGTATCCTTTTTTAAGTAGTAAGATATTACTTTTCCTAAGTAGACTATTCCTTTTAGTATCGATATTAGTATATTATATAGAGCGTCACCTAAAGGATTAGCCAACGCTATTATAGGAGTTATCAGCAAGAACAGTATCAATACTATCTTTAAGTTATACTTAAAAAGTCCTTTTGGAATGCTATCCATATTTTGAGTTCTTCTGTGGATTATCGAAACCAGTCTGTTTTGATTTATAGTTACTATATAACACAGACAGAACAGACTATATACTATACCTATTATGGTTCTATTTACAGATACTTCCGCTTGAAAACCTATTAACATACTAAGCAGATACACAAAGCTAACCGATACGAATATATATTGATTTCCACTATCTATTAAACGGTTTCCAGTAACGAATACTCTATATACTATATACGATAGTATTATACATACTATAACGGTTGTCATCTTTTTTGTGACTATATAGCTTAGTATTCCAAATAGTACTCCGTTAGTTAGTGTTATTAGATAGTGTAATAACGTCTTGTTTTTTTTAACGTATATCTTGCATAGGTACGCTAATAGAGTATTGATAATCGCTTGTACACTCTGTAGGACTAAATACAGTATAGTAATACCGTCCCCAACGTGAC
Source organism: uncultured Oscillospiraceae bacterium (assembly GCA_934444765.1). Taxonomy (GTDB): domain Bacteria; phylum Bacillota; class Clostridia; order Oscillospirales; family Ruminococcaceae; genus UBA5884. The sequence goes on from CAKSDC010000001.1 coordinate 71,748, forward strand.
TACTACTAAGTAGTAGATACTCTATAGGAAACAGTATTAAGACTAACATTATAGATATTAAGTACTTCATAACCGTTACAACCTCGTGAATATTACTTTAGTATCTTTAGGAAAACTTACTCTTTTATTATTTAGTGGAGTTACTACTATCATAGAACCGTTTCGATTAGACTTAACGGTTAGCGTCTTAGGGGTTAGCGTTATAGTGGAACATAGTCTTTTTATATTCAAAGCGTGTTCTTTTCCGAATGCACTCTTACTACTTGCACTACAGTTACTACTGAACTTTATCGGAATATTACTTCTTGATAGCTTACAAGCAATACTACAAGCTATAGTTAGAGTCTTTTCTGCTAAAGTTTCTTCACAACGTTCTTGAATATACATATATACTTCAATATAGGGTTCATAAGAGTAGCCATTTTTCACTACCATTAAGTCGTTGGACTTTGCGGAACTCTTCCAATGTATTCTGTTAAGAGGTTCTTTGCCAGTATACTCTCTTATACCGTTTACTATAAAAGGGTCGGTTATTAGACCATGTTGAGTTTCAAAGTCACTCGTGACGTTTAGTATATGCTGTTCTATCTCTGGTGTAGAAACTTCTAACGGTAACACCGTAATAGTAGCCGATATATTAGGTATAGGTTTAGAAGTTTCGTTCATGCCCAGTAAGTCGCAAGCAGATAGTACCACGTTTTCGATAGAATATACTCCTCTTTTAGTAGTGGATATCTTCCATTGACGTGTAACAGACTTATTTCCCGAAACGGCATAACAACTTGAAACAAATCTTGAACTGTACGTTACGGCTGAACATTCTTCTGAAAAGGATAGGTATTTTGAAGTGGTGAGTTCTGCTTTAATCCATGGTATGGGTAGATACTTACCGTTGTACAGAGTTTCAGTGAACGTTATGGGTTCACCTACGTGTACTTCTGTACTGTCGAAGTTGCACGTATACGATACGTTATCGAATACGTGTTTAGTATACACTTTAGCTTGTGATACTATTAGTATGCTTACTATTATTACTATTATCAATACGTTAATCGTTGCTCACCACCTAATGCCATGCTACTCTAAAGATGAAGTCTTCTTGTTATATATCCACTTTACTATATAGTAAGAGGCTATAGCTGAAGATATACCTACTATCATGCCCACTAATACGTCGGTTGGATAGTGTACGCCTACATACATTCGTGAAAATCCCATCATAATAGCCAGTATCAAAAATATAAAAGAGTACTTTTTATTCAACGTTAAGAACGTAGCCATTCCACCAGCAAACCATATAGTGGAGTGTCCAGATGGAAAAGAATAGTCTTTCGGATAGGATATTAGAGCTTGCAAACCTTCTACAGCGTAGAACGGTCTTGTACGAGCCACTAAACCTTTTAATATCAAGTTAGTTACTATAAATCCTAACAGTAAGGATATTGTTACTGTAACGCCTACTCTTCTTGACTTTTTGAAGCATAGTAGTACTATGGCTACTATCACCCAAAGTATACCCATATCTCCAAGATGTGTATAAAATATCCAAAATGGATTGGCTACGTCCGTTCTTATGTGTTCCTGAATGTATAAAAGAATGTTACTATCAAAACTTTGAACTTTTTCTAACATATTCATATATAACACCTTGCTTTTAGATGATATTTAAAATCCTATGGCATTGCCATTAGAGTTAGTACCTTGTGGTACAGTAGATACTGCACTTCCATTAGTATCGGTTACTATAGGAGCGGTAGTTACTGTAGTATCGTCAGGGTTGGTAGTTTCGTACCACTGATTTCCGATTTTTATAGCAGAAGGATTTACTATCATATTTAGTAAGTTTATAGTGTCATAGTTTCTAAGAATGTAACTATCTGCTTTCATTATTACGATATATAGTTCCATGCCGTTTATGTTAGAGGTTATAGCCACACAGTGTCCAGCGTCGTCGTGAAATCCAGTCTTTAGGCCGTTTACCCCTGCATAGTAGAACGTTCCGTTAGGGTCTAATAGTCTGTTGGAGTTCACCCAAGTATAGTTTTGACCACTTGCCACTTTGCATTCGTAAGTATAAGTAGAGGCTATTTTCTTAATGAGTTCAAAGTTTTGAGAGTATACTAATAACTTCATCATATCTTTAGCGGTTACATAGTGGTTGGCATCGTGGAAACCGTCGGGAACTACGAAGTGACTATCTTTCATACCTATTTTTTGAGCCGTTTCGTTCATAAGAGTGGCAAAGTATTTAATCGCTTCTTCATCGGTCATGGACTTCCCCGATACTCTTTTAGCTACGTTTACTGCTATAGTGTAGGCTACGTCATTACCAGAAGGTAACATCAAACCGTATAGTAGGTCGTTAAGGGTAATCTTTTCGCCTTGCTGAATGTATGCTAAACTACTACCGGCAGGCACTAAAGATAGTTCCGTACCTACTGTGAATACTGTATCAGGAGAGATGTTCTCTAAAGCCACTACGGCTGTTAGTATCTTGGTAGTACTTGCAGGATAACACTTAGTATCCGCACCCTTTTGATAGACTATCTCTTTAGTAGTTTGGTTAATCATGTATACGTACTGACCGTTTATATCCTGTGGGTTTAGATACTTATAATAACTTTCGTTTATAGTGTAGTTGCTTTCGTCGAATACTGTCATTACGTTTTCTTGAGGCATAGTGTCAACAGATACTTCATCGGTTAATAGTTTAGCCTCTATGGGAGAGTAAGGCTCTGACTTATGATTGGATACTATAGTAGTATTAGTACTTTCAGTTTCGTTGGTTCTATTTAGAACTAAGTATACAGTAACTACTATTAGTATCAATAAGAGTACTAACGTTATAATAGTATTGGTTATATTAGTAACGTTAGGTTTTCTTTTAGAATTGTTATTCACTACAAAAATCCTTTCAGGTAAAATATGTTATATAGCGATAGTTAATATTCTCTTATGGTGTCACGAACTTCCATTAGTGCGAAACCGAGCAAGTTTAATCCTTTCCAAGTGTTAGGATTAGTTACACCGTTAGAATATCTATTACAACCTATACCCCAGATAGTATCATATGGACTTGCTTCTACTAATACTCTATAGTTAGTGCTTAGTAGATACTCTTTAAGAGGCTCGTTTTGTGAAAACTTTGCTAAGTTACCTTTTAATACTATATCGTATCTATTGCTTTCCCAAACTGCCTCATTGAAGTTTTTAACCTTTCTGCCTAACTGTTTATACTCTTTAGGGTGGTTAGATTGCATTATCTTATCGTAAGTTTCAACGTCTTTGAACAGCATAGCCTTTTGTGACATCATGTACTGTTCAGCAGTGGAATACTTAACGTCGTCTACGATAAAAGAACAGTCATACCATTGACTTAAACACTCTTGAAGTACTACACCTTCTGCTTTGGGTTGATGTCCCCAAAAGAAGATATACTTTAACACTTCACCTTTATTGTATCTGTCCACTATATCTTTAATAGAATACTTCATAGTTACCCCCTTACACCATAAGTGCCATTATAAAAGTTGCAATGTACATTGCTATTACTATTAATATTCCTATAGAGGTTAAGAATAAAGGTAGAGTTCTTGTGCGTTGGTGTGTGTTTTGAGTAGGAAGTTTAAATAGTTTAGTTCTGATATTAATAATTAACGTTACTACGCCTACTATTATCATAAGAATATAGAAGCCGTTCTGTACGCAAGCAGATACTACATCGTTTGAATATGGTATCATCTCTAAAACGGTAGGTGCAAGGTTCATAAAAAAGTGAATTACTATAGTAGGTAGTATAGAGTTGTACTTAGTGGCAACCATTCCTAATAGTATGCCTAATACGGTAGCTACTATGAACTGTGAAACGTTTCCGTGTAGCAGTCCGAATAGTACTGCTGAGGCTACTATTCCAAAACGCTGACTTACTGTAGATAGTCCACGTAATACAACGCCTCTAAATACCATTTCTTCCGTTATAGGAGCTATTATACACGTGTATAGTATAGTGGATACGCACATAGGTATACTGGTATAGTCTATATTATCAAGTATGGTATCAGGCATTAGGTTCACACCGATATAAGAAAACAACGTTAGCAACAACGTTACTATTATAGAACACGCTCCTTGAAAACACCAACCAGTAGTTACATACTTAGTCAAGTCTTTAGACTTGATATCAGGTTTACTGAACACTTCTGTTATGGGAATATTTAACATATAACACCCTAATAAGAATGTGGATACGTTAGCTATTAAGTATGATATTCCGCTTACGCTCATACTTAAAGCACCGCTATCACCCATAACGTTGCCACTTGCTACGGATACTATAAGGCTTAGCATTACTGCCAATATATTTGATACCACTGTATGGAATATTAAAGTATATCCTACCTTGTTATATCTGCTTCTAATGTTCTTTTTTTCAAAAGAAGAAGGTTCTTTGGGAATTACACAACCGCTAACCGATATTTGCGGAACTATCTTTCGGTAGTCTTGATTAAACTGTCTGTTTTCGGTGTCGTTATTAAAAGGATTAAACCTATCAGGGATAGTTTGGATATAGTCAAAGTCTTCACGTTTAGAGTATACGCTATCAGTCATAGTATAAGTACCGCCTTTCAAAAGATTAATAATACTATTATACTACATAAAGTGATTAAGGTCAAACTGTTTTATAAAGTTAGTCGTAATAGTATCCGTTACATAGCAAGATGTACCGTGCAAAATAATACATGGTAGTATATTCCATATAAACATATTAGTCAGTTTTTCTATATTAATTCTAAAATTTTTGTGAAAATAGACTGCTAAATATCGTTTGTGCATTTTGACGACTATTCTAAAAGTTAGTGTGGAAAATGGAATGTTTAATGGATATTTTTGTAAAAAATATCAGTCTAAAACGGTCAAAACGACGTAAAAACCCCAAAATTATGGTAATAATATATTTAAAGTGCCATATAACTACTATTGGAAACTACACATTCACGTGATTTGTCGGTTTATAGATATAGTTTAAACTACCAAATTAGTTATTGTGCAATATGCCAATAATAACGTTTTAAATATGTTGCATATTAGAATATTCACTGAACTTTAAAAAAGCTATTGACATTTTTCTAAAATGTTGATATAATACTATCATAGAAAACGGAAACACCCTATAGAGTATCTTAACTACGACGTCTAATTAAGAGTATTAAGGGTGTATCAAAGGTGAAGTTGCACGTTAAGACTTCATTGAACTTTTAAAAATAATATGTTGTTACATATAATAGGAGGAATTTTTTATGAAAAAGAAGACAGTTAAGGGCTTTACCCTTGTTGAACTTATCGTAGTTATTGCTATCATCGGTGTATTGGCTGCTATATTAGTACCTTCACTATCTGGTTACGTTAGAAAGTCTAAGCTACAATCTGCTAACGCTAACGCTAAGACTGCTTATGAAGCTGTAGCTACTTATATTACAGATAAAATTACTGCTGGTGATACAGTAACTACTGGTGGTACTACAGTTGATGCTACTCAAGATGGTAGTGATTTACAACATACTGTATACTTAGCATTAAAGGATAACGGTTCTGGTGCTGGTGAAGTATTCGTTGATATTGCTACTGATATGTCACTTAACGGTGTACAATGGCATGCAAGTTCTACTGATACTTTAGTAGGTCAATATCCAAACCCTGCTACAGTTGATAGCATGAGGACTTTTGGTACTATTTCATAACTTTGAATATACTCTAACATGAATGTTAAATTATAAATAGTTTGCAAAGCCCTATGGTTCACGCCGTAGGGCTTATGTTATATACTTAATAGTATTAAGCAAATACCTTAATATGTAACCTTGACATACCCTAAACTATGTACTATACTATAGGTAACCGTATACTTAACACTTAGAAAGTGAGGTACTACTACTATGAAAGATATTGAAAAAGATAAGGACAAAAAGGTAGACGATACTAAACCACAAGGCTCTACCCGTTTTGATAGTCAGTACGACGCACCTCAAAGTTGGGCTGAAGAGGCTAAAGAAGACCTTGAAACTTGGATAGAAGAACAGGGTATCTACATTAGACAGTAGTCATACTAATACTATACTATTATAGCCACTTGGAATATATTCTAAGTGGCTATAACTATGTAACACTTTAGGTACTATGTATCTATAATAGTAATAGACGGATATTTCCGTACTATGTGTAACTTTGGAGAGTATTATGAAGTATCTTGAAACCTCTGTTAAACCCATAAAGATAGCGTGCCTATCTTTGGGAGTGAATATAACCCTCGCTTTAGTAAAGATAGTAGCTTCGGTAGTGTCCCACTCACAGGCGTTGCTATCCGACGGAATACACTCTTGTGCGGACGTAATAATAAACGTTATGGTGATAACTACCATAGCACTATCCATTAAGACCAAACGTAGTAGTATAAGTAGTATAACTTGCTATATAATAGGAAGTTCTTTAGGTATAACAGGAATAGCCTTGTGTATAAACGGAATATCCAACATACTACACGGAACGTATAGCGGTACAGTTCCTAACGTGTTAGCGGTATCGGTAGCTATATTCAGTATATGTGTAAAACTGTTGGTATATAGATATATACTATATAAGGCTAAACTGTGTAAGTCTAAGGTGTTGTACGCTGACGCAGTACACCACAAAACCGATAGTATATCTTCGGTAGGTAGTCTAATAGGCACGGGTGGAACTATGTTAGGGTTGTCTTTTTTGGACAGTTTAGCAAGTATAGTAATTAGCGTATTTATAGTGTTATCGGCTATTAGTATAGTGCGTGGCAATCTGGAATAGTAAAAAGACTCCCTTGAAGGGCATTCAAGGGAGTGTATATAGTTACTTATCTATTTAGTAAGTCTTTTTCCGCTTTGGTAGGTTGTAAGTAGGTAGCTTGTAACTCTTGTGGAGTGATAGCTGGGAGTTTAGAGGCTACTTCACATAGACTACTTGCCGATTGCAACCTACTATGTGGAGAAGAGAGTAGATACTTAGAGTTACTATAGTTAGTGTAGAACTCCTTAGCACCGTCCCCAACCAATACGAAGTTACCGTCTAAAGATAGTAGAGTATCGTTTAATACGTTAGTACTTAGTATAGCGTCTGGTGTCAACCTTGTAAGAGTGCCACCGTTAGCTTTGAATACTGCACAGTATACTAAGTCTTGACGAGCCTTAATAATGGAACATACTCCTAAGTTGCAATCTACTACGTTGTTAGCTAAACTTTCGAGTGTGGAAACTCCATTGCAACCGATACCTAAAGCAAAGCACATAGCCTTAGCACCTGCGATGCCTATTCTTAATCCCGTATAAGAACCTGGACCAGAACATACGGCTATTCGGTCTAAGTCGTCAAAAGACTTTCCACAACGAGTTACTAAAGCCTTACACATAGGCATAATAGTCTGTGAGTGTGTAAGAGTAGTACACATAGTATCAGTAGCAAGAATGACATCGTCTTGCATCAAGCTAACAGAAGCGACTTTTCCGGAAGTATCAATACCTAATATTAGCAAAATCTATCACCACCTGAAATAGTAATCTTACGAGTATTATCGTCTATACGTTGAATATCTATGTTAATAGTGTCTTTGCCCAGAGCCTGTTTAACGTTTTCAGACCATTCTATTATAGCCACGTTGTCTTCTAAAGGGTAGTCATAGTAGCCGATGTTTTCTAAGTCTTCAGGACTGTTAAGTCGGTACATATCAAAGTGATACACGGTGACGTTATCGCCATAGTATTCATTGGATAGTGTAAACGTAGGCGAAAAGACTTCATCTTTAAGACCTAATCCCATAATTATGCCTCTTGTAAGAGTAGTTTTGCCTGCTCCCAAGTCGCCAGTATAGGCTATAACGTCGCCTTTTTTAAGTTTAGAGCCTATTAGTTTGCCAAACTCTATGCTTTCTTCAGCGGAATGAGTTATCTTTTCCATAGTATCACCCACTATTAGAATAGTCCTGAGATGTTGCCGTCGTTGTCGCAGTCGATTACTAAAGCAGTAGGTTTTTTGCCTAAGCCTGGCATAGTCATAACGTCGCCAGTAAGAGCGACTATAAATCCTGCACCAGAAGATAGTTTAACGTCCCTAACGGTTATAGTGAAGTTTTCAGGCTTGCCTAACTTAGTAGGGTCGTCTGATAGAGAGTACTGTGTTTTAGCCACACATACTGGTAGCTTATCTTGACCTATCTTTTCTATTTCTGCTATAGACTTTTCAGCCTGTTTGGTATATACTACGCCGTCTGCACGATAGATTTCAGTAGCTATAGTGTTTAGCTTTTCTTTAATAGATAGGTTTACGTCGTATAGAGGCTTAAAGTTAGAAGGCGTACTTTCGATAGTTTCAAGAACCTTATTAGCTAAGTCTAAACCACCTTCGCCACCCTTAGCGAACACTTCTGCTAACGATACCTTAACGCCTAACTCATCGCATAGACTTTGAATATACTTAACTTCTTCATCAGTATCGGTTAAGAACTTGTTTATAGCTACTACTACAGGTACTCCGAACTTCTTCATATTTTCGATGTGTGTCTTTAGGTTCACGCTACCTTTTTTAAGAGCCTCTAAGTTTTCGTTAGCAAGTTCGGACTTTGGTACTCCGCCGTTGTACTTTAACGCTCTAAGAGTAGCTACTATTACTGTACAAGATGGTTTTAGGTTAGCGTAACGACACTTAATATCAAAGAACTTTTCAGCACCTAAATCAGAACCGAAACCAGCCTCTGTGATGCAGTAGTCTGCTAATTTTAGACCTAATTGAGTAGCTCTTACAGAGTTACAACCGTGTGCTATATTAGCAAAAGGTCCACCGTGTATTAGTGCAGGATTATTTTCTAAAGTTTGTACTAAGTTTGGCTTTAAAGCGTCTTTCATTAGAGCAACCATAGAACCACATACGCCTAACTGTCCAGCATATACAGGATTTCCGTCTAAGTCGTAAGCTACTAATATCTTTTCAAAACGAGCCTTTAGGTCGTCTAAGTCTTTAGCAAGACATAGTATAGCCATAACTTCGGAAGCTACAGTGATTTGAAAACCGTCTTCACGAGGTACACCGTTTATCTTACCGCCTAAGCCTACTATTATATTTCTTAAAGCACGGTCGTTCATATCCATGCAACGTTTAAATAGAATACGTCTTTGGTCTATTCTAAGTTCGTTTCCCTGTTGCATATGATTATCTATAATGGCACATAGTAAGTTATTAGCCGAAGTGATAGCGTGCATATCACCTGTAAAGTGTAGGTTAATATCTTCCATAGGTACTACTTGAGAGTATCCACCACCAGCAGCACCACCTTTTATTCCAAATACTGGTCCAAGGGAAGGTTCTCTTAAAGCTACTATCGACTTTTTGCCTAACTTACACATAGCTTGTTGAAGTCCTACAGATACTGTAGTCTTACCTTCACCAGCAGGTGTAGGATTTATAGCGGTAACTAATATTAGTTTTCCATTTGGCTCATCTTTTAATTTAGAAAATAATGCTTCGGATACTTTAGCCTTATAGTGTCCATACTGTTCTAATTCGGAGTAGTCTATACCTATGTTTTCTGCTATTTCACTGATAGGTTTCATCTTACAGTTTTGAGCAATTTCGATATCTGTCATCATCTTAAATACTTCCTTATCTAAAATATATTCTACTGTTAGGTAGTAATCATATTATACACTATATGACCGATAAATTCAAGTATATAATTAAAGCCTAACCTTGTACTAAGTATTTGATTATTTTTAATGAAGTTTATTAGAAATTAGAATTAATCTAATAATCGTCTTAAAGTTAAACCTGTAGTGCCTATTATTGAAGTAAGTCTTTTTATACTTCATAATATACTTTTTTAGTTTATTAAATGTATTGGGTTCTATGTTGCTTATTTTAGAAACGTTTATAACTGAAAACTCAAATATGTTACACTTACAATATTCTTGAACTTTAGGAACGTTGTTAGTAATATCCATAATTTTTTCATATCCAGGAATATACTTTAACTGTCCATTTTTGTCTATTGAATTGTTTATACTATGTGAGGCACTATTTTCCAATATTACATAATAGTATAATGGAACTTCTAATATAGCCACTTCTTCATTTAAACTATCTATTAAGTTGCTTACTAACCAGTGTATATCTTCAGAGTGTGTTAAAGTTTCATCAAACTTTTTAGTTATCAATTCCCTTTTAAAGTATTTAGTCCATAAAAATCCGCTTATGTTCTTATTATAAAAAATTTTTTGTGTAAATTCCAAAGCATCACATATAAGTGGTGTATTTAAATTAGATAGGTCATAATTATTAAGATGTTCTTGTAAATCATTAGTATATCCTATAGATACTATGTTTTTTCTATACTTTGTATACGTGTTATATACTATTTCTAAAGTTTGAGGATGTACAAAGTCATCTGCATCGCAAAAACCTATGATATCTCCTGTAACGTTTTTCAAACCAATATTGCGAGCATGGGATACACCAAAATTTTCGGTGTTAATTAACTTTATTCTATCATCTTTTTTTGAATACTCCTCACAGATTAATTTTGAACTATCTGTTGAACCGTCGTTTATAACTACTAATTCAAAATAAGAGTATGTTTGGTGTAACCAACTTTCAAGACATCTTGAAATATATTTTTCTGCATTATATACAGGTATTATAATGCTAATAGTTAGGGCATTATTCATAATATTTAATATTCCTCCAAAGATATTAATGTGGTATGGTATGATATTTTTAAGAAATATTATACACTATATGACCAATAAATTCAAGTATATAATTAGGGTGGACAGATTAAGAATAGTATGTTATAATTATAAAAACTATATAATTGAGGTGACTATGTACCATGAAAGTATTACTATTAGACGGCATTCCATGTATGTATCCTGAGGGCATAGACTCTATAGAGGAATTTATAGAGTATGCTAACGAGAACTTTAGCAGTTTTATTCCTATAATAGAATACGTTACTACAGAATGTGTATATCCATACTTAGTTGAAGAAGACGTTAGAGAACGCTACGTAAACCTATCACTAATAAACTCGATAATGGAAGACGAAGTTGAAGTACTTACCAGAGAAGAGTACGACGAAAGACTATCCGAACTTAGAGACGAAATATGTGTAAACTGTACCGACTATGAAGAAGATTCCGAAGGTGATAACCTTAAAGGTCATAGAAATCACATGAACTTAGACGGTTACTGTCCATACTTTGAACCTCGTACGGACGAAGAATAGTCTATTTTAAAGTAGAACGATAGTATTATCGTTCTATTTTTTTGTACTATTTTCTATGGCAAATAGTGTATTATACGTCGCTGAGTAGTAATACTATCAAAATTGATTGACTTTTTTAGAAAAACAGTATATAATAATAATGTTGCATTTTTTTTATTGCATACAATATCTATATACTATAAACATACCATTAGGAACTACAAAATTTTAAGCCTTTTAAGTTCATGTAAGACTATACTATTAAACGTTAGCTTTGAACCGTTAAGCAAAAAGCCTCTTGTTTATAGTTTTTATATATTCAAGAGTAGTTCGCATAATATTATAATATTCTAAGACTATACTATGGTATAATATTGTATTTTAGTCTACGTGTTATATAACCTATAACATAGTATTTTAATACTTAAAGTAGATAGTCTTTTTTCCATGCGTGCGTGGTAATTATGAATATACAGTATATATATATTTTTTTAGTTTAAAATATCTATGAAAGGAGACTACGAATTGACAGGTCCAATAGTATTTATACTTTGTTTTGTATCTTTAATATTAGGTGCGGGCATTTCTGGATTTATATCCTTTAAAAAGGGTATAGAGTATAGAAAGCAACAAGCCGAAACTATGATAGGCTCTGCTGAAAAAGAAGCAGTTAAAATAGTGGACGATGCTAAGGTTGAAGCCGAAACTCAAAAAAAGTCTATATTAGTCGGTGCTAAAGACGAAGTACACAGAATGCGTACCGAAGCTGAAAAGGAAATTAAAGATAAACGTAACGAAATATCTCGTCAGGAAAGACGTATACAACAAAAAGAAGATAACTTAGACCGTAAAACCGACGTTTTAGAAAAGAAAGAGGAAACTTACAACAACAAGATAAAGTCGGCTGAAGACAGACTTAAACAGGCTGAAAGCATTAAGGCTAAACAGATGGAAACTTTAGAAAAGATTTCGGAACTTACTCGTGACCAAGCTAAAGAACTTATTCTTGACTCTTTGGAAAAAGAGTTGATACACGAAAAGGCTCTAAAGATTTCTAACTACGAACAGCAGATTAAAGACGAATGCGAGGAAAAGGCAAGAAACTACATATCTCTTGCTATTTCAAGATGTGCTGCTGACCAAGTTTCCGAATCTGCCGTATCTGTAGTGGCTCTACCTAACGATGAAATGAAGGGTAGAATTATCGGTAGAGAAGGTAGAAATATCCGTGCTTTAGAAACTCTTACTGGTGTAGATATCATTATCGACGATACCCCAGAAGCTATTACTCTATCTTGTTTCGACCAAGTTAGACGTGAAGTAGCTCGTATAGCCTTAGAAAAACTTATCTCCGATGGTAGAATACACCCTACAAGAATAGAAGAAATGGTGGATAAGGCTCGTAGAGAAGTAGAACACAAGATTAAACAAGAGGGCGAAAGAGCCGTTCTTGAAACTAACGTACACGGCATAAATCACGAACTTATTAAACTAATAGGTAGGTTAAGATACCGTACAAGTTACCGTCAAAACGTGTTAGACCACTCTATCGAAGTAGCCCAAATAGCTGGTATGTTGGCTTCTGAACTCGGTGTGGATGCTAACATAGCTCGTAGAGCGGGATTGCTACACGATATCGGTAAGGCACTTACTTCCGAAATAGAGGGTTCTCACGTTCAAATAGGTGTGGACGTATGTAAAAAGTATAAGGAAAGTCCCGAAGTATTACACGCTATCGAGGCTCACCATAACGACGTAGAACCACGTACGGTAATAGCTTGTGTAGTTCAAGCTGCCGATGCTATTTCAGCTGCCCGTCCAGCTGCAAGAAGTGAAAACTACGAAAACTACATTAAACGTATCGAAAAGATTGAAGAGATATGTTCTTCTTACGACGGCGTAGAAAAATGCTTTGCCGTTCAAGCTGGTAGAGAAGTTCGTGTAATGGTAGTACCTGAAAAGGTAAACGACGAAAAGATGGTTATTATAGCTCATAATATAGTAAAGCGTCTTGAAAACGAATCCAACTATCCTGGACAGATTAAAGTACATCTTATCCGTGAAAGCAGAGTTATTGAATACGCTAAATAATATTAAGTTAATACTTGCCCTACCCACTTTGGGTGGGGCTTTTTGAATATACTACATAAGGAAGTGTTATCATACTATGTCAAACTCAAAAAATAAAACTATATTCGGTACTACCGAAAAGTCTAACTTTATACTAAACATGAAGGACCAAACTATAGATAGACTACCTATAGTATGTGCTAAGGTTTTAATAGTCCTTTTATTGATAGGTCAGGCAGTCCCAGAGGTTATAGAGTGGGGACTAAAACTTATGGGTAAAGGACAAGGTTATGGTTATGGTTTTTTTAATACTCCATATATATGTTTAGCTATAGTATGGGTATTAAGTATAATAGCAGTGGTTATTATGTGTGCAAGGGATAGGTTCAATAAGTCTAAACAGATAGTTCCTGTAGTTATGATATCCTTACTTGCAGTATGGATATTGATATCCACTATAAATTCTATAAGTCCGTTAGATAGTTTTTCTGGTACGTATGGAAGAACTACAGGATTTTTAACTATAGTATCTTGTGCATTTATCTACTTAGTGATGACTTTTTTAAATAAAGAACTTAACGTTAGAACTATCTTGCGTACTATGGTTATAGCCTCTATGGTTCAGTGCGTTTGGGGATTGGTACAAAGCCTATCACAGTACTTTGATGCGGAAGTATCCTTTTATGAAAATTTGAACTCTGTATCGTTGTATAATATATGTCTACCGAGTGGTTTTTCAGGAAGTCCTATATTCTACGCTGAGTATCTGTGCTTGATGTTAGGTATTACTCTAACGCTATCCAGTTTAGAAAAGTCTAAACTATACACCGTAATGAGTATGATATATGTATTCTTGATGTTAGATACTCATACAGTGGTAGGTGTATTAGGTGCTATATCCATAGTATTAGTAGCTACTATAGTATGGATAGTATCTAAGAGTGAGGGCAAAAACTTTTTACCGATAGTACTCGTAATAGTAGTGGCAGTAGCTAAAGTAGTATTTTGTGTAGTATCTGTAGGAAGGTATAAGTTCTATGATGGTTGTATTATGTGGCAAGACTCTTTTTATAGAATAGGTTCTACAGGATACTTTCAAACCACATCAGCAGGCTTTAACATAAACGACGTTAGCGAAGTGTTTGCGTATCTTTGGAAGTTTGCTATATACTATATAAAAGCGTTTCTGTTTATGGGTGTAGGTGCGGACTGTCTAATATATACTCAATCCAGTGTTTCAGAAGATGCGATATCTTATGCCGTGAATAGTTTCGACGTGGTATATAATGACTATCTTCAAATAGCCGTAACTATGGGTATACCTACTTTGATACTGTACATAGTACTATACGTGTTCTGTATTACTAAGGCTATCAAGCGTTTTAACGATAGTAATATATTCAAAGCGTTGACGGTTACTCTAATAGGATATGCTATAATGGTAGTGTTCGGATATACTTCTATTACGGTCATGCCATACTTATGGCTACTTATGGGAATAGCTTGTAGTCAATCTTTAGGTTCTTCTAAGTAGTCTACACATGGAGGATATACTATGAAAGATAATTTTATACTACCAGACTACGTTAATATCGCATTGGATATGCTCAACAGTTCCAACTATGAAGCCTATATAGTCGGTGGTTGTGTTAGAGACTTTCTATTGGATAGAGTTCCTAACGATTTCGACGTTACTACTAACGCTCTACCTTTGCAAACTGAAGCCGTATTCAAGGGATATCACGTAATAGAAACGGGTCTAAAACACGGTACGGTGACGGTGGTTATATTAGGTACTACAGTAGAAATTACTACCTATAGAATAGACGGCGTATACTCCGACGGTAGACACCCTGACACTGTAGAGTATACCTCTAAACTGAAAGATGACCTTTCACGCCGAGACTTTACCATCAACGCTATGGCTTATAACAAAAGTACTGGCATAGTAGACGAATTTAACGGTGTACACGACCTTAACCACAAGACTATCAAGTGTGTGGGTAGTCCTGCTAAAAGATTTTCAGAAGACGCTTTAAGAATTATGCGTGCGATTAGGTTCTCTTCTCAGTTGGATTTCGATATAGATATCGAAACTGCTAACATGGTACACGCTTTAAAAGATACTCTGTTAAAAGTTTCTG
This sequence comes from uncultured Oscillospiraceae bacterium, assembly GCA_934444765.1. Classification (GTDB taxonomy): domain Bacteria; phylum Bacillota; class Clostridia; order Oscillospirales; family Ruminococcaceae; genus UBA5884. Next base: position 87,237 of record CAKSDC010000001.1, read on the forward strand.
TGGAACGCATAGCCGTGGAGTTAAACAAGCTAATAATGGGCGAGAGAGTACACTCTATATTAGTAGAGTATCATGATATATTCGAAACTATCATTCCAGAAGTTACAGCGTGCGTAGGGTTTAATCAACATAGTAAGTATCATAAGTACGACGTTTGGGAACATATAGCTATAGCTACTCAAAATGCCCCTAAGGTGTTGACTATCAGGTTAGCTATGCTACTACACGATATCGCAAAGCCTAAAGTGTTCACATTAGATAGCAAGGGCAACGGACACTTCTACAGACACGCACATGAAGGCTCTGCTATGGCGGAAACTATTCTAAAAAGACTAAAGTACGATAACTTTACTATAAAGAGAGTATGTACTCTAATCTATCATCACGACGACGACTTTAAGTCTGACTATGATATTAAGACTACTATATGTTCTATCGGTAAAGAGGCTTTTTTTGAACTACTACAGGTTCAGCAAGCCGACGCTATGGCTAAACAGGACTTCTGTCGTGGTAGAATAGAACATATACAGAATATCAAAAGTTCCGCTATTAGTATGTTAGATAGTCATGAATGTTTATCGCTGAAAGATTTACAAGTTACTGGTAGTGATATTAAGTCTTTAGGTTTTAACGGAAAGAGTATAGGCTTAGTATTAGATACTCTACTAAAGGAAGTATTTAAAGGAAGTATCGAAAATAATAGACAGTCTTTATTAGATAGGGCTATAAATCTTAAAGATATATAGTATTACTAAATATTATCTTATAGTTTTGGTCATATTTACAAGTATTGGTTACATATTAATGACAGTTCAATTAAAAACCAATACTTTCTATTGCATTAGTACTTTAGCTATGATATAATTATCGTGAATTCTAATAACCCATTGCTTATGCAATAGAATAGATACACATATACTTTAGATATTCAAAAAGGAGATTTTATTATTATGAACAGAGTATTAAAAGGCATTGCTATATTAATATCATGTCTTAGCATGATGGAGTGTTTTATGCCGATATGTGCAAGTGCTACTACTAAAGAAGACGTAATAGCCGTGGCTAAAGAAGTAGGTATGCCAGAAGACCTAATTCAAAACTATATATCTATGGGTGCTAATATGGACGTTTCCTCTGAAGACTGCGATAAGGCTATAGCACAACTATATCAGGTATATGGCAAGACTAACAACCAAATTTCCAAAGACTTTGACGTGGACATTCAACCAGACAATAGCACTAATACCAGTACAGATACAGACAGTTCTAACGGTGACAGTCAAAATTCTAATACAGATAGCGATAGTACATACGTTCCACCTATTTCGGAAAATGAATTTATAAATATGTCTTATCAGCAAAAGATAGACTTTGTAAACTCTTTAGACGCTGAGGAAAAACAAAAGTTTATGAATAGTCTTACTACTGCTGAAAGAAACAGTATCATTAAACAGATGAACACAGATGCTAAGTCTGAAATATTAAATCAAATAGTAGATGCAGGTAGTGCAATGGGTTATAACTTCTCTGTAGACGAATTTTCAGGCGATAAACTATCTATTTCCATGAGGGACAACAGTGGTACACTTGTAGGAGTTACCAACATGGGCGTAGTAGTAGATGATACCGGCAAAAGCTATACTACTTTAGTACTATCTATGGTGGGTATAGTAGCTATGGCTATAGCTGGACTATTTGGAATATCAAAAAGATTAAACACTAAGTAACATACTATATCTACATTAAAGGAAAGTATTCAATATGAGTAATAATAAAAGTATAAATAGAGTAGTAACTATAGTTACTCCAATAATAGTGCTTGTGGTGTGTGCCTGTATTATGATAGTATTTGCGATTAAACCATACAATGCACTATCTAAGTACTTAAACCTTGCATTTATGGACGATATGAAGGTGACTTCGGCTACACAAGGATTGATAATTACCGAAAACGATATAGATACTAACTATACAGGCGAAACCTCTTCCACTGGTGAAGTAATATATCCTACCTTCGGTGAACAGTATGCAGTGTTAAACTGTCCTACTGCGAGTATTTCCGTACCAGTATATTGGGGTAGTAATAGTACTCTGTTAGAAAAGGGTGCTTGTCAGTCTTCCGCCTCTGCCGTGATTGGTGATAGTGGTAATTCAGTAATAGACGCTCACGTGAACACCTACTTTGCTAACTTAGATAGTCTACAAGTTGGCGATACCGTAACCGTTACTACTACTTATGGAGAGTTTATATACACGGTCACTGAAAAGATTGAGTTTGAAAAGACTAATAAATCTTATGTAAATCCTACTACTGATAATAGACTTACACTATATACTTGTAAGATGGACGTTTTAGGTTCTTCGGATATTCGTATAGGAGCAGTATGTACACTAACTGAAAGTAGGTTCTATACTAACGTTACTACTACCGCTGATACTCAATCCGAAACCCAAACTACTAACTCTTAGAAAGGACTACTACGCTACTATGAAGAATACTAAAAAATATATTCCATGTGTATTAACTACTATAGTGTTAGTCTTTAGTGTAATAGGTCTGTTATTGATAGTGCTATTTAAAAGCTACATACTATCTGGAAACGCTATGTACGATACATTGAATAAAAAAGATATCTATTCTAAAGTGTACAACGCTATAGATACATACTTTTCTGAACAGTATAACACTACTGGTATACCTAAAGAAGTCTATATGGACGCTATCACTCAAGAAGAAGTTACCGAACTAACTAATCAAACTACTGCTGAGGGTATAGCATATATCAATAATACTTCTTTCACACCGAGTTATGACTACTCCGCTTTAGACCTATCGATAGATAAGTTCTTTGAAGACTATGCAACCTCTATAGACTACACTAAAGACGATGCTTACTATCAAAAAGTACAACAGACTAAAGATAATGCCTACTTAGTCCTACAGTATGAATGTGACGTATTCAAACTATCCACTATGAAAGATGCTGGACTATTAGACAAAGTTTCTAAGGTTACACACTATATTAACTATCTAATGTTAGGCGATATAGTACTATTGGTTATATGTGTGATACTATTAGTACTGCTAAACGGTAAGTACTTCAACGAAAGTCTGTATTGGATATCCAATACTCTAATGGTATCCTCTGTAATTATGATGTTACCATGTATCTACTTAAAGGCTACCGATTACTTTTCAGCGTTTACTATAAAGTCGGATACTATATACCATGCCGTTACGGGCTTTCTATACGGAATAGTAGACCGTTACTTAACTATGTTGATAGTATCCTTAGTAGTAGGAATAGTGTTAATGGTTATATTCGGAATTACTAACAAACCCAAAAAATCAGACAGTTAAATATTAGTAGATATAAAAAAGTCCTTGCGATACGTTGCAAGGACTTTCTTTATACGTTATTAGATATTCTATTCTACAGTAACAGACTTAGCTAAGTTTCTTGGCTTGTCTACGTTGTTACCTCTTGCTACAGAAGTATAGTAAGCTATCAACTGTAGAGGTATAGCAGTAAGCATAGGCATTAGGATATCGTCTGTAACAGGAAGTTTGATGATGTAGTCTGCTACACCGTCTTCTATTATAGCGTCTTCCTTGCATACTACTACTACTTTAGCTCCACGAGCCTTAACTTCTTTTATGTTGCTAACGGTCTTATCGAATAGGTTGGACTGTGTAGCTATAGCTATTACTGGCATCTTATCGGTTATTAGTGATATAGTACCATGTTTTAGTTCACCTGAAGCATAAGATTCGGAGTGTATATAAGATATTTCCTTTAGTTTTAAAGAACCTTCCATACTAAGAGCATAGTCTAAGCCTCTACCGATGTATAGTAGACTGGTAGCGTTCATAATCTTAGAGGCTACTAACTGACAAGTAGACTTATCTTTTAGTATAGTTTCTATTAGCTTTGGAACTTCTCTTAGTTTAGAGATGTACTCTTTGCATTCCTCTTCGGATAGCTTACCCTTAGCATATGCAAGTTCAAAGGCTATTAAGTACATTACTGCAAGTTGAACTGAGTACGCCTTAGTAGAGGCTACAGAAATTTCTGGACCTGCATGAGTATATATTACCATATCGGACTCTCTTGCAATAGAAGAACCCTTTACGTTTACTATAGATAGTGTTTTAGCTCCGCAATCTTTAGCAAGGTGTAGAGCAGACTTAGTATCGGCAGTCTCACCAGACTGTGATATTAGTATTACTAAGTCGTCTTTATTTATAATAGGGTCTCTGTACTTAAACTCTGAAGCGATATCTACAGTAACAGGAACTCTTGCAAGGCGTTCGATAATGTACTTACCTACCATACCAGCGTGCATAGCAGTACCACAAGCTACTATGAATATCTGTTTAAAGCCGTTTAGAGTATCTGTAGTGATGCCACACTCTTCTAAAGTTGGCATACCGTCTAATATTCTTGGAGCGATAGTATTATTAATAGCGGTAGGTTGTTCGTGAATTTCCTTTAGCATAAAGTGTTCATAGCCACACTTTTCAGCAGCGGTTATGTCCCAGTTAGCCTCTAAAGTTTCCTTTTCTACCTTGTTGTGGTGAATATCGTAGATATTTACACTTTCTTTTTTGATAACGGCTATTTCGTCAGCGTCTAAGAGTTGGTATTTTTTAGTGTATTGTATTATAGCTGGAACGTCCGAGGCTATAAAGTTTTCGTGTTCGCCAATACCCACTATTAAAGGACTATCTTTTCTAACTGCGAATACAGTATCAGGGAAGTCTCTAAATATTATGCCTAAAGCGTAAGAGCCTTCTATTTCGGATAGTACTCTAACTATAGTGTCAAAAGGATTTCCGTCGTAATAGTAGTCTAATAGTTTAGCTACAGTTTCGGTATCGGTTTGACTTTCAAAAGAGTAGCCTTGATTAGATAGGAACTCTTTAATCTGTCGATAGTTTTCTATAATACCGTTGTGTACTATAGATACTCTTTTATTGCCATGTGGATGAGAGTTAATATCAGAAGGTTCACCGTGGGTAGCCCATCTGGTATGACCTATACCACAGTTGCCTATAGGTTTGTGTTCAACCTTCATCTTTTCTATTAGGTTGGATAGACTACCTTGAGACTTTTCAACCTCTATTTTACCTTTTTCAAATACGGCAATACCAGCAGAGTCGTAACCACGATACTCTAACTTAGTTAATGCATTGATTAATACATCAGCACAGTCTCTGTCGCCAACATAACCAACTACACCGCACATAAAACCACTCCTTTTTTTTGTGTTATAGCGTGACGTGATAGCCACTTAATATATATTTTTATACTCAATAATACTACTTAGTACCGAATATTCTGTTGCCAGCGTCACCTAAACCAGGAACTATATAGCCGTTTTCGTCTAATCCCTTATCTATAGCACAGCAGTAGATTTCTATATCAGGGTAAGCAGTAGTTAAGGCTTGTAAGCCTTCAGGGGAAGCTATTAAGCACATAAACTTGATGTTTTTAACACCAGCTTCTACTAATTCCTTAGCAGTAGTAATAGCTGCACCACCAGTAGCAAGCATAGTATCTACTATTATAACGTTACGTTCGTTAATATCGGCTGGGAACTTAGAGTAATACTTAACAGTTTCGCCAGTTTCACGGTCTCTAAATACGCCTACGTGACCTATTTTTATAGTAGGGATAAGTTTAGAAATACCGTCTGTCATAGCTAAACCACCACGTAGAATAGGTACTAAAGCCATCTTACAACCAGATATTACTTTAGACTTAGTATACTGTTGAGGAGTTTTAATTTCTACCTCTTTTAAAGGTAAGTCTTCGGTAGCCTCATAGCACATTAGCATAGCAGTTTCGGATACTAACTCTCTAAACTCTTTAGAACCTGTGTTAGCGTCTCTCATTAAAGATATTTTGTGCTGTACAAGAGGGTGATTAATAATGTGTACATTTTGCATATTCATAAAAGAATACCTCCTAAATATTTTTTATAGTATATTTTCTAACTTAGAAATAAGGTCTACTCTTCTTTGGTGTCTTCCACCTTCAAAAGGAGTATTAATAAACGTGTCTATTAGTTCTATAGCAGTACCTACGCCTATAACTCTTGCACCTAAGCATAGAACGTTAGCGTCGTTGTGCATACGGGTATACTTTGCCGAAAAGTAGTCGGAACATACACAGGCACGAATGCCTTTAACCTTGTTTGCACATATGGACATACCCACACCAGTGCCACAGAATAGCAATCCCATATTGCAAGTTCCGTCGGTAATCTTATTACATAGTGTTTCTGCAATAATAGGGTAGTCGCAAGAAGAACCGTCACAACCCACATCTATATAGTCTATACCCTTTTCGGTTAAATATTTAATAACTTCCACTTTTAAAGGATATCCAGCATGGTCACAACCTATTACTATCATAGTATTATACTCTCCATTAATAAAAAAATTTTAGAACCCCTGTATAAGACGTTCTTGTATACTTATTAATTGTACCATAGTTTTAACGTTTTTGCAAGCTATTTTTTTACGTCTACGTGGTTAGAGACTGCTAACCCATGGCACAAACTATCTAACATTGTGGATAGTTCACAAGTTTGGTACTTTAGCCAAAATACTTATATAATATTTGTAAGATATACACAAATGATTTTGGAAAGTCTAAAACTAATTATTATATCTTGACAAGTTTATTCCGTTTAGCTATAATGATAGTTAGGTACTTATTGCTTGTATACTTAAATGGAAAGGCGGAGAAGATATGATTAGAAAAAGGATAGTTGCAACGTTAGTCTCTATTAACCTATTAGCGACTATGGTTGCTTATCCGAGCTTATTTACACAGGCTGAAAATGATATTGATAGTGACGTTACTATGGGAACTTCTGATGAGTACGGAATAGCACTATATAACGAAGAGCAGTCAGAAGAACAACCTTTATACGTTGAACAGACTACATATAGCGAATACTACGACCAGTACTCTTCTGAAAAAAGACCAGACGATGAAATACTTATTAATGCAACCGATTACATTTCTACTGAGGACGGAGACTTTACAGTAGAAAAGTATGAGGGTTCTAACGATGACGTGTTGGTTTGGGATAGTGTCGAAGGTTCTGTTACCTATCAATTTGACGTTAAAGAAACGGGTATATACTGTTTGGAAATGTCTTACTATAATATAGTATGTAATTCTAACCAGATAGAACTATCGCTATCTATAGACGGTGAAGTCCCTTACAGTACTGCTGACAGAATACAACTTAACAAGGTTTGGGTGAACGAGGAAGACATAAAAACAGATGAAAAGGGTAACCAAATTAGACCTTCTCAAATACAACAGGGTATGTGGCAGGTTACAGATATCGAGGACGTGGACGGACTATTTAACGACCCTTTAATATTCTACTTAGAAGAAGGTACTCATACTATTACCTTAAACGGCGTTAGAGCCGAAATAGCTATAGAGTATCTTAAGTTTCACAATCCAAAAGGAGTGGCTACCTATAGCGAATATACCTCTTCAATAGATACTTCTATTACTAAAGATACTACACCTACTTCTTTAATAAGATTGGAAGGCGAAGACGCTATCTATAAGTCCGATTCTACACTATATCCTACTTATGATAAGAATAGCTATACGGTGTCGCCATCAGACCCAGCTAAACAGGTATATAACACTATCGGTGACGGTGGTTGGTCTAAAGCTATGCAAACGATTACGTGGAATATGGACGTTGAAAACGACGGTTGGTACAAGTTGGGTATTAAGGCAAGACAAGACCAAATGCGTGGTTTCTACTCCAATAGACGTATATTTATAGACGGCGAAGTTCCTTGCAAAGAGTTAGACCAAGTTAAGTTCTACTACAATACCGATTGGGACGTGGTATCCCCTACAGATGAAAACGGTGAAGAAGTGTACGTATATCTAACTGCTGGTACACACACGCTATCTATGGAGGTTATTCCTGGTGAAATAGGTGACTCTATGCGTAAGTTGGACGACATAGTACTTACTATGAACGACTACTACAGACAGATACTAATGATTACTGGTCCAAGTCCAGACAAGTATACCGACTACTACGTACACGAAAAAATTCCTGACTTAGTTAGCACTTTTGAAGAAATATCCGCACAGTTGAAAGATATTCAAAGCAACATAGAAACGTTAGCTAATTCTGACGGTGGTTCTGAAGCCTCCACTCTTGAACAGTTGACCGTTATATTGGATAAGTGCGTTGAAAAACCTTTACAGATACCTAACTATCTATCTCAGTTAAAAGACGATATTTCGGCAGTATCTTCTTGGATGGTTGAATATCGTGGACAACCTTTAGAAGTGGACTACATAGAATTAGCTTCAGCAGACCAAGAGTTCACCTCTATAAAGTCTAACTTTTTTAAGTCTGCATCGTTCAGTTTTAAAAGGTTTATAAGTTCGTTTACTTCCGACTATAATATGCTATCCAACGATAACAATGAACAGACTATGAACGTTTGGGTAGGCTTAGGTCGTGACCAAGCACAGGTAGTTAAAGAACTTGTAGAGTCGGAATTTATTCCTGAATACAATATACCAGTATCGGTAAACTTAGTACAGGGTACTCTTGCTGAGGCTACATTAGCTGGTAAAGGTCCTGATATTGCACTGTTCAGTACGGGCGACCTTCCTGTAAACTTTGCGGTAAGAGGTCTATTAGTAGACGTTTCCAAATTTGACAACTACGAAGAAGTTGCAAGTCGTTTTCAAGAAAACGCTACTATACCATATCAATATGACGGTGGCGTGTATGGTGTACCTTTAGAGCAGAACTTCCCTATGATGTTCTACCGTACAGATATACTAACCGAACTTGGTTTTACTCATGCTCCTGAAACTTGGGACGAACTGATTAAAATGTTACCAGCCTTCCAAAGAAGTTATATGTCTATAGGTTTAGTAGCTCCTACTATCAACGTTTCGGCAGCTACCGAAGCTGGTCATACCTTTGCTACTTTGATGCTACAAAAGGGCATCAACTACTACAACGACGACCAAACCGCTACCAACTTCGACGATATTGGAGCAGTACAAGCCTTTGAAGAATGGACTAACTTTTATACTAAGTATGAATTTTCTCAAACTTACGACGCATACAGCCGTTTTAGAACGGGTGAATATCCTATAGTTATTCAACCTTATACTTTCTTTAATCAGTTGACCGTTGCAGCACCAGAAATTAGTGGTCTTTGGGACGTTACTTCCGTTCCAGGTACGGTTAAAGAAGACGGTACTATCTCTCATGCTACCAACTCTACCAGTACTTGTGCTATAATATTTAATACTGTAGATAACATCGACAACGCTTGGAAGTTTGTAGACTGGTTTACTTCCACCGAAATTCAAGTAGAATATGGTACTACTATAGAAGGTTTAATGGGTCAAATGGGACGTTATGATACCGCTAATCTTGAGGCTTTACAACAGCTATCTTGGAGTTCCGAAGAACTTGAAAAGCTAAACGCTCAGCAAAGCGAATTAAACGAAATTCCTATACTACCTTCTTCTTATGCAGTAACCAGAAACGTTATGAACGCTTTTAGAGAAACTGTAAACGATGCGGAAAATCCTCGTGATACTCTAATGTGGTACAACCGAGATATTAACGCCGAAATTACAAGAAAGCGTCAGAACTTAGGACTTGATGACTAAACCTATACACTATATATTAGGAGGGAAATACTTTGATTGACAACGATAAAAAGCTCGACCAAACCTCTGAGCAAGGTGGAACTTTACAACGTAAGCCAATAGATAAAGATAAGATAGGCGTTAAAGACAAAGCAGAGCAAAGACGCTTAATGTGGTTACAGGTTAAACAGAATAAGGAATGTTACTTTATGCTACTACCTTTTATGGTTCTGTTTTTAATATTTACTATAATACCAGTACTACTTTCGTTACCTATAGGTTTTACCGACTTTAACATGGTGCAGTTTCCAAAGTTTGTAGGACTTTCTAACTTTACTACGTTATTCTTATCCGATAAGGTATTTATTAAGGCTATTAGAGTAACTTTAGTATTTGCGATATTTACAGGCCCTATAAGTTATATACTATGCTTCTTGTTAGCATGGTTAATTAACGAACTTCATCCAAAGCTAAAGACTATATTTACGTTAATATTCTATGCACCATCTATGGCTAACGTATATACTGTATGGCAGTTGATATTCAGTGGCGACTCTTATGGTATATTAAACTCTATGCTATTAGATTTAGGTATCATAACTTCGCCAATACAATGGCTGACCGACTCCAGTTATATATTAGGTGCGGTAATTATAGTACAGATGTGGGTATCTTTAGGTGCGGGCTTCTTAGCTTTAAGAGCAGGTTTCCAAAACGTAGACCGTTCACAGTATGAAGCTGGTGCTATTGAAGGTATTAAGAATAGATGGCAAGAACTTATATATATTACAGTTCCATCTATGGGACCACAACTTATGTTCGCTGCGGTTATGCAGATAGTATCTTCATTTACTGCCGATATAGTAGCAAGAAACCTTGTAGGTTTTCCAAGTACTGGTTATGCGGCACATACTATTATGACTCATGCTTACGACTACGGTTGGGTACGTTACGAAATGGGTTATGCGTCTTCGATATGTTTAGTATTATTCGTAGTAATGTACATAGCTAATAAGTTAATTAGTAATCTACTAAGTAAGTATATGGATTAAGGGGGAATATGTTAAATGGTTGATACTAAAAAAATGAAGGAATCTAATAAACAGGCAGGTACTAAGTTTGGAAGTACCACTGGCATATTCATATTCTTGTTAATATTAGGTTGCTTTATGGCATTGCCTATATACTTAGCATTAGTAATGTCCATTAAGCCAGTACAGGAACTATTTATATTCCCACCAAAGTTATACACACTAAATCCTACACTAAGCAACTTTAAGGATATGTTTAAGGTTGCAGACGATTTATGGGTTCCATTCTCAAGATACGTATTCAATAGTATATTCATTACTATTACGGTTACAGTATGTCACTGTTTTGTATCTTCTATGGCTGCGTTTGTATTAGCAAAGTGCAGATTTCCTGGTAACAAGATACTAAACTCTATAATAGTAGTATCGCTACTATATCAGAGCAACGTAATATACATTATGCAGTATATAGTAATGGCTCAACTAAATATGATAAACACCTATTGGGCTTTAATACTACCTTATATAGCTACTCCTATGGGACTATTCTTAATGCGTCAGTCTATGACACAGATTCCTGACGCTATGATAGAGGCTGCTAAGGTAGACGGTGCTAATATGTTTACTATATGTTGGAAAATAGTAATGCCTAATCAAAAACCTGCTTTGATGACTTTGATAATATTCGCTTTCCAAACTGCTTGGAACATTCAAGGTAACAGTGTAGTCTATGATGAGGCTTTAAAGACTCTACCTACTGTAGTACAACAGGCTGCTGCAGCTGGTCTTGCAAGAGCTGGTGTAGCTATGGCTTCGGCTGTGTTCATGTTAGTTCCACCTATAGTGGTATTTATGTTTGCACAAAAGAACGTTATCGAAACTATGGCACATTCTGGTATTAAAGATTAACATATAGAAAGGGTGAAATTTTAGTGCGAAAACAGTTTAAAAGGTTACTCTGTGGCATATTAACAGGATTAGTTACTGCTACTTCGTTAGTGTTACCTGCTTCGGCAGAAGAACCTTACAACGTATACAACTACGATACTTGGGGTGAGGCTGTTCCATCACAAGCGGGTTACTTGGCACAACAGAGTATACTGGGTTCTAATTTGGAGTTCAACGGAAAGTCTATAGGAGACTTCTCTTCTCCAAACGACATATTTAAAGACGCTAACGATACTTTCTATCTTGTGGACAGTGGCAACAACAGAATAGTGGTATTGAACAGTACACTGGATACGGTTCTTGATATATACGATACTTTTACAGGCTTAGACGGTAAAGAGACTACTCTAAGTAATCCTACAGGTATATGGGTAGACTCCGATGAAGGTTATATGTACATAGCAGATAACAAAAACTCAAGAGTTATTAAGTGCGATATGAACCTTAATGTAGTATTAGAGTTTACTAAGCCTACTTCCGAAGTGTATTCCCAAAAGCTATCGTTTTTACCACAAAAGGTGTTAGTGGATACTGCTGGATATGTATACATAGTAGTAAACAACATCACAAGTGGTGCGGTAATGTTCAATAGTAACGGAGAGTTTCAGGGTTTCTACGGTGCTAACAAGGTAAAGGAAACCGCAGAAGTTATTAGTAACTATATGTGGAACTTAATAGCTACCGATGAAATGCGTGCAAGACGTTCTAAGAGCGTACCTGTAGGCTTTAACAACTTCGATTTGGACAACGAAGGCTTTATATATACTTGTACACAGTCCGAAGATACCGATATCATTAAAAAGGTAAATCCCGCAGGAGATAACCTATTTGAAAATGTAAATGCTCTTTGGGGTGATGATACTACTACGTCTGAAACTACTAAAACTACAGCTATGATTGATATAGATATTTCAGACGATGGTTATATAAACTGTTTGGATTCTACTACTGGTAGGGTATTCCAATTTGATGCTGAATGTAATCTTATGTTCGTAATAGGTACTAAGGCTGACCAAATGGGCGGTTTTAAACAGGTATCCGCAATAGAAAGTATGGGTACTAACCTATACGTGGTGGACTCCTTAAAGAATACTATTACAGTATTCGGCGAAACTGAATTTGGTTCTATAGTACATCAGGCTACTGACCTATACAACAGTGGCTACTATGAAGACGCTTTAGAACCTTGGCGTGAAGTTCTTAAACGTGACGGTAACTATAGGAACGCTTATATCGGTATAGCTAACGCTCAGTTAAACGCTGGTGAATATGAAGAGTCTATGAAGTACTCTAAACTTGCCGATAACGGTAAGATATACAATAAGGCTTTTGAAGGATATCGTCAAAACTGGATAGACGCTCACTTTAACTTGATAGCCTTTATAGTAATACTATTGATAGTGTTATGGTTCGCTGATACTATTCTTAAAAAGAAAAAGAATACTACCATGTTTACTATCGTAAAACAGGCTATACAGTCTAAACTGCCTAAAAGAAAGGGGTCTAAAAGCTAATGATGGACTTGACTAAAAAGCAATGGGTTAAACATACTATAATGCACCCCTTTGAAGGTTACGAAGACCTTCGTTGGAAAAAGGGTGGTTCAGTAAAGTATTCGTTTATAATAGTATTCTTACTATTTATAGCCCAGATAGCTTATGAAAGACTATATGGTTTTCAGTTCTTTGTTACACAAGATAAGATGTTTAACATAGTACCTTACTTAGTGCAGAGTATTATACTATTCGCTACTTGGGTAGTAGGTAACTGGGCTATTAGTACTCTACTTGACGGTGAAGGTACTTTAAAGAATATATGTATATTTAGTGCGTATGCATTAATTCCATACATTGCACAGACTTTTATTAACGTATTCTTATCCCACTTTTTAATACGTGATGAGTATATATTTATGCAAGCCATTCAGGTAGTAGGCACTCTATGGAGCGTAATATTAATGTTTATGGCTATTAAAACAGTACATCAATACACCGTATTAAAGACTATATTGGATATATTACTAACTATAGTAGCTATGTTAATAATACTATTCTTATTAGTATTGTTGCTATCGTTATTCCAACAAGTGTACGTATTCGTTTACTCGGTATACACCGAAATTGCATACAGACTTAAAGTCTAAAAGAAAGGCTGGTGATTATATATATTATGAAAAGTAATAACTTAAAAAGGTTCATAGTTGCTATAATGGTTCTTTCTATGATGAGTACTACCACTATAAGTTCATCTTTAGCGTACGCTACAGAAGACGATACCACTACCGTTGAAAGTACTTCCGAAGATGGTGCTACTACTCAGGACGGCGAGGCTGTAGACGAAAACGCTTATGAGGCTGATGCGGTAGACAAGGACTTTGTGGCAAGGGACGAAAAAGAACTTCTTAGCAAGATGACCTTAGTAGCTGAAACGGATAGTCTTCAACTATACTACAATGAGGACGAGGAAGACGATGAGGATATATTGGCTTTAGTAAATAAGTCTAATGGATACGTTTGGTGGTCTTCTCCTGTAAATGCTATGGGCGATGCTAACGCTACTAATACTCTAAGACAAGAACTTAAATCTTCTATAACTATGACTTATGGTCAACCTGCTTCACGTACTACTAAAAATTTACGTTCAGCTAAAAATGGTAAGTTTAAGTATCAAACTATAGACAATGGTATTAAGGTTACATACTCTTTTAGCAAAGCAGATATTACAGTTCCTGTAGAGTATACCTTAGTAGACGACTATCTAAAAGTTTCGGTTAAGACTTCCGAAATAGAAGAGAAAAACGACTCCGATACGGACGGTAACATATTAACTGCATTAACTCTATTAGGCAGTTTTGGAGCTACCGAAATGGCAGACGAAAGTTCTAACGATGATACTCAAGGCGGATACTTTGTAATTCCAGACGGTTCAGGAGCTTTAATAGACTTCGATAATGGCAAGACTTGGGCAAAGTCTTATTCCAGTAAGATATACGGTTCAGACGTTGCTATGGTACCTACTACGGCTTCAGCAGTCACTAAACAAGTATACTTTCCTATGTACGGAATAGTTCGTAACGACGGAAATGGCATTATGGCAGTAGTGTCTAAAGGTGACGGCAACGCTACTATAAAGTCGAGCGTAAGTATTCAGTCTAAGAGTAGCTACAATATATGTAACTTCGAGTTTACTCTTAGAAGTACCGATACTTACTATATGGGTGGAGATACTACTCCTTTAAAAGTGTTCGAAACTGGCGGAATGAAGACGGATGAGTTAGAAGTAAGATACTATCCTTTAGCTGACGACGATTTGGACTATACCGACGTAGCTAAATGCTATCGTGACTATCTTCTAAACGAAAAACAGATAACTCCTACTACTACTGAAAACTCTTCTAATATGTACGTGGACGTATATGGCGGTGTGGAAAAGACTACTCCTATATGCGGTATACCTATGGTATTAAAGACTTCTATTACTTCGTTCAATCAGACTAAGGATATAGTAAGCGAACTATTAGATAATGGCGCTGACAACTTAGTATTAAGCTATCATAACTGGACTAATGCAGGTATTAAAAATCAAGTAGACTATAAGGCTACACCTTCTAATACTCTTGGTGGTAATGGTGACTTTAAGTCTTTAGTTAAGTACTTAGATAGTAATAACGTATCATTATATCCAGTAATAGAAAACGATAAGTTTACTTCTGGTCAAGGATACTATTCATTTAAGAACACTAATATTAGAGTATCGGGTTCTTATTCAAGGTTACTATCTTACGACTTAGCTTTTGGCGAACAGGATACTAATGTGGATACTTATTCTTTACTATCACCGTCTATCTTTTCTGAAGTATATAGTAAGGTAGCTAAAAACTATTCTAAGTCTATAGTAAATGGAATATCTATTGGTGATATGACCGCTTTACTATATGGTGACTATGGCAAACAGAAGGTATCCCGTCAAAGTATGGAAACTACTATGACTGAAAGTTTAGACAACTTAAAGTCTTCTATCGGTTCAGTATTAGGTATCACTGCTAATGAGTATACTCTACCATACTTAGACCACATTACAGACGTTCCACTATCTTCCAGTAACTACGATATATTCGATGAGGAAGTTCCATTCTACTCCATAGTGATGCACGGAATAACTCCTTTAGCAAGTACTCCTATAAATGCCAGTGCCGACAACGAAACTTTACTATTACAGTCTATGGCGGTAGGCATGAACCCTCGTTACGATATGATATTCGAGGAAACCAGTACTTTAAAAGATACTGAATTTGACGGTCTATACTATGCATACTACAAAAACTGGGTGGATACTGCAAGTCAGCAATACAGTTTTGCTAAGAACGTATTGGATGCAGTTAGCAACTCTTATATTACGTCGTATACACAAGACGGAAACGTTATCTATACGGAATACGAAAACGGTACTAAAACCGAAGTCGACCTCGATAGTAGGTCTGTTAAGGTGAACGGCACCGAATATAAATACTCCGACTATGTAACCAGTGAAGGAGGACAAAGTTAATGAAGAAAAAAAGTGGTGGCATTCAAATGCCATACGAAAAAAGAAAGAGCTTATATGGTTATGGATTTATAGCTCTTTGGTTAATAGGAACTATTAAGTGGTTCTTAATACCTTTGGCTACTTCTTTAGAGTTCTCTTTTAAGACTGTATCCCCTGAAGCTGGTGGTATGGTAAAGCATATTCCAGATGGTGGTATATTCTATAACTATCAATATGCGTTTGGTATAGACCCTAATTACTCTAAATACTTAGTTCAAGTCTTACAAGATACCGCTTTAAAAACCCCTCTAATAATAATATTCTCACTATTCGTAGCAGTAATGTTGAACCAAAAGTTCAAGGGTAGAGGCTTTGCAAGAGCTGTATTCTTTTTACCAGTAATAATAGCTACTGGTCCAGTATACGCTATAATTTCAGGCGATATGAGTTCCAGTGGTAGTAACGACGCTTCACAGTTTTCTACTATGTTCCAAACTGACTTAGTAGGCGAACTTATGGAGTTTGTAGGCATATACGGTATTAGCGATACCATTACCGAAACTATTCAAAGTATTACGACTAATATATTCGGTTTAGTGTGGAACTCTGGTATACAGATACTAATATTCCTTGCAGCGTTACAGAACATTCCAGTTTCAGCTAAAGAGGCTGCACAGATGGAAGGTGCTACTGCTTGGGAGTACTTCTGGAAGATTACATTCCCTTATGTTAGCCCTATGATATTAGCTAACTTAATATTTACTATTATAGATTCGTTTACCGATACCAGCAACGCAGTAATGTCAAGAGTACTTGAAATGCAAAGTGACTGGAAGTACGGTGAGGCAGCTGCTATGGCTTGGTCTTACTTCTTAATAGTAATGGTCGCAGTGGGCATTATAGTATTTATAGTAAATAAGTTTGTTTACTATGAAGTAGATTAGTTAGGAGGGAGTATTTAATATGGCAATATCTACTACTAATGATAAAACTATTACTCCTAAAATGGAACGTAGGGTGGAAGACCGTGTACGTAAAGCCTCTATGAGTAAGGAAGAAAGAATGTATCTTAGAAATAAGAGCATTATGGAAAAGGTTTGGCCAGTATTTAGATTTTTAATACTATTTGGTCTATGCTTTGTAATACTATATCCTTTAATATTTATGGTTAGTTGTGCTTTTCGTCTTCAAACGGATATGAACGACCCTACAGTTATGTGGATACCAAGAAATTTAACTCTATCGGTAATTAAAGAGACTGCTCAGGCTATGAACTTTGGTACTACTTTAAAGAATACTCTATTTTTGAACGTGGGCTGTTCTTTAGTACAAGTATTAACTTGCTCTATTACGGGTTATGGCTTTGCAAGGTTTAAGTTTAAAGGTAAAAACGTTCTGTTTGGTTTAGTAATACTTATGATATTAGTACCTCAACAGATAATAAACATTCCACAGTATATGCAGTTTAGATACTTTATGGGTTCTAAGACTATAAACCTTATAAACACTTATTGGACTATGTATCTACCAGCATTTATGTGTAATGGTATTCGTGCAGGTTTAATGATACTCATATTTAGACAGTTCTTTAAAGGACTACCTAAAGAACTTGAAGACGCTGCATACTTAGACGGTTGTAGTCCATTTAGAACCTTTATTCAGATTATGATACCTAATGCTAAGTCTTCATTCTTAACAGTATTCTTATTCTCAATAGTTTGGTACTGGAACGACTACTACGTAAGTTCTTCATTCTTTACCGATAACCAAACTATGGCGTTAATGCTTAAAAACTTAGATACTCGTCTAAATACCGTACTATTCAACGATGCTTCAGTAGAAGTATCCATTAGAGAAAAGATAGTATGGATGGAGGCAGGTTGTTTAATATCCATAACTCCTATACTGATACTATATTGCTTTTTACAGAAGCAGTTCACCGAGGGTATAGAACGTTCTGGTCTTGTAGGCTAACCTACAACTTGATAGCATATTCTAAGGAACACATTTTTAGATGTGTTCCTTTTTTAATATAACTGGTAGTTTTTAATTGGGAACGTTACTTCCTATGCCCACCAAACACTATGGACTTTTTTGGATATATACTATATAATAGTCTTAGTGAATAAGTTCCTTAAAGACTTATACTTAACCGTGCATATATCTATACAGTACATATTTTAATACTTTTGGAAAGGTTGTATATGCATGGAAGACTTAATACTATACTATTACGATAGTTGCAATATGGCTACTAATCGTATACAAGAACTTAAAGCTATGGCGACTAAGACTGATGATATTGATACTCTAAAAGATATCGAGATTAGAAAAAATGTTCTATATGCACAGGTTAGACATATGAAGGAAATTATAGGTATCTTAAAAGGTTATCAAAGAGAGTGGGCAAGCCATGAAGAGAGTTAGTCTTACAGAGTATCTTTTTGAACGTGAACAGTTTAAACAGTCGTTACATCAAAGTGACTATAGGCAGTCGTTGGCTTTAAAGCAGTTAGTAAAGGTTATAGATAACGAACTTACAGACTATCAAAAAAAGTTAGTGGATATGTATTACTATCAAGAGTATACTATGAACCAAATAGCCGATATACTCGGTATTAATCAGTCTACAGTATCAAGGAACTTAAAAACTATTAGAAATAAAATCTTCAAGTACTTAAAGTACTTGATACTATAACTATACGAAAGGATTTATACTCTAATGAATACTCCTATTAGGGATTTTTTACAACACTATCAAGAGAGTAACACTCTTAGAATGCATATGCCTGCACATAAAGGACTATCTTATCCCCATGATATTACAGAAATATCTGGGGCAGATAGTCTATTTGAGGCAGACGGCATTATCGCTGAAAGTGAACGCAACGCCTCTAAACTATACGGTACGCTGACTACTTGCTATAGTACGGCAGGTTCTACACTTAGTATTCAGGCTATGCTATATATGGTAAAAAAAGAACGTCGTACTCTATACGCAGTTAGAAACGTTCACAGAAGTTTTTTAAACGCTTGCGTACTCCTCGATTTAGACGTACATTGGATATATCCGAACTATGAAAACACTATCATTAGTGGTACTATAGATATTCAGTCTTTAGAAGATACTCTAAAACGAGATACTTCTTTAAAGGCGGTATACGTAACTTCCCCTGACTATTATGGCATGGTAGCGGATATAAAGTCTATCAGTGCGATATGCAAGCGATATAATGCTATACTATTAGTGGATAACGCTCATGGTACGTTACTGAACTTTTTACCTGAAAATATTCACCCTATACATCTTGGTGCGGATATGTGTTCCGACTCTGCACACAAGATGCTACCAGTACTCACTGGTGGTGGATATCTACATATAAACAGTAAAGAGTACACGTCTTTGGGTAAAGAGGCTATGGCAACGTTTGGTTCTACCAGTCCGTCGTATTTGATTATGGAAAGTTTGGACTTAGCTAATCAATACATAGCTAATCACGTACGCAAAGACTTACTATACGTTATAGAACAGATTGCTAATCTAAAAGAGGCTTTAAAGCATAAGTATACTTTTGCAGATAGTATTGAACCATTACATCTTACCATATTAGCTTGGAAAGACGGCTATTTTGGTATAGAGTTAGCTAACGCTCTAAGAGAACGTAACATAGAATGTGAATATTCCGACGCTCAAAGTGTAGTATTATTATTTTCACCGTTGGATAGACAGGAAACTTTTAGTAGACTATATTCTACATTAGATAGCATAACTCTAAATAAGACCTCTAAAGAGTATCCTGTATTGGTAGTACCTAAGTTACGCTCGGTATTAAGTCCAAAAGAGGCAGTATTTTCCCAAAGTGAAACTATTCCTATAGAACAGGCTAACGGTAGAGTGTGTTCGGCAGTTAAAGTTCCTTGTCCGCCCGCTATACCTATTGCGGTATCAGGTGAGGTAATTAATGCCGAAAGTATAAATATTTTTAAAAGGTATGGAATTAATCTTATAAATGTGGTAAAATAGTATAGTGTTAAACTATATTTTTTATGGAGGATTTTTTTATGAAGTTAATATATGCTATAGTAAACAACGATGATACGTACGCAGTATCGAATGGTTTAGTAAAGTCTAATTTTTACGCTACAAAGTTAGCTTCTACAGGTGGATTTTTAAAGGCTGGTAATACTACGTTCTTGATAGCTACCGAAGACGAAAAGGTTCAAGAAGTTATAGATATTATTAAGGCTACCTCTCGCAAAAGAAAACAGTTTGTGCCTTCTACAGTGAGTAACGAAGTAAACTTTCCAGTAGAAGTTTCCGTTGGTGGTGCTACTATAATAGTTACCGATATCGACCGTTTTGAAAAGGTTTAAAAGGTGACTGTTAGTGGATATTTTTGGCAACAAAAACGTAACTGAAAAAATTTCCTTAATGATTAACAGCGGAAGGCTTGCTCATGCCTTTCTGCTATATGGTGATAAGGGCTTAGGTAAAAAAACTTTAGCTAAGTACATAGCTATGAGAATACTCTGTAAAGAAAAGAGTTCGCCTTGTGGTGAGTGTTTTCACTGCAAGAATATTATTAATGGTACTCACCCCGACGTGGTGTGGGCAGAACATTCAGGAAAGACTAACTCTATATCTGCCGATACTGTTAGAAAGATATGTAACGATGCAGTTATTAAACCTAACTATGATAGTAAAGTGTACATCTTTGCAGATGCCGACGTTATGAACAGTACCGCTCAAAACATACTATTAAAGTCTATTGAAGAACCTCCAGAGTATGCCTATTACATATTTACTGCTAAAAGTAAGGATACTTTTTTACCTACTATACTATCAAGAGTAGTTTCTATAGGCGTTACAGAGTGTTCTAATAAAGAGTGTACCGAAGCCTTGCAATCTATGAACTACTCTAACGAACAGATACAACAGGCTATAGATAGTTTTCATGGTAACATAGGTATGTGTTTAGACTATCTGAACGGTGGAGAACTCTTTAAGTCGGTAGAAGTTATTAAAGGTCTTACCAATTCGATACTACACCATGATGAGTATGAACTATTAAAGGTTCTTAATCAGCTTAACGGCGACAGAGACCAAATAAAAGATACTCTATCTATTATGGATAAACACATTAGAGACGTAATAGCCGTCAAAATAGGTTGTAACACTTCGGCGGGATGCTACTTCGACGGTGCTAAACTATTATCTGAAAAACTTTCAATAAAGGCGTGTACGGATATACATCTTAAAATATACGACGCTTTTAACGAACTTGATAGTAACGTAAATATCAACTTAATATTGGCTTCGTTATGTGCTAATATTATTACTATCGTATAGACTATTAAAAAGAAAGGATTTTTATATACATGGAACAGATTGTAGGTGTTCGCTTTAAAAAAGGTAGTAAGGTATACTATTTTAATCCTACCGATAGACACTTCGATGTGGGTACTAAGGTTATAGTAGAAACCGCAAGAGGCGTTGAATGTGGTACTATAGTAATATCTAATAGAGACTACAGCGGTTCTAATACTCCAATAAAAGAGGTTATTAGAGAAGTTAATCAGGACGATTTAAACGTCTTAAAGGCTAATAAAAAGAAAGAAAAAGAAGCCTTTAAAGTTTGCGAACAGAAGATAGCTCTTAGAAAACTTAATATGAAACTTATAGACGTAGAATGCACTTTTGATAATAACAAGTTGCTATTCTACTTTACCTCGGAAACTCGTGTGGACTTTAGAGAGTTAGTTAAAGATTTAGCCTCTATATTCCGTACCAGAATAGAGTTGCGTCAAATAGGCGTTCGTGATGAGTGTAAGTCTTTGGGTGGTTTGGGTATATGTGGTAGAGAGTTCTGTTGTAAGAGTTACTTAGGCGAATTTCAACCCGTATCGATTAAAATGGTTAAGGAACAGGGACTATCACTTAATCCTACTAAGATTTCAGGAGCGTGTGGCAGGCTTATGTGTTGTCTAAAGTACGAGCAAGAAGGCTACGAGCAACTATTAAATGAAATTCCTAAGGTTGGTGCTATAGTTAAACACAATAACACCGAGGCTTATGTAGAAGATATTAACGCTTTGACTGGTAAGATTAAGATTAAGCCTAAAAATTCCGACGTTCCTATAATAGTAAATAGCAAGGAAGTCGAACTTATTAAAGATGCTGAAATTCGTATTAACAAGGAAGAACGTCAGGCACTTAAAAGCTTAGAAGATAATAACCATTAGAGTATAACTATAGGCATTATATACTACTATAATGCCTATCTTTTTTTGATACTCTATTTGGTTACTGCGTTGTATAGTTCACTTTTTGAGAATTTGCATATTTTAGCTATTATCTTGCAAGCGTCTGAGGTTTTAACGCCATCTTTAATGAGTGCTTGTACTCGTTCCACGGCTACTTCAAGAGTAATCTCTTCTTCCACTGTAGAAGTTGGTTTTCCTTCTAATACCAGTACAAACTCTCCTTTAGGATTGTTCATTTCGTAGAACTCTATAGCCTGTTTTAGGGTAGTTTGAAATACTTCCTCATATACTTTGGTAATTTCACGGCATAACGATATTCTTCTATCACCAAAGTATTGGTACATATCTTTAAGAGTAGACTTTAACTTGTGAGGTGCTTCGTAGAATATCATCGTACGAGGTTCGTCGACCAACATTTCAAGGTGTTCATAGCGTTGTTTTTTAGTAACCGATAAGAACCCTTCAAAAGTAAATCGTGAGGTGTTAAGCCCAGATATTGCCAATGCAGATACTACCGCACTTGGGCCAGGAACGACCTTGACAGGTATTCCACGTTCATGACACATTTTAACCAGTATTTCCCCAGGGTCAGAGATACAAGGCATACCAGCATCGGTAACTATGGCACAGTTTTGACCGTTTGCGATATGGTCTATAATGTTTTCGGTTACTTGCCTTGTACTGTGGTCATGATAGCTTATAAGTTTATTCTTTATACCGAACTTATTTAGTAGCTTCATAGTAACACGAGTATCTTCAGCAGTTATAAAGTCCACTTCTTGTAGAGTTCTAATAGCTCTGTAGGTCATATCCTCCATATTTCCTATAGGAGTGCCTACCACGAATAAAGTTCCGCTCATAGTAAAAATAGTCCTTTCGATGTGTATATTCTCTCGTTAGTACATATACTTGTTAGGTAGTACCTTTAAAGAGGGTTTTGCTCCTTTTTTACCTTCCACCAAGAATAGCCACGGAGCAGAAGAGTAGTCCTTACAGACTAACTGTAGAGTTTTAGGTTCGATGTTGTTAGACCTCATAGCGTTTAGTACGTCTGCTAAACGTTCAGGACGGTTACACATACATAGTCTACCGCCGAACTTTAAAAGTCTGTTAGCCGATTTACACACGTCACCTATGGTACATAGTACTTCATGACGTGCTATCATTTGAGAGTTTAGCTCACTTTTAAAACCTGCACTCGATAAAAAGTATGGTGGATTGCACGTTACCAAAGAAAAGTTTCCAATATCTTTGCATTCCCAGAGTGTCTTTAAATCGGCACATACTGGAACTATATTAGTAACGTTGCTTTTATGTATTCCAAGGTTTAACTGTTCTATAGCGTTTTGTTGAACGTCTAAAGCGTATATAAGTTTTGGTGGAGAAGTTTTACACATAAGTAATGGAATAATTCCGCAACCAGTACCTAAATCACATACTAAGTCTGTAGACTTATACTTGCAGAACTCTGTAAGTAGTACTGCATCTGTTCCGAACCTGTGTTCTTTAGACTTACATACGTATATACTTTCGGAAATCTGTTCAAAGCTGATATTTTGCATTAAGTGTTCTCCCTTTAAGTATTGACTTTATTAAAATAGTATGATATACTATACTATAGTTGCCTCTATAGTTAAATGGATATAATAGCCCCCTCCTAAGGGGCAGTTGTGAGTTCGATTCTCACTGGGGGTACTAACCCTAATATATGCAGATAGTCGATTACTATCTGCATATTTTTTTGTGTTATGCTATTCCTAATAGCGTCTTTTTAAGGTTTATTAAGTCGGAAGTCTTAACCGAATCGTCTTGATTTAAGTCTGCGTTGATATATCCTTGACCTTCAAGTTCCGATATTCCTAATAGATACTTTTTAATTAGTAGTAGGTCGGCGGTAGATACTTTTCCGTCGCAGTTAGCATCACCTAAGAGTGTTTCTGTCGATGGACTATTAGTAGTTTGGCTATCGGAATTGATAGTAGTACTATCGCTAACAGTAGTAGTAACTTCTTCACTGGGAGTAGTAGTGTTCGTATCGATATCTGTAGTACTATCAGTAGTGACTGTAGTATCTTTAGTAGTAACGGTAGTGTCTTCTACTTTGGAAGTTTCGGTAGTAGGTTCGTTAGTGTTAGGCTTGGTGTACTTGCTACTGTGTTCGGTATAGTGTTTAGCAGTAGTGCCGTCAGGTTCAGTACCGAATACTAACACACCGTTTTGATATACTGTAATCTTATCAGTCTTAACGCCTTCTGTAGCGTCTGCTAAGTCTTGGAATGAGTAGTCGTTGGATACGTCCCAACCGCTTTGATAGTTAGGGTATACTATAGCAAGCATAGTCTCACATTGATATCTACCTTCCGATATAGGCATAGCTATACGACCGTCTGGATAAGTAATTTCTACGTAGTATATACTACCTTGATACTGTGTTAGTTCGGATACTATAGCGTTAGAAGTTAGTTCCGAATACATAGCACTTTGGTCTCTATCTACACGAATTACTACGTCACTTGCTGAAAATCCTGCGTCTAACACTTCGGATATGTCTAAGTAGTATCTAAACGACATATTATCTTCTATACGTGGTGGTGAACAGCTTACGTTTGTAAACTTCAAACTTAATCCGATAGTACTATCGGAACTCTGTTTGTTGCAAGCCTCTACGTAAAATTCATCTCTAACGTTTTCGGTTGGTGGGAAAGAACTATCAGTTTTACCACCATACTGACTTACCATTTTACAGAGTACTGCTGTAAATCCTGCGTTATAGTCACAAGCGACTTCATTATTTATGTAGTTTCCACGACTATCTTCATACTCACCATTTTGAGTAGGTCCACCTACCAATGCACCGTATAGAGTGTGAGTGTTGTCTTCAGGATAGTCTAAGGAGTTGCACCAACTACTATGTGCGCTTCTATGGTGTGGGTTGTGTGGCGTTTTGTAGTCTGTAGAACCGTCTGGAGTATATCCTACTACATAGCTTTGTCTATCAGGATTTTCGCCCAATGCATAGTTTACTTGGTCTTCTGCGAATTGAATATACTTGTCCTTGTTGCTATCGTTGGATAGTATAGTATCACAAGCGACTTCACTTAAGAATGCAGTAGTTTCGGAATATCTTAGACAACCCCAAGTGGTAAGCCACCTAAAACCACCTTCTAACTCTTGAACGTCGTTACACCAGTAGTCAAGATGTTTTTTAACGTGGTTTATATACGTTTGGTCGTTAGTGTTTTGAGCGTATAACAACATACCACCTTGCATAACGTCGTCCCAACAGTGAGCCCATGAATACTTTAGTTCGTTAGTTCCAAGTTCCGTTCCTAAGTTAGGAATGTAAGAGGTAGCCTTATCTAAATAGGCTGTATCTCCAGTAGCGATATATAACCAGTTGGCAGAGTAGAATAAGTCGTCATAGAACGAACTTGATTGATAAAATCCTTGTGCATTACTGGAGTTGTAACCGTCGTCACTTTTTTGAGCGTCTGCCATATTGAAGTATTTTATAGCTAACTCTAAATACTTGTCGGTTTTATCGGATTTACCCTTTAGTGCTACTGAACCAGAGGCTAAGGCTGAAGCCATTTCGCCTAATACTGCTGAATAACCTTTATCGTCTGTAGTATAGTAAGGTCTAACGTATGAACCGTTATTACTTTCACCTAAACCATATATTATAAGTTCTACAGGTCCCCACCAAGTATGGTCTTCTGTACCATTGCCTACTTGAAATACTACGTCGTCGCCATTGTCACAGTCTACAAAGTAGTCCAATGCGAACTCAAGATTGTTTTTATAAGTTTCGTACTGACCAACTTCTTCTACTCCGTCGCCATATTGATACAGTCCCCAAGCGAGCATACTGGTTGAGTATGCCATAGGTAGGTTGAACTTAACGTGGTCGCCTGCATCGTACCAACCACCAGTGACATAGTCGTCTACTGTGGAGTCTGCACGCCATTCCACTCTGTTCCAATCTGGTAGAGGTCCAGCCTGTTGACATTCATAGAAGTATAGCGACTGTTGTAGTGCTGTAGCATAGTTAGGAGTTTCCTCTGCTGATACAGTTTGAATGCTATCTTGCACGTTAGGAACGTATCCTATAGATAGCATAGCAGTAAGCGAAACCGCTAACACTTTAGATAGAAACTTTTTCATGTGTTAATATCACCTTTCTAAGTTATTGTTGATGGTTAATTAGTCTGTCGTAACTGTAATTCTGTCCAGCTTTACCGATAGAAGTATCTACATTACCCAAAGCTATATCTTCTAAAGTATTGTATATAGCCTGTGCGATAGCCTCAGCGTAAGCGTCTAAATAGGTATTGAACATATTAGCGTCTGTAGTGTTGGATATAAAACCAGTCTCTACAAGACAACTTGGCATAGTAGTTAGTCGGTTTACTCTGTAGTTTTGAGTGCTATCGCCTCTATAACCGAACTCTAAACCTCTATTAGACTGTACTCCAACGTTCTGCATAGCAGATAGGATATTATTAGCTAAATCCACATCTACAGGTGGTTGACTGTTATGTACCCATACTTCTATACCGTTAGCGGAAGTATTATCCGAACTGTTCCTATGTAACGATACGAACATATCGCAGTCGTTAGAGTTTGCTATGTTGCAACGTTCGTTAAGGTCTACCGTACTATCGTCTGAACGTGTCATCACTACTGATAGGTTTAAACTTTCAAGATGTTCCTTGACCTTTAGAGCAAGTTTTAAGTTATCGTCTTTTTCGTATACGTTGCCGTCTGTAGAGATAGCTCCAGTATCTGAACCGCCGTGTCCAGCGTCTATACATATAGTGCCATGAACTTCTACTTCTGTAGGATTAGTATTAGAAACTTCTATACTGTTTCTACCATGCACTATACACACTATGGCTATTATCACTATTAGAACTACACCCATAGTGGATATTATTAATAGTTTACCTTTAGTATTTATTTAACTTCACCACCTATTATAGTCTATACGTTTATTATGTTTTTGAACCTTATAGTAAGAAATGCCGTAAGAGTTAGCAGACTTCCTGAAACTAATACCCACCACGTTAAAGAGTTTCTAAGTCGATAGATTTCGCTACTTGGAAGTACTCCAACTATTATGTTGTTACCGTCATAGATGTATCTTATATAACACTTTTTTCCGCCAACGCTATAGAAAAATCCTCCTTTTTCCTTGTCAAAGTCGAACTTATCTTTAGGAAGTTGTGAGGGAGTGTTTATTAGCATAGTATCGGTATGGCTTAGATATGTGTAAGTATTAACGTCTATTATAGCGGTAAATCCACTTCTTAGTAGAGGGTATTCCGAAGTTACCATAGATACGTCTGTAGACTTCAACATCTGTTCCATGCTATCTGGAGAGAATATCAATTGAATAGCTCCTGTATCGTCTAAACGATTAGTAACGGTTACTACACGATTATATTCATCTATAATGGCACGTGCATAGTTAGTCTTGTCGTCCGCATAAGGTACAAACCTATCAAGGATAGTATCTTCTTTAGTGTATGTGGAAGTGCTATATTGAATATATCCGTTACTATCGCTAATAGAGATTTCGTCGGCATTTACCATTACCCTAATTTCTTCAAGACTTAGTTCATAGGATAGTTGGTCACTATTCTGTGAAACCATCATGGCTACCATTTGAGACTTTTCTTCACAGTCGGACAGTATGTCATTTTTGATAGTAGTTCTTTCTTCATCATCAGCTTTTAAACGTTGGACTATTTTTTCAAGTCTAACGTCTATAATGTCCTTGTTGTTGTTAAGGTCTACTACTCCCGAACAGTAAAACGCCAATGCAGATAGTACTATAGTAGTAACTATTAATGGAACTAACAAGTACCTGTACTTTTTTAACTCATCTTTCATAGATATTCTCCCTGTAGTGATATTAAGTATTAGTCTTTTATTTTAATATCTACTTCTAATGGATACTGTACTTTTAGATTGGTATTCTGTTTAACTTCTAAGTTGCATATTTGATTATATAGTAAGTATAGTTTTTGTGTATGATTTTCAAGGTAGTAATAGTATGCTATATAGGGAATTAGTAGTCCTAATATTAATACTATTAGTATTAGCAGAGCAAAGTTCATAGCTACTAAGTACGTACCTACGCAAATGAACTCTATAATAGCAAACATCATAGTTACTAAAAAGTGAATTAATCTTTCATGTTGAATAAACTGTATCTGTTTAATATGTTCAGCTTTTATGTATTCAAAGTCTGTAATGTTGCCTTCGGCGAGTAGCTTTTCCAACATAGCTATGTATTGGTCAAGATACTTTTTCATATAAAACACTTCCTTAAAGAGTTATAGTAACGTTCCGATACTTTTAAACACTATAATTATACCATGTATTCTGTGCAAAATCAACTATATGGTAGCCGTAATTTTGTTACAAAATAGTTCTTGACAACCTTGGTGCATGGTGCTATAATATGTATTAATCAATAAATCTATGATGAGAAAAGACTATAAGTACACAAACTTTTAATAATAACAGAGAGTAACTGTCATCGGCTGAAAGCGTTACGTAAAGGTTTTATTTATAGTATACCGTTCTCGGAGAGCGTCTAATACACGACGTTTTGTCAACGTTACACGACTACTAAAGGCAATATAATACTATAATATATTAGTGTTATGTTGTAAATCTTGGGTGGAACAGCGATACTTAAAGTAACTATCGCCCCTTGAACTGTACGGTTTAAGGGGCTTTTTTGTTTATATAGATATCTATTAGGGTGGTTTTAACCATGAACTTGATTTACAGAAGATTAACTCTTAATGACTTAGATACTTTTATCGATATGCGAATTAATCAACTTCAAGAAGAGGGTGCTAAACCTATATTTGATTTAAACCCTCAACTTTTAGAGTACTATACAAAACATCTAAAAGACGGTACTTTTGTATCTTGGGTGGCTACTGATAATGATAAGATAGTAGCTACAAGCGGAATGTCTTTTGTAGAAAAACCACCATATTATAGTAATCCAACTGGCAAAATAGGACTGTTATCCAGTATGTATACTCTAAAAGAGTATAGAAGGTTAGGTATAGCTAAAGAACTCTTAACTAAGGTGGTCAAAGACGCTAAAGATTATGGTTGCGGTACTGTTCACATAACGGCATCTAATATGGGAGTTTTGTTGTATACAGACTTTGGTTTCAAAAAGAATGGCAACTTTATGCAGTATAATTTTTATTAGTAAAAGGATTATCTAATAAACGTCAGGTTAAAAAGTCCCAAAATGGACTATATAATATAAATGATAAACTTAAATAGTTGGGAGGATTGAAGATGTCAATAGTAGATGAAAAGATGATAGACGGTTTAGCTCAAGTGGAAAAGACTGGCGACTTAATAGTATTAATAGTCGACCACCTTTCTTGGATAGTACCACATCATTTTATGTTACTGGAAAAGAAGATTAACACCGCTTTAGCTTTTGTGCAATCAGGTGAGATATTTAAAAAGTATCCCGATGCTAAACAAAAGTTTGAGGATAAACAGATTAACATAATATTCCAAATAGTACTAAAGTATCCGCCTACTCAAAAGGCAGACGAAAACTTTAAACTAATATATAATCTGTTGCAGTCTGTGGGCATCAAGTTGGAATGTATAGTAAAAAATGACTACTTTACTCAGCAACAGAGTAGTCAAGAAGATATTAAGTAGAAAGGATTAGTTATTATGATTAAACTAAGTTTAAAAGACGGTTCTATTCGTGAAGTAGAAGACGGCATATTAGCAAGCGAAGTAATAAAGGGCATAGGCATGGGACTATATAAGTCCGCCTGTTGTGTAAAAGTCGACGGCGTAGTTAAGGATTTAAGAACTCCTATTACTAACGACTGTCAGTTTGAAGTTATGACTTTTGATAGCATAGAGGGTAAAAAGACTTTTTGGCATACTGCTTCCCACATATTAGCACAAGCAGTTAAAAGACTATATCCACAGGTTAAACTTGCTATAGGTCCTGCTATAGATAACGGTTTCTATTACGACTTTGATATTGAAAAGCCATTCTCTGCTGAAGACTTAGCCAATATAGAAGTCGAAATGAAGAAGATAGTTAAAGAAAATCTTCCTTTAGAACAGTATGAACTATCCCCAGATAAGGCTATAGAGTATCTAAACAGTATAGAAGAACCTTACAAGGTGGAACTATGTCAAGAACACGCCGAAAAGGGCGAACCTATATCTTTCTATAAACAAGGCGACTTTACCGACTTATGTGCAGGTCCTCACTTAATGAGTACTGCTCCAGTAAAGGCTTTTAAGTTACTATCCAGTACTGGTGCATATTGGAGAGGTTCTGAAAAGAATAAGATGTTATGCAGAGTATACGGTACTGCTTATCCTAAGGCTTCCGAATTAGAGGCTTATCTAAAGCAGTTAGAAGAAGCTAAACTTCGTGACCACAACAAACTCGGTAGAGAACTTGAACTATTTACTACTGTAGACGTTATAGGTCAAGGCTTACCAGTTATGCTTCCTAAGGGTGCTAAGGTTCTACAGATACTACAACGTTTTGTAGAAGACGAAGAAGAAAAGAGAGGCTATCAATTAACTAAAACTCCTTATATGGCAAAGTCTGACTTATATAAAATCTCTGGACACTGGGGACACTATAAAGAGGGTATGTTCGTATTAGGCGATGAAGAAAAGGATAAAGAAGTGTTCGCATTACGTCCTATGACTTGTCCTTTCCAATATCAAGTATTTTTAAACAGACCTCGTTCTTACAGAGACCTACCTATGCGTTTAAACGAAACTTCTACTCTATTTAGAAACGAAGATAGCGGAGAAATGCACGGTCTAATTAGAGTTAGACAGTTTACTCTATCCGAAGGTCACATTATATTAAGACGTGAACAACTTGAAGAAGAGTTCAAGCAATGTCTTGAATTAGCTAAGTATATGTTGGAAACTCTCGGCTTAGCTGAAGACGTAACCTATCGTTTTTCACAATGGGACCCTAACAACAAGGATAAGTATGAAGGTACTGTTGAACAGTGGAACGAAGCACAGGATATCATGGGTAAAATTCTTGACCACCTTGGCTTAGACTATACTATCGGTATCGGTGAGGCTGCATTCTATGGTCCTAAGTTAGATATTCAGATTAAGAACGTTCACGGTAAAGAGGATACTCTAATTACTATCCAAATAGACCCACTACTTGCAGAACGTTTCGGCATGGAATACGTAGACGTAGACGGCACTAAAAAGCGTCCATACATTATTCATAGGTCTTCAATAGGTTGTTACGAAAGAACTCTTGCACTATTAATCGAAAAGTATGCGGGAGCATTCCCACTATGGTTAGCTCCAGAACAGGTTAGAATTATGCCTATAGCTGATAGACACGTAGAGTACGCCGACAAGGTATATAATACTCTTAAAGACTTAAAGTTTAGAGTATCTGTAGACGATAGAGCCGAAAACGTAAAGAAGAAAATTCGTGACGCACAGTTAGAAAAACTTCCTTATATGTTAGTATTAGGCGATAAAGAAGCCGAAAACAACACAGTATCTTTAAGATACAGAAGTGGTAAGACTGAAACTCTATCTTTAGATGAGTTAGTATCTAAGCTAACTTACGAACGTGATAATAGAGTTAGATAGTAACTATAACGTTATATAACGATAAAACCTCATGCTTAACGGCATGAGGTTTTTATATATCTATAAAAAATATTAGACCATACTAAATAGTATGGTCTAATATAGTGTATGTAATAAGTAATAGTTATCTATTATTCAATAGCATTGCCATCCATATCGGTTCTGCCTAATAGGTAGTTCTTCATTCTTACAAGGTCCATAGTGTTTACTTCACCGTTAGCAGTAACGTCAGCGTTCTGTAGGGAAGTACCAGATAGAACTTCTATACCAAGAAGATACTTTTGTAGAGCAACTAAGTCGTTAGTCTTGCAAGCACCATCGTAAGTATTAGTAGCATTGCCGTTGTAGTAGTTGCTTCTGCAAACTATATCACCACGTACAGAAGATAGGTTAGGATTTACCTTAGTAACTATACCAGCTATTTCGCCAACCTTGTCTTCAAAAACCTTAGCTAAGTTCTTAACAGTTTCCTTAGCTTGAGCCTTTAGTTGAGAAGTAATTTCAGCCTTCATATCAGCCTTTAGTTGGTCCATATCAGCAGTATTGTTTACGTCTACGTTGCTAACGTCGATACCTAATTCAGCAGCCTTTTGCTTTAGTTCTTCCTTAGTGTATTGAGAAAGAATAGCATCGATACCGCTTTCGGAAGTATCTACTTTAGAAGCCTCTGCGTCATCAAAGATAGAAAGGTCTATAGTAACGTTTTCGTTGTAAATCTTCTTAATATCGTCCTTAGAGTAGTTAGCCTTAACATAGTCGTATACATCGTTAGCACGAACTACTAATACTAAGTCAGAAAGACCAGCTTCATCAAGAGCGTCAGCCATAGCAGTATTAACTATATCAGCATAGTCGTCTACTTGTTGCATAAGGTCAGCATAAGGAATTTTACCCTTGATTTGCTTTTCGGTGTAACCAGTAGCCTTAAAGATTTGGTTCCAAACTGCTTGTTGGTCTGCTTCGTCTAAGATATTCATAGGGTTTACAGCTTCTACGCTAACTAAACCAGTAGTAGAAGCACCATTTATACCAGCAACGTTTACTTTTTCGTCTACTACGCTAACTACATTTTTAACATAATCAGTAGCAAAAGCCTTAGCCTTTTCAGTGAACTTAGCCTTTAGATTAGCAGCTTCAGTACCGTCGATAACAAACTTACCGCTCTTATCCTTGCTAACTACACTCTTAGCTAATTCTACAGTAGCATTGTAGATAGCGTCTTCGTTACCAGTAGATACTTCTGTACCTAAGATATCGCCAGCATAGTTAGCAATATCGCCAGTACCATAGTAAGCTATAACGTAATTAACGCCCTTAGCACTATCAGCAGTAAATTCATTTGTGAATTGTGAAAGGTAAGTCTTTTCTGTAGTAGAGCCAAGATATAGTTCATTAGTAGAAACAGCATCAGCAGATGCAACTACAGAAGTGCAAGTGCCAACACAAGCAACTGCCATAATAGCAGAAATTAAACGCTTAACAGACATTTTCATTTTAAAAACTCCTTTAACTGTAATGTAATATTTAAGGTATTAATCATATGCAAGACCCTTTGCCTTACTGGATTATTTTATTAGCATAGTTGCTTATATAACTATTCTAAACGGATTAAACCCGTAACCCTTTAATCTCTTTCTATATAATAATATTCAATACATTTTAACAGAATACTATACTATATAGAACAGGATAATTTTTTCACGTATATATTATAACATATTCTAAAATATATTACAATAACCAATGTGCAATAAAAACCACCAAAATACTTAAAAAGATTTATTCAAAAGCACCAAAAAAAGAAATATATTTTACTACTTAGCCACTAAAATTTTTTACATATGTATTATGAAAAAATCACGTAGTATGCAAATTAATAGGGCAGTATTTTGGAAATCTACTGCCCTATAGTATTATATAGTTACTTCATTAAGTTACATATTAGGTTAGAAAATTCTACAGGGTCTTCAATAGGAAGTCCTTCTATTAATAGTGCTTGATTGTATAGTAGTTCGGTATACTGTTCAACCTTAGCCTTATCGTTTGAGTTGTAAGCTTCAGAGAGTGCAGTTAATACTGGGTGTTCAGGATTAATTTCCAATATCTTTTCGGCTAATACTTTTTCTTGATTAGGCATAGAGTTTAATATCTTTTCCATTTCTATGGAAATTTCTCCCTTGCTGGTTAAACATACAGGATGCTTTTTAAGTCTTGTAGATAGTCTAACTTCGGAAACTTTACCGTGTAGAGCGTCTTTCATGTAGTCGAATAGAGCCTTGTTTTCTTCTGTTTTAGTTTCAAGTTCCTTCTTCTCTTCAGCAGTTTCAAGGTCAAGGTCGTTATCTGCTATAGACTTAAAGTCTTTTTCCTTGTAGGAGTGTAACATCTTTAGAGCGAACTCGTCTATTCTGTCTGTACAACATAGGATATCGTAACCCTTATCTAAAATAGCTTCGGATTGTGGTAGATGTTTAATCTTGCTGATAGTTTCGCCAGTAGCATAGAAAATGTACTTTTGGTCTTCGGACATACCAGTTACATACTCATCTAAAGTTATTAGCTTATCCTGTTTTAGTGAATGGAATAGTAGTAACTCTTTAAGATTATCCTTAACTTCTGGGTTCATAAAGCTACTTTGAACGCCCGCTTTTAATTGCATACCAAAAGCCTTATAGAAGGTTTCGTACTTTTCACGGTCATTGTTTAGCATCTTAGTAAGTTCATTCTTTATGGACTTTTCTATGTTCTTAGATATAACCTTTAACTGTCTATCGTGTTGTAACATCTCTCTTGAAATGTTTAAAGATAGGTCTTCGGAGTCTACTAAGCCCTTTACAAAGCTAAAGTGGTCAGGAAGTAAGTCGGAACACTTATCCATAATTAGTACGCCGTTAGAGTACAGTTGTAAACCCTTTTCATACTCTTTAGTGTAGTAGTCGTAAGGAGCCTTACTTGGAATATATAGTAGAGCGTTATAGGTATAAGTACCTTCATTTTTGGAGTGAATGTGTGCTATAGGAGGTTCATAGTCGTAGAACTTTTCTTTGTAGAACTTGTTGTAGTCTTCGTCTGTAAGTTCACTCTTATTCTTTTTCCAGATAGGAACCATACTGTTTACAGTTACAGTTTCTTTGAAAGTTTCCCATTCACCAGAAGTTTCATTCTTTTTACGATTTTCCTTTTCTAACTTAATAGGGAAACGGATATAGTCGGAGTACTTTTTAATTAAGTCTTCAAGACGGTAGCTTTCAAGGTATTCGTCGTAGTTTTCTTCTTCGGAATTATCCTTTAACTTTAATACTATCTCAGTACCTACAGACTGTTTATCGCAAGGTTCTATAGTATAGCCGTCAACACCTTCGGACTGCCATTGGTAAGCCTCATCAGAACCGAAAGACTTACTACTTACTGTAACTAACTTAGCTACCATAAATGCAGAATAGAAACCTACACCAAACTGACCTATAATATCTACGTCTTCGCCAAGGTCATTTTGTGATTTAAAAGCTAAAGAACCACTCTTAGCTATAACACCAAGATTGTTTTCTAACTCATCTTTAGTCATGCCTATACCGTTATCACTGATAGTGATAGTTCTTGCGTCCTTATCGGTGCGAATTTGAATAGCAAAGTCGTCTTTATTTAGTCCAACAGAACTATCAGTTAAAGACTTAAAGTATAGTTTATCTATAGCATCACTTGCGTTAGAGATAAGCTCTCTTAAAAATATTTCCTTATGTGTATATATAGAGTTAATCATCATTTCAAGAAGTCTTTTAGACTCTGCCTTAAATTCTTTCTTTTCCATAAAATAAGCACTCCTTTATAGTTTTAATATATAGTATATCATAGTTAATATCTACTGTATTAGCACTCTAAATAATAGAGTGCTAACGTAAGTATTATTATAGTACGTTGTGAGTTAAAAATCAAGTACTTTTTGTTATGTTTACAAATTGTTCATATTTACAAGGTAAAAAAATACTCCTTACTATAGTAAGTAAGGAATATCTTCTGTATATTAACCTATTACTAACTTTGCTATATCCACGGTTTCTTTAGCGTCTTTAGCGTAGTAGTCTGCACCGATATTTTTAGCGTACTCTGGAGTGAGTACTGCACCACCTACTACGACTTTGCAGTCAAGACTTTCAGCACGTAGCATAGTTATAGTGTCTTCCATAGCCTTTAGAGTAGTAGTCATTAAGGCGGATAGTCCAACCATTTTTACGTTATGTTCTTTAACGGCTTGAACTACGGTTTCTTCTGGAACGTCTCTTCCTAAGTCGATTACTGTATATCCATAGTTTTCAAGCAGAACTTTGACTATGTTTTTGCCGATATCGTGAATATCCCCATGTACTGTAGCTAATACTATCTTGCCTTTGCTAACTGGTGCGGAGTCGTTGCTTATCATGTACGCTTTGATTACATCGAATGCGGATTGTGAAGCGTTAGCCGATAGTATCAACTGTGGTAGGAATATCTTACCCTTTTCAAAGTTAGCACCTACGCTGTCAAGAGCAGGTATTAACATATCGTTGATAATTTCCATAGGTTGTTTAGTCTGTAATAGAATTTCGGTAGCTTTAGAGGCTTCATTTTTTAGACCGTTTTCTATAGCGTGGAATATATCAGGTTCTGCATCGTTAGTGGTAGTTACTGGCTTAGTAGGGGTGGCTCCACCATATGCCGAAATATACTCCATAGAGTTTTTATCTGCACCGATTAACAGTCTAAAAGCTCTAACAGAACCCATCATAGAAGATAAGTTAGGGTTCATAATAGGCAAGTCTAAACCGTTAGTGAGTGCCATAGTCAAGAATGTGTGGTTTACTAACTCTCTGTTAGGTAGTCCGAACGATATGTTAGATACACCCAATACAGTCTTAAGACCAAGTTCATGTTTAACCCTGTATAGAGCGTTTACGGTTTCCATTACTGCGTCCTGTTCGGAAGATGCCGTAAGAGTAAGACAGTCTATAAATACGTTCTGTTTAGGAATGCCATATTCTAAAGCGGTATCTAATATTCTCTTAGCTATAGCCGCTCTTCCGTCGGCAGTCTTAGGAATGCCACCTTCATCAAGAGTTAAACCTACTACACAAGCACCATACTTTTTGACTAAAGGTAAGATGTTTTTCAAACTCTTCTCTTCACCGTTTACCGAATTGATTATCGGTTTACCGTTGTAAACTCTTAAAGCACTTTCTAACACTTCGGGAATGGTACTATCTAACTGTAAAGGAACGTCGGTAATACTCTGTAGAGCCTTAACGGTTTCCACCATCATAGCTTTTTCGTCTATTTCAGGAAGTCCAACGTTTACGTCTAATATTTCAGCACCTGCTGAAGTCTGTTCTAATGCTTGATTTAGTATATAGTCTATATTGTGTTCTTTTAGTGCCTGTTTGAATAGCTTTTTACCAGTAGGATTAATTCTTTCGCCGATTACTCTTGGTTGATTAATCTCTACAGTTTCGGAGTAAGAACATATAGCACAAGGTACTTCTATCTTCTCTCTTGTGAACTTTCTAACTTTAAGGGAGTCTATCATGTGCTTGATGTACTTAGGAGTAGTACCACAACAACCACCGAATACTTTAACGCCCATATCTGCGTGAACGTTCATATACTTAGTAAAGTCTTCGGGAGTTATATCGTATAGATTAGTAGCAGGGTTAGGAAGTCCAGCGTTAGCCTTAATAACCATAGGTAGGTTAGTCCACTTAGAAAGTTCTTCTATAATAGGTATCAACTCTTTAGGGCCTAAAGAACAGTTTACACCTATAGCGTCTACGCCAAGACCTTCTAAAGTTAAAGCCATAGCAGATATTGAACAGCCTGTAAAGGTTCTAAAGTTAGGTTCAAAGGACATAGTACATATTATAGGCTTATCGGAATTTTCTTTTGCAGATAGCACGGCAGACTTTAGTTCGTAAAGGTCGGTCATAGTTTCAAAGACTATTAAGTCTGCGTCTTTGCCTGCAAGTATCATTTCTTTGTAGATATCGTAAGCCTCTTCAAACTTTAGAGAACCAGTAGGTTCTAATAGTTTGCCTATAGGACCGATGTCTAAAGCTACTAAAGTATTAGTATCTTTGCAGGCTTCACGACCCAATGCTACACCTTTAGAT
Source organism: uncultured Oscillospiraceae bacterium (assembly GCA_934444765.1). GTDB lineage: Bacteria > Bacillota > Clostridia > Oscillospirales > Ruminococcaceae > UBA5884. Next base: position 125,493 of record CAKSDC010000001.1, read on the forward strand.
ATTAACTCTTGTACGGAGTACTTACTATCAGATAGCTTGTATCTGTTAGCACCAAAAGTATTAGCATATATAACGTCTGAACCGACTTCTATATACTGCTTGTATATCGAAGTTATTAGTTCTGGATTAGTAACGTTTAACTCTTCAGGAATACCACCGACTTCTAAGCCGTTAGCTTGTAACATAGTACCCATAGCACCGTCTAAGAATATCAGTCTATCGCTACGTAGTAGTTCTTTAAAATTCACAGGATATAACATTCCTTTCTAAATATCGAGTATGTGTAGTGGAAGTTATCCGCTACACTTTAAGTTTTTAGCTCTGTATTGACAAGTATCTTTTAAGTTGCAAGAAGCACAACCTAAACGACGTCTTTCTATAGGTTCGGTTGAAAGTCCCATAACTGCGGTTACAGACTTTCTTGGGGTCATTATGTTGGTATCGGTAACGCATACACCTATTCTTTTTTGAGCGTTTAGTACTTCTATAAAGGTTCGTTGAACGTCTATAGGGAAGTCCCCATAGCCTGCCGAAAACCTCCACGTTTGAAAGTATTGCGGAAACTCTTGTTTGATGATAGTATCAAAAGTATTGCAAACCTTTTCTATAGCCACACTGGAAAGGCTATCTAATACCATAGCCTTAGCCATGTTAGATACTTCAGCAACTCTAATTATGCGGTCTATCTTAGCAGATATGGTAGCACACATTAGTATAGCAGAGTTGCACCCTTTAAGGTGATTTTTAATATCTTTACCGTATAGCTTTAATGGAGTGTTTACTACTTCCACATAGTCGGGTTGATTTATTATATCAAACTTTTGGTATACGTAACGGGGTTCTATGTTAGCAAGTACTTCTTTTTCGCAAAGTTCAATAAGAGTTTTAAAGTCGGCATTAGGATAGTCTTTACATCCTAAGTAACGTAATGCCTCTTGATGACTTAGGCTATATATAGATATTTCTTTCATGGTTAAGCGTTGATTATGTTTTCGATAGCATTAGTAATCTTTTCGGCTACGTATGGATTATTCATAGTGTATAGGTGAATGCCATCTACACCATGAGATACTAAGTCTACTATTTGGTCTATAGCGTAAGCTATACCAGCATCACGTAAAGCCTCAGGAGAGTTTTCATAGCGTTGCATAACCTTTGTGAACTTAGAAGGTAGACTTGCACCACACATAGAAACCATTCTTTGTATCTGTTTGATGTTAGTAACTGGCATAATACCTGCCTCTATAGGAACTTTAATATTAGCTATATCGCATCTTTCTAAGAATGAGTAAAAAGTATCGTTATCAAAAAATAGTTGTGATATTAAGTGTTCAGCACCACAGTCTACTTTATACTTTAGATATTTGATATCTTGTGCTATAGTTTCGCTTTCAAGATGTCCTTCTGGATAGCAAGCACCTGCAATATCAAAGTCCCCATGTTCCTTAATAAATTGGATTAGTTCGCAAGCGTGTTTAAAGTCTTGTTTAGGTTCAATATTAGGGTTGATATCGCCTCTTAGTGCAAGAATGTTAGTAATATTTTTGGACTTAAACTCATCTAATATTTTAACTATTTCTTCTTTGGTGTAGTTTATACATGGTAGGTGTGCCATAGACTTTATGTTGTACTGTTCTTGTATAGTAGAGGCTATATCTACAGTGGAAACGCCTACATTAGAACCGCCTGCACCATAGGTTACACTGATAAAGTCAGGATTTAGACTGTGTAGTTTTTCTATAGTGGTATATATGGTATCTATAGGACTTGTCTTTTTAGGCGGAAATATTTCAAAAGAGTATACTGTCTTTTTTTGAAATATAGAAGTTATATTGTTACTCATAAAGGTTCTCCTTGTATATACTATTATGTCAATAGGCATAGTAGTATTTGGTATTGTTAAAAGATATACTATGTATATAGCATATCTTTTAACTTTAATTATAGTATAGAATTTAATATTAGTCAATACTCCAATCTATAGGAGTTAGACCGTGACTTTCTAAAAACTGATTGGTTTTAGAAAAGTGTCTGCAACCGAAAAATCCATTATATGCCGATAGTGGGCTTGGGTGTGCAGAAGTAAGTACTAAGTGGTTAGGATTAGTTATCAGTTTAGCTTTAGCTTTAGCGTTAGCTCCCCATAGTAAAAATACTATAGGCTTATCACGATGATTTAGTATAGTAATAACGTCATCAGTGAAGGTTTCCCAACCCTTGCCCTTATGACTATTAGGTTTGCTATCACGAACTGTAAGAACGTTGTTTAGTAGTAGTACACCTTCTTTAGCCCATTTGGTTAGTTCGCCGTGTTTTCCTAAGTTGTTTATACCAGTATCGTTATATATTTCCTTAAATATATTCTGTAATGAAGGTGGTGGATTTACTCCCTTAAGTACCGAAAAGGCTAAACCATGGGCTTGGTTAGGTTGATGATAAGGGTCTTGTCCTATAATTACCACTTTAACGTCGTCATAAGAAGTGTACTTTAAGGCGTTGAATATATTATACATATTAGGATATATGGTTTGAGTTTTATACTCATTAATAAGGAACTCTCTTAGCTTTAAGTAGTATTCTTTTTTAAATTCGTCAGCAAGGATAGTATCCCAATCGTTTTCAAAGTGAACCATATTTTTACCTCCAAAGAATTTATTAATAGTTCTCATCTTTTTAAAGAATGTAGATAGTATTTCGGAACACTCCTGTTGAAGTATTCCACCGACTATTTGGTTTGGTCTGTGGTTGTAGCCTAATGAGAACATATCCACTTTAGAACGTACAGAACCAGCTTTTAAGTCGTACGCTCCAAAGTAAAGATTTTCAATACGTGAACATATTATAGCACCTGTACACATTGGACAAGGTTCTAAAGTAACGTATAGGTCGCAACCCACAAGTCGCCAACCGTTTAGATATTTAGAGGCTTGGTCTATAGCTATAAGTTCAGCATGAGCTAAAGAGTTTTTTCCATATTCACGCATATTGTAGCCTTTACCGATAATCTTTCCAGTAGGGCGATGTACTACTACAGCACCCACCGGAACTTCTCCCATAGAGTAGGCTATTTTAGATAGTCTTATAGCCTCTAACATATACTCATCGATATAGTCTTGCATACTAATTCTGTTCAGAAAGTTTTTTGTATATCATTTTAGCACATTTGTATACGTCACCACAACCCATAGTTATTACTAAGTCGCCGTCTTTAGCGTGTTCGCAGATGTAGTCGCATACTTGGTGGAAGTTATACTCTTTTCTTTCGTTGGTGTGTTCAACGGTTTCGTCTTGAGGGAAGTATATAGCACCGTCGATAGTTTCAGCAAGGTTACGGCTGAATATACCATAAGTGTTCTTTTCTCTTGAACCCATAATATCAGTTAAGACTACCTTATCGGCTATAGATAGAGCGTCTTTAAAGTCGTTTAGTAGCATAGCGGTTCTTGAGTAGGTAAAAGGTTGGAATACTGCCCAAACGGTCTTGTAGCCCATATCCATAGCGGATTTTAGAGTAGCCTTTAGTTCCGATGGGTGATGTGCATAGTCGTCTACTATGGTTATGCCTTTAGCTATGCCTATCTGTTCAAAACGTCTACCAGCACCACGGAAGTCGAATAGACCTTTTTGAATACTTTGAACGTCTACACCCTTGTATAGACAGGCTACAGCACTTGCCATAGAGTTTAATATGTTATGACTTCCTGCAACGTTTATAGTAATATCGCATACTGGTTTGCCGTGATGCATAAGAGTATACTTAGTCTGCATACCAGTGATTTTTTCTATGTTAGTAGCGTAGTAGTCATTAGTAGAGTTGAACCCAAACGTTATGATATCCTTACCAGTTATGCCTTCTACAGCCTTCATAGAGTTAGCGTCATCACCGTTTACTATTACTGCTTTGGTAGTCTTTTCAGCGAACTTGTGGAACGACTTAATAGTATTTTCTACAGTCTTAAAGTAGTCAAGGTGGTCATTGTCTATATTTAGTATTATAGAAACGTCTGGATATAGCTTTAAGAACGTATCTACAAATTCACAGGCTTCACAGACTAATATTTCGCCATTGCCTGCTAAACCACTTCCATGAATACATGGTAGCTTACCACCGATAAACGCTGAAAAGTCTAACTTAGCAGTGTACATAATTTGAGTAGTCATAGAAGTGGTAGTAGTCTTTCCGTGTGTACCAGATACACATATAGCGTCGTCGTACCAACTGGTAACTATGCCTAAAAGGTCACTTCTTTCTAATACTGGAACGCCACTATTTTTAGAGGCTATAAGTTCTGGATTATCAGGCATAATAGCAGCAGTATGAACTATTAAGTCAGCACCTTCGATATTTTCGGCACGTTGTCCCATATATACAGGAATGCCCATGTTTCTAACGGCTTGCAAAGTTTCGGTTTCGTTGTTATCCGAGCCGGTTAGATAGTATCCTTGAGAGTGCAATATCTGTGCTAAAGGATACATTCCCGAACCACCTATACCTATAAAGTGGATATGTTTTTTTCCAGTTAGAATACTTTCTTTCACCATATTTCATTTTCCTTTCACAATACATCACAATATTTAGCCTAAAGTTACAAAAAAAGTTTATTTTTTTGGTACAAATATCGATTGAATATTTACTTTGAAACGTGCTATAATACCATTATAGACTTACACAAAAAAAGTCTTTGAAAGATATACATATCTCACAAAAGTTGTAGACCATAATTAGGAGGTAAAAAACATGGAAATTACAGACATCAAAATTAGAAAGGTTATCACAGAGGGTAGACTAAGAGCAATAGTATCTCTTACTTTTGATAATATGCTCGCAGTACACGATATCAAAATCGTACAAGGCGACGAAAGACTATTCGTAGCTATGCCAAGCAGAAAAGACGATAATGGTGTATTTAGAGACATTATTCACCCTATTTCACAGTCCGCAAGAAACCTTATCGAAAGCGAAATTATAGACGCTTACGAAAAGTACTTAGCTATGCTTGAACTTGAAAAGGAAAACCCTTCAGAATTTTAGTAGGTTACGTATTTAAGTAATTGCGATATTAAATAAGCTATATTTGTAACTTGTGGCAGTGGTTAAGACCTTATAAGTCTTGGCTACTGCCTTTTTAATATATATTAGTAGACCTTATTTTTAAGAACTACATATCTTATCTATTATTATTGAGTATATAGTTAGCTTTTAATACACCAATTTGAGTTTTAGAGTCCGAAATTTCGCCGTCGATTACCATCTGTACAGCTTTTTCGAGAGGAACTTTAACCACATCTAAAAATTCGTCACAGTCTAAGTGTTGACCCTTATAGGTTAAACCTTTAGCTAAGTACATATATATAGTTTCGGTTACGTATGCAGGCGTAGGATATACTGTACCTATGAAAGTATATTCGGAACATTCGTTGCCAGTTTCCTCCAGTAGTTCACGCTTGCCAGCTTCGGCATGGCTTTCACCCTTTTCCAGTTTACCCGCAGGAATTTCTAATAGAGCCTTTTTAAAAGGATATCTAAACTGTCTAACCATAAGTATGCAATTATCATCGGTTATAGGTATAACGCATACACCACCGTTATGATGTACTACTTCTCTAAGAGCTTCCGAACCGTCTTCAAGTTCCACCACGTCTTTGGTTACGGTAAATATTCTACCATTGAATATGGTATCGCTACTCTTTTGTTTTTCAAATAGATGCATGGAGTTACTTCCTTTCGATAAAACTTTAGTAACTAAAAATTTAGTATATATAGTAGTATACTACTATGTTACTATATTATATATCTTTTTAGAGGGTATGTCAATCGATTTTTGGTGTATATAGTGTACATTTTTAGGTACAGTAATAAGAGGCTACTTGACGTTGCAAGTAACCTCTTACTATTTAATATTTTAGTTATGGTGTTATAGTCTATTATTGTTGGTTAGCCTCAGCTACTACTGTAGGGATTAGGTTAGTAGGTAGTTGCTCATAGCGAGTATGTTCAAAAGTGAACGAACCTAAACCTTTAGTAGTTTGACGCATATATAGAGCAAAGTCGCTCATTTCACGTTCTGGAACTTCGGCTACTATTTCGGAAGTACTGTTATCTATAGGGCTCATTTTTAAAGTTCTGCCACGACGTTTGTTAAGTTCGCCAATGATATCGCCAGTATTTTCGTTAGGAACGTATGCAGTAAGAGTTCCTACTGGTTCTAATATGGTAGCGTCGCCGTCACGCATAGCCTCTTTAAAAGCCATACCAGAAGCGGTTTTAAAAGCCATTTCGGAAGAGTCTACAGGGTGATAAGAACCGTCTACTAAGGTAGCCTTAACGTTTACTACTTCATATCCAGCAAGAGAACCCTTTTTCATAGTTTCGATTATGCCTTTTTCTACGGCTGGGAAGTAGTTTTTAGGTACTGAACCACCAAAGATATTCTCTTCAAATATTAGTGTATCAGAGATACAAGGTTCAAACTCTATCCATACGTGACCGTATTGACCATGACCGCCACTCTGTTTTTTATACTTACCTTCTTTTTTGACCTTACGCTTGATAGTCTCTTTGTAGGCTATTTTAGGAGTAGTTAGGGTTAGTTCTAATCCGAACTTTTCCTTAATCTTAGAGACGGTAACGTCTAAGTGTTGCTCACCTAAACCACTAATTACGGTTTCGGCAGTAGCTTCATTCTTAACGCATTTAAGAGTACAGTCTTCTTCTAATATCTTTTGTAGTGCTAAAGAAATCTTTCCTTCATCGCCACGTTTAGTATGTATAGCCTTAGAATAGCATGGGATAGGGAATTCTAACTTAGGGAACGTTAATATCTTAGTAGCGTCGCATAGAGTATCTGAAGTAGTAGCGTTGATTTTGATAGCTACGCCTATATCACCAGCGTATAGACAAGGTACTTCTATCTGTTTTTTGCCGAACATCTTATATAGTTTGCCTATCTTTTCCGTTTTGGAAGTGTTAGCGTTTACACATTCGCTATTAGCCTTTAGTATGCCAGACTTAACCTTAATATAGGAAGTCTTACCGACGAAAGCGTCTGTAACGGTTTTAAATACTATAGCAGATAGTGGAGCGTCTTCATCGTATACCACGCTTACGTCTTGATTAGAAGTATCTTTAGCTACAGGTATAGGACGTTCATTAGGAGATGGGCATAGTAGAGAGAGTTCTTTTAATAGCATATCTACACCTTCAAGGTCGTTAGAAGTGGAAGATACACATACTACAGGAGTAATAGAACCGTTATTCATGCCAACGTGTAGACCTTTTATTAGTTCATCTTGAGTAAAAGTTTCGCCTTCAAAGAACTTTTCCATAAGTTCGTCGTTAGTTTCAGCTACAGCCTCAGCCATAGCAGTGGATAGACCAGTTAGACGATAGTTCATCTTTTCGGATAGGTCGCCGTCGCCATTAGGTAGTGGAACTTCTTTAGCTATACCAGAACCGTCATACTTGTAACACTTTTGCTCTATTAAGTTTATGTAACTATCTAACTTATTGTTTTTAATAACAGGAGCTATTATAGGACACACTTTAGCACCGAAAACAGTCTTTAGTTCAGTAAGAACCTTATAGAAACTTGCGTTATCGTCATCTATCTTAGTGATAACAAACATAGTGGACTTATTCAGCTTAGTAGCTTTTTGGTATACTTTTTTAGTACCAGGTTTAACTCCCGATTTAGCCGAAACGGTAATAAGTACAGTACCGCCAGCGTATATACCTTCGTTAGTTTCGCCTTCAAAGTCTAACAGTCCAGGGGTATCTAAAAGATTTATAGTTTTGCCGTCGTATTCAAAAGTAGCCAACGATGTATCGATAGAAGCCTTTCTTTTAACCTCTTCGTTGCTATAGTCCATTACTGTGTTGCCGTCTACTATTTTGCCTAAAGACTGTGTAGCGTTAGCTTTAAATAGTAAGGCTTCAGCTAAAGAGGTCTTACCTGAGCCACTGTGTCCTGCCAAAGTTATGTTTTTAATTTTTTCTGCGTGTGATACGTTCATTTAAAATTCACTCCTATATATAATAGATTATTTAACCAAAAATTAGTTGCAATTAATATTATATATTATATTTGGATATTTTACAATTCATATAATTAACAGTTTATTTTAGAATTTTTTGTGCATATTTCACAATAAAAAGTTCGCTACAGAGTTATAATCCCTATAGCAAACTTTTTAGTCTTGTAAGTTTGGAGTATATTATATATTTTAGTTAAAACATATGTAACTTACGCATATATACATTCTAAATAATCTTCAAGAGTTTCAAGTAAAGTTTCAGGAAAGACGTCGTTGTTGTATAGTACGTCTAATATGTTACAGGCATACTCTAAGTTACTTGTAACTGATGGACATACTACGTTAGTAATAGTATTGTTATAGGTTTTATAGACTGCAATGTCGAATACTGTTAAAACGGTATCTTCAATAGTTTCTCTTCTTTGAGATAGGGTGTATTTCAAAGTAAAGTCTTCAACGCTTTTAGACTTTTGAGAGATATAGAAGTTGGAATACATATAAAAAGTTCCTTTCTTAGCACTATACCTAAACATAGAGTTAGTATAGTATTTTAAAAAAATCATTCATTATGCTTTTAAAAGTTTCAGGAGGTGTTTCGTTTACTACAAAGGTCAAAAAGATTAATATAGCCTGTTCCAAATTTGCAGTAATGGAGTTTATACGGTCTTTTGTATATATATCATCTATAACTTCTATATCATATTTAGTGGATACTATCCTGTTGTTACTTAACATTAGCTGATGTTCGTAGAGGTTGTAGGTTATAATGCTGTTATCTGGTTTTGTGATGTGCTTAGAAAGTTTTAAACTATATTTATCCAAAACATTACATCTCCCTTCGGAATGTTGTAAGTAACTAATCGATTAATTACAGTATATAGTATACCATAATTATCCAGTCACGTCAATAATTACAGATACTTTATATTTAACATAGTGCGATAATTTTTTTAATTATAATAAGTATAATTATTGATAATCTTAAAATATAGATAGAATATTCTTCAAATACTTTATAATATTAATTCTACTATATTTTTTGTGTGAATTTCGTTTAGCATGATATTTGGAGTACAATACTACTATTTGACACAATATGATGATTAATGGAATGTTATGGAATATTTCAAAAGCCGTCTAAATATTTTTATCGCCTTAATATATTTTTAATATTTAAATGGTATAATAATAATAATAAATACCTATACAGAAAGGAAGTACTATCATGAAAGATATGAAGAACGTTAAAAGTATTAAAAATACCTATTTGGGAGTGTCTATAGTTTCGATACTATTGGGACTATTTTTAGTTATTAAACCTGAAATATCGTTGAATATTATAAGTTATATTATAGGTGGTGCTTTTGTATTCTATGGAGTAGTTCATGTAGCCACTTATTTATTAGTAAAAAATGAGAGTTTATACCAGTATGACTTAGCTAAAGGTCTTATCACGGCAGGTATAGGAGCGTTCTTTATATTTAGACCTGAATTGATAGTATCTACACTACCCTTTGTATTAGGATTAGCTATATTAGTAAACGGTGTATTTAGTCTACAGAGTGCCATTAATATGGTTCGTAACACTAAAGGTAAGAGTTGGATAGCAGTATTAATTCCTGCTATAGTCACTGTAGTATTAGGAATATTAATAATAGTAAATCCATTTAGTTGGGCTAAGGCTTTACTGATTATAATAGGTGCTGGTTTAATCTGGAACGGACTATCTAACCTATTAACTAATATATGTATCTCTAAAAAGATTAAAGAGTTTGAAAAGGCTACCGCTCCAATAGATACTACAATAACTGATGAAAAGATTCAAGAAACTAAAGCAGAATAGATGATAATATATAGTAATACCTCTCTAAATACTTTAGAGAGGTATTTTTTTAGATATCTGTTACTGTGCAAGTTGTGGATGTAAAGCCATACTAATTCCTTCCGATAGCAGTTTAGAGGAATATTCTATTATGCTATCTATATTTTTAGGAGTTACCATTAAGTTAGGCGTGTTAGAGTTTGGTCTGTTACCTGTAATGTTTTCTACTATAGTGTGCATATCCACTACAGTGGGAACACCTATAGCTACTACAGGAACACCTATAGTCTCTTTAGAAAGTTCTTTTCTACTGTTGTTTACTCCACTACCAGGATTTATGCCAGTATCACATATTTGAATAGTAGTTCCTAAGCGTGAAGTTTCGGAACACGCAAAAGCGTCTATTACCAATACACAACTTGGTTTGATAGTATCCACTAAAGACTTTACTATCTCAGAACTTTCTATACCTGTTTGACCCAGTACACCCGCCGTTATGATGCTAACTTCACGTAATGAGTTTAAGTAGTCATCTTGAATATCTTCAAACTTAAAGTGTCTGGTAGCAAGAATATTTCTTGCAGATACTACGCCTAAAGTATCAGGAGTAACGTCGTTATTGCCAAGACCTGCTATTAATACCGAACCGTTTGGAATGTAAGAGCGTAACTCTTTGGCTAACTCTTTAGCCATAGGTTCAAAATCGTCGGTAGGTTTAGAAATCTGTTCGCTTTCCAAGGTAACGTATCTACCTACTTTTCGACCTATACGTTCGCTTGCCACTTTACTATTAATGACTACTTCGGTTATGTTGAACTTTAAGCCTCTATTGTGTTGAGTAATTCCTGAAGTGTCTTCTAACATAGATACGCTTTCTAAGGCTAAGTCTGTACGCATATATAAAAAACCTTCTTTCGTGATAGCGTTGGTTAATATGCACAAAAATCCACATAAAATTTCGTGGGAATTTTAGTATATTTACACTTGCAATTATTTTAAAAAAATGTTAATATTATTATTAGCGTTCGATGTGGTATTTATACCATGGTTTTAGCTATGTGGACTGCGTCATTATCTACATAGCAATTTTTAGTCTAAAACGTGTCTAAAGATACTATGGGTATCTAATTTTAGACTATATTTAAAAGTCAAACTTAAAGTGTAAAAGGAGTTATTAATTATGCCAAATATTAAATCAGCTAAGAAGAGAGTTAAAGTTAATACTACTAAGGCAACTGCTAACAAGTCCAGAAACAGCGAACTAAAGACTGCTCTAAAGAAGGCTACTATTGCTTGCCAAACTAATGCAGATAACAAGGTTGAAGTAGTTACTTATGCTATAAAGAGAGTAGACCAAGCTTGTTCTAAGAACTTAATGCACGCTAACAAGGCTTCCAGAAAGAAGTCTCAACTAATGAAGATGTTAAACGCTTAATAGCAAGTGTACGTTATATAAATATAGTTAGACGGAATAGTATTTTCCGTCTATTTTTTTTAGGAGGTTACTTTATAACATATCAAATGCTACTTAAATATTATTGGGGGTTGTTCTGTTGAAGCAGTTTCAGTTTGAATACAAAAATCATGAGCAGTTTAAAAAAGAGTTAGTGAACTACCCTCGCCTACGCTTCGCTGGTATTTAATATAATATAGTATTTTAGAATGGATAATAACTATCCATTCTATTTTTTGTTTACACGGTTAGTTTTTTGTGATATAATATATAATACTATTAGTCGTGTGACTAACACATAACTAAACATATATGGAGGTTAAAAATTTGTCTACTGAAAATATTAGAAACTTTTGCATAATAGCACATATCGACCACGGTAAATCCACCTTGGCAGATAGAATATTAGAAAAGACTAAAACTGTTGCTCAAAGAGATATGCAAGAGCAACTTCTTGATGATATGGACATAGAAAGAGAAAGAGGTATTACTATTAAGGCTCGTGCCGTTAGATTGATATACACTGCTAAAGACGGTAAAGAGTATGTATTCAACCTAATAGATACCCCTGGACACGTTGACTTTAACTACGAAGTTTCACGTTCTTTAGTAGCTTGTGAGGGTGCTATATTAGTAGTAGACGCTTCACAAGGTATTGAGGCTCAAACGTTGGCTAATACCTACTTAGCAGTGGAAAACGATTTGGAAGTGCTACCAGTAGTAAACAAGATAGACTTACCTTCAGCACAACCTGAAGTGGTATGTAAGGAGATAGAAGACATTATAGGCATTCCAGCTATGGATGCTCCAAGAATATCCGCTAAGACTGGCTTAAACGTGGAAGAAGTATTGGAAAGAATAGTTACCGATATTCCAGCACCTAAAGGCGATAACGACGCACCTCTACAAGCGTTGATATTCGATAGCTACTATGACAGTTACAAAGGTGTAATAATCTACGTTAGAATTAAACAGGGTAACGTTAAGGTTGGCGATACTATTAGACTTATGTCTACAGGTTCGGAATTTACCGTAGTAGAGGCTGGTTATATGACTACTAATCAGCATATAAACGTTGGCAAGCTATCGGTAGGTGAAGTAGGATATATTTCAGCATCTATTAAGAGTATAGGTGATACTCGTGTAGGTGATACCGTAACCAATGCAGATAATCCTTGTACTGAGGCTTTATCAGGTTATAGAAAAGTAAATCCTATGGTATATTCGGGTATATATCCAGCCGATAGTACTAAATACGGCGATTTAAGAGACGCTCTTGAAAAGCTACAACTGAACGATGCTTCTCTATCTTTTGAACCAGAAACTTCTATAGCACTCGGTTTTGGTTTCCGTTGTGGATTTTTAGGCTTGCTACACATGGAAATAATTCAAGAACGTTTGGAACGTGAGTATAATTTAGACTTAGTTACTACTGCACCGTCGGTAGTGTTCAAAGTAAACCTAACCAATGGCGACGAAGTATATATAGACAATCCTACTAACTATCCAGACCCTGCATTAATCAGTAGTGCAGAAGAACCTATGGTTAAGGCAAGTATATTAGTACCTTCGGAGTACGTAGGAAATATAATGGACCTATGTCAAGATAGACGTGGAACGTTCAAAAACATGACCTACTTAGACGAAACTCGTGTTGAGATGCACTATGAACTTCCACTATGTGAAATAGTATACGACTTCTTTGACGCTTTAAAATCCCGTACTAAAGGATACGCCTCTTTTGACTACGAAATGATAGGTTATGCACCTTCTAAGTTAGTAAAGTTAGACGTTCTACTAAATGGCGAAATAGTAGACGCACTATCTTTTATAGTTCATGTAGATAAGGCATATCCACGTGCAAGAAAGCTCGTAGAAAAACTAAAGGAAAACATTCCAAGACAGCTATTTGAAATACCAGTTCAAGCCTCTATAGGTGGTAAGGTAATAGCAAGAGAAACTATCAAAGCTATGCGTAAAGACGTATTAGCTAAGTGTTACGGTGGCGACATAACCCGTAAAAAGAAACTTCTTGAAAAACAAAAAGAAGGTAAAAAGCGTATGCGTCAATTAGGTACTGTAGAAGTACCTCAAGAAGCGTTTATGTCCGTTCTAAAACTTGATGAGTAACTATAATAGTTTGAACTTAATAGAAAGGGAGATATATATGTTAATGTATGAGTGTCCACACTGTCACAAAAAGACCATATCTATATTTCAAAAAATGGTCACTGGTGGTATGAGTTCCAAAGGTACTAAGTGCAAAAACTGTGGTAGAAGAATAGTAAACGGTAAGATTAGTCTTGTAGTACACAGTGTACTATATCTAATAGCTTTTGTGTATATGGCATTAATTCTAATTACCGAAATGAACCAAAATGCTGGGCATAATAACTATCCTTTTATAGTGGGTATGTGGATAGTAGTACTATTAGTAAGTAATATAATAGATGGATTTACTCCCGACGTGGAAAAGTGTATCCGAAACGATATCGAAAAGCCTAAAAAATGATAGGTATATATATACACGTTCCATTCTGTGCTACTAAGTGTCCATATTGTGACTTCTATTCTAACAGATACTCCAAAACTACCGCTATAGAGTATGGCGACGCTATAGTTAGAAACTTACGATACTATTCCAAAGAGTACGACGTAAAAGCAGATACTCTATACTTTGGAGGTGGTACGCCGTCTTTAATGCCTATAGAAACTCTTAAACAGATAGTAGATACCGCTAAGGATACGTTCGGTATAGACGAACGTTCCGAAGTTACTTTAGAAGTTAATCCAAGGACTTTAAACACTACCAAGTTAGAGGCTTTGCGTAATATGGGCATTAATAGACTATCTATAGGGGTTCAATCCTGTGTAGATAGCGAACTTAAACTACTGGGAAGAAACAACACTTTTAAAGACTGCAAACAGACCGTTCAAAACGCTATAGATTGTGGCTTTAATAACATTTCTTGTGACCTTATGATAGGTATACCTAATCAGACTATGGATACTTTAGAGTATTCGTTAAATACTTTAGCCAGTTTAGATATTCAACATATATCTTCTTATATGTTAAAGATAGAAGAGGGTACTCCTTATAGTAACGATAGTATACGTTCCATGTTGCCAGTAGACGACGTAGTAGCGGAAATGTATCTAAAGTCTGTAGAAGTTTTTAAACAGTATGGTTATGCTCAGTATGAAGTATCTAACTTTGCAAAGAGTGGGTATCAAAGCAGACACAATAACAAGTATTGGCAATGCGTGGACTACTTAGGAATAGGTTGTGCATCACACTCTTGTATAGGTGGAAAGCGTTTTTGTGTGCCTTGTAGTACTCAGGAATATATATCTTGTAAAGTTCAGCCTATAGAGGTTACTGAAGAACGTCCGTACACTTTTGAAGAGGTTGGAATGTTAGCGTTAAGACTATCTACAGGTTTAGATATGTCTAAATATCCAAAGTATAAAAGTAGAGTACTATCTAAAGCTAAACCTCTTGAACGTTGTGGCTATTTAAACATAGTACAAGATACCATTTCGCTAACGGCTAAAGGTTTTTTAGTGTCTAACGCTATTATAGAAACACTAATACTATAGTAGTTCGCACTTATTTGATACTTTTCACAAAATAGTATTCAAATATTTGGTAGTATCGTTTAAGTGTATGCGTTGACTTTTATTTAAAATACTGATATAATTTAAGTATATGTTGCGTATTCTATTATTTTGTGGGAGGTCGATTTTAAGATGAAACGTAAGTTAAAAGGCTTTACCTTAGTAGAACTTATAGTAGTTATAGCTATTATAGGCGTACTTGCTGGAGTGTTAGTTCCAAGTGCCTCATATTGGATAAAAACTTCTAAGTTAAAGACCTGTAACAGTCAAGCTAAGACTGTATTTAATACTGCCGTTACGGTATGTCAAGACTATCAATTAGAAGGTAAGGTTGATAAGGTAGTCGGTGGTAATGGCTATAGTAGTCTAAATAGTACAGATACTTCTAATAAGGCAGTCGAAAAGATTAAAACCAAACTCGGTATAGACTTTGATGACAAGGTTTGGTGCGTTAAAGTGGACGCTAACAACTATGACGACCCAAACACTTGCACTTTAAAAGTAGTATCCACACTATTTTCCGATAAGAGTTCTTCTGTATTCGTGGGTAGATATCCAGTACCTGCTAATGAAAGAGCTACTGCTGGTTATGGTACTGCTATAACCGATGACCAATACTTTAACACTAATAAGAGTGTTTCTGACCCTATATACACTCCTACTACATAGTAGCAAGGTATTATTTAAGATGTTAAAATCCTGTACCCACTTAGTACAGGATTTTTTGTACAAAAAAATGTTCATATTTTGTACATATTTTTTTAGAAAAGTACTTGTACATAATTCGTTAATATGTTATAATAAAATAAGTCACAAAAAGTTCAAAAATTCTTAAAAATATTATTCTTAAAGGAGCTGATAGTTTTGTCAATAGGTACAGCATTAATAGTAGATGACGATAGAAATACTTGCGAACTGTTAAAACAGTATATGGAAAAAGAAGGTTTTGCAGTTACTCTTGCCTATGACGGCAACGACGCACTAATAAAGTTTAACCATGTATGTCCTGATATAATACTACTGGATATAGGTCTACCAGAAATAGACGGTTTTCAAATATGTAGGGAAGTAAGAAGAAAGTCCAACATAGCCATTATTATGATTACCGCTAAAAGCGAAACGTTCGATAAAGTTTTGGGTTTAGAACTCGGTGCAGACGACTATATTACTAAACCTTTTGAAATTAAAGAGGTTATGGCAAGAGTTAAAGCCGTATATCGTAGATGTGGTAAAAAGTCTTCCGATGCCGAAGTTAAAGAGGTTAGGTACGATAAGCTAATTATCAATATGACGAGGTATGAACTTCGTATTAATGGTGAAGTTAAAGATACTCCACCTAAAGAGTTAGAACTACTGTTCTACTTAGCCTCTAACCCTAATAGAGTATATACAAGAAATCAACTATTAGATGAGGTTTGGGGCTTTGAATACTATGGGGACTCCCGTACTATAGACGTTCACATTAAAAGACTTAGAGAAAAATTAGACAACGTTTCGGATAAGTGGTCTTTAACTACCGTTTGGGGTGTAGGCTACAAGTTTGAAGTCGATGAAAGCGAACTACAATAGTATTATATAATAGCAAGTTACAAAGAAAGGTTTTTAACTATGGAAGATAATATCAATAACAAAGATACCGATACTACTTCACATGACACTTTAAACGAGACTACTCCTATTCAAAATGTGGATACTTTAAATACTATGGATAACTCACAGGAACGTGAAAATACTAAAGAACAGGAAGAAAAGCAACACTTAGTAGATATGTACAACTTCTATAAGTCCACTAAAGAAGAACGTACAGTAAAGACGGTAGTAAATAAAAAGTCTATAGCGTTGTTTACTACGTTCATGTGTGTGTGTGTGGTGGTATTTATATCGTGTATAGTGCTAAGCATTAACGAACCTAATCTTGCAGAGGCGGAAGACACTATCGGTAGTAGTGATAATACTACTCTTGAAGATAGCACTAACTATGACTTTTCTAAAAACGACGGAATAGTAATAAATCAGTATAACCCACCAGAACGTTCCGATAGCACCTATATGAACGAAGACGGTACGTATACTGTAGCTGGTGTTGCTAAGTATTCAGGAAGTTCAGTATTAGCTATATACGTTTCCAAAGACGGCGTAACTCTAAACGGAATGGGTTCTGGAATAGTGTTCAGTGACCAAGGATATATATTAACTAACGCTCACGTAGTACAAGATGCTAACTATATCGTGGGTATCACACAAGATGGCACTCAACTAAGTCTAAGTTTTGTTGGCATGGATACCGATTTAGACGTTGCAGTGTTACAGTCAAGCGATACCAACATAGAAGTAGCTACTATGGGTAATTCCGACGACGTAATCCTTGGCGAACAGGTAGTAGCTATAGGAAATCCAGCAGGATTAACAGGTACAGTAACTTCTGGTATAGTTTCAAGTTTGGATAGAAATAATATATCTTCAGTGGATAGCGACGTAAACTATATCCAAACCGATACGGCATTAAGTCCAGGAAGTTCGGGTGGTGCATTGTTTAATATGTATGGTCAAGTAATAGGAATTACTACTTTAAAGATATCCGAAGACGATACTTACGAAAGTTTAGGCTTTGCTATACGTATCAACGACGCTTTAGAGTGTGCCGAAAGACTAATTCAAAATAGATTTAAAATAGGTATAGAGTTCAACTTTAAAAATAACGAAATAGAAGTATCTAAGATTAATCAAAACTGTAGCATAGCTAATACAGAGTTGAAAGTTGGAGACGTAATAACTCAAATAAACGGTATAGACGTATACGACTATTCATCCGTAATGGGTGCTTTAGAAGGTAGTCAACCAGGGGATACCGTCACTGCTAAGTTAGAAAGACGTTCACAAGACGGTTTAAAGTCCGAAGTGTATATACAGTTTCAGTTAATGCCATATTAATATTTTAGAGTATTAAATATACTATAATATCATTTTTGCACAAAAAATGCAGTTAAACTTGCAAATGTTTCTACTTGAAAATTTGCAAGTTTGAGTGTATTATATATAGTATAAGTCTAAAGTAATGTTATCAAATTGGTAAAACGATTACTTATTACTAAATCTTGGATAGGCTTATAATGTATGGAAAAATACGGTTAATTCATACTAACGTGTATGGAGAATATATCTTTTGAGTTAAGGAGATTATACTATGAAAAAGAAACTTGCAATATTAATGTCTATTTTAATGTTATCTACTATGATGACCGCTTGCGGTAGCAAAGATACTGGAGATACTGCTTCCGACGATACTACTACTACCACTACTACTGCTGAAGAAACTACCGAAGCAGAAGAAGAGGAAACTACAGTTGCTGACGAAACTACTGAGGCAGAAGAAGAAGAAACTACTGCTTATGTACTTCCAGAAGGCACAGTAGCAGAAGACGGCGACGCTTATCTTGCTTTTGGTGACTCTCAATGGTGGCTACAATACGGCGGTGAAGATATGGAACCTCTATCTTACGGTGCACAAGTAGCACATATCGACGGCGAAGGTACTTATACTGTAAGTTTAGACGCTTCTAATGAAGACGCTGTAGGCATGAACGGTGTAGATAGCATAGGTGGTTGCTCATTCTGTGCAATAGTAATCAAGAATGGTGAAACTTTATTCCCTAATCAAGAATACGCTATTACTGTAGATAGCATAGTAGTAGACGGTACCGAAGTAGAACTAACTTCTAAGAACTACAATAACTACGAAGACGGCAACCTACGTTCTAACATATTCAACTCTTATGTTACCGAAGCTCCTACCGAAGGCGTTTGGACTGCTGACGGTGATATCTCTGGTATATCCGCACAAGTAGTACCAGCTTCTACTTTCGATAACTTCTCTACTTTAGAGATAACCTTTACAGTATCTGCTACAGGTTCTGCCTCCAACGGTGGCGATAGTGATAGCGAAGAAACTTCTGCTGATGATAGTTCAGATGAAGAAAGTTCCGCAGAAGAAACCAGTGCAGACGATAGTTCAGCTGAAGAAACTACCGAGGCTGAATAGTAAATACGTAACTATTAATACTATAGCAAAGTACACTTTTATACTCTTAAAAGTGTACTTTTTTGCTATATACTTGGTTTTAAATTTTTAGTGTATATATATCCAGTATTTTGTGAAAAACAGTCATATTTTTGGTGTTATAACGTCTAAAAAGTGTAGCAGTTTAATATAAAACTCTTGATTTAAACTAAATACTATGTTATAATTATTAATGCAAAGACTACTATATACTTATAGAATAGATATCAAAAATATTACCATTATTAACTAAGTATATAGTATCAACATGGTGCGTTTTGGTTTAGAAAGGTATTATAATACTATGAAAAAGATTACTATACTAACTGGTCACTACGGTGCAGGTAAGACTAATATGTGTGTAAATATGGCTTTGGAACTTGCCGATAAGGGTTCTAAAGTTTCGGTTATAGACTTAGATACTGTAAATCCATACTTCCGTACTGCCGACTTTAAGTCACTGTTTAAAGATAAAAACGTTGAGTTAATAAGTTCGGTATTCGCTAACACTAACTTAGATACTCCCGCTATTACTTTTGGTATCGAGAGTGTAGTTAAAGAAGACGGCTATCTATTAATAGACGTTGGTGGCGACGATATGGGGGCTTATGCTTTGGGACAGTATTCTAATATGCTATCTAACTATAGCGATAGTTTAGATATGCTATACGTAATAAACGGCTATAGATACCTTACTAAAACTCCTGAAGAGGCTTTCGAAGTTATGCAAAGTATAGAAGCATCTTCTCGTATTAGGCATACTGGTATTATTAACAACTCCAATCTTGGAGATGAAACTACTATACTAACGGTGGAAAGTTCACGACCTTTTGCCGAGGGCGTGGCTAAACTGTCTAACTTGCCTATAGTAAGAACGGCGTATCCATATTATGCCTTAGCCGATAACGTTAAACAAGACGACGCATACTATATTAAACGATACGTTAAACCTATCTGGGAAAGATAACAGAATACTAATGTTAGTTTAATATTTATGGATTATTATAGATTATAAATATAGTACGAGCCGTTAGGCTCTACTCTTTTTGGAATTGAAAGGAAGCGAGAAAATGGCACTAATGACGGTAAACTTTGAAAAATGCAAAGGTTGTGCGTTATGCACTTCCGTATGCCCAAAAAAAATAGTCGCTATTCAAAAAGAAAAACGTAACTCAAAGGGGTACTTTACTGCTACTTGTATAGATAATTCGCAGTGTATAGGTTGTACAATGTGTGCTATAATGTGTCCCGATTGTGCTATAACTATAGAAAAGTAAGTCGGGGTGATTAGTTTGGAAAGAAATTTAATGAAAGGTAATGAGGCTCTTGCCGAAACTGCTATTAGAGTGGGTTGTAAGTGTTATTTTGGATATCCTATTACACCACAGACAGAACTTGCTGCGTATATGTCTAAACGTATGCCGAATGTAGAAGGCGGTGTGTTCTTACAAGCAGAGTCCGAAATTGCCGCTATAAATATGGTGTTAGGAGCCTCTGCGTCAGGAGTTAGAGCTATGACTTCATCGTCGTCGCCAGGTATTTCTTTAAAGTCCGAAGGTATATCCTATATGGCAGGTTGCGACCTACCGGGAGTAATAGTAAACGTTCAAAGAGGTGGTCCAGGTTTGGGAGGTATTCAGCCATCGCAATCGGACTATTGGCAAGCTACTAAGGGATTAGGACATGGAGACTTTCATATATTAGTATTTGCTCCAGCATCCGTTCAAGAGATTATAGACTTAACCGTTAAGGCGTTCGATAGTGCCGACCAATACCGTATGCCTGCTATGATATTAGCAGACGGTCTATTGGGTCAAATGATGGAACCTGTTACTTTCCCAGAACTTAAACATAACACGTTCAATAAAGATTGGGCTTGTAACGGTCACGGCAATAAGCGAAAGCATAATATAATAAATTCGTTATACTTAAACGCTGAACAGCTTGAACATACTATATTAGAACGTTTTAAACGCTACAAAGTAGTGGAGCAAGAACTACATATGTCCGAAAGCTATCTTACCAATGATGCCGATATAGTATTAGTAGCCTATGGTGCAAGTGCCAGAGTAGTTAAGTCGGCAGTCATAGAAGCAAGAAGTATGGGCATTAAGGCTGGTCTGTTTAGACCTATTACACTATGGCCTTTCCCAGTAGAAGAGATTAATAGAGATACTAAGTCTTGTAGTCAGCTACTATGTGTAGAAATGTCTATGGGACAAATGGTAGACGATGTTAAGTTGGCTATTAACTGTTCTAAACCAGTATCGTTTTTTGGTAGAACTGGCGGTGTTATTCCTACTCCTAAAGAAGTACTTAACAAGATTATTGAACTCTCTGGAGGTGTAAAGTAATGGCTATAATCTTTGAAAGACCACACTCTTTATTAGACGTTTCTACTACTTACTGCCCAGGTTGTACACACGGTATAGTACATAGGTTAGTCTGCGAGGTAATAGACGAAATGAACATAGAAGGCGACATTATAGGTATATGTCCTGTAGGATGTTCGGTTACTGCTTACGACTACTTTGGTTGTGATATGATAGAAGCTCCTCATGGTAGAGCGCCAGCCGTAGCTACTGGTGTAAAAAGAGCCAATCCTAACAAGTATGTATTTACATATCAAGGCGACGGCGACCTTGCTGCAATAGGTACTGCCGAAACGGTTCATAGTGCCACCAGAGGCGAAAATATTACTATAATATTTATAAATAACACTATATACGGAATGACTGGTGGTCAAATGGCACCTACTACACTACCTAATCAGGTTACACAGACTACCCCTTATGGTAGAGATACTAACGTGGCAGGATATCCAGTGCGTATGTGCGAAATGTTAGCTACTCTTAGTGGTACTGCTTTAGCACAAAGAACCTCTGTTGATAGCATAGCCAACATTAAAGACTGCAAAGATGCTATTCGCAAAGCGTTTAGATATCAACAGGAAAAGAAAGGTTTTTCTATAGTGGAAGTACTCTCTTCTTGTCCTACTAACTGGGGCATGACACCTCTTGAAGCGTTGGAAAGAATTAGAACTGAATGTATTCCATACTATCCTTTAGGTGTATACAAAGATATTGGAGAGGAGAAGTAATTATGACTACCGAAGTAATTCTTGCAGGGTTTGGAGGTCAAGGCATACTGTTTGCAGGTAAAGTTTTAGCATATTGTGGTCTGTTAGACGATAAAGAGGTTACTTGGTTACCTTCATACGGTCCTGAAATGCGTGGCGGTACTGCTAACTGTAGCGTGTGTATTTCGGAAGATATTATAGGTTCGCCTTTAGTTACCGAACCTAACGTATTAATAGCTATGAACCAACCTTCATATATTAAGTTTATAGATAAGGTTCAATCTAAGGGTAAGGCTTTTATAGATAGTACCTTAGTACCTGATAGGTCGCCACGTGATGACATAGAATGTCACTATATACCAGCTACTCAAATAGCAGACGAAAACGGTCTTCATGGTATGGCTAATATAGTACTGTTGGGCAACTTTATGAAAGAAACTGGCATATGTGCCATGGATACCATAAAAAAAGCCTTTGAACACGTAGTGCCACCTAAGAAGTCGCATCTAATAGATGCTAATTTAAAAGCCATTCAGTTAGGTATGGCTTATTAAGTAAAAGTATAGAATTGCTAAAAAAATGCTCCTCTTACTGTGTGTAAGGGGAGTATCTTCTTTATCTTTAGATATATACTATTCTTTAGTAGAGTTATCGTTAGTGTTATCTGTAGTAGTGGTATCTATAGTAGGTTTAATCTCTACAGAAGTAGTATCTGCTTTAGTATCTTGTAGTTTAGCCTGTTCGATAGTGGTATCGGAAGTACTATTGGTGTTGTCATCTTGGAAGATTTCTTCACCGACTTCATCTTTCATAATCTTTTCAAAGAGTTCACCGTCTATCTTTTCGTACTTCATTAGATACTTAGCTAAGAAGTGGAGTTTATCGATATTGTCTTTTAGTATCTGTTCAGCCTTATTGTAACCCGTTTCGATAATCTGACGCATTTCGGTATCTATTTCGTACGCTACGTTATCGGAGTAGTTAGGAGTACTGTTGAAGTCTCTGCCAAGGAATACTTCGCCTTGCTGATTGCCATATACCATAGCACCTAAGTTTTCGCTAAAGCCGTACTTAGTAACCATGCTACGAGCAATATTAGTAGCCCTTTCTAAGTCGTTAGAGGCTCCTGTAGATATGTCGTGTATTATCAGTTTTTCTGCCACTCTACCACCTAATAGAGTTACTATGTTTTCTTCCATCTCGCTCTTGCTAACGAAAGACTTGTCATATTCTGGTAGGGACATAGTAAATCCGCCTGCCATACCACGAGGGATAATAGATACTTGGTGTACCTTATCTTGAGTAGGGCAGTTAAAAGTACATATAGCGTGACCAGATTCATGATAAGCAGTTAAACGCTTTTCTTTATCGGATACCACTTTAGACTTCTTTTCTGGACCTGCTATTACTTTAATAGTAGCCTCTTCTATATCCGCCATGTTTATGGCTTGACGATTACTTCTAACTGCTAATAAAGAGGCTTCGTTTACTAAGTTTTCTAAGTCTGCACCAGTAAAGCCTACAGTAGTTTGAGCTATAGTCTTTAAGTTTACGTCTGGAGCAAGAGGTTTCTTTTTAGTATGAACCTTTAATATTTCCTCTCTACCTTTAACGTCAGGATAGCTTACTAATATCTGTCTATCAAAACGACCAGGACGAAGTAAGGCAGGGTCTAATATATCACGTCTGTTAGTAGCGGCTATTACTATTACGCTATCGTTACCAGTAAAGCCGTCCATTTCTACTAATAGTTGGTTTAGTGTCTGTTCACGTTCATCGTGACCACCACCAAGACCAGCACCTCTGTGACGACCTACTGCGTCTATTTCGTCTATGAATATAATAGAAGGTGCGTTCTTTTTAGCCTGTTCAAATAGGTCTCTAACTCTTGAAGCACCTACACCTACGAACATTTCCACGAAGTCAGAACCCGAAATAGGGAAGAATGGACAACAAGCTTCACCAGCTACGGCTCTTGCTAATAAAGTCTTACCAGTACCAGGAGGGCCTAACAGTAGTACACCTTTAGGAATTCTTGCACCCATATCGGTATACTTTTTAGGATTTTTTAAAAAGTCTACAATTTCAGCCATTTCGGCTTTTTCCTCGTCAGCACCTGCAACGTCTTTAAAGGTAGTCTTATTTTTTCCCTGAGGCTTAATGCCAGCTTTACCGAAGTTAGTATACTTACCACCACCACTGGTTTGACGCATCATAAACACTATTAAACCTATACTAATAGCAGCAAATATTACAGTAGGGATTACTGTAACAAGCCAAGAGTTATCTGTAATCTTGTAATAGTCTTCTTGTAGAGGTGCGTTAGGGTGTAGTTTGTTATACTCTTTTCGATAGTCGTTGGTGTCTGAGTGAGTATCCTGTAGGAATACGTTTACGTTAGGGACTGTGTAGTTAATAACTTCCTTTTCGTCGTCGCTACCGTCTGTTTTAGGCACTTCGATGACCAATTCACCCGTACCCAAATCCAGTGTCATCTTAGATACTTCGTAGTTGTCAAAGTATGACATAATTTCTGAATAGGTATATTCTTTTTGTGGTGTAGCAGAAAATGGATTATTGAACATTATCACAGTAACTATCAATAGAGCCAATATTACACCATAGGCAAAGATACCCCTATTATTTTTTTTTGGTGGCACTATAAAATTCACTCCAATCTTTTGTCCGTATGTATAGTATATACGGAATTATCTACAATAGTATTACAGAGTGTATATCTGTAACGTGTGCAAAGGTAATATGGTACTATCTAATATATTAGATACTATTTTGTAGTATGGTAATACACAAAAAGTTTTTTGTACTATTATCGCAAGCCACTCTTTGAGCTACACCAAAACCTTCCATAGCTATTATACCATAGTCATCGGTTATAAAGCATAGGGTATTGCGAAGTTCTTTAGGAACTTTTTGGTTTAATAGTTTTTTTACCGATGAGGTAAATCCTCTACCTTGTAAGCGAACCTTATCGCCGAATATTCTACCTCTTGCGTGTATCACACCTTGTATTTTATCATAATCTACAATATAATTTGTTAATTTTCTATTAATAAATGTGGTATTTTTCTGTAGTTCTAACCCGATAGTTTTGTTAAATAGACTAACTTTCCCATTTAGTACTAATTCTACACTTTCGGAAGAGTATATACTATTACTATCTGGAATAGTCACTATTGAAAGATTGCCCATATTTGATATAGTATAAACATCTTTAGTTATGTTGATTTTTCCACCACTAAGGATTATAGTATCTATAGATAGTATTTTTTCACGACTGTATTCTAAACCGTTAGACTTAAATAGTCTTGCTATAATGCGATGACGCACCGCACTATGTAGAGTTCTAAGGTCGGTATCTAAAGTAGTACCGTCTTTAGATATATACTTATCGTATATGCTGTCTACTGAACTTTGTATATAGTCGTCTTCTTCTTGTAGTATAGAAATAGTATCTAATACCTTATGTTCAAACTTAGGATTTATACTCTTTAGTACTGGTATTACGTTGTGTCTAACCTTGTTTCGGGTGTAATCGTCTAATAGATTAGTGCTATCGGTAACGTAATCCATGTGATTTAGTCTTAGATACTCTTCTACATCGCTACGAGTACAAGCTATTAAAGGTCTAATGATGTTGTCTCTAACTGGTGGAATGCCTATTAATCCTTTAATACCTGCACCACGTGACAGGTTATATAGTATAGTTTCGCAATCGTCCGAAAGAGTATGTGCAGTGGCTATCTTGTTGCCGTTAGCCACTTCATCGAACGCCTTATAGCGAAGTATTCTTGCACCTTCTTCGGTAGATACCTTATGAGAGTTACAGTAAGAAGTTACGTCTATACGCTTAACCGTAATAGGAACGTTTAACCTATTGCATAGTTCCACACAAAAGTTTTCGTCTCTAAAACTTTCTTCACCACGTAACTGATGGTTAATATGGATAGCGTGTATACTTATACCGTATAGCGGTTTGAGTTCGCATAGTGTTAGTAGTAACGATACGCTATCTGCACCACCTGACAACCCTACATAGATAGTATCATCGCTTTGTATCATGCTATACTTATTAATGGTATCTTTAACTTTTAATATCAAGTATAAAACCTCCAGTATATATTGTACTTATACTATATTAATATAACATTAATACGGTTTAAGAGAATGGGTCTGTTAGTTTGGTTTCTAAGTTGGTGAACTTAGTATATGTACCGTTCCAACCGAGTTTGACCGTACCCAGTTCGCCGTGACGGTTTTTAGCTACTATACATTCACTGATGTTCTTTTCTTCCGAAGCCTTATTGTAGTAAGAGTCACGATATAGAAACAGTACTATATCGGCATCCTGTTCTATAGAACCAGACTCTCTAAGGTCGGAAAGTAGTGGACGCTTATCGGTACGACTTTCAGGGCCTCTTGAAAGTTGCGATAGTAGTATTACGGGTACGTTTAAGTCTTTAGCCATAATCTTAACACTACGAGTAATCTCTGAAACTATAGCTACTCTGTTATCGGAACGTAAGTTAGAGGACATTAACTGCAAGTAGTCTATTACTACCAATCCAAGATTTTTTATGTTCTGTAACCTTGCTTTGATAGTCTGTACAGTGATACCTGCGGTATCGTCTATATACATATTAAAGTTATGAATGTTATGAGCTACATAGGCTATCTTAACCCAATCGTCACCTTGTATCTTACCAGAACGCAACTTGTAACTGTCTATTAAAGCCTCCGAAGCTAACATTCTGGAGGCTAACTGTTCGCTTGACATCTCTAATGAGAATATAGCTACTTGCTTGTCGTAGTTTTTAGCTACCGAAGTAGCTATGTTCATAGCAAACGAAGTCTTACCCATACCAGGACGTGCCGCTATTATTATTAAGTCTGACTTATTAAGTCCCGAAATTTTAGCGTCTAAGTTATTAAAACCTGTAGATAGTCCTCTGTAGAATTCGCTATCTAAACCAGCCATTTTAGAAAGGCTATCGTAGGTACTAATCATAATATCGCTAATAGGAACTAATCCATGTTGTTCGTTACCCTGTCTAATATCGAATATGGACTGTGCAGTAGTTTCTAATATTTCCTGAGAGGACATCTTACCAGAGGTTATACTATCTTTAATCTTGTTAGAGATATTCAATAGACATCTTAGATGATACTTTTCTAATACTATGTTGCAATAGCTTTTTACGTTGGCTACGGTAGGAACTTTACTCATAATATCGGCTATGTAGTGGTTGCCCGTAACTTCGTTATCGAATACTCCCTCATTTAGACTTTCATTTAGTACTTGTATAGGGTCTATAGACATACCAGTGAAAGACATTCGGGAGATTATGCTAAATAGTTTAGAAGTAGTATCATCATAAAAATGTTTAGGTGACATACACTCTACTACTGTAGAACATACAGTATCGTCTATTAGTATAGAGCCTATAACACACTGTTCAGCGTCTAAACTCTTAGGAACGTCCATAATAGAGTTTAACTGTTCGTCCACTGTTAAGCCTCCAACACTTGAGCGGTAATCTTAGCGTTTATACCCTTGTATAGTCTAATATCTGCTTCATATGAACCAAAGGCTTTAATTTCCAACTTTAAAGATATCTTTTTCTTTTCTATTTTAACACCAAACTGTTGTTCTATAGCGTCGGCAATATGTCCAGCTGTAACAGAACCGAATAGTTTACCGTTCTTGCCAGCCTTAGCCTTAATGGTAACTTTTTTACCGTCTATAGTCTGCTGAATATTTTTAGCATTTTCGATTTCTAAGTCTATCTTGTGTTGTGCCGAAGACTTTTGACCTTGTAATTCGTTCATATTTTTAGAGTTAGCTTCTACAGCTACACCCTTTTTGATTAAAAAGTTTCTTGCGTAACCGTCTGCGACCTCTTTAACGTCGCCTTTTTTACCAGTACCTTTAACGTCTTGTAATAGAATAACTTTCATTTAAAAAACTCCTTTCAAGTAGAAAAAATATATACTATAGTGATAGTGCTTGTATGTTTAAACTATCACGATATAACGTAATTAGTTAGTACTACCGTTGATATCTGCAAGGGTAGTATCTATAGCAGATATTAGCATTAAGTATGCATCTTTCATAGTGCATTCATGAAGTTGTGTAGCTGACATGGTTTGATGTCCACCACCGCCCAACTTTTCCATAACTATTTGAACGTTCATCTTTCCCAAAGACCTTGCCGATATGTTTATACAGTCGTTAGTCTTGTATATGACGAAAGATGCGTCTACGTCGGTAATGTTTAGTAGTTCGTCCGCAGACTGTGGAGCTACTATTCTAATATCTTTGATATCCTCTTCAGTTTCCGCAATGGCACAACGTTTATAGATGTCTGCACTTGCTACTATTTTAGACTTAGCCTTGTACGACTCTATAGTATTAGAAAATAGACTTTTAACGGCTATAGTATCCGCACCGTTCTTTTTTAAGAATGCGGCAGCCTCAAACGTTCTAACACCAGTCTTCATAATAAAGTTTTTGGTATCTAACATTATACCCGATAGCAGAGCGTCAGCAGAGTATGAGGATATTTTGTTAGGTATCTTAAAGTACTGAATTAGTTCTGTAACCATTTCCGAAGCTGAAGAAGCAAACGGTTCATGGTGAAAGATTACGGCGTTATCTATAAAGTTCACGTTTTTGCGGTGATGGTCTATTACTATAATCTGATTAGCCATTTCGTATAGTGCCTTACTTTCGAGTATCATCTTATTGTGAGTATCCACCACTATTAGACAACTATTATAGTTTTTAAAGTTTTCTATAGCAGTATCAACGTCTATAAAGGTGTTGTGGTCGGAGTGTTCTATGTGATACTGTATTAGCGGACTTGCTAACGTTTTGTTGAAGTCTGTAACCACATAGGCACGCTTGCCCATCTGTTGTACGGCATCGCTTAAACCTATGGCACTACCTATAGAGTCTAAGTCACCAAATCGATGCCCCATAATATACACGTTATCGTAATTGCTGATAAGTTCTTGAATGGCAGTAGCTATAATTCTTGACTTTATTTTAGAGTGTTTTTCTATACCCTTAGATACTCCACCGAAAAATTGAAAGCTACCATCAAAATTTTTAATGGCACACTGGTCGCCACCACGACCGAGTGCCATATCAAGGGCTTGTTTGGCTGATAGTTCACTTTCGGAGATACTATCAAAGCCCATACCTACGCCTATAGATAGTGTTAGGTTTAGTTTATCGTTAGTTACTATTTCACGTGCCTTATCTAATATGTTAAACTTTTTATCCATAATCTCCAATACGTGTTCTTGATGCGTTACTATGGTATACTTATCGTGTGCCACTCTACTGACTACACAGTCGTATTTAGATAGATAGTCTTCTATTAGAGTTTCCACAGTAGCTTGAATACGTGCTTTGTCGCTTTCTTTGGAGTTTTGGAAGATGTCATCAAAGTTATCTATAGTAATAAACATTACTACAGGTTTAGAATTTTCATATATAGTAGAAATCTCTTTGTATTCTGTAACGTCTATAAAGTGTACCATGGAGAGTTCCGAGGAATAGTCGCCATATGGTACTATGGATATAGTATAGGTATTGTTTCCCAAGGAGACTTCAAGAGTGTTTTCACGTGACTTTCTTAACACTTTTATGTTGGTACTTAGTATTTCGTCTATCTTTTGACCGAATAGTTCGTTATGGTCTTTAAAGTAGCTTAAAAACTTTTTATTGTACCATACTATAGTATCATTATTATCTATTATCACTAAAGGGTTAGGATATTCGTATAATGCACAGTCCTGAAAACGAAGCGTCTTGTTATTGGTATCCATAAAGAACCCATACAGATTTTGTTTAATGCTATTTATATTGTATACTGCCATCATGCCAACTATTATAGATATGGCAAACGATATCATAGATACCAATATGTTATACTTTAAAAACGCTATAGATAGTGCTAACACTATTATATACGTAAACATTAAGCATACTTTTAGTATAGAAATATTGTACTTCAAAGTTAAGAAATCACCACCCTACGTTTATGCTATAGGTATATACTATATTTCGTTTAGTATAGGAAGTATCATAGGACTACGTTTAGTTTTGGTATATATATAGTCCGATAGTACGTCACGAAGTTTAGCCTTTAAATAGTTCCATTCGTTAAGTTCACCACGAGTGCAGTTATGAATGGTACTGGATGCAACACGTCGAGCCTCTTCTATTAATGGGCCAGACTCTCTAACGTATACAAATCCTCTTGATATTATATCAGGACCTGATACTACACGTTTAGTGTTGCGTTCCATTACTATGGATATTATTATTAGACCGTCTTGACTAAGATGTTTTCTATCACGTAGTACGATAGAACCTATATCGCCAACGCCTAAACCGTCTACTAATAGTCTACCAGCAGGTACTGGAGTAGCAAGTTTCATATCTACGCCATCGAGTTCTATTACGTTGCCTATTTCGGCTAACATGATGTTCTCTTTAGGAATACCCATTTCAATGGCTAACTGTCTATGACACTTTAGATGTTTATACTCACCGTGTACAGGTATGAAGAACTTCGGTTTGGTAAGAGCGAGTATCAACTTTAACTCCTCTTGGCAAGCGTGACCTGATACGTGTACTTCATACATACCTTCGGATATTACCTCTGCACCCGATTTCATAAGTTCGTTGATTACCTTAGTTACGTACTTTTCGTTACCAGGGATAGGCTTAGCCGATATGATGATAAAGTCGGTAGAGTTTATGTTCACCTTCTTGTGGTCGTTCATAGCCATACGAGTTAGTGCGGACATTGGTTCACCTTGAGAACCAGTAGTAATTAATACTATCTGCTTAGGTTCGTATTCGTCTATAGTTTCTATATCTATGATAAGGTCTTCAGGGGCGTTAAGATAGCCAAGTTCCATAGCTATCATGACTACGTTAATCATACTTCTGCCGAATAGTGCAACCTTTCTATCGTGTTTAATAGCACTGTCGAAAATCTGTTGTATTCTGTGAATGTTAGAAGAGAACGTAGCTATAATAATTCTTTTATCGCCAGCCTGTGCGAATAGGTTATCGAAAGAGTTGCCTATAGTTCTTTCAGAGTTAGTATACCCTGGGCGTTCAGCGTTAGTGGAATCGGACATTAAAGCTAATACTCCCTTATTGCCTAACTCTCCAAATCTACCTAAGTCGATAATCTTACCGTTTATAGGGGTATAGTCTATTTTAAAGTCGCCAGTATGAATTAGCACGCCCGCAGGTGTATGAATGGCTAATCCAATAGAACCAGGTATAGAGTGGTTTACGTTAATACACTCTATGGACATACAACCCGCACGTACACTCTTACGAGGTTCTATAACGTTTAAACTGACCTTATCAGCCATATTGCATTCTTTTAGTTTGCTCTCTACTAATGCAAGAGTTAGTTTAGTACCGTATACGGGAACTTTAACACGCTTTAGTAGATAGGTTAATCCGCCAATATGGTCTTCATGACCGTGTGTAAGAACTATAGCTCTAAGTTTTTGTTTATTCTGCTCTATATAGGTAAAGTCTGGTAGTACTATATCTACACCGAGCATTTCGGCATCTGGGAACGCTAAACCGCAGTCTATAATGAACATATCGTTGGCACATTCTATAACGGTCATATTCTTGCCAATCTCATTAAGACCACCTAAAGGAATAATCTTAACTGGAGTTTTACGAACGTCTCTCCTTGCAGTTTTAGAAGGTTTACTGTCCCTTTGTGGCATGGTATTGCCAATTTCATTTTTTGTCATATTTTACCTCTTTTCTTGAAATATTAATATTAAACACGTTCTGTATAGAGTATTTTTACTAAATTAGAAAAAATAAGTAGGTTCATTTTGAGTGTAGAGTGTAGCATGGGTAGAAAGTTCAAAATGATAGAGTTATTAAGTACTTAGAAAAAATACCTTACACAACATAGTATTATTAACGGAAGAGTATATTAATACGTTCCATTAAATCCGAACTTAAAAATATTAATAGCAGATACTATTAAATAGTTATACAACTTAATTCTACTATAAAAATAGGAGTATGTCAACTGCAAGTTTAGTATGCTTGTAAACGATAAGTGCTAAGTAGTGGCGATTAATCGTTAATAGTAATGGTGCTTACGGCGTATACAAAGTCGTCTCTATAGGTTTGGTACGTATCTGAAGTAGTAGAGCAAGTTATTATATATGTACGATTGTTGAGCAGAATATATTCAGCATAACAAGACATATCTTTAGCTTCATCTTTACCGTATATGGTATAAGAAAATTCTACAATTTTGCCAGTACCCTTAAAAGAGTAGTCTACGTCTTGTGTAGATATCACATTAAACTCATCAAAGGTATTAGAGTATTGCTGAATGGCATTATTATAGTATGTATCTATATCGGTGTTGCTTATGCTATAGTTAGTATCTTCGGTTAGCATAATAGTAGCTACGTTATCACGAATGTAGAACTTGTCTATATACTGCGAGGAAGTCTGTGTATAGTAGTTAGGTATGTACATAGTAATTTTGCTATCCACAAATGCTAAAAAGCAGTCTTCTTTAGAGTACGTAGTATTAGTTTCTAAGTTAGTGCTATCGTTAGTGTTAGTATTGCAAGCCGAAAATATAAGTATTTGTAGTAGTATAATGCTACATATTAGAAGTTTTTTCATAAAAGTCCCCTTAAATTAATTAGTAATATAAAAAAATCGGGACACAACCCGATTTTAAAGCAGTAAATATATAATGACCAGACCGATAAGCCGAGTTCTGTCGAGTGTGGTAATTTATCTATACCATATGTCGCCACATGGTTAAAGCCGTCATTACAGACTATCCACCGAGCAGGTGTTAAGATAGTACTGTACCAATAGACGTTGCATCAAATAGGGTTTACATAGCAGTATACTCTCATATACTCTGGTGAGCCTTTACCTCGCCTTTCCACCTGTACCTTATTGCTAAGGTAGTCTATTTCTGTTGCACTTGCCCTAAGGTCGCCCTCGGTTGCCGTTAGCAACTATTTTGCTCTACGATGCTCGGACTTTCCTCGTAAACTAAATAACGTTCACGCTACCACATAGTCTACTCATGTATCATGTAATATGCAATATATATTATACCACGTTTTAATAGATATTTCAAGTGGTTTTTAAAATTAATTGTAACGTTTTTTTGGGTATTATATCTTGTGGATAATATTTGGAAGTCCATAAATAGTATATTTTTCGTTGACAAACCCGAATAAATAGTATATAATAGTAAAATGAATTATATAGTTAGTACGGCGGAGAACAGTCGGAGTTAATGCCCACAGTAAGGGAAGTTCTTTAACTATAAAGAACGTTCAACTAAAATATTATACTATAAGGACGGTTAAGTATATGTTATCTAACAGTGAAAAATCTATGGAAAAGTTAGTAGACTTTTTTAAGTCAAGAGGCTTTGTATATGCAGGTTCTGAAATATACGGCGGGCTTGCTAACTCATGGGACTACGGTCCTCTTGGCGTAGAAGTAAAAAACAACGTTAAAAAGGCTTGGTGGAAAAAGTTCGTTCAAGAAAGCCCATATAACGTAGGTATAGACTGTGCTATTATTATGAACCCTCAAACTTGGGTGGCTTCGGGACACGTTGGTGGCTTCTCCGACCCTCTAATGGACTGCAAAGAGTGTAAAACTCGTCATAGAGCAGACCAACTCAT
The DNA here is from genome assembly GCA_934444765.1 of uncultured Oscillospiraceae bacterium. Taxonomy (GTDB): domain Bacteria; phylum Bacillota; class Clostridia; order Oscillospirales; family Ruminococcaceae; genus UBA5884. The sequence continues at coordinate 159,313 of CAKSDC010000001.1, forward strand.
TGAAGACCAAACTGGCGAAAATCCAGCAGGTTGGAACTTTGAACAGATGGCTGAATTTATAAAAGAACACAACGTAGTATGTCCTAACTGTGGCAAGTCTAACTTTACTGAAATTAGAAACTTTAACCTTATGTTTAAAACCTATACTGGTATTACCGAAGATAGCAAAAACGAAGTATATCTAAGACCAGAAACTGCACAAGGTATATTTGTAAACTTTGCTAACGTTCAAAGAACTTCAAGAAAGAAGTTACCTTTTGGTATCTGTCAAGTAGGTAAGTCTTTTAGAAACGAAATTACCCCTGGTAACTTTATCTTTAGAACTCGTGAGTTCGAACAGATGGAACTTGAATTTTTCTGTAAACCTGATACCGACTTAGAATGGTTCGACTACTGGAAACAATACTGTATGGACTGGCTACTATCTCTTGGTATTAATAAGGATAATGTAGTATTCCGTGACCACGAAAAAGAAGAACTTTCGTTCTACTCTAAGGCTACTACAGATATAGAATACGACTTCCCATTCGGTAGAGGTGAACTTTGGGGCATTGCAGACAGAACCGATTACGACCTTGGCAGACACATTGAATGCAGTGGCAAGGATTTAAGATACTTTGACCCTGAAACTAACGAAAAGTACATTCCTTACGTAGTAGAACCTTCTCTTGGTGCTGATAGAGTACTATTAGCATTCCTATGCGAGGCTTACGACGAAGAAGAGATTAAATCCGTAGACAAGAACGGCAACGAAAAGGTAGAAGTTAGAAACGTTATGCACTTCCACCCAGCATTAGCCCCTTACAAGGTTGCAGTACTACCTTTAGTTAAAAAGTTAAGAGAACCTGCTCAAAAGGTATACTCTATGTTAGCTAAAAAGTTCAATGTAGACTACGACGAAACTGGTACTATAGGCAAGCGTTACAGACGTGAAGACGAAATAGGTACTCCTTACTGCGTCACTATCGACTTTGATACTATCGAAAAGGATAACTGCGTAACCGTTCGTGATAGAGATACTATGGAACAGGAAAGAGTAAACATAGACGACTTAGTATCTTACTTTGAAAAGAAGATGGAATTTTAACTCTATTACTATAGTATAGAACGGCACTTTAGCCGTTCTATGCGTTTTAGTTAATGGATAATATAATAAGTCGCAATGTAATTTAACACTGCGACCTATAGATGCCTTTTGTAAACTATCGATTTTTAAAGCTGAAAATGGGACTTGAACCCACGACCTACGCATTACGAATGCGTTGCTCTACCAACTGAGCTATTTCAGCATAAGTATATTCTATCACAAATAAAAAATATGTCAATAATATTTTTTAAAATATCCTAAAATATTTTTAATTATATGTGATATAATCTACTAATATCTTACTATTTAGAAAGGAAGTATTAAAGTAAAATGGCTAAGACTAATAAAGTATCCAAGTTTTTTAAAACCCTATTAACCGTGTTAATGGTTTTAATAATACTATTGACTATCGTTATAAACATAGCTTTTTCTAAGTCCACATCTGCACCAAGCATCATGGGACATAGCATATTTGTAGTTAATAGTAACGACGTTATATATTATACTCAAAAAGATAGTACTGGCAACGTTATAGTAGGCGAAGACGGTCAACCAGTTCAATACGAAATTAAAAGTGGAGACGTAGTAATATCCGACGCTAACAAGGTAGGGGAACTTGCTGTGGGTAATATTGCCCTATGTTTAACCTCTTATGATGAGGAGTTTAAACAGGTTCTTAGAGTTATGGATATAACTCAAGAAAACGGCGTTACTTACTATACCGTAAAAGCAGATAATAGCGAAAGTTCTTTTAGACTAACTCAAGATAAGATAGTGGCTAAGTGTACCGATAGCTACTCTGGATTAGGTAACTATATAAACTTCGTTAAGTCTGTAGTGGGAATTATAATATTAATAGGTGTACCATGTTTAGTACTATTTATTATGGGAATTTCTAACACTATAGCTCAACGTAAAGAAGAAGAACGTGAAGAAGAAGAACGTCAAAAAGCTAAAAAGAAAGCTACTAACAACGCTAAGGCTAAACAACAAAAAAGTCATACCGAAAGCGTTCCAGCTAAAAAACCAGAAATCTCTACTAACTCTACTAAAAAAGACCGCAACAATATAGCAGTTAAAACTCTATCAGAAGAAGATAGCATTAAGCAAAGAGAAGAAATTTCTAACATGATAGGTTCAGAACTAAATACCAACAGAAACTCAGTAGAAAAGACTATCACTTTTGATAATAGCACCGTTACAGTATCTAAGTCTACTAACTTAAACGCTATTAAGATTAATGAAGACGAAAGTACTCCTAAAAATGAACGTGATGACGTACATAGTCCAAACATGAACGAAAAGGCTAATAAGATACGTCAAGCACTTGCTAACAACGTATTCGACGATGAACCTAAACCTACTAAGACTGAACCTAAAGAAACAGTATCTACTCCTATTATAGCAGAAGAACCTGTCGCTACTCCTAAACCTAAAAAAGAAGAAGATACTACTAATAGTACTGAAACGGATAATCAAGACGTTATAGTATTTAACGAACCTACTCAAAGTACTACTAACGATACTATTATTCCTGACGATACTGCTATAGACTATACAGAAACTTCCATGAAGAGTTCCGCTGAAGAAGTTTCTAAGATAAACGATTTAGAAGACGACTTCTTTGAAGACTTTGTAACTTCTAATAACGACGATAAAAAGTCCACAGAACACGTATCTAATGACTTTTTAGACGAAATACTAAACAGTATTCCATCGGCTAATCCAACACCTAAAGAACCTGTTAGAAAAGAAACTTCTAATACAGTACCTAAGCGTAAACCAGTAAGACACCATAGCACTCAACCAGTTAAGACCGTTAAGCATAGAGTTACTACTAAACTTTCCGATAATACTTCTTTTGATGAACTAATTAAGGCTATCGAAAAAGAAAAGAGTAACATTAAATAGCGAGCAAGTATTTTCAAATAGATAACGTATAGAAAGAACGTCCAAACAGTATGGACGTTCTTTTTTAGTTATATAGGTTATGTATTGTGTTAATCGGTCATGACATCGTATACTACTTGATTGTTGTATACTTCTAATAGTTCAAAGTCTGGGTCGGTATCGTCTAATACTATTATACGAACTGAAGCGGTATTATCTATCTGTTGGACTATCTGTTGATAAGAGTTGCAACTTGTAAGAGTAGTATTTACAAAGTTATCCCAAGCGGAAGTATCTGCTTGACCCTCATACATTAGTTTAGCACTGTCGGATAGACCAGCCACGGTTAATAGTAGAGTATACGTATTAGTATCTTTATCATATTCCACATCGGCAGTAGTAGAGTCGCCATTTTCATCGGAGTCGAAATAGTAAGTTAGTAGACTACTAATATAGGATACTGTGTCGGTAGTATCTATAGAGTTAGAATTTACAGAAGGTGTTGAAAATAGGGACTTATCTATAGAAACTTTAGTAGGTTCAGTATCGCTATTTATGATATCGTATACTACTTCACCATTTACTATATCCAATACTATTTCGTCTAAAGTCTGTTCGTTAATGATAGCTATTTCCACGTTGCCATTAGGGGACATTAGATTTATACTATCTCTTAAAGAGTTGCAACTTTGACAGAATGAGTTGACTACAGTATCCCAAGAAGATGCGTCAGTAGTACCATTTTTGACGTTGTTGATATCGCCCATTAAGTCTTGATTGAAGTACATATATACTGTATAAGTATCGGTATTGCTATCATAAGTAGCATAACAACTTGAACCAGCAGTAGTAAAAGAACTCTGTAGTAAGTCGCATACTTGCTGTTCGTTATCGTCTAATTCCTGATTGCTGACTACTTTAGCTACTGCTTGAGCGGTAGTAGTAACGGCTTCGGTAGTAGTATCATCGGAAGTAACTTCTGTAGTAGTATCGGCTACAGTCGTAGTAGTAACGTCTTCTTCTGTAACGGTGGTAGTTACTTCTACTGAAGTAGTTTCTTCGGTAGTATCAGCGTCGGAACCATCAGCGGTAGAGCCTCCACAACCTACTAAAGATAGCATACTACCTAATACTAAGACAGTAACCATCTTTTTGAATATAGGATTTTTCATATTATAAACAACCTTTCTTTTAATATATACCAGTAATTATACCATAGTTATACAGTTAAGTCAATAAGGGTATGTCCCGAAAATGCAACATATATGTGTTTTGATATAAAAATCCCTTGTACTGAGATATAGTACAAGGGGTGATGTTATTGTTTTATTTTTTCCATAGTAGTGGTAGAAAATTTAATCTCTTTACCACCTAACGTTTCGGAAACGTCGCTGATAGTTACAAAAGCCGAACTATCTTTTAAGGCTACTATTCTTTTTATAGTAGTAACTTCAAACCTATTTATTATACATAGAAGTATAGACTTATCTGCTTGACTGTAGAAACCTTGTGCAGGTATTACAGTAACGCCTCTTCCCAGTTGTTTGGAGATTTCCTCAGCTACTGGCTGTTCTTGTTCTTTGTCTGTTATTATGTATACTGCCTTAGCCTTGTCTAAACCTTCTACTATAAAGTCTATCATCTTAATGCCCACTGCGTAGGTTACTATAGAGTATAGCGAAAGTATCCAGTTATCCAGTACCAGTGCAGACACTATATACAATAGTATGTTGTATATCATAACAAACTGACCTACACTAAGTCCCAACTTTTTAGCGAATAGTACGGCTACTACGTCTACGCCGTCTATAGCACCGTTGAACCTTATCACTAAACCACTACCACAACCTGAAAGACAACCGCCTAACAGTGCCGATAGTAGCATATCCTGTTGGGTAAATGGTGAACCTTGTGAAAAGTCTATATTTGCTACGTTCAGTAAGAAGTACGAAAATATCGAGTAGGAAAATATTGCTATTAAAGAGTATATTACAAACTCTTTACCAAGTTTTTTTAGGGCTAATATATAGAACGGAACGTTTAATATTATCAACCATAAACTTAAACTTATTGGAGTTATCTCGGATAGTAGGAACGAAGTACCAGATATTCCGCTATCGAATAGACTTAATGGAACTAACATTAAACTAATACCTATAGCGTTTATTATACCTGCTACTATCACACCTATAATATGTTTTACGTTCAACTTCATTGGTAATGTTTTCCTCCTTTTTGGGTAGTTGGCTTATATCGTATACTAAAATATAGTAGTACTGTTAGATACTACATCTTATCAGGACAAGTAACCTTTAGCATTCCAAGAGCGTTTTCTAATACTTGATTTACTGCCTTACATAGTGTTAAACGAGCAGTCACTAACTCAGGAGTTTCGGCATTCTTAACCGAGCAAGCGTCATAGAACTTGTGGAACTTAGTAGCTAAGTCGATAGTGTACTTAGTAATTCTTGCTGGGTCGTAATGGATAGCGGAAGCGTCTACTTCATTAGGGAATGAGGATATATAACGAATAAGTTCTCTTTCTTGTGGAGTAGTTAGTAAGTCTAAGTTAGCATTATTGGTATTTAGTTCGCCTACGTTGTTTATGATACTGCATATTCTTGCATGAGCGTACTGTACATAGAATACAGGGTTCTGTGAAGACTGTTCTATAGCTAAGTCTAAATCGAACTCAAAGTGAGAGTTAGCCTCTCTTAGGTTGAAGAAAAATCTTGCAGAGTCTATAGGAATATCGTCTAATAGAGTAACTAAAGTTATAGCCTTACCTGAACGCTTAGAAAGTTTAACGGTTTCGCCGTTACGTACCAATCTAACCATTTGCATTATTACCGCATCGAGTTTATCGGTATCTACGCCTAAAGCCTTTAGGGCGGACTTTAAACGTGGAACGTATCCGTGGTGGTCTGCACCGAGAACGTCTATAGCCTTATCGAAGTTACGAGTTACTAACTTGTTGTAGTGGTAAGCGATATCAGGAACTACATAGGTAGGTATTCCGTTAGCTCTAACGATTACGAAGTCTTTTTCTGCACCAAATTCAGAGGCTTTAAACCAAGTAGCACCGTCTTGCTCATAAGTGTATCCAAGGGACTTTAACTTATTAATAACCTGTGCTACACTGCCATCGTTATGAAGTGTACTCTCTCTAAACCAGTTATCGTAAGTGATACGATACTTTTTAAGGTCTCTTTCTAAGCCTGCAATGTTTAGTGGTAGGGCGTATTCTACTAAAGCATTCTTACGAGTTTCAACGTCTACGTTTACGAACTTATCGCCATATAGGTCTGCAAAGTTTTTAGCGTGAACTATAATGTCTACGCCCTTGTAGGTATCGTCTGGCATAGGGAACTTTGCCTTTTCGTCATAAGTTTTCTTTTGAGCCTCATCTTTTAGGTCGAGACTGAGTAACTCTGCGTCGGTATCGTATATAGCCTGTGCGAACTCTTCAACGGTGGAATACTCTTCTTTAAAAGAGTTTAATAACTCCTGATTTTCTGGAGCGAATAGTTGAAGATACCTTAGTTCTAAAGAGTTACCAAACTTTTCTATTTGGTTGCCTGCGTCGTTAATATAGAACTCTCTTTGAACGTCGTAACCTGCCCAATCGAGTACCGAGGCTAAACAGTCACCTATAGCACCGCCACGAGCGTTTCCTACGTGCATAGGGCCTGTAGGGTTAGCAGATACAAACTCTACTAATACTCTTTTACCCTTACCGAGTTCAGTTCTACCAAAGTTAGTCTTTTCGGTTATTACGTTTTCCACTACGGAAGAAAACCACTTTTGATTTAAAAAGAAGTTAATAAATCCTGGACCTGCTATTTCACAACGTTCAAAGTAAGAACCTTGTAGGTCTATTTGATTGCATATAAGTTCGGCTATCTTGCGTGGGGGCATCTTTAGAGCCTTAGCAGATACCATGGCTACGTTTACGGCAAAGTCACCATGTGACTTATCAGCAGGGACTTCTATTCTAAAGTTAGGTAGTGGAACAGAAGGAATACTTTCTTGTGCTACTAATCTACCTAAAGCGGTCATAATTAAGTCTTTTAATTCGTTAGAGGCTATGTTGACATAGTCTGCCATATTAAAAAACCACCTTTCTATTATATATCTTTACTTTAAGAGTTAATGCTTAACGACTCATCATCATTGTCTTTACTGTTTAATAGAGTAACCTCTATATATATTTCATTTTCGGATACAAACGTACCATTAATATCTATAGTATACTTCATGTATAGACTTCCACCGTTGCAGTCGAAGTTGTTTTGAATATCGCTTGCTAAAATGCCTACACACATACTACCAGCGGGGGTCATATATTGACTATATAGTTTTTTGTCGCATTGAACGGTTAAGTCTGAGCCAACGTTATCGCCTTTACGTAGAATGTTTACTAAGTCGTTACCGTTAGCTATTAGTTTAGTCTTACAGTCGCTGAAACCTGTAGCTTCAGTATCTTCATACTGTATTAGCGTATAAGAACCGTTATGGCTAAACGTACCAGTAGTTACAAGTTCGGTTTCGTCTTCCTCGTCTTGCTCGTTTACGTATACGGTATGAAGTTTAATCATAGCGTTTTCTTCACAAGATAGGTCTAACTTATTATCTTTATCTATAATGTTAGGATTGTTAATATTCATTAAAATTACCTCTATATGGTTGATTACTTTATACTATGAACGTCTCCCTTAAAGACTTTGCCACGTATTTCGTGACCAAGAAACTGCTTAGCATTTTCTTCAAATAGTTCTATAGTATCGCTAACGTAAAATTCATTTTCGCCGTTAGTAGTGCGGTCGGAAAGTAGACCGTTTTTAGTTAGATAGTCTTTAGCGTACTTGCCAGCTTCAGCACCAGAAGATATTAAAGTAACCTTATCGCCTAATATATCGGCTATGATATCTTTAATGATAGGATAGTGAGTACAACCTAATATTAAAGTATCAGCACCGAACTTTTTAATAGGTTCAAGATACTCTTGTGCTACCAACTTAGTTACTTGATTATCTCTATTAGTATATCCATTTTCAACTAAGTGAACGAATAGTGGACAAGGTACACCTAAAACTTCTATGCTACTATCCATTTTATGTATAGTAGAAACGTAACTTTCACTTTTAATAGTAGCAGTAGTGCCTATTACTCCTACCTTTTTATTTTTAGTGACGTTGCAAGCAGTCTTACAAGTGGGAACTACTACACCAGTAAATTCAACGTCTAAATCTTTAATAGGATTATTTAGTATTATCGAACTAACCGTTCCACAAGCAGCGATAATCATTTTAATTTGGTGAGACTTTAAAAAGTTAATATCTTGTTTAGCATACTTTAAGATAGTTTCTTTACTTCTTGAACCGTAAGGAATTCTTGCAGTATCTCCAAAATAGATAATATTTTCGTGTGGAAGTATGGCGTTAAGCTCTTTAACGGTGGTTAAACCGCCCATACCAGAGTCGAATACACCAATAGCATCATTATTCATATTAAAATAGAACCTTTCTTGATAGTTAATTAGCTCTTTTATCTATAGCGTCCGAAATAAGCATATCTAATAGAGTAGAATATTCAATACCTACTTCTTTCATTAGCTTAGGATACATACTAATAGGAGTAAATCCTGGTAGAGTGTTAATTTCGTTTACTATCACATCGCCATTGCTTAGTACAAAAAAGTCACACCTTGATAGTCCTTGACAGCCCATAGCTTTGTAAGCCTTTTTAGCCGTTTCTTGAAGTTTAGTAGTAGTAGCTTGGTCAAAGTCTGCTGGGATATGTAGTATGGTAGAAGCGTCTTCGTACTTAGCTTGATAGTCGTAAAAATCATACTTAGATACGGTTTCAATTTCACCCGGAACAGAAGCTATTAAGTCATCAAATCCAAACACTGCAACTTCGGTTTCTCTACCCACTATAGTTTCTTCTATTACTACCTTAGTATCGTGTTTAAAGGCTAATAGTATAGCGTCTTTTAGACCTTGTCTATCTTTAGCTTTGCTAATACCTATTGAAGAACCTGCATTAGCCGGTTTAACGAACATAGGGTAAGTTAAAGACTTTTCTACTCTATCTAATTCGTCTTCTAAGTGGTCTATATTAGAATATAGTACTACTTCAAACTTAGCAGTATTAATTCCGTTAGCGTCTAATATCATATGAGTAAAAGACTTATCCATACAACTTGCTGATGCTAATACTCCACAACCTACATAAGGTATTTTAGCAAGTTCAAATAGACCTTGAATAGTACCGTCTTCGCCATTTTTACCGTGTAGTACTGGGAATATAACGTCTATATTCTTTAAGGTGTACTTGCCATCTTTTAATATTAATAATCCTTTTTGATTTGGGTTAGTAGATAGTACTACGTCAGCACAGTCTAAGTCTTTCTCCCAATCGCCGTTAGGAATACTCTCATAAGAGTTAGGATAGTATAACCATCTACCCTCCTTGGTAATACCTACACAAGTAACTTGATACTTATCGGTTGGAATATTTTTAAGTACATTATATGCTGATACTAACGAAACATCATGTTCAGAAGATACTCCGCCAAATATCACTGCTACGCTAATCTTATTAGACATAGACACATCTCCCTTTCTTAAATTCTAATAGTGATATAGTTAAATGACTATTTTTTTATTGTACCACAAAAACATTACAACTGCAAGCGGTTTTTAATATTTGTGATAATAGAATAGGAACGTTCAATGAACGTTCCCATTTAGTATAGTATATGTTATATTATCTTAAAATAGACTCTTGTATTTTAAAGTGCCTTGGAAGACCGTTTTGCATCATAAGGTTTACTTCGCCTTGAATTAAAGGTAAAAAGTACTTAATAGCCTCCGACTTAACGTCGTTAGCACTTTCGTTAATCCACGCTTTAGGGAAGAACTTTTCTTTGTTAGCAATCTGTTTAGCGTCTACGGTATCTATTCTAATAGAGTATGGAACGTCACTGACACGTTTGAACACTACTATTTTACCAGTTTCACCGTTTAAAGCCGATTTTACACCAGCTTCACCGATACTGACGGCTTCATCGATATCAGTTTTAGAACATAGGTGAGAAGAACATCTTTGCATTACGTTTAGTTCTATAGAACGTACTTTGCAGTGCATCTCTTCTCTAACGATGTTTTCTAAACGCTTGCCCACACCTGATAGATACTTATGTCCAAAGTTATCCACTAAAGTTTCTTTAGAAGTATCTTCTGGTAGACTAATTCCTTCAGATACTACCACTATTACCGCTTTGTGTAGAGCACGTTGGTCTTTGATATCGTCTAAGAACTTTTCCACGCTAAACTTACCTTCTGGAAGATATATTAGGTGTGGAGCAGTTTCGCCATTAACTCTTAGTACACAAGTAGAAGCCGTTAGCCAACCTGCGTGTCTGCCCATAATTTCTATAATAGTTACCGAATCTATACTGTATACCGTACTATCTCTTATAATTTCCTGTACAGTAGTAGCTACATACTTTGCTGAAGAACCAAACCCTGGGGTATGGTCGGTACAACAGAGGTCGTTATCTATCGTTTTAGGAATACCTATTACTTTAATATCGATATCGTTAGCTATCATGTACTTAGATAGCTTTTCTACTGTATCCATGGAGTCGTTGCCTCCAATGTAGAATATAGCACCTATACGTCTTTTTTTTAGATTTTCGGTTATCTTTTCATAGGTAGTAGGGTCTTCTTCTACCGATTTTAGCTTGTATCGGCAAGAACCTAATGCCGTTGAAGGTGTTTGCTTTAGTAGTTCTATATCTTCGTTAGAGGTTATGAACCTTTTTAGGTCTATAAAGTTATCATTTATAACGCCTTCTATTCCGTTTATAGAACCGAATACCGCACCTATTTCTTTAGTCTTTAAAGCCTCTATAAATACTCCTACCAAAGAGGCATTTATTGCACACGTAGGACCACCCGATTGTGCTACTGCTATGTTCATCATAAAGTGTACTCTCCTTACAAGATATTATAAGTATTTTTTAATACCCTTAAAGTATACCATAGGTAGGCGAAAATTTCAACGTTATGAAATCGTTTTTGTAAAATTTTTTGTGAACATTCTGTTAATATTTTAGGTCTTCTAAGGATAGAGTAGCTATACCATTAAGAGTTTCATCTGCTACTATACCTTCAAGGTAGTTAAAGTATCCTTGACAAGCTATCATGGCTCCGTTGTCGCCACACCATTTTAGGTCAGGCATATAGAACTCATAGCCACGCTCTTTACAGGCATTTTTAAGATGTTCTCTAACACCACTATTAGCAGATACGCCCCCAGCTACTGCAACTTTAGAGTATCCTAAGTTTTTGCAAGCAAGCATGGTCTTTTCAGTGACTATTTCGGATATAGTTTCCTGTAGAGAAGCCGATAGGTCGTTATAGTCTACGGTGATGCCTTTCTGTTGACTATTATGTATTAAGTTGATTACGGCAGTTTTCAAGCCTGAGAATGAAAAGTCGTATATACTACCTGCAACTTTAGGCTTAGGTAGAACGTACGCTTTAGGATTTCCCAACTTAGAGGCTCTATCTACTTGTACACCACCAGGATAACAAAATCCCATAGCCCTTGCACACTTATCGAAACATTCACCCACTGCGTCGTCTTTAGTTCTGCCTACTACTCTAAACTGTGTATAAGATAGTACTTCTACTATGTGACTATGTCCGCCACTTACTACTATACATAGATATGGTGGTTTAAGTTCTGGGGTAGTTATGTAGTTAGTTGCAATGTGTCCAGCTATATGGTGTACTGGTATTAGTGGCTTATTAGTGACCATAGATAATCCCTTAGCGAAACTGACACCTACTAATAAAGCTCCTATTAATCCAGGGGCATAGGTTACGGCTATGCCGTCTATATCGTTTAGAGTTAAGTTAGCATCAGTTAGAGCCTTTTCGGTAACACCAAGAATATTTTCACAGTGTCTACGTGAGGCAATTTCTGGGACTACTCCGCCATACTGTTTGTGTTCTTCTATCTGTGTAGATACTACAGAAGATAGTATCTGTGTACCGTCTTTAGATATTGCTACTGCTGTTTCATCACAAGAACTTTCTATACCTAATATTAACATAAAAATATTACTCCCTTATATATTATTCTGTTAAAGACTTAGCCATTAATATGGCATCTTCACGTGGATAGTCGTAGTAGTTTTTTCTACTACCTAAGATTTCAAAGCCTACTTTTTGATATAGGTTCAATGCTGAAGTGTTACTCTTTCTAACTTCTAAGTATACGTTAGAGGCTATACCGAACACTTCTAAAAATAGTTGATTTAGTAGTCGTTTAGCTACGTTTCGTCTTCTAAAAGGAACGTCTACGGCTATGCTTTGAACTTCACAATCTTCGGCTACTACTGTAGCTACTATGTAGCCCATAGTCTGAGCTTGACTATCTACTGCTTTTAAGAAGATATATCTATACGATATATCTTCAAGATGGTTTACGGCGTATTCAAAAGATTTTTCATTCCAATAGTCGTAAGGTAGACAACGTTTGTCCATTTCGGCTATAGTAGGAATGTCGGATGGTTCTACCGATTGAATATTAATGTGCATCGTACCAACTGCCTCCCATTTTGACTTCCACAGTTAGTGGAACGCTTAGCTTCATAACGTTTTCCATTTCTTGCTTGACTATTTTAGCAGTATATTCGGCACAGTCTTTGGAGGCTTCTATTAATAGTTCGTCGTGAACCTGTAGTATAATCTTAGCGTCAAGACTTTCTTTTAATAGTCTGTTGTATACTTTAATCATAGCTAATTTGATTATATCCGCACAAGAACCTTGTATAGGAGTATTCATAGCTATACGTTTTCCAGAGTTTTGAACTACTCTATTAGTGGAACGTATTTCAGGAATGTATCTAATACGATTTAGAATAGTCTTAACATAGCCAGTCTTTTCACAGTCTTGAACTACTGTATCCATAAAACTTTTAACCTTTGGATACGTTAAAAAGTAGTGTTCGATATATGCTTTAGCAGTTTCTAAAGGTACACCGATTTCGTTAGATAGTTTAAACGCTCCCATACCATAGATTATTCCAAAGTTGATAGATTTAGCTATAGTACGTCTTTCAGGAGTTACTTCTTTAGCGGTGCAGTGGAATATATCCATAGCAGTGGCAGTATGAACGTCTGAGTTTTCTAAAAAAGCCTCTTTCATGTTATCGTCATCAGACATGATAGCCGTTAGACGTAGTTCTATTTGGTTATAGTCAGCATCTATTAATACTTTTCCCTCATCTGCTACGAATAACTTTCTAATATTTTTAGAAAATTCACTTCTAATAGGAATGTTCTGTAGGTTAGGTTCTGCTGAAGATAGTCTACCTGTACGGGTTTCAGTCTGCCTGAATACCGTGTGAACTCTTTGGTCTACCGATACTGCTTTTATTATCCCTTCGATATAGTTAGACTGCATTTTATAGTAAAATCTATAGTCTATAATCAGCTTAACTATAGGGTGCTTGTCGATTAAACCTTCAAGAGTTTCAGCGTCTGTAGAGTAGCCTGTTTTAGTCTTCTTTCCGTGAGGTAGTCCAAGAGTTTCAAATAACACTTTTCCTAACTGTTTAGGGGATAGTATAGTAAACTCTTGTCCAGCAAGTTGATATATCTGTAGTTCCAAATCGTGTAGTAGAGCCTCTAATTGATGTTGATACTTAACGGCTGTATCGAGGTCTACTTTTATACCGATATCTTCCATATGTGCAAGAATTTTAGCTACTTCTAATTCCATAGTGCTAAGGTCGTTCATGTTCAGGTCGTATACTTTAGCGGAAAGGATATCGTTTAGCATAGGTAAAGAGTATATATCAGCGTATTCGCCCAAGTCATCGAAGTATTCTATATCATACTGTTTACATAGCGACTTTACGGTGTAAGTTTTAGAGGAAGTCTGTAATAGATAGCCAAATAGTTCAGCGTCTTCTATTACGTTGTTGATAGTATCGCTATACTTGTAGTGTTCTTTGTAGTGAATAGTTCTTTTATATTGGTTGCTAAGTAGATAGTCTTTTATGATGTAAGGTGCGGAAGTTTGATATATCTTATCTTTATCGATAATATATAGATTGTCGTCTTTTATTAGATAGTCTGTAGTTATAGAGTTGCTGATATACTCTTTAGTGATAAAAGATACGTCTATATTAGGTGTTGCTTTAGGGGTAGAGGCTACAGGAGTACTCTCTATCGGTTTAGATAGTTTAAACTTTTTGATAAAGGTATCCATTTCCAAAAAAGATAGTACGTCTAAAAGGTCAGTTTCATTTTTAATTCCATGATACTCATAAGAAGTTAAATCGGTATCTATAGGAGCGTTACAGTCTATAGTGGCTAACTGTTTGCACATAGTAGCGTCTTGTTTGCCGTTGCATAGTAGACTATAATACTTTTTAGATAGTTGTATTTCGTCTAAGTGAGCGTATATATTCTCTATAGAGCCATACTTTTGTATTAAAGGAGTAGTAGTCTTTTCGCCTATGCCTGCTATACCTTTAATATTGTCGGAACTGTCACCAGCTATAGCTTTGTAGTCTATGATGTTTATAGGCTGATATCCAAATTCCTCCACGAAAGTTTCTTTGGAATACTCTATAGTCTGTTTAGTTTTAAGGTGCAATACATGAGTATTTTCGGTAATTAGTTGAAATATATCCTTATCGCCTGATAGCAATTTACACTCTAAACCTTGTTGATTGCATACTTTAGATAGCGTTCCAAGGATATCGTCCGCTTCATACTTTGGACACGTCACCACAGTTACTCCTAAATACTGTAGTATCTGTTTTAAGTATGGCAACTGTATTGCAAGATTATCTTCCATGTGGGTTCTGTTTCCCTTGTATTCGGGATATATTTCGTGTCTAAAAGTGGGTTCGGAAAGGTCAAAAGCTACCGCTATGTGTTTTGGATTATACTTATTTACGTTACTAATATATGTGTTCAAAAATCCGAATATAGCATTGGTAGGTACTCCAGTACTATTGGATAGAGGTTTTACTCCATGGTATGAACGATGAAACAGACTGTTTCCATCTATTATTAAAAACATACTTTTTTCTCCTTAAAATAATTATAGTTCAGTATATATTATAACATATTTTGCTCGATAAGACTATCTATTTTTTAAAAAATGTGTTAGAATATCATAGGAGGTTTATATATATGGATTACATCAATATTGGAAAAGTTAAAATAGCTAAAACTTTAGCTTTAGCACCTATGGCTGGTGTTGCTGACAGACCTTTTAGGCGTTTATGTATGGAGTACGGTGCAAGTTATTGCGTTTCAGAAATGGTATCTTCTAAGGGGTTGTGCTACTCCGATAGAAAGACTGAAGCACTATGCACCATTACCAGTTTAGAACGTCCTTGTGCTATTCAGTTATTCGGTTGTGAACCTGAATATATGGCAAAGGCTGTTAAATTGATACTGCCATACAGTCCAGACATAATAGATATTAACATGGGTTGTCCCGTACCTAAAGTGGCTAATAACGGTTCAGGTTCGGCGTTGATGAAGGATATTCCACTTGCTATGGATATAGTAAAGGCGGTTAAGAGTGAAACAGACCTTCCCGTTACTATAAAAATGCGTATCGGTTGGAACGAAAACTCCATTAACGCTTTAGAGTTCGCAAACGCTATGGAAAAAGCAGGTGTGGACGCTATAGCAGTACACGGCAGAACCAGAGAACAGTATTATTCAGGTAAGGCTAATTGGGAAGTTATCAAACAGGTAAAACAAAGTTCAAGTATACCTATTATAGGAAATGGTGACGTTTTTACACTTCAAGACTGTTTAAGTATGTACTCTACTACTAACTGCGACTTAGTTATGGTGGGTCGTGGAGCTTATGGAAATCCTTTTTTATTTAAAGAAGTGCGTTGTTACTTCAATGAGGAACAGTATACTCCACCTACTATTCAAGAACGTATGGACGTTATGTTATATCACATTAGATTAATACTACAGAATAGCGTATCGGAAGAAGTGGGTATCAAGTTGGCACGTAAACATTCCGCTTGGTATATGACTGGTTTGTACGGTTCGGCAAAGTTCCGTTCAAGATGCTATAGTCTATCCTCTTATCAAGACGCAGTGACGCTTGCTAAAGACTTTGTAGCTCTACAGAAAGAACATTTTGGGGAGAGTATTTAATTTGAATAGAAAGAAAGTATTAAAAATAGCGTCTATTATATATACTGTGATTATGGTATATCTTTTATTTTTTCAAAGAGTGGCAAACGTGGACTACTCTAACTATACCGAACAGTTAAAACTTAGACTAAACTTAGTTCCTTTTAGAACGGTAATGCTATACTTACGGGTGGCTTTCAAACAAGATAGTATTATAAACTTTGCGACTATAAATCTTTTGGGGAATGTGGTAATGTTCGTTCCTATGGGAATATTCTTGCCAAGTATGTTTAAGTCTAAACGGAACGTACTCAACTTTATCGTAACTGTAATAGTTATGATATCCATGGTGGAAGTGATACAACTATTCACACTTCTTGGTAGTTGTGATATAGACGACTTAATACTAAACGTGGTAGGGGCTACTATAGGCTTTCTACTTTGGAAGTATGCACACAAACACGCTTAAAGTTGGAGGTTCTTTAATGATGAAAAAATCGATAATATTCGACTTAGACGGCACTCTTTGGAACTCAGCAGAACAGGTAGTATCTGCTTGGAATGAAGTGCTGAAAAAATATCTAAACGTACAGATTACCACAGACCAAATGATGCACCAATTTATGGGTAAGACTATGACCGATATAGCTAATATGATACTCCCTGATGTGGACTATGATACTAAAGTTTCGATATTCAATGAATGTTGCAACTATGAAAATGAATATCTTTTAACACATGGTGGAAAACTTTTCCCTGACGTGGAGAGTACTCTAAAAGAACTATCTAAAGACTATAACCTATATATAGTTAGTAACTGTCAAGATGGTTACATTCAAGCGTTTATGAAGTATCACAAGTTAGAACCATACTTCCTTGACTTTGAATGTTGGGGTAGAACCAAAACCGTTAAAGGTGAAAGCATTAAACTATTAATGCAGTCTAACGGAATATCCAATAAAGATGCCGTATACGTTGGTGATACTCAAGGCGATTTAGAGGCTTGTATATATGCGGATATTCCATTTATATGGGCAGAGTATGGCTTTGGCAATACACAAGATAAAACTTATAGTGTATCTACATTCTCGGAACTGATACAGTGCGTTCCTAAAGTATTCGAGGTGAACTATATATGCTAAGTCTATATGCAGAACTTCATGGATACACTATAACTTTAGACCTTCATGGTATGACGGTACAACAGGCTAAAAAAGAGTTACAGTCGGTATTAAAAGAATGTCCTAAACACGTTAAAGAAGTGGAAGTCATTCACGGATACCATGGCGGTCAAGCGTTACAACAGTATGTACGCTCTATTAAGCACCCTAAAGTGCAACGTGTAATAGTGGGATTAAATCATGGACAGACTACTTTATTACTAAAATAATTAAAAATATGTTTATAATTTTTAGAAAAATTTAAGACTATTTTAAGGTTCAGATACTATACTAATAACTGTAAAAGATAGGAACACTCAGAGCAGATTAATCTACTATGGATATATTATTATTTCAATTTGGAGGAATTAACTATGAAAAACTTTAAGGCTATCGTTACTGGTGTATTAGCTCTAACTATGGTATCTGGCATGACTACTGGCGTATTCGCTGACTGTTTTGACGCTCATATTGGTGATAGCAACCAATGTGATGATAATCAAGAATGTGGAGATAACTTTGATTATGACTTCGACCAAGATTGCGACTTTGACTATGATGAAGACTTCGACTTTGACTATGATGAAGACTTTGACTTTGACTATGATGAAGACTTTGACTTTGACTATGATGAAGACTTTGACTTTGACTATGATGAAGACTTCGACTTTGACTATGATGAAGACTTCGACTTTGACTTCGATGACGACCAAGACGACGATACAGTAATCGGTGATAGTGACGACTTCGACTTCGATTATGATGATGACTTTGGCTTCGACTTCGGATTTAATCACGGACACGGTCACAACCACCACAAAGATGACGACGCTGAAATAGGTGATAGCGACGTAGAAATCGGAGATAGTGAAGATGACAGAAACCATCATCATGGTAACAGACACCACCACATGGACTTTAGAAACGATGGTTGGTTTGGATATCTAAGTTGGGACTACTCTTTTGGTCACATGGGCGGTTTCCACGATAAGATGAATGAAGACTTTGGTAATACTATTCTTGACTATATGGACAAGTTCTCTAAAGATGAGTATATAGCAGACGGTTCAGAAGAATGGTTCAATCCAGAAGACGGACTATCCGTTAAGTTCAGCGACGGTGAAGACTATTACAACGTTAAGTTAGCACCTATATTTGAAAATGATGAAGTTCGTGGCGGATATATGTACATGGAATACGGCGACGATATCACAGAAGGTTATCTACTATCCACAGACGACTATGAAGATATCAACGATAGTATTAACTATGAATATCTAAAAGATAACGTAGTAGCACAAAAACATAGTCTATCTAACGTAGACGAACTAACCAAGTATATACAAGATACTTACCAAGACCAAGACGACTACTACTATGATGTAAACGGCGACGGTAAAGTAGCAAGTTCTGACCTACTAAACGATAAAAAGTATCTATTAGGTATTACTGAACAACTCGGTAACTACGATTGCAACAACGACGGTCGCAATAATACTGCAGACCTATTAAACCTAAAGAACAGACTATTAGGCAAATAGTCTATTAATTAGCATAGTATTTTATAGTTTTGAATAGATGCCGAACGTGTATAGTATATACGTTCGGCATTAGTTGATACTATATTTAGTATCGTTCATAAGGCGTAGAATAGTCAACTACTAAACATTATTAATAGTTTTGGCGAATATACTTTTTAGTCATTTTGATTAAAACTATCTATTGACATACTAAAAAAAATGTACTATAATATTTATGGTGGGGAAATTGGTACTGATACTAATTTCCTGAACGCAATGTATATTGAAAGGAGCTATTTTTGAGATGGCATTAACTAAAAATCCTAACGTTTTAAAATGGGTAGACGAAATGGTTGCCCTAACTACTCCTGATAAGGTAGTTTGGATTGACGGAAGCAAGGAACAACTTGACGAATTAAGAAAAGAAGCTATCGCTACTGGCGAAATGATTGAACTAAACCAAGAAAAGTTACCTGGTTGTTTATATCACAGAACTAAGCCAAACGACGTAGCAAGAGTTGAAGATAGAACTTTTATCTGTACTGAAAAGGAAGAGGACGCAGGTCCTATTAATAACTGGATGGCTCCAGCTGAAATGAAGGCTAAGCTAATCCCTATGTATACTGGTGTTATGAAGGGCAGAACTATGTACGTTATCCCTTACTCAATGGGTCCTATCGGTTCTCCATTAGCTAAGGTTGGTGTAGAAGTTACCGACTCTATCTACGTAGTTCTTAACATGAACATTATGACCAGAATGGGTAAACAAGCATTCGAAAACCTTGGTGATACTTCTAACGACTTTGTAAGAGGTCTACACTCTAAGGCAGACGTTGACCCAGAAGGTAGATACATCGTTCAATTCCCAGAAGAAAACACTATTTGGTCTATTAACTCTGCTTACGGCGGTAACGTACTACTCGGTAAAAAGTGCTTCGCTTTAAGAATAGCATCTTTCCAAGGTAAGAACGAAGGCTGGATGGCTGAACATATGCTTATCTTAGGTTTAGAAAAGCCAAACGGCGAAGTTAAGTATATTACTGCTGCTTTCCCATCTGCTTGTGGTAAGACTAACTTAGCTATGCTAATTCCTCCAGAAGGTTACAAGAAGAACGGTTACAAGATTTGGACCGTTGGTGACGATATCGCTTGGATGAAGCCTGGTAAGGACGGCAGACTATACGCTATCAACCCAGAAAATGGTTTCTTTGGTGTAGCTCCTGGTACTAACGAACACTCTAACTACAACGCATTAGCTTCTACAAAAAAAGATACTATATTTACTAACGTTGCTCTTAACAACGAAGATAATACAGTATGGTGGGAAAAGCTAACTAAGGAACCACCAGTAGACGCTACTGAATGGACTGGTAAGAAGGTAAACGGTGTAGAATACAAGGCTGAAGGTGGCAACTTAGCTCACCCTAACTCAAGATTTACTGCACCTGCTAAGAACTGCCCTTGCCTATCTCCTGAATTTGATAACCCACAAGGCGTTCCAGTATCTGCTATCATCTTCGGTGGTCGTAGAGCTAAGACTACTCCATTAGTATATCAATCATTCGACTGGACTCACGGTACTTACATGGGTTCTGCAGTATCTTCTGAAACTACTGCTGCTGCTACTGGTGCTGTTGGCGTACTACGTCACGACCCAATGGCTATGAAGCCTTTCTGTGGTTACGATATGGCTGACTACTGGGGTCACTGGCTCGAAATGGGCGAAATGTTAGGCGATAAAGCTCCTAAGATTTTCAACGTAAACTGGTTTAAGCAAGACGATGACGGCAACTTTATCTGGCCTGGTTTCGGCGATAATATGAGAGTTCTTGACTGGATTATTAAGCGTTGTGAAGGCACTGTTGACGCTCAAGAAACTGCTATAGGTTACCTACCTAAGCCAGAAGACCTAAATCTTGAAGGTCTTGAAGATGAAGTAACTCCTGAAGTTCTTGACAAACTTCTTGCTGTAGATACTGACCTATGGAAAGACGAAGTTAAGGAAATGAGAGAATACTACAAGCAATTCAAGAGACTTCCTAAGGCTTTAGCTGAAGAACTTGATAAGTTAGAAGCAAGACTTGACAAGTAGTCTATAGACTAATATATATACATCAAAGCACATTATTATTAATGTGCTTTGTGTTTTTTATCAAAATTACTAAAGATATCTAATAAAAATATATACATATACTATAAATGTTAATGGCTCTATTGACTTTTTTTTGGTGCAATAGTATAATACTAATTAACACTAATCTGTTGGTGTAATACTATTAAAAGTTAGGTGATATTTTTTAATGACAGTATATTTAATAGCAGAAGTTATAGTGTTTCTGTTAGCGTATCCATTATGTATATACAAACCTAATAATATTAAAAAAATATTGTATGTAGTATTAGTGTTTGGATATCTATTTGGACTATCTTATTTTAGGTATGGTATTGGTAACGACTACTTTTCTTATATAAACATATTCTACCGAGCTTTTGTTACCGACTGGCAAGACTGTTTTAATGATGAAGTAGAAGGCGGTTATATGGTATTGGTTAAACTGATATCCTTAATAACCAGTGATACTAAAGTAATGCATGGTATCATGGCGGTGTTGTGTTTAGCACCTACAGGATATATAATAGCTAAGTATAGCAAAAACGTATGGCTATCATGTCACTTGTACTTATGCTTAACCTTTTACTACTCCTCTATGAACTTTATTAGACAGACGCTAACCGCCACTATAATATTCTTAGCTTATAGACTATTTATCCAACGCAAGACTATTCCGTTTATAATAGTAGTGTTGATAGCTTCTACTATACACGCAACGGCACTATTGCTTATACCTGTATACTTCATGATAGCGTACATAAAGCCTACTACTAAGGCTTTGGGAGTGGGAATGGTTACTCTAATAACCTTATACTTAACTTCTAATACTATATTGAACTTTATAGCACAAAAAATTCCTAAGTATGCAGGATACATCGGTACTAAGTACTTTCAAGTTGGACTATCCCAAATATACTTAATAGTGCCTATACTGTATATGTTATTGATGTTATATGCGTATCATGAAACAGACTATCACAAAGAAGAGTATAGTTCTATGTTTGTAAATACTGCGGTATTTACTTTTGGAATATGGTTCTTTATTACTAAACACTTTATATTAGAAAGATTTTCAATCTATGTGTATATATTCGTAATGTTGGCACTTCCACACGTTACCGAATATCTTAGAGGCTACTACATAGAAAAGGATACTTCCGAAACTGCAAGAGTAGGTCGCATAAAGTACATAGTATTGATGATTTTAGTCGTAGGTGTTACACTGTGGTATAATCTATTCGGTATGATTTCGGGATTTCATGGAGTATTCCCATACGAAACTTGGCTTAATGGCTAATAAGATATTAAGTATATTAGAACGTCCTAAATTAGGACGTTCTTTTTTAGTCTATAGGTTTTATTGGAGTGGTATAGTCTAAACCACAGATACTTCCATTAGATAGGTTGTATATGTCTGTGGAAGTAGTTTCTAAGTAGGCTAACCGTTCGGCTTGTGTAGAAGACTTTTCTAACTTAGCTAAAGAAGTTCCAATAGGTATAGTAGCAGATAGTTTAGCCTTTGAGAGTACTTCTATACCTTTACGGTTCATGGCTAATACTCTTGCGTAAGGTGGTAGTGTTTCAAGGTCTTGTTTAGTGATGTTCAGTAGTAGATTTAGTAGTATTCTTCTAAGTCTTGCAAGCGTGTAGCGTTTAGTCTTTATGGCGTTTAGGAGTTGATTGACTGACGTAGACTGTCTTATAGCTTTAGATATTCTATACTCTAAGCCTTGCGAAACGTCTGGAGTATTAGCTATCTGTTCTGTTGTGGCAGTTCTGCAACGGTATAGTATAGCCTGTTCAAGACTATCTATATTGGTAGTCTTGGAACTCTGTATAACGTTATAAGAGTATTCTGTTAGATAGTCTTTGATGTCTAAACCTTCCGCTATGGAACTTCTAATATAAGAGGCACTTGCAAAGTTTTCTACTGCCTTAGTGGAATGGTGCATCACGTGTTTACGAGTTATAGTAGTAGGTACTATATTAGAACCATGTTTTAATATCGCTCTAACGTACTCTAAGCCGAGAACGTTATTGGGTTCGTTTAATACTTCGGAGTATTCGCTCATCACCGTGGATAGTGCCATAGGAAAGGTATACCCTAACTTAATGAGGTTTAGCACTTCAGGGGAGTTTCTAATACTGTTGGAGAGTTCAGCGATAGTTTTTATAGTATCTATATCGGCAGTACTTCCAAAAGATAGTAAGTCCACACAGTTAAGACTATCTAATATGTGTACACCAGCGTTAGCAAAGTATTCCGCAGAAGACAGTGCATACACTACAGGGAGTTCCAATACCAAATCTGCACCACCATAGATAGCCATTTTAGAACGCTTAAACTTATCTACAATGGCTACGTCCCCACGTTGAACATAGTTTCCACTCATGACCACTACTACGTGAGTAACTCCATATTCACGTTTAAGAGTGTCTATTTGATATAGGTGTCCGTTATGGAATGGATTGTATTCTGCTATTATTCCGCCTATTTTCAAGGTTATGCCTCCTATGATATCTAAAGTTTTGTAGATATTATATCATCAATATTAGTGATAGTCAACTTTATGTCGATTAAAAAAATGTTCTAAATTTTAAAAAAATTGTTGACTATGGTATTATTATGTGATATAATATACCCATAAACCGTTATATACATACAACATGGGGCGTTCAGATATAAAGGTTCAGCTTCATGGTGGGCAAGGGAGAATTAAGATTTTTTCGGTTTTATCAATCAAGGAATGTCTCCTGAGATACCTCGCATGGCGGGTATGCCAATCGAATTTAAAAAGAATATTTTTCTCTACGGGAAGATTTTCAAATGGAACGATATTATGTTCTTGGAGGAAATTGGAAATGTATTCTTTTTAAAGTCGGTTGGCTTTTTTTTATTTTACGCTGGTATTTTTTACCAAATAATTTTATTACTATTTTATTAAGGAGGATTTTCATTATGAAAAATCAAAACGACGAAGCTAAAAAGTCTCTATCTCAAAAGGAACAAGAAGCCAAAAAAAGAAAGGAGGCTAAGGAACAACGCAAAAAGATAGTCAAAGAACTTGACAAAAAGTACAAGGGCTATGAAGACTATGTTCACTCTGATGAAAGTTTAGCAGTATACATAGTTCGTGATGTAGTTAAAAACATCAATACTAAAGGCTATTGGATTAACGTACTAAGCCTTGACGATACTCTCAAAACCGTTAAAACGTCTAAGGATACATACGCTAACGTTATGCAAATAGTATGCGAACTATATCCACGTATTACTAAACCAGAATATCCAACTAAACCTGAACCACAGAGTTTTAACTATGACTATTTTATCGAACAGTGGCATTTAGAAGTAGACGCTATTACTTGGGACACCGCCCATGCAGATATTAGAACTTGGAAACACAGAGAAGTTATGGGTACACCTTGTAAAAGGTATCAAAAATGGAAAGTACTATACTATCGAAAAATTGTCGATAAAAAAGGGGTTATAGTAATTAAAAATATTGTTAGGATGTAGACTATCCTAAAAAATATAGTCACAAGTACTTGAATTTTCTCAAAATTAGATATATAATATTATTAGCATGATTTTAAAAAGTCAAAAAAATTATACTCGAAAGGATTTAATTAGTATGAATAAGGTATTAGTAATCAATGCTGGTAGCTCTTCATTAAAGTATCAACTAATCGAAATGGATACTGAAGAAGTTATCGCTAAGGGTAATTGTGACAGAATAGGCATAGACGGTCACTTTGTGTACAAGTATGGCGACGGTAAAAAGGTTGAAAAGGATATAGACTTCCCAACTCATACTGAGGCTTTTAATGCTGTTATGGAAGCCTTAACTACTGGTGAAACTAAGGTTATCAACGACCTAAACGAAATTAAAGCAGTAGGTCACAGAGTGGTACAAGGTGGCGATATCTTCTCAAGTGCTTGCAAGATAGACGACGATGTAGTAGAAAAGATACTATCTTTAGCAGAATTAGCACCTGTTCATAATAAGGCACACGTATTAGGTATTAAGGCTTGTATGAAGGCTCTACCTGAAAGCGTTCCAGAAGTAGCAGTATTTGATACTTCTTTCCACCAAACTATTCCACCTAAGGCTTATATGTACGCTTTACCTTACGAATGGTACGAAAAGTTTAAGGTTAGAAAGTATGGTTTCCATGGTACTTCACATAGATACGTTTCTGGCGAATTAGCTAAACAAATGGGTAAAGACCTTAAAGACTTAAAGATAGTATCATGTCACCTTGGTAATGGTTCTTCTATTACTGCTATAGATGGTGGTAAGTCGGTAGATACTACTATGGGATTTACTCCTTTAGACGGTTTGATTATGGGTACTCGTTGCGGTGCTTTAGACCCTTCAGTAGTTACATACTTAGAAAATAAGTTAGGCGTAACTCCTACCGAAATGAGCGAACTATTAAACAAGAAGTCAGGATTTTTAGGCGTATCTGGTATCTCAAGCGATAACAGGGACATTACTAAAGCAAGCCGTGAAGGTAATCAAAGAGCAAAGATTACTGCCGAAATGTTAGCTTATGAGATTAAAAAGTATATAGGCTCTTATGTGTTCGTAATGGGCGGTGTAGATGCTATAGTATTTACTGGTGGTATCGGTGAAAACGGTCCAGACGTAAGACAAGCAGTACTTGAAGGCTTAGACACTCTTGGTATTAAGTTCGATAAAGAAAAGAATGCAGAATTAACTCATGGTCCATGGGGTAAGTTCTCTACAGAAGACTCTAAGGTAGAACTTTGGGTAATTCCTACTAACGAAGAGTTACTAATAGCAAGAGATACTTTAGACGTTATTTCTAAGTAACATATAGTTCTATACTGATATATAGTTATAGGGTATTCTAAATAGTTTAGAATACCCTAACGTTATGTATAATAATATTATTACTGCTCTACGCTTCTAAAGAGGTTATTATTCCTAATAGATACTTTTTAATCTTTAATAGGTCTGCAGTGGTAACTTTACCGTCGTTAGTTACGTCCCCCAATACTGTATCGGTATTACCGACGGGAGGTTTGCCGTTAAAGTATAAGTTATTATCCTTTGCATAAGTTTCAGTAACAGAACCCTCTTCACCATATACTACATAAGAACTATCTATAGTGTAAATATCTAAGTAGCCAATAGCATACTCTTCTAATGAAGTTACACTATTAGGAACGGTCAAGGAGTGCATACTGGAACAGTTAAAAAATCCCTTAGAGCCTATATAGGTTAAACTGTTTGGTAGTGTGATATCCGTTAGTGTATGACAGTCGCTAAAAGCATTAGCACCGATATATGTTACACTATCTGGAATGGTGATATTAGTTAAGTTCACGCACTCTGCAAAAGCACGTTCACCAATAGTACTTAGTATAGAACCCTCTTCAAAGTCGACTTCTTTTAAGGAAGTGCAACCTGAAAAAGCACCATATTCTAATAGTTCTGTGTATTCTGTTCTATCTATAGATATTACAGTATTAGGAATAGTAACCTGTTGTATATACTTATTCTGACTGAACGCTTGATTGCCTATACTTCTAACCTTTTTGCCGTTAATTTCACTTGGAATAGTTACTATTAAGTCATCGCCAGTATATTTAGTGATAGTAAGAGTATCTTCGTCAAACTCAAAGTTGGAAGTATCGGTGGTAGTATCTGTAGTACCTATGGTATCTAAAGTACTTTCAGCGGATACATAGTCTATAGTGGCGTTGTGTCCTATAGTAGCGATTGCGAATAGACTAACTACCGCACCTACAAGAGCTATCTTTTTGTTTAGCATAGTATTCATACTAAAAACCTCTTTCTAATATTAGTGTATTTTACAACTATATTGTACATCAATCAAAACCAAAAATCAACATATATTATAAAATATTACTAAATATTAACCTGAACTTTACATTAGAGGTCTATGTAAAGTGTAGATTAATAAGTATACTCTGTAGTAACGTCCAACAGTTCTTCAGAAGTAGGTTCGTCTATAGTCTTTTCGGCGGACATCATAACCAGTTCACCGTCGTTGCTACGTATAAAGGTAGTGTTTAACTGAGCAGTGGTCATAGCCTGAGAAGACTGTTCATCTTGAATGGTAGTCTCTTTAAGTATGGTACTATTAGAAGTATAGGTTAGTTTAACGTTTGCGTGATATACTATAGCGTTAGAGTGTTCCTTACTGCGTTCTGGAAATATATCCACGTTGCTGATGTGACTTAAGTTACAGTCTGGCAACATATTGGATATTAAAGAGTTATAGTATTG
This sequence comes from uncultured Oscillospiraceae bacterium, assembly GCA_934444765.1. Lineage (GTDB taxonomy): Bacteria > Bacillota > Clostridia > Oscillospirales > Ruminococcaceae > UBA5884. The sequence continues at coordinate 186,572 of CAKSDC010000001.1, forward strand.
AGAATTAGTAATACTTCTAATTTGGTCAGTATCGCAATTGAATATAGCTTCACAATAGGTAGCAAACTTGTTTACTATTATACTGTAGTCTTCATAGGTGGAAGTTCCGTCGGATATAGGATTTTTAATAGTTACTGAAAACTGTTTATCGAATATATTGGACGGGAAGTATATGGAAGAATATTTACATTCTCCGTTGCTATCTGCCGAGAGTACGGCGGTAGTAGTATCTTTTTTGACCTTTATCACGTTGTCTTGTACTTCGTAAGAGTCCCATTCTTGTGGAATAGCTATGTTTCCAAGTCTATCGAATAGTATAGCTTTTCCGTTTTCATTAAGAATGCCTATTCTAAAGTAGTCGTTTTCCTGATATATACAGTTGAATATTAAAGGAACTATGATATTCTCATTATCGTCTATTATTCCCACAGACGTGGAGGCACTATCGGCTACTTTTCCCACTATGAACCTATCTTTTGATAGTATATCTATACTATTCCATACGGGATATATTATTTCGTGATTGTTTTGGTCTGTAATGCCATAGTATCCACGAGCGGAACGCACTTTGTATATAGTATCGTCTTCATAAGAGGCTACTATTTGATTGTTTTGTGCATCATAGGATATGTAGTCTTTGTTTAACTTTTTATCTATCATTAGACTATATAGTATCTGAGAGGCTACTATTAAAGTTCCTAAAAGACTGCATATAATAACCTTATCTTTATAGTATTTAGTATCTATAGTATTTCACCAACCTTAATTAATAGTATAGAAAGAGGATACTTCACAAAAAGTTGTGAATATGTTTTTTTAAAATTCAAAGATATACTTATTTAACTGTCTATCAAAGTGTACTGGAATTTTAGGCACTTCAAATCCATATATTTCGGACATGAGTTTTATTATTGCCATAGTTAGTCCTTCTTCTTGAAAATATTGAACGTCCCAAAGTTCAATACTATTTATTTCAATTAGAATACCTTTCTCATCTATATATTTAGAGAGAGTATTTTTTATTATATTTAAACCATTGACTAAGTATTTCATATCGTTTTCAACAAACTTTTCAGTTGGTTTCAATGGAAAGTCTGCGAATTTTATGCCTATATTATTAGATATTTTGATACATTGCTCGTCCATATCAAACTCTTTAATTTGGATAAATAGTTTAATATAAACGTCCCAACTTCCATTACGCATGGTATATGTGGTACTGTACATAACATTTAATTGCCTTTCACTATTTATCTCTGAATGAAATTTCTCTATTAAAACTTTTAGTAGTTGTATATTTTGATAACAGTCTTCACTTTACAAATTATGGAACGATTATAGTATATTAATCGTTCCATGTGTAATAGTCATTTATATAACGCCTTTTTCAGTTTCTCTTATTATGTATACTGGTCTGTGTTTAACTTCCATGTAAGTCTTAGCAAGATACATTCCTAATATGCCAGTGCATACCAGTTGAACACCACCTATAAAGAATAGCCCAGTTAGTATTGCCGAGGTAGTTCCAAAACCGACTATGGCAAATACTATTAGCATTATAAGTGATATTATACAGAACAGAACACCCAATATTACGGAAATAGATAGTGGAGCGGTAGAAAATGCCATAATACCTTCTAAGGAGTATTTAAACAAGTTCCAAAACGACCAAGAGGTAGTACCTGCAACACGTTCTACGTTTTCGTACTCTATGTACTTAGTCTTAAAGCCTACCCAAGAGAAGATACCTTTAGAAAATCTATTGTATTCAGTCATAGAGATAATAGAGTCTACCATGTGACGGGTCATAAATCTAAAGTCTTGTGCACCGTCTACTATTTCGGTTTGAGATATTTTATTCATGATTTTGTAGAATAGTCTTGCAAACCAAGAACGTACAGGAGATTCGCCAGTACGACTAACTCTACGAGTAGTAGCACAATCGTATTCGCCGTCTTTAACGTATTCGTACATTTTAGGAATAAACTCTGGTGGATGTTGTAAGTCAGCATCTAATACTACCACGTAATCGCCTTTAGAGTGTTTAAGACTTGCAAACATACCAGCTTCTTTACCGAAGTTTCTTGAAAAAGATATATATCTAACGTGAGTATCTTTTTTAGCCAACTCTCTTAACTTTTCTAAGGTTTTGTCTTTAGAGCCATCGTCTACGAATAGTAATTCATAGTCTACTTGGTACTTATTTACCATACCGCCCATTACTTCAGTGATTTTATCATAGAATAATGGTAATACTTCTTCTTCGTTATAGCATGGCACTAATACTGAAATAAGTTTCATGATATATAATAATCAATCCTTTCTATAAGTACTACAATATTTACTGTTTAAGTATAGCACATTTTATGCACTTTTTCAATATGTGGACTAAAATATTTTGTGTAATCAATACTATCAATTATTGGATAACGTATTTTTAGTAGTTGAAAACGCTCTACTAATATGATATAATTACTATGATATTCTAATATAAGGTGGTGTTTATAACTATGAGTAGCAATATTAAAGGATATATTTTCGATTTGGACGGAACTATTATAGATAGTATGCCTCTTTGGTACAACGTGGATAGAATATTTTTATCTGAACATGGTATAACTGCTCCAGAAAACATATCCGAAATAGTTAAAAAGATGACCGTAGAACAGTCTTCTAAGTACTTTTTAGATACTTTTAAGTTAAAAGTATCTCAGCAACAGATTATAGACCGTATAGAACAGATAGTAGCAGAAAACTATAAGTATACTATTCCATTAAAAGCGGGAGTTAAAAGTCTTATTGACTACTTGGATAGCCAAAATATTCCATATGGAATAGCTACTGCTACTTATAGAACTCTTGCAGTAGCCTGTTTAAGTCGTTTAGGATTAATGGATAAGATACAGTTTCTTGAAACCTGTTCCGAAATAGGCAAGGGAAAAGAGTATCCTGATATATTCTATAAGTGCGTGCAAGACTTAAACTTAAACGTTAATCAAGTAGCAGTAGTAGAAGATAGTCTGTACTGTGTAGAAACTTCCAAAAAGGCTGGACTGTTTACTATAGCTATCTATGATGAAGCCTCTAAAGAAGATTGGAACGACATTAAAAACGTATGCGACTTAACGTTCAACTCTGCTACGGAACTATTAGACTATATTAAATATTTGGAGTGATATATATATGAGTAAAAAAGTAATGGTGGGTATGTCTGGCGGTGTGGATAGTTCCGTTACGGCACTACTATTGAAATTACAAGGTTATGACGTTATGGGAGTAACTTTAAAACTGTTTTCTAACGAAGATATAGTACTATCGGATGAGGCTAAAAGAACTTGCTGTTCTCTATCCGATGTGGACGACGCAAGAAGAGTAGCCTATAAAATCGGCATAGACCACGTAGTCTTCAACTTTAAAGACTACTTTAAATCGGCAGTTATGGACGATTTCGTTAATAGCTATATTAACGGTGGTACTCCTAACCCTTGTATTGAATGTAACAAGCACATCAAGTTCGATGAGATGCTACGTAGAGCCGAAACTCTCGGTTACGACTATATAGCTACTGGACACTATGCACACATCATAAAAGATGAAGCTACTGGTAGATATCTATTAAAACGTCCTGCTGATAGGCACAAAGACCAAACCTACGTTCTATACGGACTTACACAGTATCAATTAGCAAGAACACTATTTCCGCTAAGCGACTACGACAAGGACACCGTTAGAAAGATTGCTGAAGAACACGACCTAATAAACGCTCGTAAACCTGATAGTCAAGATATATGTTTCGTTCCAAACGGTAAGTATGTAGAGTTCATAGAAAAGTATTCTAACTACACACCTAAAAAGGGTAACTTTATAGACGTAAACGGTAACGTTCTTGGAGAACATCAAGGAATTATCAACTACACTATAGGTCAAAGAAAAGGTTTAGGCATGACATTCGGAAAACCTATGTTTGTAGTACAAAAAAATCCTATAGATAACACAGTAACTCTTGGCGAAAGTTCCGACCTATACACTAAAGAGTTAGTCGCCGATAGGGTAAACTTAATATCTGTAGAGGCTATAGAAGAACCTTTAAGAGTTATGGCAAAGTCAAGATACAATCAAGTAGAGCAACCTGCTACAGTATATCCTCTACCAGACGGTAAAATAAAGGTAGTGTTCGATGAACCTCAAAGAGCTATAACTAAAGGACAGGCTGTAGTAATGTATCAAGGCGAATATGTACTCGGTGGCGGTACTATAGTATAAAAAATTTTTAAAAAGGTATTGACTTTTAAGTAATAGTATGATATAATAACTATCGTTGCATGGTTGCAACGTATTAAAAGTATAAAAATTCTAAAGACAGTTGGCTACAGTAAGTCCAACCGAGGAATGTGCATATATATCTTATACTATAAGTATTTTGATGCCTTTTCCTACTGTCTGGAAAAGGAATTTTTATTGGTCTATGATAATCGTGGAGGTGAATATATATGCCAAGTGCAAACGTTTTAGAAGCAAAAAAGGTTAAGGTTGGCCAATTAGCAGAACTATTAAAGAATGCTAAGTCTGGTGTTATCGTTGACTATAAGGGCATTACCGTTGAAGAAGATACTAAGTTAAGAAGAGAACTTCGTGAAGCAGGCGTTCACTACTCAGTAGAAAAGAACACTATGCTAAAAAGAGCTTTAGCTGAAGCTGGTATTGAAGGTCTTGAAGGCGTTCTTGAAGGTACAAGTGCAATCGCTCTTTCTAACGACGATGAAACTGCTCCTGCAAGAGTATTAGGTAAGTTCGCTAACGATTTAGAAGGCAAGTTTGAACTAAAGGCAGGCTTTATTGGTACTGAAATTTATGATAAGGCAGGCGTAGAGGCTCTTTCCAAAATTCCTTCAAGAGAAAACTTACTTGCTATGCTCGTTGGTTCTTTACAAGGTCCTATGCAAAAGCTTGCTGCTACTTTACAAGCTGTTGTCGACAAAAACGAAGAAGAAGTTGCTTAGTATTAGCAATTGCTTAATATGTGCGTAATAACGTACAATATACTATATGCGTATCTAATAGATACGTAGTATTTAAAATTTTTAATAAAAGGAGATTATTATCATGGCATCTGAAAAGATTACAAATATGATTGAAGAAATCAAGACTTTATCTGTTCTTGAATTAAAGGAATTAGTAGACGCTATTCAAGAAGAATTTGGCGTAACTGCTGTAGTTGCTGCTGCTGGTCCTGCTGTTGCAGGCGGTGGTGAAGCTGCTGAAAAGACTGAATTTGACGTAGTTATGACTTCCTTTGGCGACTCTAAGATGGGCGTTATCAAGGCAGTTAAGGACGTTTGCGGTTTAGGTCTTAAGGAAGCTAAGGCTTTTGTTGAATCCGTTCCTAAGGCTGTTAAGGAAGGCGTTTCTAAGTCTGAAGCTGAAGAAATCAAGACTAAGCTTGAAGCTGCTGGTGCTACTATCGAAATCAAGTAGTATATACTTTATCGTTAGTAACTAAACTATTTAATCGATACTTAAGCCTATAGACTGTTTAGTCTGTAGGCTTTTTTGCGTGTATAATAAAAGTTGCTAACTAAAAAAGTCAGCAACTCTTTTGTGATATACGTTAGTAATAGTTATGCTTACTTGTATAGTAGATTATCTACAAAACCTACTTTGTGATATACCTTAGCTACGTTTCTTGAAGATACTTTTAAAGCTAATTCATCGCCCTTAGTGTAACATTCTTTTAGATAAGCCTTATCGTTGATATAGCGGTTAAAGTTTTCTCTAACTGGGGCTAAACTGTCAGCGACAGTTTCACCTACTGCTAATTTGAAGTCTCCATAGCCTTTGCCTTCGAACTCTTTAGTTATATCGTCAAAGGACTTTCCAGTAATACTGGAGTAGATAGACATTAAGTTGTTAATGCCTGCCTTGTCTTCACGATAGCATACTACGGCTTCACTATCGGTAATGGCACGCTTGAACTTTCTGATAATGGTATCTTTATCGTCTAATATTAGTATGCAAGCGTTAGGGTTTTCGTCCGATTTAGACATCTTCTTAGTAGGGTCTTGAAGTGACATTATCTTTGCACCAGTTTTAGGAATGTAACCTTCTGGTACTACGAGGGTGTCACCATAACGGGCGTTAAACCTTTGAGCTATGTTTCTTGCAAGTTCAAGGTGTTGTTTTTGGTCTTGACCTACGGGTACTAAGTCGCTTTTGTATGCTAATATATCGGCAGCCATAAGTACAGGGTAGGTGAATAGACCAGCGTTTATATCGTCGGAATGTTTAGCACTCTTATCTTTAAATTGAGTCATACGAGATAGTTCGCCAAACTGAGTATTACAAGCTAATATCCAACTAAGTTCTGTGTGGGTTCTTACATGGCTTTGAATAAAGAATATAGACTTGTTAGGGTCTATTCCGCAAGCCAATAGTAAGGCATAGGCTTCTAAAGTGTGTTGTCTTAACTTAGTAGGGTCTTGACGTACTGTGATAGCGTGTAGGTCAGCTATAGCGTATATACAGTTATACTCGTCTTGTAAAGGACCCCAATTTCTAACTGCCCCGATATAGTTTCCTAAGGTGAAAGTGCCAGTAGGTTGAATAGCACTAAATATAATCTTCTTCTTATCTTCAGACATATATATTACTCCTCTGTAGTGGAATTATTGTCTAAACCTGAAATGTTTAAAGGTTTAGCATTGCCCTTAGTAACGGTAACGTTAGTTAGTTTGATATCGTTAGGGGCGTTGTGGTTGGAGTTCAACACTATTCTGTTGCTACCGCCACGTTTTTGAGCGTCTGCACGTTCTTTAAGTTGAGCGTTACGAACTTCATTTAGTACTCTTTGATACATACTAAATATTAACTTTTTGTTATCGTCTGGTTCGGTAAGAATAGTATTAGGATTTAAAGACATCTTATATACGCCACGTCTGGTTAGTAGATATATATAGTGTGTAGTAAGAGTAGGTAAGTCGAACTCTCTAACGTGTTCACAAGAAGGTAGGCATTGACCAGCGTTTACTAAAAAAGCTCTAACGGCTGTAGATACTGGTTGGTGTCTGCCCATTCCGAGTACACCACCACCAGTATTGAAGTATAGGTTAGCACTACCGTTCATTAGGAATACACCAGTAGTTAATAGGTCTCTGCCCATAGGCATATCTATTACTGCACCGTATACTTGATTATCAGCGTTTAGTTTTACGCCTACTGCAACTGGTGGAATGGTAAGACCTCTAATTCTGTTTACAAGGTAGCTTTGACAAGCGTCGTATCTGTCTATTCCTGATTTTCTTCTAATAGCCATAATTTTTAAATATCCTTTCAATATAGTATTAATATTTATTGAGTATATTGTAGTTAAAGACTATTCTCCAAATAGTTCTTTAGAGAGTTTGCCTAACATTTGGCAACCTTTAACAATCTGTTCATCAGTTGGTGTAGAGTAGTTCATTCTAAATGAAGTAGTCTTTTGAGTATCGTCTGTTAGGAATGCATTTCCTGGTACTACAGCCACTTTGTATTTAGATACTGCTTGAGTACAGAAAGCGTTCATATCGCAATCTTGTGGTAGAGTACACCATAAGAACAGACCACCTTCGGTACCGTTGCATACTATCTTAGAAGAGAAGTTCTTTTTCATCTCGTCTAACATTAGGTTGCACTTTTTACGATATATTTCTCTTAACTGTTTAAAGCGTTCTTCCATGTCAGTTTGAGTAATATACTTGTAGCATATTAACTGTGATAGTATAGTAGTATGAACGTCTGCTACTTGTTTACATACTATCATTTTTTGGACTACTTCTTTAAGACCTGAAACATAACCTACTCTTAAACCAGGGGAGAGTATCTTTGAAAAAGAACCAGTATATATTACTCTACCGTCGGTATCTAAACTCTTGATAGATGGAACTTCTTCACCCTTAAATCTTAAACGACCGTAAGGATTATCTTCAAGTATGAATACGTTATACTTTTGAGCTAATCTGTATATTTCCTTTCTTTTTTCAAAAGACGTGGTAATACCAGTAGGATTTTGGAAGTTAGGTATTAAGTATATCAACTTACAGTTAGCGTCTTGTTTAAGAGCCTCTTCAAGTTTTTCGATGTTAATACCATCGTTTTGAACTTCTATGCCTTTAATGTTCACATTGTAAGATTTAAAAGCGTTTAACGAACCTATAAAACTTGGAGCTTCACATAGTATAGTATCGCCTTCGTTACATAGAACCTTACAAGCTAATTCGTTAGCTTGTTGAGCACCTGAGGTAACTATTAGTTCGTCTATTTCAGGTCTAAAGCAGTCTATCGCCTTTAGTACACCTTTTAGATGTTCTCTTAAAGGAGTATAACCTTCAGTGATGTTATACTGTAAAGCTAATATAGGGTCATTAGCGAAAAGTTCAGCGGTGATATTAGCTATCTCCTTAGTAGGAAAGGCTTCTGGAGCAGGATTTCCTGCTGCAAAAGATATTACTTCAGGGTCGCTTGTAAACTTTAAAATCTCTCTAATAGCCGAAGGTTGAATACCTACAACCTTATTAGAGAGTGGTATATCGTGTATACTCATAGTATTTCAAGTCCTTTCAAAATGAAAAATCTATTTTTTATATTATATCATATATTTTCAATTTGAGCAATATAATTTTTAGTGAAAGTGTGAAATATATGGGGAGGAAGTGTTATAACATGAAAAGACAAACTTTTATACAAGGTTCTATACTGTTAATAGGTTCTGCAATAGTGGTAAAACTAATAGGAGCGTTTTTTAAAATTCCATTAGCCAACGTGTTGGGTGGTAATGGTATGAACTACTTCGGTTGTAGTTATAGTCTGTTTTTGCCGATATATGCTATAATGATTAACGGTCTATCACCTGCGGTATCAAAACTCACTGCTGAACGTGTATCTATAGGGGATTACACGACTATAGAAAAGATTAGAAGAGTATCCTTAATAGTGTTCACTATAGTAGGAGTATTAGGCAGTATATTAATGATAGTATGTTCTAAGATATTCTGTACATATATAGCAGAAAGTCCAAAGTCCTACTTATCCGTTATAGCGTTAGCACCTTCGGTACTGTTTGGGTGTGTATGTTCGGTATATCGTGGATACTATGAGGGACTATGTAATATGTTACCCACTTCACTATCCCAATTGGTAGAGGCTGTTAGCAAACTGATATTTGGACTAAGTCTTAGTTACTACACCATATCCAACTACGATACGTTAAGCAGATACTTTTCCGATAGTGACGTATACTCTTTAGCCTCTGCGAGTGCCATATTGGGAATTAGTCTTTCTACTGGAGTAGGTCTATTGATAATGCTACTATTTGAACCTTTTAGAAAAAAGTCTAAAGTAGAGGCTATATCCAATGCAGAAAGAAGACTTTTAGTTAAAGAGTTAGTATCTATTATGATACCTATAGCAGTAGGTTCTTTAGTTACTAACTTGACTACTATTATCGATTTAGCTACTATCATTAGATGTATAGAAGACGTTCCTGAAAGTACACTATCTAAAAGTTATGGAGTATATTCCAAAGTAGAAGACTTTTCAGGCTTCGTATATGGTTCTTATAGTGGATTAGCTATTACTATATTCAACTTAGTGCCGTCTATAACTAATATGCTATCTAAGGGGGCGTTGCCTAATATTACCACATCATGGAAACATAAAGATTTGCACTCTGTACAGAAAGACTTCTGCGATATGATAGCTATAACTTCTATGATAGCCATTCCGTCTGGATTGGGAATAGTAGCACTATCCAAACAGATACTATTATTTTTATATCCCCAAAGAGTTGACGAAGTAAGCGTATGTTATGAAGCCTTATCTTGTATGGGTGTAGGAGTAGTATTTTTATGCTTATCTTTTCCGATATTCAGTGTATTACAGGGAATAGACCGTGCAGACCTACCTATAAAGATTATGTTAGTAGGTGTATTGGTCAAATTGATAGGTAATATACTATTGCTATCCAATAGTAAGACTATACTATATGGTGCGGGAATATCTACCAGTATATGCTATTTTGTGATATTTTTGATGTCGTTTGTGGCATTCGTGAGAGTTGCCAATATAAAGGTCAACCTGTTTAAGATACTGTTACCTATATCTTATGGAGCTATACTATGTTCGATAAGTGCCGTAATCTCTGTGAACGTGCTTAGTAACTATTTAAGTAGCAGACTATCGCTATTACTGTCTATAATGATTGGTGGATTGGTATACGTTCTTACACTATATCTTACCAATTTTAAAGTTACCGATACGCTATCTTTTAGACGTATAAAAGAGTAACACACCTATAGTAGTTTGAATATACTATAGTTAGTGTTTAGATATCTATAATATTAGTAACTATTCCAGCTTTAGAAATATCTATAATAGCGTATGAAGGTTTAGTACTATCTTTTGGGCATGAGATACTACCAGGATTTAGTATATATAAACCGTCCTCATAAGAGTTGTATTTTATATGAGTGTGTCCGTATAGTACTATGTTGCAACCACTTTCACGAGCAGTCTCTTTAAGATATTCTAAAGTATACTTAACATGGTATAGGTGTCCGTGAGTAGCGAATATCTTAATATTATAGTCTGCATTTATAATTTTGGCAGTGGGAAGGACGCTTCCAAAGTCGCAATTGCCTGCTACATGATAGTATTTAATATTTGGATGTTCAGCCATAACGGTTTCGATATCCTTTTGACCGTCTCCAAGATGGATTAATAGGTTAGCATCTAAGTGTTTTTCTACTGCTTTTTTAAGATTGTAAGTGTATCCATGACTATCAGAAAATACTATAATTTTCATATTAAAAAATCCTCCTAAGGTATTAAATTTTTGGTAGTTGCATAGACTATATTATATCATATAGTGTATACTTTTTCAATAGGTATCTAAACTTAAAACGTGCTTTAAGGGAGTTTTATATATGAATAAAAACCTAAACAGTCCTAACTTAGATGCAATGGTTAAGATAGTAAGTCAAAAGTTAAACGTCTCACCAGAGACTTTAACTAAGCAGTTAAAAGAGGGAAAGTTCGATAGTGCTTTAAACAGTATGAACAGTTCCGAAAGAGATAAGTTCAACAGGTTGATGAATAATCCTGAAATGGCTAAAAAGTTGCTATCTACACCACAACTACAAGCACTATATAAAAAGTTGACCCAGTAACTTTAACCGAGTAGGGAACGTATATACGTATTCGTTCCCTACATACTATATATAATACATAGTGGGGTGAGTGTTTGGAAAATATTATGGGTAAACTTCAGGAGATACTATCCGACCCCGAAAGCATGAAACAGATTCAAGAGTTAGCCGATATGCTAAACGTTCCTGAAGACGGCACTAATCAAGATACTAATAGTACTACCAATACACACAACTCCAAAGAAGATAGTAATAGTAATCAAAAGAGTACTAACACTAACGAAGGTTTAAATATGCCGTTCGATATGGGTATGATGTTTCAGTTTATGAACCTTTTAAATAGTGCTTCCAACTCTCAAGATGAGGCTCTGTTATTGGCTATTAAACCGTATCTAAGTAAAGAACGTCAAACCAAAGTAGATAAGGCTATTAAGTTAATGAAGGCTTATGATATATTCATAATGGCTAAAAATAGTGGTATGTTAAATAACCTTGATAGCCTATTATAGAAAGGTAGTATTATAATGGCTCATATATATAGTAGAAATCAGTATAACTATATGAGGAATGGTGGTATTAATAACGTTCGTAACCCGTTGCCCTTAGAAGTTAATAGTAACTCTAATAGTATACCAAGCGACGTTCCGCCTAAACCACCTACTAAAGAAGAACCTAATAATAGTAGTCAGCAAACGCATTCCAATTTGAACTCTAATAGTAACGTTCCGTTCAACGTTAACGGACTACTTAACTTTATGAATAGCACTACTGGTGCTATAGATAAGGATAAACTTATAATACTATTTTTAATATACTTACTGTTCAAAGAGGGTTCTAACTTAAAGTTGCTATTAGCTTTAGGATACATTATACTATAGGAGGTTTATAGTATGGATTATCTACTATGGATAGTGTTGGGTATAGTGTTCTTGATAATGCTAATATACTATGGTTCTAAAGAAAAGCCTATAGTCTATGCTATAGGTTCTATGATTTTAGGATTGGCTATATTGACGTTACTACACTATTGCGGTAATAGTATCAGATTTACTCCACAGATTAACTTTTTTAATACTATGTTAGTTTTAATATTGGGAGTTCCGAGTATACTGTTGATATTTATTTCAGAACTAATATAAGTGATAGCTGACTATTTTCTAATTAATATGTGTTGACAACGTTTCAAACAGTGTGATATTATTATAGTATATAACATTTGGAGGACTTAAGATATATGTCTAATACTATTTTATGGTACAAAAAACCAGCAGAAAATTTCGACCAAGCACTGCCTATCGGTAACGGTAGAATAGGCGGTATGGTATACGGTAACTATACAGACGAACTTATACATCTAAATGAAGATAGTGTGTGGTCTGGTGGTAAACGTAACCGAAATAATCCTGACAGTCTAAAAAATCTTGATAAGATTAGAGCTTTACTGTTTGAGGAAAAGATAGAAGAGGCTCAAGATTTAGCCTTTAAACATATGCAAGGCGTTACACCAAATTCAAGACACTATATGCCTTTAGGTGATATGTTCATACATATAGACGGCATTCAAAAAGTGGAAAACTACAGACGTCTATTAGACCTAAACAATGCTATTACTATTACAGAGTATACCTCTAATGACGTACACTATATAAGAACGGCTTTTGTTTCCGAACCTGACGGCGTTATGATAGTACACATAGAAGCCGATAAACCTAATATGATATCTGCTTCCGTTCACATAGACGGTAGAGACGACTACTTTGACGATTGCAGACCTTACAATCAAAACACTATACTATATACTGGTGGTACTGGTGGTAGTACTGGAATATCTTTTGCTACTGGTTTAACTGCTGTAAATGTAGGAGGTAGGTTATATACTCAGGGTGGAAGTCTGTGCGTACAAGATGCTACCGAAGTTACGTATATACTATCTGCTCAAACCAGTTTTAGAACCGAAGACTATATAACTTCCGCACTATTAGACTGCGAATATGCAAGCTATAGTACGTACGATGAAATACTATACAGACACATTCAAGACTATCAACTACTATTTAATAGAGTATCTTTTAATCTTAACGATAATAGCGACGGTGCTTGTAACCTTCCTACTAATGAACGTATTAAGCGTCTAAAAGATAGCAATCTTGAACTGAAAGATAACCAACTATATGCGTTGTACTTCAACTATGGCAGATACTTGATGATATCCGCAAGCCGTGAGGGTACTCTACCTATGAACCTACAGGGTATCTGGAATAAGGATATGTGGCCTGCTTGGGGTTGTAGATTTACTATAAACATAAACACCGAAATGAACTATTGGTGTGCCGAAAACTGTAACCTTTCGGAGTGTCATACACCACTATTCGACCATATAGAACGTCTTAGACCTAACGGCAGAGAGACTGCAAAGTCTATGTATGGTTGTAACGGTTTCGTGTGTCATCATAATACCGATATTTGGGGAGATACTGCACCTCAAGACCTTTGGATGCCTGCCACTATCTGGCCTATGGGTGGTGCGTGGCTATGTTTACACCTGTTTGAACACTACGAATATACTCTCGATAAGGAATTTTTAGCTGAAAAGTATCCTACTTTAAAAGAGTGTGCAGAGTTCTATGTGGACTATCTAATAGAAGATACTCAAGGTAGATTAGTAACTTGTCCGTCGGTATCCCCTGAAAATACTTATCTTACACAGAGTGGTTCTAAAGGTTGCCTATGTATTGGACCTTCTATGGATAGTCAAATAGTATACGTACTATTTTCCGACGTTATAAAGAGTGCCGAAATATTAGGTATTCAAGATAGTCTTATAGATACTATCCGTTCCATGAGAGATAGACTTCCTAAAATAGAAGTAGGTAAGTACGGTCAAATTAAAGAGTGGGCTATAGATTACGATGAAGTGGAAATAGGTCATAGACACATATCCCAACTATTTGCGTTATATCCTGCCGATTTGATATCCCCACATACTACTCCAGAGCTTTCAAAGTCTGCAAGAGCTACCTTAGAAAGAAGACTATCACACGGTGGCGGACACACTGGTTGGAGCCGTGCTTGGATAGTGAATATGTGGGCAAGACTTCTTGACGCTGAAAAGGTAGAAGAAAACTTAGGTAGACTATTAGCAAACTCTACTAACGATAACCTTTTAGATAATCACCCACCATTCCAAATAGACGGAAACTTTGGCGGTACTGCTGGTATAGTAGAGAGTATTATGCAGTCTTATGGTGGAGTAATAGACTTACTACCTGCACTTCCACCGTCTTGGGAGAGCGGTATTATGAAAGGCATTAAGGCTAAAGGTGACTTTGAACTATCTATAGAGTGGAAAGAAAACACTCTCATTAGTGCCGAAATAACTTCTCTACATGGTCAAGAGTGTGTAGTTCGTACTCATTGCGATAACTATATGATTACTACTAATAATAGTCCAGTAGAGTATTCTGTAGAGGGTGATTTGATACGTTTCAGCACCAAAGCAGGAGAAGTATATAGCATAGTAGTCATGTAACGGACGATAAACAGTATCGATAAACTCCCATAGAGGTTTTACTCTATGGGAGTATTTAGTTATTATTTATATACTGAAGCTATTATTGGTGAACTTCGTTGATTTTCTTTTAGTTCTGGGTGTTCTTCAATGTATTCAGACCTTACGAATAGATACATCAGGTCATCAAAACCATTGTAGAACTCATAACCATTATCGGTTAGATATTCCAACTCTTCTTCAACATAGTTTTCTTCACCTGGACCAACTTTTAATACTACAAAGTCCATATTACCGATAACTTTATCTGTTGGACTTACCATGTGATATATTTCATCACGTGCGGAAAGCTGAGGTATAAAGTAAGTAGTAGCTTCAACGCTTGCGTCCTGTGGGATAAGACTAATCATTTGGTTAGTACGATGTATTCTGTCGCCATTGTTACAGAAAGAGTCGTAATAGCATAGTTTACCGTAAGCGTACATAGTACCTATTATCATGGATATGCACATACTGGTAGAGGCTACATACTTTTTTAAAGAGCAGTTCAATTCAGATAGGTTCAGTACGGATGCGTACACCAATAGACTGGTAACACCACATACGTATTGATATCCAAGTTGTGTTTGATATGAGTAGTCCGATATCAAGTTTACCATAAAGAATGGTATTAGTAAGAATACATGGGATATCTTTTTAGTGGCGAAAGGTAGCATTAGTAGTGGAACGGTCATCTGTAGGAAGAATAAGAACTTATCTTCTGTAAACGCTTCTGAAATTGCAAGAGCAGGGTCTAATAGTATAGTCTTTACTACGTTTAGTAGACCTTCATCTACGTTCATCATGATGTTATCGTAACGATATTCCATAACACCACTACCATATTTTTTCATCATAGTGGATACTATAAAGAAGTACACTAACGCTATTACTAACATTATAATTCCGTGTAGTACTAAAGACTTTTCTTTATTAGCCTTTTTGCTGAACCTTACTTTTTTAGAGAATATCACAAACAATGATATGCTTGATACGTATATAAAAGAGTCTTCTTTTATCATAAGGTTTAACGCCATAAATACGTACATTAAAGGAAGGTTTCCTTTTTCTATAGCCCATAGTAGCCATAGTACTAATGGTACTAAGAACTTGTTTTCGTGGAAGTCAAAGAATGTTGACATTATCAAAGCAGGTGAGAACGTATATACTACACACATAGCCATGGTGGTTGCATTGGATAGCTTTAAGTTCTTGCATATTAGGTATAAAGGTATTACACCACTTGCTACTATAAGTACTTGACATATTAATAGTGTCTTAGGTGAAGAGAATATAGCGTATATAGGAAGTAACAGGTAGTATATAGGCGAAAAGTGTATAGCAAAGTGTGATAGTAGTTCGTTACGTTCACAAGTAGTCAGTGGAGTTAGACTTTCCTTCATGTAATAGTACATTTGACAGAATATTCCAAAGTCGTAACATGAAGTGGTATAGACTAAGTATCTATATACTGCAAGAGTTCCTACGAACCACACAAACATTCCAGAGAATATCAACACTACTACTTTAGACTGCAACGAACTCAACGTTTTAAACTCTTTAAAGTAGCCATTGTTTATTAAGAACATCATACATATAGATACTACTATAGCTACTCCTACGGCATAGTAAAAGTTTTGATTTTTGACTACCGTAGTCAAGCCGTAGAACATTATAGAAGTTCCTAAAAAGTATCCGTCTGTGTTTATGGTCTGTTTAAGATTTTTAACTAATTCTTTAGCTAACGATAGTGCTATAAATATAGTTATTAGATATACTATGTAGTGCGGAACACTAATATTTTTAGGAAATTCCAAAGTAGCAAATCCGTCTTGAATTTTGGTCAGGTTATATAGCGATAGTATAAAGTATGAAGCAAACGCTCTAACAGATAGGTCTAAATAGTTTACTGTTTTAAGATACCCCTTAATAGTACAGATAGTATCTTTTAACTTATTAGTCTTGTTAGTATCTTCTGTTGAGGTAGTATCGTTAGTATCAACTTCTGTAGAATTTTCTTCGTCACTATTAATAGTATCAGTAGAGTTTTGAGCGTTTTGGTCTTCATCATAGGATATACTATCATCGTTTAAGATGTCATCGTTCATTTTTAATAGTTCCAACCTTTCTAAATATATATTACCATAATATATACTGTGTATTAGCTAAAAACGTAACACGTATTCTGTGTATGTGGAAAAAGTTCTACTATTTAGCTAAAATGTTATCGCAAATGTTGTATCATTCCACAAAAAAAGGACGTATATAATATATATATATCGTATACTATAGTACGTCCAATATATGCAGATGATGGGATTTGAACCCACACGATATTTCTATCACCAGCACCTGAAGCTGGCGTGTCTGCCGTTTCACCACATCTGCAAACTCAATTGACGGTTACAATTATAGCATAATAGAGTTTAAAAGTCAACATATAATATTGGTAAGTTGTTACTTCATAATCTTTTTAACGCCTAATTGAATAGCATCTATAAGAGCGTCTATATCGTCTGTAGAGTTGTATTCCGAAAAGCTGATACGTATAGCACTATCGGAAAGAGCGTCGCTAAGACCAAAGTAACCTAATACGCCACTCTTTTCCCCTTTAGAACACGCTGAACCACTGGATACATATATACCATACTCTTCTAAAAAGTGGAGCATAATTTCACTTCTAATACCCAGTATGGAGATATTGACTACATAAGGTGAACCGTTGGGTTTAGAGTTAATAGTAACGTAGTCCAAGTTGGATAGTCTATCTAATAGATAGGTTCTTAGAGAGTTTACGTATTCGTAACGACTGCTAATAGTATTGTATAGTATATCTACGGCAGTTCCTAAACCTGCTATATTAGGAAGTGCCTCTGTTCCGCTACGATATCCACGTTCTTGCTTTCCGCCAAGATTGTACTTAGCAGTTTTGATACCTTTTCCAACGTATAGCACTCCCACACCCTTTGGTGCGTGAACCTTATGTCCACTAATGGATATCAAATCAGCCTTTAGGGTACGAGTATTTATAGGTAGTTTTAAAAAGCCTTGTACACAGTCACAATGAGTAATAACTTCTGGGAACTTCTTTTTTATAATAGTATAGGCTTTTTCGATAGGAAGTATGTAGCCTGTTTCGTTGTTTACCAACATACAACTGATTAGTATAGTATCTTGATTTACGGCGTTGACTATATCTTCTACAGTAGTTTCGCCCATAGCGTTGGGAGTAATTCTAACCACTTCAAAGCCTTGACGTTCCAACTCATTGAAGCACTCTTTAACGGAAGCGTGTTCTATAGTAGTAGTTACTACTCTTTTTTTGCGTTTACCGTATACTTTAGCCGTTCCGAGTATGGCGATATTAGAACTTTCGGTAGCTCCTGAAGTGAACACTATATTTTCGGGAGTGCAACATATAGCCTTAGCGATACTTTTTCTTGCGTTGTCCATATATAGCTGAGCGTTTAAGCCCATCTTATGCAAAGAAGAAGGGTTTCCATAGTCTGTAGTAAGGCATTTAACTACAGTATCTACTACTTGTGGTGCTGGCTTAGTAGTAGAGGCGTTATCTAAATAGTGTATGTTCATAGCATTAATAACTTCCTTTTATAATAGTATTATCGCTTATTAAAAGTATAAGCACAACAAAAGATATTATATCACACATTAAAGGCTATTTCAATAACGTAGCATCGTTAATATTAAAAAACGACCCGTTTTTAAGCATTAGTGTACAAAAAAATTGTGTGCGAAATAGTTTTTTAAGTGCAAAATGCTTTTAATACAATTTTTTAAATGGCTAATTTTTAGCAAAATCTATAAATATCCGTACGCAATTTGTACATAATACACAATTGTATTTTTGGATAATTAATGATATAATTAATATATTAAGTGGTATGCCCTGTACTATAATTTTTTGGAGGTGGTAACATGAGCAGATATTCTTATACAGCAAAAGATGCTTCGGGAACTCAAAGGACTGGAACTATGATAGCTAATAACGAAAGAGATTTGAACGAAAAGCTAAAAGAAAAAGGTCTTTCAGTAGTAACGTATAAGGAAGATGCTTCAAGTACAAAAGAGTCCGCATACAAGTTTAAAACTAAGGACCTTGCTTTCGACTGCCGTCAAATGGCAGCAATGATGACTTCTGGTTTAACTATAGTTAAAACTTTGGAAATACTATGTAGGGAACAGAGTAACGATGCGGCAAAACAGATATGGCAAGATATCTATGAGAACGTTCAAAAGGGTGAATCTTTTTCGAGTGCGTTGGAACAACATAGGGGTTCATTCCCTCAGTTCTTAATTAGCATGGTAGGTGCTGGTGAATCCAGTGGTTCGTTGGACGTTATCATGCAAAGAATGTCCGACCATTACGCAAAAGAAAACAAGATGAACAACAAGATTAAGGGTGCTATGACTTACCCTATTATACTTGGTTTTCTGTGTATAGTAATAGTAATAGGTATGTTTACTTTTATAATGCCTACTTTCCGTGACCTATTCTCAGACCCAGACCAAATACCTGCACTAACTAAAATGATGTTCTCGTTTAGTGACTTCTTAAAGTCTAAATGGTATATACTAATAATAGTAATAGGTGCTATAGTGTTTGGTTTTTCGTACGCTTTAAAACTCCCAAGTTTTAGAATTAAATGGGATAGATTTATTATTAAAGGTCCTTACTTTGGCCCACTTGTAGTAAAAATCTATACAGGACGTTTTTCAAGAACACTATCTTCTCTATACTCAAGCGGTCTACCTATGGTAGAGTGTCTACAAAGGTCTTCCGACGTTCTTGGTAATAGTTATATTTCTGAAAAGTTTGAAACAGTAATTGATGAGGTAAAACAGGGCGAACCTTTATCAGCTGCTATTCAAAGAACCGAAATTTTTGACTCAATGTTCTGTTCAATAATCTATGTAGGTGAAGAGTCTGGTGCGTTAGACGATATTTTGGATAAGTCTTCCGACTACTACGAAGAAGAAGCTGACTCAGCAATTTCAAGTTTAGTTAGTATGATGGAACCTCTTATGATAATCATAATGGGTGTTGCTGTAGGTTTAATAGTAGCTTCCGTTCTTCCTGCTCTATACGCTTCTATGGAAAACGTTGAATAATGTTAATAACTATATTTATTGAGAGGTGGATTTTTAAATGTTATCCTTTGACATTACCGATAAGAATGTACGAATTATAAAAGGTACTGAAAGCAATGGCAAGATTAAAATACAATCAGCCGTTACACTTGACTTGGAAGAAGACGTTATAGTTAGAGGTATCCCAAGAGACGCTACTATGGTCGCTACTCAACTTAACCAAGTACTTAAAGCTAACCGTATGGCAGATAAAGAGGCTATAGTTAGTGTGTCTTCAAGCCAAACTATATTTAAGGAACTTCAAGTTCCTCAAAACGCTAAAAGCTCAGAATTTGGTAAGTCCGTTACTGAAAAGATGAAAGAAGCCGTTAGCGTAGTAGACGATACTTATAGTATATCCTATACTATAGTAAAGAATGAAGGTTTAAGCGAAAGCAAAGACGGAACCGATTCTACTGGCGACGTTACCGTATTAGCTACTGCTTGCCCTCACGAAATGATAGACGCTTATAGAGAAGTATTTAATCTTTTAAATATCAATCTAAAGTCTGTAGTGGTTGCAAGTAACTGTATTACTAAGGTTCTTCTTGCAGACGCTAAGCTAAAACAGAAGATGCCTCTATTGGCAGTACAGATAGACAATAACTTTATTAGTATGAACGTATACGAAAATAATCAGCTTTCGTTCTCACGTTTTGCCTCTATCGATGCCAGTGACTATAGCGACGGTGCAGACTACATATTAGACGCTATACACGATAACGTATTCCGTATGTTACAGTTCCAAAGAAACAGAAGTGGTGAAGCTATCAATCACATAGTATTCTATGGTGATACGAGCGAACGTTTTAGAGAGTTAGCCGACGATATGGAACAGATGGGACTTTCAGCAAGCGTTATAGCAGTTCCTCCACTAATTACAGGTTATGAAAACCTTGAGTTCTCTAACTATGCAAACGCTATAGGTGCTATGTTCAAGAGAGACAAGGAAACCGAAAAGATTAACCTTCTTGAACTTGGTGGCACTGCTGCTATAGTTACCGAAAAGTTAGCCTCGGATAAAAACTTTGCTCTATTTGGTGGCGTTATATGTGGCGTAGTAGCCGTAGTTATGGTAGGTATCATTGCAGGTCTTTCTATATACGATGCTACTATTAAGAGTAATATAGATAAGTGCAACGAATACATAAACTCTCCTGATACTATAGCTCAACAAGAAACGTATCAAAACCGTGTAGATATGCTTGAAAAGGTTAGAACTTATAAGGACGCTGCTAAGTTAGCTTACGACGCTTATAACTCTAAGCCAGTATTAGATAGTGCTATTATCAAGAATATAGAAGATACTCTATCTACTGTAGATAGTAATATTAAAATTAGCAGTTTTAGTTATGACAGTGGTGTTATAAACGTTTCATTCAACGTTCCAGTTAAGACTGGTCTATTAGTACAAGATATTCCTTCTAAGTGTGTAGAGGCTCTTGTTAATAACGAAAACTTCTACAATGTAGACTATACAGGTTATACTGTTACTAATACTACTGTTGAAGGTCAAGTAGTTACTAATCCAGACGGTACTACTACTCAACAAGCTGGTAGTACTACTTCTGAACTATCTTGTGATTTAGTACTATATCTAAGCAGTAATAGTGATAGCATAGCAGATGAATATGAAGAATCTTTAACTACTCAAGCAGTTGGAGACGGTACTACAGATACAGACGCTACTAACGGAGAGGAGAGTGCTCAATAATGAACAAGGTATCTTATAGAGACAAAGTTATTATATTAGTTGTAGCTATACTTGCTATATTCTTAGTAGCAGTGTTAGCGTTTATTAAACCTAAACTTGCAGATATTTCGGACGATAAGGCTAACTTAGCTACTCAAGAAGCGGAAAAGCAAAGAATAGAAGACTTAATAGCTAAAATTCCTGAACTTGAAAGTACTATAGATGGTGAATACTCCGATGCAAGTACTTATTCCGCAAGTTTTGCTGAACACAGAGACAACTATCAAATAGACCAATTCGTTCAAGAATATTTTGTTGCTAACTCTATAGCAGTAACTGAATTAGTAGTAAGCCCTGCTACCAGTGACGTTATTGAATTTTATAGCTACGAACCTAACGTAGTTACATACCCTCTATTCCAAGCTGCTGACATTAACGGCGACTTAGAAGAAGCTCTTAACGATAAGATAAAGACTTCTACAGTATTCTCTCAATTAGAAACTCAAGAGATTGAAACATACTCCGCAGAAGTTACTTTTAAGGGCAAAAAAGACGACATCGATAAGCTATTAGACGCTATCGAAGCCGTAGACGAAAACGTAATAGTATCTAACATTTCTATAGATGACTACACTTTTAATAGCACTTCTACAGATGCTACTGTTAGAGGTACTTCTACTGGTACTATGTTAGTTCAATTTTACGTATTAGAACCTCTTGAAAAGCCTGCTTATTAATATTAATAGGTTAAGTTTTCTATTTTAGGAAAGGTGGTACAGTTTTATGAAGGAGGATACAAGACTCCGCAAAAAGAATGTAAAGGGTTCAGTTCTTTTTACGGTAGTAGCTGTAATGATGGTTATGATAGTATTCGTTATGGCTACTCTTACACTTGCTGGCGTTGCCAATAGGCGTTCGTATGCAAGTTACTCTAAAAACCAAACGACGTATACGGCTCGTGCTGCTGTGGATAGTGTGGTTAATGTACTTAGTACTCCAAATACAGACCCTAACTATTCCAGTGCTTTGCAGTTTGCTACAGCTATAAAGAGTATTGACACTAAAGGTAATAGTGATACTATTCAAGTTTCAATGCCAAGTGGTATAGGTGAAATTGGTTATTATGATGCCAGTGGTACCTTTGTCCCTAATAAAATATTAATAGAGTGTGTTCAAGATGACTATGTTCAATATGCATTTGATTCCTCTACTAATAATATGACTGCTGAAAGTGATAAGCGAGTATTAAAGATTACTGCTACTTCTCGTTTAGCTGATGAAGAAAGTACTGTTTCGTTATACTTAATTAAAGACCCTATAGTAAATCCTCCATCAAGTAGTGGTGCGGGTGCTGGTCTTATCACTACAGGTGGTGCTTCTACTGGTTCATCAAGTATTACAGTAGGTGGTGGTACTGCCGTAAACTTAAAAGAGTCTAAATGGCAGTTTGGCAAAAATTATAGAAGTACAAGTATTGGTAACAATGATACTAACTTTTTAGGAATATCTACTATAGTAGGTAGTGTTAATATTGGTAGTAATACTAAGTACACAGCTACTTCATTAGGTGATGGATTTACTGTATTTGGTGATTTATCCATGCAAAAAGATGGTATGACTTTTAACTCTACAGTAGATTCTTCACATATTACTGACTATAACAAAATTCCTCATGTATACGTTGAAGGAAAGTTTGCTTATGATGTAAATGCAGGTACTTCTTTTGGTACTGCTAATACACCATTAAATCTTTATGTTGGTGGATATATGACTGCTGAAGCAGGTACTTTCTATTCAGATGTGTACATATACAACCATGACTTTAGTAGAGATAGCAGTGAATACGACTTAACTGCAAGTGAATACGCAAACAATGACTTTAATGTTAGCCTTTCAATTCAAGATTATGGTGGTTGGAAAGGTTATTCTTGGAGTGGCGTATCTGATGGTGGTTGGAACTCATATCGTGGATTAAGCAAACTATTTGCTAATGCTAATGGTTCTTCACTTATTAATTGGACTGCTAATACTCTTACTAATCAAGACGTTCGTAAAGTGGGCGGTAATGTATATTCTAAAGGTAGCATGGAAATTGGTGGTAATGGTACAGCTACCATTGGTGGTGACCTTTATGTAGAAAAGGACCTTGTTATAAGAAATACTGTTATAGAAGGTTCACTTACCTGTAATGGTACTCTATATATTAGTGATAATGTTACTGTAAAGGGTGGTATATACATGGCTGACCCTAACAAGTTATACTATGCAAATTCTGTTAGAGATAAAAATGGAAATGCTTATAACTTTGATGCCAGTCTATCTAATGCAGATAATTTAAATAACTTTAATGCTAATACTGATAACTTAGGTGCTGTGGTATTCCCAACAAATAAAGAACTACCTGAAATTTTAGGATATGGTAATCAAGCTAATCAAATAGTATCAAGCGTAGACGACTTAGAGCAAAGCTATGACGTTACACAGTATCCAACTACTATGTCCGAAACTCCAACTATAACTTATGACGTAAGTCCATGGAATATAAACTCTTATGGTATAAAGACTACTTTGGGCGACTTAAAGAATAGTATTTCTAATCCTAATATTGATACTTATATGGAAAGTGCTATAGGTACTTCTAAAGATATATACTATATAGATTCAAGCTGTAATCTAATCGGTACTGCTATGAATAATACTATAATATATGTTGACCCTGTTTCAGATATATGGATTAACTTAGATAATTTTTCTTTAGATAACCAAAGTGCTATAGTAGTTAATAGTACTGCACCAGGTAAAGTATACTTCTACATTGGTAATAATAAAATATTAAATTTAAATAACAGCTACGTTATGACTTCATACTATTATGACTTACTAAAGAATAATAAGCCTCTTGATATGAAGGAATTCCCAGATGCTACTACTGATGAAAAGTATTCTATTCCAAACGCTTACATATATAGTGGCGATGCAAGTTTTGGTGGTAGACCAAGAATAAACTATACTAATAACTGTTGTATTAGTGCTTATATCTATTCTCCAAACTTAGATATGAGTGTAGCAATTCCTAAGGACTTTAGCTCAGTTAGTTATAATGGCGTACCAGTAGTTAAGAGTGTAGCTGTAGTAGGTGCTACTTTTGTACACGAAATGAACGCTAATAACAAAACGGGTACTTATTACATTAGTGATTCTACTTCTGGTGGTACACCAATACCAACACCTGTTCAAGACTTAACTTTCCTTAAGTCATACTATCAAAATAGTTAATAGGAGGCATTTTATATGAAAAAGAAAAAAGTTTTAAAAGGAATGACTCTTGTTGAATGTATTATTGCGTTAGCAGTTTTGGCTATTTCCTCATCAGTATTGGTTACTACTTGCATAGGTATAACTAAGATGAAAATAAGTACTAATTCTTTAAACAAAAGAATTAACTATGAAGCACCTATTGCGGATAACTTAGAAAGCAGTAGTGTAAATATTAAATCAACAGAATCTAAAGATATAGTGTTAACGTTAAATGGTGCAACTTGTACCGTTAGTGGAACTCTATATACTGTTAATGGTGATGCTACTAATGTTTATGGTACTGGTGTAGTAGACGTTTCAGGACATGACTTTAAATTCTTTAAGTAGTTAGGAGGAGCCAAAAGTTATGAAGAATAAAAAAGTAAAGGGCTTCACACTTGTAGAATTAATAGTGGTTACTGCTATATTTGGTATTATCATGGCAGCAGCGTTGGGACTATTATCTCCAGTACAAAAGCAGTTTATACGTACTGCGGAGTACGAAGGTGCAAGAGCTGGTGTAGATAATGTTAATAGATATGTAACGGGTACTTTACGTTATGTCGATAGAGCTTGGGTATACTATGGAAGTGACTATGTTGCACCTGATAATTCTATAGCTATTACAACTATCGATGATGCAGTTACCGATTTCGCTAATAACTACTTTTTAAATAATTGTACTATAGATGCGGAGTCTATTAATGTTTTAGCTTTTGATAATGAAAATGGCGTAGTTCATTCATATACTTATCCTGATATTAAATCACAGTCTGGTGGATATGATGTTCTTTCACTTGATGTTGCTAAAAGAGTTGAAAACGATGCTATAAATGAAGCACTATCTAACGAGTATAAGTTTACTTACTATTTGGGTGAATATGATTATCAACATGATACAGCTACAGATTCATATACGCTTATGCCTTTAAACAATGGCATTACTAATAGTAAAAAGATAGCCGTTTCAATAGATATTTCAAAAAAGAATGCAGATGGTACTCTTAATAATTTACAACAGTGTTCTGTAGTATCTTTTGCACCAGTTAATCTTAGTAAGGTTAGTCCATCTGAAAGTCCATACAGACATTTATTAGATGGTGGTGCTTGGGCTGTAGATACTAATGGTAACTATGTATATGAACAGGTTCCAGCTATAAGTACTTTTAAGTTTAATAGTAATGCTATTTCAGGTACTACACCAGATATAGATTCAAGTTTCTTTATAATATACACACTACCTAAAAAATATTAATACTAATACAGACGCTTTAATAAAGATAAAAGCAGTCGGAACGATTGCTCCGACTGCTTTTTAATATATAAGTAATAGTCTAATATTCAAAGTTTAAGAATGTATTCACATACCAATTAATAAGTTGATTACTAAACAGTATCGAAAGTGCAATACCTATAGATAGGTAAGGACCAAACGCAAACTTAGAACTACCAGTAACTTTTTTGTATATAATACCTACTATAGCGGCTAATATAATACCAAAAAAAGCTCCTACAACGGTAACTTTAGGACCTAATACTAATCCAGTAGCTAACATTAGTAGAGTATCACCAAGTTCTATACCTCTAACCTTTTCGCCAGTCTTATTTTTTATATATGCACCAGAAACTTCTCCAATGATGAAGAATGGTACACTAACACACAGACCACCAATAATTCTTTGTAGTATAGAAATATCATCTATACGTAGTATGGCACAAGGTATTGAAAGGATTGCAATACATAATAGTATGCGAAGGTCTATTTCTAAAGTATCCCAGTCCATAAAACCGACTACTATTAGTAAAGAAAATAGTATGCAAGTTATAATAGCTTTAGGGGATATTCCAAACGCTATAAAAGATATTAAGTATACTATTCCGTTAAGAGCCTCTACTATAGGGTATCGGGAAGAGATTTTTTGACCACAGTTTCTACATCTTCCTTTAAGAAACAACCAACTAAACAGTGGTATTAAGTCATAAGGTTTAATCTTTGCTCCACACGTCATACAGTGCGAAGAGTGAGATATTAAACTTTCATTGTTAGGTAGTCTAAGTATTACTACGTTCAAAAAACTACCTATACATATACCATATAAAAAAATAATAGTATAAAATATTACAAAAAACATAGGGTCAAGATATTCAAGTCCCCACATGGCGAAACGCCTCCTTTAAATAGTTAATATTATACTGTTATTTTAACACATATTAAGGGTAAAAACAACTAAAAATTATATTTTATGATGGAGGTTTTTAAAATATGAGCAGAAATAAGCCAATAGGTCAGTACTTAGTTGAACAGGGTTTAATTACTAACGAACAACTTGAAGCTGTTCTTACTAAACAAGGCGAACTTAAAGAAAAGGGAACTCCTAAGCGTTTTGGTGAAGTAATAGTTGAATTAGGTATACTAAGCGAAACTAAGTTCTCTCAAGCTTTAGCAGGCAAGATACATATTCCTTATGTAGATTTAAGTAATCCTGATATTATTGAAGAAGAAGCAGTAGCTAAGGTTTCCGAACAGTTAGCTAAAAAGTATACCGCTATAGCTATTAGCATTCAGGGTAATAAACTTACTATAGCTACCGATGACCCTATCAACTTTGATATCATTGAAGAGATTAAGTTTGCTTGTGGTATGGACTGTCGTCCAGTATTAGCTACTAAGTCTGCTATCAATAAGGCTATAGGTAGACACTACTCTATGCAGAATGTAGATAGCGTTATCGAAGGTGTGGACGCTTTAGCTACCAGAGAAGAAATCGATGAAGAGGCACAAGACAGAATAGAAAACGCTCCTGTAGTTAAGTTAGTAAACACTATTATAGAAAACGCTTTCCGTGCTGACGCTACCGACATACACATTGAACCTTTTAAAACTTATACCAGAATTCGTATCCGTGTAAACGGCGACTTAAAAGAACTTATGAGCGTAGGTAGTAAGATTCATAGTGCTATGACTACTCGTATTAAGATTATAAGCGGTATGAACATAGCCGAAAAGAGAATACCTCAGGACGGTCGTTTTACTCAAGTAGTAGACGGTACTACTATAGACGTCCGTGTATCTTCCATTCCTACAGTAAACGGCGAAAAGATAGTTATTCGTATCCTTGCTACTGGTAACTTTGCTCTAAGAAAGATTACCGACTTAGGTATGTCCGACTACAACTATAAGATGTTTGAAGCTATGCTAAGATGCCCTCACGGAGTAATATTAGTAACTGGTCCTACTGGTTCTGGTAAGTCTACTACTCTATACGCTGCACTCGGTGAATTAGCTAAACCAGAGGTAAACGTTATTACCGTTGAAGACCCTGTAGAAAAAAATATCGAAGGTATTAACCAAGTACAAGTTAATGAAAAAGCTGGTATGACTTTCGCTGCCGCACTACGTTCTATCTTACGTCAGGACCCTGACATAGTAATGGTCGGTGAAATGCGTGACTCCGAAACTGCTGATATAGCTATTAGAGCCGCTATTACAGGTCACTTAGTACTATCCACACTTCACACCAACGACGCAGCTTCTACAGTAGTACGTTTAGTCGATATGGGCGTACAACCTTATATGGTATCCACTTCTTTAATAGGTGTAGTAGCACAAAGACTTGTTAAGGTACTATGCCCAAGATGTAGAGTACCAAGACTTTCTACACCAGACGAAAACGACCTTATGCACATTTCACAGTCTGTAACGGTATACGATGCTAAGGGTTGTAACGAATGTGGCGGTAGCGGTTACAGAGGTAGAACTGCTATTCACGAAATCATTCACTGTTCTGCTGACGTTTCTAAACTAATAGCTAACGGTGCAGGTAAAGACGAAATAGAAGAAGAAGCTAAAAAGAATGGTACTCGTCTACTTAGAGATAACATTTCTGACTTAGTAATTCAAGGTGTTACTACTATGGACGAACTCGTTAGAGTTACATATTCTGTATAGTATCACTATATATTATATACTATTAATGGAGGTTTTTTAATAATGGATATTGATATTGATAGAGTTCTTGATGAGGTTAGAGTATTAGGCTGTTCGGACTTACACTTTACTAATGCTATTCAACCTATAGTTAGACTAAACGGTTCTTTAAGAAAGTTAGGCTCTTATCCTGTAATGGACGAAGATACTATAGTAGATATAGTAGGACAAATAATACCAGATGAGCTAAAACTTCAGTTTAGACAACACATAGACACCGACTTTTCTTACACTACTAAAAGAGGTTATCGTCACCGTGTAAACGTATATAGACAAAGATATCATACTGCTATAGCTATTCGTTTACTTAGAAATGATATTCCTACTCTTGAAGATTTAGGACTTCCTGACGTTATGGCTGACTTTGCTATGCGTCCAAGAGGCTTAGTATTAGTAACTGGTCCTACTGGTTCTGGTAAGTCTACTACTCTTGCTGCTATGATAGACTATGTTAATACTAACCGTTCAGCACACGTTATAACTGTAGAAGACCCTATAGAATACGTTCATGAACACAAAAGATGTATGGTAAACCAAAGAGAAGTTGGTCCAGACGTTCCTGACTTTGCCGCCGCTTTACGTGCTGCACTTCGTGAAGACCCAGACGTTATTCTTGTAGGTGAAATGCGTGACTTTGAAACTATCTCCGCAGCAGTAACCGCAGCCGAAACTGGACACTTAGTATTCTCCACATTACATACTACCAGTGCTTCGGATACCATTAACCGTATCATAGACGTATACCCAGAACATCAACAGGTACAAATTAGAACTCAGTTAGCTAACGTATTAGTAGGTATAATCTCTCAGACACTATTACCACGTTGTGACGGTAGCGGTCGTATAGCTGCCCTTGAAGTTCTTAACGTTACCGACGCTATTTCAGCTATGATTAGAGATAACAAGGTACACCTTATACAGTCTTCTATCCAAACTGGTAAGCAGTTCGGTATGATGTGCTTAGACCAAGAGTTAGCAAGAATGGCTAAACAAGGTATAGTACACGAAGCTGACGCTCTTGACCGTTGTCACGATAAGCAAGAGTTCTACCGTTTCTTTAATGCTTTAGACTAATATAATAGATTAGTATATTAATAATATCCTCTGCATTTAGTAGAGGGTATTATACTATACACATAAAAGTTCAATAATAGGGGAGGTTAAACTATGACTTTAAATAGTTTAAAAAAGTCTGTACTTTCGATGTGCCTATCTATAGCGTTCGTGGGTTCTGTAGGATATGTTCCTGTAGTAGCTAACGCTGACGTTGTAGAAACTCCTGCACAACGAATAATAGACGATATGGGAATAGGTATCAACTTAGGAAACACTCTTGACGCTTATGGCGATTGGATAGATCAGTACGGTGACGGAACTCCTAACGCATATGAAACCGCTTGGGGTAATCCTACTACCACTCAAGAGATTATTCAAGGCTATGCTGATGAAGGCTTTGGAACTCTTAGAATACCTGTGGCATGGTCAAATATGATGGAAGACGACGGTACTTATACTATCAATAGCGACTACATGGACAGAGTTACTCAAGTAGTAGATTGGGCTATGGATACTGGTATGTACGTAATAATAAACATTCATAACGACGGCGGTTGGATAGATGACCTTCCTAACGACCACGCTATATTGAAAAGATATCAAACTATGTGGGAACAGATTTCCGACCACTTTAAAGACTACAACGACCATTTAATATTCGAGTCCCAAAATGAAGAGCTTGGTTGGAGTTCTTTATGGAACAGGTGGAGCGGTACTGATGACGGAAAAGCACAGTCTTATAGCTTAGTTAATGAGGTAAATCAAACCTTCGTGGATATAATACGTTCTTCTGGTGGTAATAATGACGATAGACTACTATTAATATCTGGATATAATACCGATGTTGAACTTACTTGTGACCCACTATTCCAAATGCCAGAAGATATCGCTAATATGTGTGCGGTATCGGTACACTATTACACTCCATTTGACTTTGCAGGTCTTGAAGAAGATGCCGATTGGGCAAAAGCACGTTCTACTTGGGGTACACATGAAGACTTTAAAGAACTTACTAATAATATGGACTTAATGAAGTCTACTTTTGTAGATATCGGTATACCTGTAATCATTGGTGAGTATGGTTGTCCTGAAAACAATAAGGAACTATCTTCAGTTAGACTTTTTTTATCTTCTGTATGTGAGTTCGCACGTGAAAGGGATATGTGTCCAGTACTATGGGACGGAAACAATCACCACTATGACAGAACTACCTATACTATGAAAGATACTGTACTTAAAGACTCCTTACTTGCTATAAGAGATAAGTATAGTAAAACTTCTGAAGTATCCAAAGGTGATATCAACTTAGACGGAAAGTTTAATACTATGGATATCTTAGTTATGAAGAAACATCTATTGGGAATAGAAACTCTTTCAGATGAACAGAAAACCAGTGCAGACTATAATTTGGACGGTAAGATTGACGTTTTAGACTTATGTTTGATGAAGCGTCAACTATTAAATGCATAGTAAAAATTCCCCTTATGATGAGTAAGGGAAATTTTTTAATCTACTTATCTTTTTTACTATTAATACTTTCGTCCAATTTTTCGTGAAGTTCTTCTATGGTGTTGCCCATAAATGCTGACTGTAATTCAAGATACTTTTTAAGGTGTTCCGAAAGAGAACGTTCCGACTTAAACGCTAACATAAAGTGACTTTTTTCTTTTCGTTCTTCTCGGTTTAGACGGATAGTCCTTTTTAGTTCTTGATACTTTACTACTATATCGTTATCCACTGCAAACTGTTTAACCTTAGCCAGTATCTGCATGGAGTAGAATATATCTATAGTGAATATGCCGTAAAAGTATCCTATTACGAACGAAAAAGTTAGATGTTCAGCCAACCAGTATATTGAGTTCAATATATGTGGATGTATTAAAAAATAGTATATAGCACTTAGTACAGCCCAATAGAAAGAAAATCTTGGACATATTATTCCTTGAACGTTGCCCCATTCTTTAGAGTAGTCCCAAAGTTTAACCTTCATACCCTTTATGAATATTATACCTGCTATGTATTCTATTATGGTCATAACTAAAGCCATGAGTATGAATAGTGCTATCTGTTGAGTTATGAGATTACTTATAAAAGATACGTCTATCTTAGATAGCAAATACATTGCGGATAGTCCAAAACCATACAATGGCAAGTATGGACCTACTAAAAATCCTGGATTAATCCACTTTCTTTCAAGGTTAGCCTTAGAGATAAACCTTCTATAGAATAGTTCTATAACCCAACCTATCATACTACCCATAAAGAATAGAAAAGCTAATACTAAAAAGTCGTTCATGATATAGCCTCTTATATCCAAAGAATGTCTTCTTTTTCGTGACGCTTAGGTCTTGACATTAGGTTGTGTAGCGAATGTTTTACGTCGTCGCCCTCGAATAGTACTTTGTGTAACTGTTCAGTAATAGGCATAGATACGTTCATCTGTTGAGCTATTTCCCAAGCTACCTTGCAACATTCATAACCTTCTACAGTGCCTACTTTTTTAACTGCTTCTTTAGGAGGTACACCTTGACCGATTAATATACCTGCACGTCTGTTTCGACTGTGCATACTGGTACAAGTTACTATTAAATCGCCTATGCCAGTAAGTCCAGAGAAAGTATCTACGTTAGCACCTAAAGCTACACCAAGTCTTACTATTTCACAGATGCCTCTTGTCATTAGTGCGGCTTTGGTGTTGTCGCCAAAACCGAGACCGTCAGAGATGCCAGCACATAGAGCGATAATGTTCTTTAAAGAGCCACCGAGTTCACAACCGATAATGTCGGTACTTACGTATATTCTAAATAGTGGATTGCTTAGTACTTCTTGAACGTATTCGGCGTAGCGTACGTCGTTAGATGCCACCGCTACAGTAGTAGGAATATCTCTCGCAACTTCTTCAGCGTGAGAAGGTCCTGATAGTACTACTATATTAGCATTAGGAAGTTCCTGTTGTAATACCACGCTTAGACGTAAATGAGTACCGTCTTCTAAGCCTTTGCCAGTGTTCACTACTACCATATCTTTAGTGATGTAAGGAGTTACCTGTTTAGCTACATTACGTACAAACGCTGACGGAATACCAAATATTACTATGTCGCTACCGTTGATACAGTCTAAACTGTTAGTCAGTAGTATGTTTTCAGGAATTTTAACGTTAGGAAGTTTAGTCTTGTGTTCGTGGTCTGCTTTTAGAGTGTCTATTTCGTCCTTGAATGTCGACCATACAGATACTTGATGTCCATTCTTGCTACACATTATAGCTAAACTTAGACCAAATCCCCCAGAACCTAATACGGTAATCTTTGCCATTATAGTTAAGCCCCTTTCTTTTTAATATGAAATTTGTTTTCCGTTCCGTTTTTAAGACGTTCTATATTAGTTTTGTGCATATATATTAGTAGTATGCCAGTACCTAAAGTTAAGATGGCATCTACTATGGCTTCTTGAGTAGTAAAACTACTTCTTAATAACTGACTTACTAAGGTAATTATAGGATACGCTATAGCTGAAGAGATACTTCCTACGGATATGTACTTACTAATGGCTACTACCAATATGAAGAATGGTATCACTATACAGAATGTTATAGGGTCTATTACTAACAGTATAGAAGAAGCTACTAATACTCCTTTACCGCCTTTAAATCCGTAGTATATAGGAAAGATGTGTCCTATTATGGCAAAAAATCCTGCAATGTATCCAACGAATATGGTATTGTGACCATTCGCCATAGGTTGCCAGTTCTGACCGAATAGACTCATAAAGTCAGTAAAGCCAGTATTGAAAGCGTTGAAGACCATTCTACTTAATACTACTGCCACTATGCCTTTAGCTAAGTCTCCAATTAGGGTGAATAGTGCAGGTACAGCACCATAACACCTATAAGTGTTGGTTAGACCTGCATTTTTACTACCCTTAGTTCTAACGTCCTCATGTTTTAGTAGCTTAACTACTATTATAGCAGAGTTACAACTACCTAACAGATATGATATTATCGCACTAATTAATAGTGCTAATATAAAGTTGCTCATGTTGAAAGTGTTCACCTACTTACTTAACGTCTTTACTGTCACGTTCTCTAACTATAAACTTTATAGGAGTGTTGTCTAAACTGAACGCTATTCTAATTTGATTTTCTAAGTATCTTCTATAGGAGAAGTGGAATAAGTCCATCTTATTTACAAAGATTACAAAAGTAGGTGGATTAGTAGAGGCTTGAGTTATATAGTATATCTTTAAACGTTTGCCCTTATCGGAAGGTGGTTGAACTCTGGTAGTAGCATATGCTAATACGTCGTTTAACATACCAGTAGTAATTCTAATAGAGTGCTGTTCGTGTACATGGTTTATCATATCGTATAGTTTTTCTACACGCTGACCAGTCTTAGCGGATATGAATATAAATGGTACATAGGACATAAAGCTAAAATCGTTTTTTAGTTTAGTTAGAAATTCGTCCATAGTTTTGTCGTCTTTTTCGATTAAGTCCCACTTATTGACTGCTACTATAGAGGCTTTGCCTTGTTGGTGAGCATAACCAGCTACTTTGCTATCCTGTTCTGTGAAGCCTGTTTCAGCATCGAGCATAATTACGCATACGTCGGCTCTGTCTACAGCCATGTAAGCTCTTAATACGCTATAGTGTTCTATCTTTTCGTTTACTTTGGACTTTTTTCTAATACCTGCTGTATCTATGATTACGTACTTACCGTGAGAGTTTTCTATTACGGTATCTGTAGCGTCACGAGTAGTACCTGCTATATCGGAAACGATAGTTCTATCTTCGCCAGACATTTTGTTTACTAAGGAAGACTTACCGGCGTTAGGTTTTCCTATTACTGCTACTTTGATATATTCATCGGAATAGTCTTCGTGAGTACCTTCTGGAAGTAGTTTAATAACTTCGTCTAACATATCGCCCGTGCCGTGACCGTGTACGGAAGATACTGGAAAAGGTTCGCCTAAACCGAGGTTATAAAATTCGTATACTTCCATAGGAACTTCGCCCACGCTATCGCACTTATTAACACATAGGACTATAGGTTTACCGCTTTTTTGAAGCATTTCGGCTACGTCGTAATCGTTAGCAGTAACGCCACACTTAACGTCGGTTACTAATATTATAACGTCTGCTTTATCTATAGCCAGTTGGGCTTGTCTACGCATTTGAGATAGTATGATGTCATCGGACTTAGGCTCTATACCGCCAGTATCCACCAACATAAATTCATGGTTTAGCCACTCACACTTAGAGTATATTCTATCACGAGTAACACCGGGGGTATCTTCTACTATAGATAGTCGTTGACCTATTAGCTTATTAAACAGAGTGGACTTACCTACATTAGGTCTTCCTACTACTGCAACTATTGGTAATGCCATAAAAATATTACCTCCTTTAAAAGATTATATAAGCGTTTAAAAATAAAGAGGAAGATTGTACATAAATCCTCCTCCAATTTCTGTTTTTACTGTATGCACAGTACAAACTTACGCTTCTTTCTTAATAACTTCAACGCCCTTATAAAAACCACAGTTTTTACATACACGGTGAGGAACAGTAAGTTCACCACAGTTAGAGCATTTACTAAATGCAGGGGCATCTAATTTCCAAACGTTAGAACGTCTTTTATCACGTCTTGCCTTAGAAGTTTTTCTCTTTGGTACAGCCATTTTTGGCACCTCCTTATTATACGTCTATATATAGACCATTATAGTTATTTACAGCAGTCACAATCGCCATAGTTAAGATTTTTGCCACAGTGTTGGCATAGACCCTTACAGTCTTCCTTGCAAAGATACTTAGAAGGTAGTTGTAATAGTAGGTCAGAAACGGCAATTGGAGTAATGTCAATATAGTCACCATCGGCTACAATGTAGTCGTCATCATCGTTGTGATTGTTAAGAGATTTAACCACTATGTGCTTACAAGGGTAAGTATACTGGCGTTCAAAATCGGTTAAACACCTATCACACTTAAGTGATAGTGTAACGGTAACGTTAAAGACCAAGTTTACCACGTCGGCACGGTTAAAACATTCTCCCGAAACTTCGATAGGTGATGCAAAGGTTAATCCTTTAATATAGTCAAGTTCTTCAATAGGAATTTTAGTATATATAGGTTTTTTTTCACCAGTAACATTAAAGACCTGTCTAATATTAAGTTTCAAAGCGTACACCAACTTTCAAGTTATCAATCTTAAATAGTATAAGCAATAAGTACTTATACGGGTAACATCAATACGACATCACGCTATATATTGTAACATAACAAACCCACCTTGTCAATATATTTTTTAAAAAAATTAGTTACACAAGGCGGATTTTTGTAGTTATAGTATTGTTATAGTAAAGTGTTAGTCACACTTAACAACTATAGTATTAATTAGTCTAAGTACTTAGTTACGCCAGTAGGAAGTTCTGAGTTATCAGCAGATACAGTAAATACTACAGTAACGTCTTCCTTAGTGATAGCGTCTACCTTGTCTAACATAGTAGCAAAGTCTTCGTATTCACGACCAGCAATCTTGAATATGCCGTCTACATAGATTTCCTTAATATCGTAGTTACCAGCGATAAGACCAGCTATAAAGCCGAAGAAGTTATCGTAGCTATCTACGTTAAAGAAGTTAGTATCTAACTTTCTAACTCTAAAGTTAATTTGGTTAGCTAAAGCAGAACCTTTTTCGATACATACTAAGCAACCGTTAGTAGCCTTTACTTCATCGTTAATAGTATCGATTAAAATTTTAGTCTTACCAGTACCTTTTTTACCTGTAATAAGTTTAATCATAATATGCTCCAATCTGTCACTTTAAAGTGACGGTATAGTATTATTAGTGTAACGATGGCATACGCTTCTGTAGTGCAGAAGGTTTTTAACTCGTTAAGTTAAAAGTTTTCTTGTTAATATAGCAAGCTAACCCCGTGTGCCTCACGGTTTTGTGATATATACTACAGTTATCGCAACACTTTAACTTGAATAGTATGCGGAATGACTATATTACGCCATTCCGTATACCATA
The DNA here is from genome assembly GCA_934444765.1 of uncultured Oscillospiraceae bacterium. Lineage (GTDB taxonomy): Bacteria > Bacillota > Clostridia > Oscillospirales > Ruminococcaceae > UBA5884. The sequence goes on from CAKSDC010000001.1 coordinate 223,506, forward strand.
GGAAGTATTAAGATAACGTTAATATTCTTACTAAAGTAGTAGTGTTATTAGCCAAGTTTAGCTTCTAACTCTGCCTTTTTGTCTTCGTAACCTGGCTTACCAAGTAGAGCGAACATATTCTTTTTGTAGCTTTCTACACCTGGTTGGTTAAATGGATTTACTGCTAAAGTATATCCAGATACTGCACAAGCCTTTTCAAAGAAGTATACCATATAGCCATAGTTAAATTCGTCTATAGCGTCTAATTCAAGAATGATGTTAGGAACTCCACCGTCGGTGTGAGCGAGTACAGTACCTTCAAAAGCCTTGCGGTTTACTACAGACATATTTTGATTAGCAAGGAAGTTTAGACCGTCTAAGTTGTTTTCGTCTAAGTCGATAAATAGGTCTTGCTTAGGTTGTTTAATATCTACTACAGTTTCAAATAGTACCTTAGAACCGTCTTGAATGTACTGTCCCATAGAGTGTAGGTCAGCAGAGAAGTTTACGGCATCAGGAAGTAAGCCCTTGTTATCCTTACCTTCGGATTCACCGAATAGTTGCTTGTACCATTCAGCCATTTGAACGAAACAAGGTTCATAGGATACTAACATTTCTACACTCTTGCCTTTTCTGTATAGAATGTTTCTTAAAGCTGCGTACTTGTAGCAGTCGTTGTTATCAAAGTCTGCCATGTAGTCGTTTTGAGCCTGTCTTGCACCTTCCATAATCTTGTCTAAGTCGCAACCAGCAACGGCAATAGGAAGAAGACCTACAGCAGTTAGTACAGAGTATCTACCGCCTACATCGTCAGGAACTACAAAAGTTTCATAACCCTTAGTATCAGCTAATTCCTTTAGAGTACCCTTAGCCTTATCGGTAGTACAGAATATTCTTTCCTTAGCACCGTCTTCGCCATACTTATCTTCTACTAACTTTTTGAATACTCTAAAAGCTAAAGCAGGTTCAGTAGTAGTACCAGACTTAGATATTACGTTTACGGAAATATCCTTACCTTCACAGATAGAGATGATTTCGCTTAGGTAAGTGGAGCTTATGTTGTTACCTACAAAGTAGATATCAGGAGTATCCTTTTTAAGGTTGTTATAGTTTTGAGACTTTAATAGTTCTATAGCAGACCTTGCACCAAGGTAAGAACCACCAATACCTATAACTATAAGAATGTCAGAGTTTTGTTGAATCTTTTTGCTTGCCTTTTTTATTCTTTCAAACTCATCTTTGTCGTAATTAGTAGGAAGCTCTAACCAACCTAAAAAGTCGCTACCTTGACCGTTTTTAGCGTGTAGAGTGTTTACAGCAGTTTCAATTTGAGGTTTAATAGCCTCAAGTTCAGTTTCGCTAACAAAGTTAGCTAAGTATTTAGTATTTAACTTGATTGACATTTTAAAAATTCCTCCAAACAAGAATATTTTAGATATTCTAATTGTACAATAAATTCAGCCACTTTGCAATACAATTTTAATATTATTGTGGATTATGCACAAATACTCTTTTGAAATAGTGGCGATATTAAACAAAAAAATATATATGGAACGCCTGAAAAACCGTTCCATATATAGTGCTTAGTGTATAGTATAGTAAAATAGTCTATGTATAGCTTTAAAGTAACTCATAGACTGCACCGAATTGCAAGCTATTAAGTCGGTTTTATATATCATGGTGTCGTCTAAGTAGAAGCATACTTCACCTAAACGTTGCCCTTCTTTAATGGGTGCGGATACGTACTTCGGCAAGAATATTACACTTTCTATATCGGTGTTAGTTTTGGGTACGGTAATAGACTTTAAGTCTTTAGGCTGAGTGAGTACCGCAAAATCAGTACCATGAGTAACTCTTAGAGGTTTCATAAGTTCGGAGTTAAACGAAGGTTCTGCGGTAACGTATGAGTTAAACCCTTTATTTAGAAGTTTTTTTGCTATCTTAAAGCGACTATCTTTATCAGGACAGTTTAAAGCTACTGCTATATAAGAAGTTCCATGTAGTTCAGCAGAGGCGATGATAGAGTAGTTACTATCTTCTGAATGGCTTGCCTTGATACCCGTTAGACCTTCATAGGTACGTGTGAGATAGTTTTCGTTTACTAATTCGGTGCTACCATCTCTAAGAGTATCCATATACGTAGAAGATATATCTTTAAGGAAGTCATACTTTAGCACTTCACACCCAAGCAGAGCCATATCTAAGGCAGTAGTATATTGACCGTCTTCATCGTATCCACAGACGTTTTTAAAACAGGTATCGTTCATACCTAAAGATTTAGCACGTTGGTTCATAGTAGCGACACATTCACTTTCCGACTTTCCCACGTATTCCGAAAGTACTACCGTACTATCGTTAGCGTTACCTATTAGAGTTCCTTTTAATAGGTCGGATATGGACATCTTTTCACCCTGTAGTAGCCATATAGTAGCACCCTGTTTGCCTTCAGCATTAGCGGAAGCGGTCACTAAAGTATCTAACGGGATATCTTGTGAAGTGACCTTTTCCGCTACTAATAAAGCTACCATTACTTTATTGAGTGTACCAGTAGGAAGTTTGACGTTGCTATTAGCCTCTTCAAGTAGTTGTTTAGAAGATACTTCCATAAGCACTGCATAGTTGGTAGTATTAGTAGGTTCTTCTTGTGTGGCGTTAGCTATAACGTTACAGAACGTACTGACTATTATAGCTACTACTATTATAATAGATATCGACTTATATATAATATCACCCTGTACTATAGTATGTGATAATACTTCACAAAATAACTAATATTGGTGTTGACGAATTGAAAATAGTGTGCTATAATATCTCATATTCATAGAGTTTAATGGAATACTATTATACTACTATGAATATATTCTTGTGAAGTTAAAACTATTACACATGAACGTTTTTACCACATATAATGGATAGTATATAGATAAAATACTATCTTTTGGTAACTTTAGAAAGGACTTGTTTTTTATGGAAAAGTTTACGGTCAATCTCAGCGAAATTTCCGACGTTGAAGAGTTTGTAAGAATTACTGCTAACTGTAAGTTCGATGTTACACTATCTCAGGGACAATACGACGTTAGCGGAAAGTCTTTAATGGGAATATTCTCTTTAGACATTACTAAACCAGTAGACGTATTAGTAGAATGTCCCGACGATGCCGTTCGTACCGACTTTGTAAATAAGATTGAAAAGTATATTATTGCCTAAGCTAAAAAGATAGTCAAGGATACACTTCCTTGACTATCTATTAATATATATATTATTCTCCGCTAAGTACTTAGTAGGAGGATTTTTTTAGTGTTTAAAAAATTCTAACCATTCTAAAAGTTTAAGTTTAAGTTCGTATTCGTCGTTATGATAGAGTATATTGGTAGCCTCTTCAGAGAAGTATTGATTGCTACAGTCTTCACTAACGGCATCTATACACATAGGAGGGTACATTACACACCACCAGTTGTGACCTTTAGCCTCACCGATAGTAATTCTAATAGCGTCGTAGAAACCTGCGGGCATTACTATTTCGTCATAGGTGCGGTCGTCGAACTCCATATTTACAAGTTCTGCTTTAACTGAATAGTCATAACCACTATCACGGACTACATCGGTAGCTAAGTCTTGTATTAGTGATAGTTTTTCCTGAACATAGGTTTCTGCCTCATCTATATTAGAACAGTCGCCGAATATGGCTTCTGTGTTATTGAGTAGTTCATCTCTTACTTTTAGTTTTAAGGCTTGGTCTTCTTCGCTATCGGAGTTAGCTAATATGTGCATTCTTAGAACGTTATCTTGTAGGTCATCATAAGTAGACTTTACTTCTAATAAACATGATAGAGCTATAGTTACTATTATTCCTATTACCATTGAAACTTCTATTAACTTCATAAGTATCACCTCGTAGAGTAGTATTGGATATATTTTACTACTCTATTCAGTTATACTAAAAATTGTTGACACGGTATTTTTTTAGTGTTATAATGAATATATTATACAGTTATCATATCGTATATATTAAACGTTTAAGATTGTAGAAAGGATAAGTATTCCAATGAGCATATTAAAGTTAAACGCTCCATGTAAAGACTACATTTGGGGTGGTAATCGTCTAAGAACAGACTTTTTTAAAGTAAGCGATAAGGACAAAATAGCCGAAACTTGGGAACTATCATGTCACCCAGACGGACAGAGCGTCATAGTAAACGGAAAGTACAAAGGTTGTACTTTAAGTGAATATCTAAATACTGTAGGCTATACAGAGTTGGGAAGTAACTTTCACGGAGAAGAATTTCCTATACTTATAAAGTTTATAGACGCTAAAGACAACCTATCAGTACAGGTTCATCCAACCGATGACTACGCTAAACAGTATGAAAACTCTTTAGGCAAGACTGAAATGTGGTACGTTATAGACTGCAAAGAAGGTGCTTCTTTAGTATGCGGTTTTAAGGGAAATCCTACTAAACAGGAGATTGCCGAAGCTGTAGAAAATCATACTATTATGGAACTGTTAAACTCTGTACCAGTAAAAAAAGGTGATGTGTTCTTTATAGAGGCTGGAACGGTTCACGCTATAGGTAAGGATATATTAATAGCAGAAATTCAACAGAACAGTAACATAACTTATAGACTATACGACTACGATAGAGGCAGAGAAGTACACGTTAAAAAGTCTTTAGACGTTATCAATACCAATCTTGGTAGAAATACTAAAACGTATCCTACAGTATCACACAATGGCTACTCTACCAGACAACTTGCTACTTGTAAGTATTTTAATACTACTCTATACACCATAGATACCAAAGCTGAACTATTAGTAGATAGTACTTCCTTTGCAAGTTTGATATTCTTAGATGGCAACGCTACTATCACTTGTGACGAGGATACTCTTTTAGTGCGTAAGGGTGATAGCGTGTTCATAGGTGCTAATACTGGAAAGGTTACTATTACGGGTACTTGTGAGTGTATTCTATCTAAAATATAGGCGTTGAGTATGTCATTATGTTGCATATATACATGGTATAAGCTATCACTTTTGGGATAATTCTACAAATATTCTTATACTTTTAGGAATATCCTTAAATAAAGTTTACTTTTTTAAGAGGTAATGTTATAATTACTATATAGAGAGAATATTATATACTTTTTAGAGAGAAAATTATTAAATAACATTATTGTTTAAGGGGAGAAGTTATATGATTACTAATGAAAAAACTATCGAAAAGTCTATAGACGTTATAAATACTATAGATACATCTTCTTATTATTACGTTCCTAAAAAGACTGCCGAAAAAAGTAGTATGTACTACTTAGTTAAAAGAGCATTCGATATAGTAGTATCTATGGTAGGCATAGTAGTATCTCTACCAATACTAATAGTAGTATCTATACTAATTAAGTTAGAAGATAACGGAAACGTACTATACAAACACCAAAGAGTGGGTAAAGACGGCAAACCATTATATATGTACAAGTTTAGAAGTATGAAAAAGTTAGACAAACCTTTAGAGGAAATTTTAACTCCTGAACAGTTATATCAGTACAGAACAGAGTTTAAAATAGATAACGACCCTCGTATTACTAAAATAGGCAACGTTATCCGAAAAACCAGTATCGATGAACTTCCACAACTATTTAACATCTTATTAGGTGATATGAGCTTAGTCGGTCCAAGACCTATTACCAAGGAAGAAGTTGAACTATATGGCAAAGATAAGTCTTTACTACTTAGCGTTAAACCTGGATTGACTGGCTACTGGCAAGCATACGGACGAAATAACGTTACATATGAAAGCGGAGAACGTCAAAAAATGGAACTATACTATTGCAATAACCAATCTTTAGTGTTCGATGTTAAGATACTATTTAAAACGGTAGTATCTGTAATTAAAAAAGACGGTGCTCAATAATATTGGTATTAAACTCCTTTTGTACAGTGTACAAAGGGAGCATTTTAATATTCTTGCAAGAATACTACGCTCTTGACTGTTATGACTTTTTGGGATATAATATAATAAATAATACTACATCATACCGTGTTTGGTGTGTAATTGGAGGTTTTTAATAAATGGGCAGAGATAACTCTAAGGCTAATGAATATATTCAAAAAAAGTACAATGAGCGTCCTGTGTTTCCAAAAAGAGCAGTAATTACTGGTGGTATGCCATATGGTAACAAGCAACTTCATTTTGGACATATAGGCGGTGTATTCGTATTTGCTGACGTGTTTGCAAGATTTTTAAGGGATAGAATAGGTAAGGATAACGTTATATTTGTATCTGGTACAGACTGTTACGGTTCACCTATTGCAGAAAGTTATAGAAAGTTATGTGAAAATGAAGGCTTTACTGGTACTATTCAAGACTTTGTTAAGTCCAATCACGACGCACAGAAAAAGGCTCTTGATGACTACAATATAAGTTTAAATCTATTTGGTGCTTCTGGTTTAGGTGAAACTTCTAAGGTACACCATGAAGTTTCGGATAAGTTAATTAGAAAGCTCTATCAAGACGGTCACTTAAAAAAGATAGTTACTAAACAGTTCTTTGACCAAAAAGCAGGAGTATTCTTAAATGGTAGACAGGTAATAGGTAAGTGTCCTATAGAAAATTGTAATTCAGAAAAGGCTTATGCCGATGAGTGCGACTTAGGACATCAATATATGCCAGAACAGTTATTAGAACCTAAAAGTACTCTAACAGGTGATACCCCTATTATGAAGAATGTGGAAAACTGGTATTTTGACCTTCCTAAGTATAACAGTCTTCTTAAAGAGTATGTGGCTAACATCAAAAGACAGAAGAACGTTAGACCTTTAGTAGCTAAGACTATAGACGAATTTCTAAAAAAACCTGAAATATACATAAAAAAAGAGTACAAAGAACAGTACGAAAGTATTAAAGAACTACTTGCTACACATGAACTAATTCCAGAGGGTAAAAAGCCATCGTTTACTATAGTATTTGATACTCTTGAAGATAGCGACAAGGCTACTGAAGTACTTACTAAACATGGTATTAGATATCGTACTGGTAAAACTTTAGTTCCATTTAGACTTACTGGTAATATAGAATGGGGTGTACCTGCACCTTCGTTAGAGGGCGAAAAGGGTTTAACCGTTTGGGTATGGCCAGAAAGTCTTTGGGCTCCAATATCGTTTACTGTAGCATACTTAAAGAGTATCGGTCATAATGCCGAAGAATGGAAGGACTACTGGTGTTCTAAGGATGCACAAGTGTATCAGTTTATAGGACAAGATAATATATACTTCTATGGTGTAGCTGAAATGGGTATGTTTATGGCTCTACAAGGTAAAGATGAAGACGGCGTAGTAGCAGACCCTAAAGACGGACAGTTACAACTACCTATATTAATGGCTAATCATCATATACTATTTTTAGATAAAAAGGCAAGTTCAAGTGGAGCAGTAAAGCCACCTATGGCAAGTGATTTACTAAATCATTATACTGCCGAACAGTTAAGAATGCACTATCTCGGTTTAGGTTTAGGACAAAGAAGTGTCAGCTTTATGCCAAAGCCTTATAATCCTAACGCTTCCGCAGAAGATAGCGACCCAGTAGTTAAAGACGGCTTTTTACTATCTAACGTATTTAATCGAATTATTAGAACCTGTATATATACCACTCAAGAGTACTATAATGGCGAAATGCCTCTTGGTGAAGTGTCTGCGGATATCTTAGAAACTGCTCGTAAAGCTATACTCGATTATGAACGCTATATGTATCGCTTTGAATTTCATCAAGCTACTTACGTATTAGATACTTACATTCGTAAGGCAAGCAAGTACATGGTTAAAAACTTCAACGATGCTAACAAACAGAATAACGATGAACTTCGTAGACAGACTTTAATAGATACGTTCCATATAATCAAGACCGCTACTATACTATTACACCCTATGACCCCTAACGGTACTGAAAAGGTTCTTGAATACTTAAACCTATCCACAGAAGCTAACGAAAAGTTCTGGTGTTGGGACGATATATTCTGTACACTTACAGACCTATGCCCTAATGAGAGTAGTCATAAGTTAAAGTATCTACCACCAAGAACAGACTTCTTTACTCGACACCCTTCACAGTTCAACACCGCTGAAGATGATGAATAATACTATTGAATAGTAATCATATCGACGTAGTATGCCCTCACATTATGTAGTAGTGAGGGTATATCTTTTTAAGTAAGGAGGCGATAGATATTAAGAAAGTATTAATATCTATAATGATGATGTTCATTGTGACGTGTTTGAGTGGTTGTAGTAGTAACCGTTCCATACCAAAAGACGCTTACATACTGTTTCAAATATCCAAAAATTCCTATAGTACGCCTGATATTAATGGTAACTATCACTCTTTAGCCTATATAGATGTAGACGGAAGTATCTGTACAGTGTCTTTAGACGACTATAGAAGTTCCAATTTGAATATCACGTTTACTGACTACTGCAAACAGAACTGCCTAATAGTAGAGGCTAACGCTATAGATAGTGATACTCTAATGGAATACTATAACTATATCTACTCTATGAACCTTAACACTATCAACGCATACCCATACTATCAAAATGAAGAAGATACTTCCAACACACACTATATATATTCGGTATACTATTCAGACGGTGACGACGTTAGCGAACTGGTTCTAAAACAGAGTGGAACTTATATTGGAGAGTGTTCCGATGAGTATGCACAAAAGATAGTCTATTTAATGGATAACACACTATATAAGTATCTGCAATAAGTAGAATAGTCACATATTCGGCGATATCTACAAAATATGACCTAAAAGTTTATACATATAATACACTATTATAATTGCCAATTCTGTGTTATAATTAACAGTGGAATTATTTTTGGAATTCGTGAATTGTTGAAAGGAATTGGTAATTTTGGAATTGAAAAAGACTATGGCTATAGTACTAAGCAATGTTACGGTACTATGCTCTTTAGCTGGAACTATGTCTGTAAGTGCCGATATCGAAAATGGTGGCACCTATCAAATAGTAGACGCTCCAGCTAATGCGGAATACTATGTATACAAGGACGTGTCTAAAAACTACATATATGATGACTTTGAGGACGTATATGTAGGTTCTTTAGTCTGTGACGAATATGGTACTGGTTCTATTGGTGGTTTACAGTCTGGGGACTATATAGCAGTACTTCAAGATAGTTATACTAACTTGACTACTGATAGTAGTTACGCATTTACTTCTAATGGTGATAGCGTATTCACTCAGGAAGCCAACACTGAATATAACTTTGGGATAGACACCGTAGGAGATATAGACTATTCTAACAGTGCGGGTATAGAGTGCATCATGTATAGTGTTCCATTATATAAGCAAAGCGGTATGTACGCTACCGATTGGAATACTATGTACATAAATAACAGTTCCGATACTATGGGAAACGTAGGTTGTTTAATATGTAGTTTTGCCATGGTTAGGTCTTATGAAGAGGGTAAGAGTATCTTCCCTGATGATATGGCTAACAGTTATTCAGCGAGTACTAACGTAGGGGTATCTTTTGCAAGCAACTACAACTGTGCTATGAACGTTCCACTAAGTGTAAGTAACTACGGTTGGAATATAATGGGTTCTACTATGTACTATGGGGGCAACGGCGAAATAGCTAATAATCAGACTACTAACAACTATCTACTGAACTATCTGTATACAAAGTTACAGACTGGTCCAGTAATATTTGGTGGATACTCTACATATAATGGTAGAGGCTCAAGTAATCACTGGATAGTAGTTAAGGGTTACATAGGTAATGGGGAAAACCTTTCTGCTAACGACTTCTACATCTGCGACCCTGCCAATAACAACGGTGTGAACCGTGAAACTTTAGCTCAATACTTAGAAAAGTATCCTTACTGGGACAGAATGATATTCAGCGATGTGAACTACAAAAAGATGGTATCGTTAGAACAGTATAAACTTGGCTACTTAAACAGTCCAGTTACACGTAGTTCAGCTAACTTTTTTGAACCTGTAGTCGGCGAAAGTGAAGACATAGTTGGCGATATAGACCTTAATGGAAAGGTTTCTATAAACGATTGCGTACTACTAATGCAACACTTAATGGGCGTTAAAGAGTTACAAGGCAGAGCGTTGGCTAATGCGGACTATAACGGCGACGGAAAAGTATCTTCTATAGACCTGTTTTCATTGAAAAGACATCTACTAACCTATTAGCCTAAATATTAACAAACTATTAATTTTTAAATATTCTATTGACAAGTGGCAACTTTGCGTATATACTATTATAGGTAAACAAAGCGGAACTTCAGTTCTCACCGTTAGGATTTCTAAAACGGTCACTTTATAGATATTTAATTAGATGTAATGGCTAAATGTTGGCTTTATTATGTGCGTTATATATCATTGAGTGCGGAACTGTTAGTTACGTACTCAATTTTTTTTAGTAATAAGATATTATTATAAGGCTTTTATGGAGGTGCTGAACCATTACTACTAATAAGGAACATCAAATCAACGAAGAGATTAGAGATAAAGAAATTCTTGTAATCGGTGCTGACGGAACTAAACTTGGCGTTATGTCGCCTAAAGAGGCTATGAAGATAGCGTATGAAAGTAATCTTGACTTAGTTAAGATTGCCCCACAGGCAACGCCACCTGTATGTCGTGTATTAGACTATGGTAAATATTGTTTTGAACAGACTAAACGTGAAAAAGAAGCTAAGAAGAATCAAAAGGTAGTTGAAATCAAAGAAATTAGAATGTTTTCTACTATAGATACTAACGATTTTAACACTAAGGTAAATCAAGCTAAAAAATTCCTAAAATCTGGTGATAAACTAAAGGTATCAGTAAGGTTTCGTAAACGTGCTATAGCTCACCCAGAACTTGGTATGGAACTATTAGAACGTTTTAAAGAGGCTTGTTCCGAATTTGGTACAGTCGAAAAGCCTGCCAAAATGGAAGGTCGTTCATTAGTAATGTTCGTAAGTCCTAAGACTTCAAAATAAATTGAGTAGTTAATTACTCATTATTATATAGATGTGCCTATCTTAAAAGGCAAAGGTGTTAAACAAGACTATTAAGACCATACACTCGTTGTTTCTAACGTTAAAGAAATGCCTTATAGATACTATTTGGCAAGGTCGAAGTACACTAATATTACATTTTAAAAGAAAGGAAAAAACTACTTAAAGACTAAATACTACAGTATTAAGTCTTTGGCATAACGTACTATATGCTTTAAGTAGCAGGATATAAACCATGGCTAAGGTTAAGGTAAAAACTCATTCAGGTGCTAAAAAGCGTTTTAAAGTCACTAAGAATGGTAAGGTTAAGTATCAACACACTAATAAGAGACACAGACTTACTCAAAAGGAACACAAGCGTAAGAGAATAGCTCGTAACATGGGCGTAGCAAGTACTGCTAATGCACCTACTATTAGAGAATTAGTTCCTTACAAGTAAACCCAAAACTATAAATATTAAACTTATACGCCATTCCGCTACTGGAATGCAAAACTTAAATATTGGCTAATAATAAAGGAAGGAAAAGTTACTGATACTATATATACTTATAGTATGTACCCGTTCGTTAATGGGGAATTTACGCCTTTGGAGTATCATGCCAACACAAGTAGCTTTGCGAACGTGGATACGTTGAACAAGGAATTAAACTATGCTATTGCATAAGTTTTTAGTAACGCTTAACATATATGGCACGTGTAAAAGGTGCGATGATGACTCGCAAAAGAAGAAATAAAACTCTAAAACTCGCTAAGGGTTATTGGGGTGCTAAGAGTAAACACTTTAAGATGGCTAAGCAAGCCGTAATGAAGTCCGGTAACTACGCTTACATCGGTAGAAAGCAAAAGAAGAGAAACTTTAGAAGACTTTGGATTGCAAGAATTTCTGCTGCTACTAAGCTAAACGGTATGAACTATTCTACTTTTATGAATGGTCTAAAGAAGGCTGGTATTACTCTTAACAGAAAGATGCTATCCGAAATAGCTATTAACGACCCAGCAGGCTTTACTGCTATAGTTGAAAAGGCTAAGGCTGCTCTTTAATTTGTGCAGAGCAACGTTCAGTCTATCATGCTTAGTGTTTAACTATCGGTTGTGGATTGGACTAACAAATAGAATTGTACTAACACGCTCTCTATTAATTTCAGGGCGTGTTTTCGTTTAATTATAATATTATGCTTGGAGTTGAAGTATTATGGAAGTTATAAAGTCTAAAGATAACAGTATTATTAAACTATATACTAAACTATCTAACTATCGCAAGGATAGAAGAAAGTACAACTGCTATGTGGTAGAAGGTTTAAGAATAGTAACCGATGCTATTAACGAAAAAGCTCCTATATGTAACTTGCTAATGTCCGAAGACGCTTACTATAAGTATGCCGAAAGGTTTGCTAACCTATCTGATATAGAAGTTACTGTTATTTCAAACGAGCTTGCTAATAAGATATCTTCTACCGAAAGCACACAGGGTATATTTGCTATATGTAAAATTCCTGACAGTATCCCTATACAGTTTAAGTCTAACGGAAAGTATATAATACTACATCAGGTACAAGACCCAGGAAACGTAGGAATGATAGTTCGTACTGCTGACGCTTTAGGGATAGACGGCGTAATACTATCACAGTCTTGTGACTACTATAGTCCAAAGGTTATACGTTCTACTATGGGTTCTACCTTTAGAGTTAAACGTTGGATATACGACGATATTAACAGTATACTCCACACTTGCAAAGAGAATAATATTACTACATACTCCGCCGTAATAGATAGCACAAACGATATTCGCAAAGAAAGTTTTTCTGGCGGTAGTGCCGTAGTAGTGGGTAACGAAGGTAATGGAATACCTAAGGAGGTTTCCGATATGTGCGATAAGCCTATAACTATTAAGATGAACGGTACTATAAATTCATTAAACGTAGCCATGGCTTGTGGAATTATTATGTGGAAGATGTGTGGCTATGAAGAGTAAGTACAGTCAAAAAATATGTTGGCTGTGGTTAGTAATGTCTTTAGGTGCAGGCAATCCTAAACTATGGGAACTATTGAACGAATATACTACCGTAGAAGAAACCTGTAGGTTCGTACAGACTGATAACTCTATCCGTAAAAACGTAGTGGAAGTTAAGTCCGCTAAAGAGTTGTTAGTAGACTGCTTAAAACAAGGTATAGGAGTAGTCTGTTATTCCGATGAAGAGTATCCTAACGCTTTAAAAGATGTACATAACCCACCAGCAGTACTATTCTATCGTGGCGACTTTAGTCTACTAAGTTGTGAAAGACTACTTACTGTAGTAGGTACTCGTAACCCATCGGAATATACTATTAGAGTTACACAACATATCTGTTCTGAGTTGGCAAGAGAAGACTACATACTAATAAGCGGTTGTGCCGTCGGTGTAGATAGTATAGTACATCAATCTTGTATAGACAATAATCAAAAGACTATTTCTATATTGGCTAACGGTATAGACTATGACTATCCTAAAGAAAATCGTCTGTTAAAACAGAAGATAGTACAGTTAGGTGGTTTGATATTAACCGAACAGCTTCCAAATACTGCACCATATAGGACTAACTTTCCAAAGCGTAACAGAATATTAGCATCTTTAGGTAAAGGTACACTAATAACAGAGGCTTCTTTAGGAAGTGGTGCTTTAATTACGGCTAACTATACTTACAAGTTAGGAAAGCCTATATTTTGTATACCTCCAGCAGATATATTAAATCCAAGATATTCAGGAGTGGATAAGTATATTCGAGACGGTGCTATAGTGGTATTCAGTAAAAACGATATACTATATGAATATTACGGTTCATACCCTTCTAAAGTTAGAAACACTAACATAGTAGATATACACCATTCTAAGAGAGTATCAGACGACCCTATATTCCAAGAAGAAGTTACTAAGCGTAGAAAAACTCCAAGTAAGTCTGCTAATAACTCAAATGGTACTAAACATAGTGCATCAACTAATACTATCGATGATAGCAAAAGTTCTGCACCTTTAGAAGATAATACCAATAAAGATAGTATTAATAAAGATACTTCTACATATAGTGATAGTAGGTTTGATGCAGTGATACAATCACTAAAGAAGGGTTATTCTTATTTGGACGACATATCTAATGATACTAATTTGGACGTTTCAACAGTATTTGGGCTTATGGCAGAGTTGGAACTAATCGGTGTAGTTAAAGTTGCTTTTGGAAACTGTTATACCCTACTATAGTTATTATAAAAAATAATGTTTGTAAATTAAATACTTATGTGCTATAATAGTAAGCAATAGTTAAAAGACTATATCCCTTGAGGTTTATATTATATAAGATATAAGGAGTTGATTTTTTTGTCGACGTTAGTTATAGTGGAGTCTCCTGCAAAGGCTAAGACTATACAAAAATATTTGGGTAACGATTATGAAGTGGTGGCTTCTATGGGTCACATTATAGACTTACCTAAGTCTAAAATAGGTGTGGATATAGAAAATAACTTTACACCAGTATATATCGAAATGAAAGGCAAAGAAGACGTTATCAAACTTCTAAAGAAAGAGGCTAAAAAGTGCGATAACATATATCTTGCTACTGACCCCGACAGAGAGGGCGAGGCTATCTCATGGCATATTGCTAATATGTTAAACCTAAACTTAGAAGACCCTAACAGAGTTACTTTTAATGAAATCACTAAAAGCGGTGTCAAGGTGGGTATGGATAACCCCCGTAAAATAGATTTAGACTTAGTAAACGCTCAACAGACCAGAAGAATATTAGATAGAATAGTAGGCTACAAATTAAGTCCTTTTCTCTGGAAGAAGGTAAAGCGTGGCTTATCTGCTGGTAGAGTTCAATCTGTAGCAGTTAGACTGGTAGTAGATAGAGAACTTGAAATTAGAGCCTTTAAACCTAAAGAGTATTGGTCTATAGACGGCACTTTTACCGCTCCACCAAGTAGAAAGGTATTTTCTGCAAAGTTGGTAGCCATAAACGGTAAAAAACAAGAGATTAACAATGAAGAAGAGTCTAACGCAATACTTAAAAGTTTAGAGGGTGCAGAGTATACCATTTCCACCGTCAAAAAGCGTGTTACTAAAAAAAATCCTGCTCCACCATTTATAACTTCCACACTACAACAGGAAGCGTCCAGAAGAATGGGTTTTCAGGCTCGTAGAACGATGAAGACTGCTCAGGAACTATACGAAGGTATCGAAATAGAGGGCATAGGCTTGATAGGTTTAATCACTTATATGCGTACAGATAGTTTAAGAGTGTCCAAAGAGGCACAAGAACAGGCAAGCGAATACATCTTGCAAGTTTACGGAAAAGACTATCTACCAGATAAGCCAAGAGTATTTAAGACTAAAGCTAACGCTCAGGATGCCCATGAGGCTATTAGACCTTCTATGCCACAACTTACTCCTGAAAAGGTTAAAAGTAGTCTAACTACTGACCAGTACAAGCTATACAAGTTGATTTGGGAGAGGTTTATAGCCAGTCAAATGGCTAACGCCCTATTGGATACCGTATCCGCAGATATACAGGCTAACGACTGTACGTTTAGAGCGTCGGGATACTCCGTAAAGTTCGACGGCTACACCGTACTATACGAAGAAAGCAAAGATACTAAGGACGAAGAAAACAACAAGGTACTACCTCCTTTAGAAGTAGGTCAAGTATTAAAGTTGAAAACCTTAGTAGGTAATCAGCACTTTACACAACCACCTTCAAGATATACCGAAGCTACTTTAATTAAGGCTCTTGAAGAGAACGGTATAGGTAGACCAAGTACTTACGCTCCTACTATTACTACTATAGTATCTAAGTTCTATGTGGAACGTGACGGCAAACAGTTAAAACCTACTGCTTTAGGTGAGGTCATAACCGACCTAATGAAAGAACACTTCAAAAATATAGTAGACGTTAAGTTTACCGCTAAGATGGAAAGCAATCTTGATGAAGTGGAAAAGGGTAAAAAAGGTTGGATAGATACTCTAAACGTATTCTATGACGACTTCGCTAAAACCTTAGCTAAAGCTGAAAAGGCTATGGAAGGCAAAAGAGTTAAAATTCCTGATGAAACTACTGACGTTATCTGTGACGTCTGTGGTAAGAATATGGTAATAAAGATTGGTAGGTTCGGAAAGTTTTTAGCTTGCCCAGGTTTCCCTGAATGTACTAACACCAAAAAGATAGTAGAGGCTACTAAAGGTACTTGTCCACTATGTGGCAAGAGAGTAGTAGCTAAAAAGTCCAAAAAGGGTAGAACCTTCTACGGTTGTGAAGGATATCCCGACTGCAACTTTATGACTTGGTATACTCCTGTAGAAGATAAATGTCCTAAGTGTGGCAGTTCGCTATTTAAAAAAGGTGGAAAGAACGGAAAACTACTCTGTGAAAAGCCTAACTGTGGCTATGAAAGGAGTTTATAGTATATGGTAGTAAGTGTAATAGGTGGAGGTTTAGCAGGCTGTGAGGCTTCATGGCAATTGGCTAACTATGGTATTCAAGTAAACCTATACGAAATGAAACCTGAAAAGTATACTCCTGCACATCACTATAAAAACCTATGTGAGTTAGTATGTTCCAATTCGCTAAAAGCGTCACGTTTAGAGAGTTCTGCTGGTCTGTTGAAAGCTGAAATGGAACGTTTAGGCTCTATAACAGTACCTTGTGCAAAGGCTACTTCTGTAGAGGCTGGCGGAGCTTTAGCAGTGGATAGAGAAAAGTTTTCCGACTTAGTAACCGAAAAGATAAAGTCTAATCCGCTAATACACGTAGTGGAAGAGGAAGTATTAGAAGTTCCTAAGGGACAGAACGTTATAATAGCTACAGGTCCTTTAACTGCTGGAGCGTTGGCAGACTCTATTAAGTCACTATGTGGGGACTATCTTAGCTTTTTTGACTCTGCTTCTCCTATAGTCACGTTCGATAGTTTGGATAAAGACTTGGTATTTTTTGCCTCACGTTACGATAGGGGCGACGCTGACTATATAAACTGTCCTATGAACCAAGAGGAATACGAGGCTTTTTATAACGCTTTGGTATCTGCTGAAACCGTTAAACTGAAAGAGTTCGAAACTACCACTTTTAAAGTCTATGAAGGTTGTATGCCTATAGAAGTAATAGCTAAACGTGGTGCTGATACTATGCGTTTTGGACCTTTAAAGCCTGTAGGTCTAAAAGACCCTCGTACAGATAGAAGACCTTATGCAGTAGTTCAGCTTAGAAAAGAAAACAAAGAGGGTACTCTGTACAACTTAGTAGGATTTCAAACTAACTTAAAGTTCGGCGAGCAAAAACGAGTATTTTCTATGATTACTGGTCTACAAAATGCCGAGTTTGTAAGATATGGTGTAATGCACCGAAACTCTTTTATAGATAGTCCAAGACTACTAAACAGTAACTTTTCTTTGAAGAGTGACCCTAATGTGTACTTTGCAGGTCAGATTACTGGTGTAGAAGGCTATATGGAAAGTGCCATGAGTGGTATTATAGCAGGTCATAGTATGGCAAGAAGACTATTAAATAAACCTCAAATAGTGTTACCTTTGGATACTATGTGTGGTGCTATGTGTAACTATATCAGCGATACCTATATTAAAGACTTTCAACCTATGGGTAGTAACATGGGTATACTTCCTGAACTTCCTGTACGTATTAAGGATAAAAAGTTAAAGTATGCCGAATATTCAAAGCGTGCATTAGCGTCCTTAGAAGAGGCACTATCAAAAGTAGGTCTATAGATATTAAAATATTTTTTGAAAGGACTTTTTGCTTATGAAGATTATAGTAGACGCATTCGGTGGCGATAATTCTCCATTAGCCGTTATTCAGGGTAGTGCCGATGCTGTTAAAGACTTCGGTATTACAGTAATACTATCTGGTGATGAGGCTAAGATTAAACAGGTCGCTAAAGATAACAACGTAAGTCTAAACGGCATAGAGATTATACATTCACCTTCGGTTATAGACATTCACGAAGAACCTACAAGCATACTAAAACAACACCGAGATTGCTCTATGGCGGTAGGACTTCAAGCGTTGGCAGACGATAAGGGCGACGCATTCGTGTGTGCTGGCAGTACGGGAGCTTTGATAGTAGGTGCTACTTTTATAGCTAAACGTATGAAAGGCATTAAACGTCCTGCATTAGCTCCAGTGATGCCTTCGGAGAGTAACTACTTTATGCTATTAGATGCTGGTGCTAATACCGATTGTAGACCTGAATTTTTGGTTCAGTTTGCTATTATGGGTACTGCGTATATGAAAAACGTTATGGGATATCAAAATCCACGAGTAGGATTACTGAACATAGGTGCAGAAGATACCAAAGGTAGAGAATTAGAAGTTGAAGCGTACAAGCTATTAAAACAAGCACCTATCAACTTTGCAGGCAACTGTGAGGCAAGGGATATTCCAAGTGGTAAGTTTGACGTAATAGTCTCCGACGGCTTTACTGGTAACATAGCATTAAAACTCTATGAGGGTATGGCTAAGTTCTTTGGTAACGAACTTAAGTCTATACTAACCAGTAGTTTAAAGTCTAAAATAGGAGCGTTATTCCTATTAGACAGAGTAAACGAATTTAAGGCTAAAGTAGACTACAAAGAAGTCGGTGGAGCAGTACTGCTTGGAATTTCTAAACCAGTAATTAAGGCTCATGGCAGTTCGGACGCAAGGGCATTCTATAATGCTATTAGACAAGCTAAACAGTGTATCGACGGCAAAATTATCGACACTATTAAAGATAATATATAAAGTTAGAATATAGTTAGGAGTGGTACTTTATGACATCTGATATTGATATTAACGCTATTAAAGAGTTTCAAAAAATTATAGGCTATACCTACAACAACGAAAGTCTATTAATAGAAGCTCTTACCCATTCTTCATTTGCTAACGAAAGCAAGAAGAATAGAAAGAATAACGAACGTCTTGAATTTTTGGGCGATAGTGTACTATCGTTAGTAGTATCTAAGCATCTGTTTAAGCACTATAAACATCTACCAGAAGGCGAACTTACCAAAATTAGAGCCTCTTTAGTGTGCGAAAAGGCACTGTTCGAGTTTGCAAAGACTATCCACTTAGGAGAGTACATTCTATTGGGTAAGGGAGAAGAACACACTGGAGGCAGAGAACGACCTTCCATAGTATCCGACGCTTTTGAAGCCGTAATAGCTTCTATGTATTTAGACGGCGGTTTTGAACCCGTTGAAAAGTATATTCTTGGATTTGTACCTAAAGATATTAAAAGTAATCCTGTAGTTTTCAACGACTTCAAAACTGTACTACAAGAGGTTATACAAAAAAATCCTGAAGAACGTGTTGAGTATGTATTGGTAGAAGAAAACGGTCCAGAACATAGCAAGGCTTTTGTAGTAAACGTATGTTTAAATAGCAACGTAATAGGCACTGGTTGTGCTAAGAGCAAAAAGGAGGCGGAACAGTTAGCCGCTAAAGAGGCTTTACACTTAATGGGTTATGACATTGCACAATAATATATCTATATTCGTTGCACACGTAGGGTGTCCGAACGTGTGTAGCTTTTGTAATCAGCATACTATTAGCGGAAGTCAAAAAGCACCTACTACTTTAGAAGTGGACGCTATATGTAAAGAGGCTTTTCAACGCATAAAAGATAAGTCTAATACCGAAATAGCGTTTTTTGGTGGAAGTTTTACCGCTATAGAACCTAACTATATGCTATCCTTGTTACAAGTGGTACAAAAGTACATCGGTAATGGTGGATTTTATGGTATTAGAGTATCCACACGTCCAGACTGCATATCTAAAGAAGTTTTGGAAGTACTAAAACAGTATCATGTAACTTCTATAGAGTTAGGCTGTCAAAGTATGTGCGACGACGTTCTTACTGCTAATAAACGTGGACATACCACTAAAGACGTATACCACGCTTGCGACCTTATTAGACAGTACGATTTTGAACTTGGTCTACAAATGATGGTAGGTCTGTACAAGAGTACTATACAAGATGAATACTATACGGCTAATCAAATAGTAGCTTTAAAACCTGATACCGTTAGAATATATCCAGTATGTGTTCTAAAAGGTACTGAATTAGCAGAACTATATCTAAAAGGGGAGTATACTCTATACGATATGGATACTATTATAGACGTATGTTGCAACTTACTACTAAAGTTCGATAGTAACGATATCAAGGTGATAAAGTGTGGTCTTCACGCCTCCGAAATGGTGGAAACCGACTTAGTAGCGGGTTACTATCATCCAGCTTTTAGAGAACTCTGTGAAAGTAGAATATATCGTAAAAGTATTCAGTCTATTATAGAGTTAAATCCAAACCTTAAACACTATAGCATAGTAGTATCTAACCGATACATCAGCATGGCTAAAGGACAGAAAAAGTCTAACGTACAATACTTTAAAGATATGGGAATAAGTGTTTCAATTAAAGGTTCAGAGGGTTTAAACAAGTACGAAACTAACTTGGAAGTAGAATAAATATCGAGTAAAAGGATTATTATGTATATATGCGTTTAAAATCTTTACAGTTGCAGGGGTTTAAGTCGTTCCCTGATAAGATAGAACTTACTTTTGATGACGGCTTAACTGCCGTGGTAGGTCCTAACGGTAGTGGAAAGAGTAATATTGGTGATGCCGTACGTTGGGTACTTGGTGAACAGTCAAGTAAAAACCTTAGAGGTAACAAAATGGAAGACGTTATCTTTGCAGGAACTAAGTCACGTAATGCAAGTGGTTTTGCCTCTGTTACTCTAACTATAGATAATACCGATAGAGGTCTTGAAGTGGATAGCGACACGGTGTCGGTTAATAGAAAACTGTTCCGTAGTGGTGATAGTGAGTACTCTATTAATGGCAAATCGGTACGATTAAAGGATATCAGCGAACTGTTTATGGATACTGGTCTTGGTCGTGATGGTTATTCTATTATAGGTCAGGGCAGAATATCCGAAATAGTCAGTGCTAAGAGTTCCGAACGTAGAGAAATATTTGAAGAGGCTTCTGGTATTTCTAAGTTTAAGTACAAAAAGGTAGAGGCACAAAGAAAACTTGACCTTGCAGAAGAAAATATAGTTCGACTAAATGACATAGTATCAGAACTTGAAAGTAGGTTAGAACCTTTAAAAGTTCAATCCGAAAAGGCTAAACAGTACTTAGTACTCGCTGAAAGACGCAAAAGTATAGAAGTATCAGTATGGCTATTTAAAATTAACGACCTACGCTATGCTTTAGAGGGGCTTAAAGAACGTATCAATATAGCTAACTCTCAATACACCACCTTAGAGGCTAAAGTAGAAGATAGTGAACTTGAAATTCAAAACAAGTACTCTAAAATGCAAGAAAGCTCGGCTAAGGTTGACGACCTGCAAACTGAAATATTACGCTCACAACAGAAAGCCTCTAACAGTCAATCGGAAGTGGCAGTATATAAAAATGATATTCAACACGCTGAACAGAAACTTGAAGAACTAAACCGTTCCATTAAAGATAGCGATACTATTAAAGATAGTCTATCTAAAAAGATTGAAAGTCTTAATAACGATATAGCTACTTTAAGTAACGATTTAGAAGTGCTATCTAAAGACATACTACTAAAAGACGATACTATATCTACTTTAAAAACTTCCATGGATACTTTAGAACTAAAAAATACTAACGTATCCAACAGTATAGAAGAAGTAAACGGTAGCATACATCAAAACCGCTTGATAGTCACTTCCTGTGAAACTACCATACAAGAGGCTACTCTACAACTTAATACTTTAGACGACCACGCTAAAGAGTTAGAGGCTATCTGTAATGGGTATCTATTAGATGCCGAAAACGTAAAGTCGAAGATTGCAGAGTGTTCTAACTTAGATACAGAACTGAATAACAGACTATCTGGCTTTGAAAGACTACTATCTAACAAGAGTGAAAAGTTAAAAGAACTTAATAGTAACTATCAAACTAATTCGCTAAGTATTAAGGATAGTCAGCATAGAGTTAAAATACTTACAGACTTAGAAGACTCTATGGAAGGTTTTTCAAAGTCCGTTAAACTGATATTCAAGGCAGTAGAAAGAGGACAGTTGAACGGAGTATTCGGAACGGTAGCTAAACTATTCACTACTAAAAATGAATATACTACCGCTATAGAAACTGCCCTTGGTGGTACTATGCAGAACATAATAGTTCAAAATGAAGACGTTGCAAAACGTTGCATCAGATACTTACACGATATCAACGGTGGTAGAGCTACTTTTTTACCAACTACTTCGATTAGTGCAAAAGATTTTAACGTTCCTAACCTATCCAATGAGTTTGGCTATGTGGATATGGCTAATAACTTAGTATCCTGTGATAGTGCATTCGATAATATTAAAAGCAGTCTATTAGGCAGAATAGTAGTAATGGAAAGTATAGACTGTGCTACTGTTACCGCTAAAAAGTTCGGTTATAGGTTTAAGATAGTCACTTTAGACGGTCAAGTAGTAAATGCAGGAGGTTCATTTACTGGAGGTTCGGCAGTACATTCAGGGGGAATATTCTCTCGTAAGGTTGAAATAGATACTATTAACTCTCAGTTAGTGGAACTTTTGCGTACTCAAGAGGCTTTAGTTAGTGAGCGTAACGACTTGCAATCTGAAGTGGATAGTATAGATACTAACACGGTATCTTTAAGACAGCAGATATTCGATAATAGAACTGATAAGGTTCAGTTGGAGGCAGAGTATAAACGTCTATTAGATACCGCTAAGCAGTTACAAGATACTATTAACTCTAACGATAGTCAAAATAGTGTGCTAACTGAAAAGATTAATACTTCTACTGAAAAGTTACAAGTTGCCAATGACGTTCTAAAGACGCTATCCAGTAAGTTGGATAGTCTAAAGTTGGAACTTCAAGAAACGCTATCCAATAAGGAAACGTTGAATACACAACATTCTAACTTAGTACAACGAGTATATAGTCTTAGAGTGTTAGAGGCTGAACGTTCTAAAGACTTGCTTAACTTTAAAGCTACTTTGAACTCTACTATAGAAGAACTTTCTAACGTGGATAGTAACTTAGAAAGAGTATCTAAAGAGATAGCTATTCAAAAAGATACTATCGAAAGTAGAAAAAAGTCTATTCAAGATAGCGAAACTTTAGAAAAGGCTCTATCCGAAAAGATAGTATCTTTAAAAGGAGAAGTTTCTAAGTGGCAAGCAGTACACCGTCAGTATGAACAGGAAGTAACCACTATTAGAATGGCTTTAAAATCGGTTAATGAGGACAAAGAAAAACTTTCAAGGGAGTTAATAAGGCTTGAAGAACGTAAGAATACTACTCAACGGGACTATGATGACCTAATAGCACAACTATTCGACGTATATGAAATGACTTTTTCGGAAGCAGAAGAGTTTGCCTCTAAAGTTAAGATAGTAGACGTTAAATCTGCTCAACGTGAACTGGTGGATATCAAGAGTAGTATTAAATCTTTAGGACACGTAAACGTATCCGCTATAGATGAGTACAAGGAAGTATCGGAACGCTACTCTTTTATGAACGAACAGTTGGACGATACTAAAAAGTCTAAACTGGAACTTGAAAAGATTATAGCTAACCTTACTAACAGTATGAAGTCTACTTTTACCGAAAACTTCTATAAGATTAACGAACACTTTAAACAGATATTCGTTGAACTGTTCGGTGGTGGTAGTGCTGAGTTAGTACTAACCGATACCGAAGACGTTCTAAACTGTGGTATAGAAATAGTAGTAGCTCCCCCTGGAAAAGTTATTAAAAACTTAATATCGTTATCTGGTGGAGAACAAGCCTTTGTAGCTATAGCTATCTACTTTGCCATACTAAAGGTTAAGCCTTCGCCATTCTGCATACTGGACGAAATAGACGCTCCTTTAGATGAAGTAAACGTTCGTAAGTATGCGGTGTATCTACATAGGTATTTAGAACATACTCAATTTATAGTAGTAACTCATAGACGTGGCACTATGGAAAGTGCTAACGTACTATATGGAGTTACTATGCAAAAAGATGGCGTTTCTAAGTTGCTTAAAATGGAACAGAAAGACGTTCCTACTCAAAACTTTTAGACTATTTTAAAAGGAGATTGTATTATGAATTTTTTTCAAAAGATTAAAGCAGGTCTTTTAAAGACTAAACAAGCTATGATTTCGAGCTTTCAAAAGGTAATAAATTCCTTTACTAAGATAGACGAAGACCTTTTTGAACAGTTAGAAGAAACCATGATTATGAGTGACATAGGCGTGGATACTTCAGTGGAAATCTGCGAGCAACTTAGAAAAAAAGTTAAAGAAAAAGGTATTACTGACCCTAAAGACATTATGGGTCTAATTCAAGAAATAATAGCCGATATGATGGGCGAAGATACTGGTATAGATACTTCTACTACACCTTCCATAATTATGGTGATAGGTGTAAACGGTGTCGGTAAGACTACTACTATTGGTAAACTATGCTATCAGTACAGAATGCAAGGTAAAAAAGTATTGGTCGCTGCTGCGGATACTTTCCGTGCTGCTGCTATAGAACAGTTGGAAGTTTGGACTAAACGTGCAGGTGTCGACATAGTAAAACATAGCGAGGGGGCAGACCCCGGAGCAGTAATATTCGATGCTATTACCGCTGCTAAGGCTCGTAAGTGTGATATTCTTATATGCGATACCGCAGGTAGACTTCACAATAAGAAAAACTTAATGAACGAACTTAACAAGATAAATCGTATAGTATCTCAACAGGCTGAAGGTTGTGCAAGAGAAACTCTATTAGTATTAGACGCTACTACTGGACAGAATGCAGTAAATCAAGCTAAAATGTTCAGTGAAGTTGCTGATATCACAGGTATAGTTCTTACTAAGTTAGACGGTACTGCTAAAGGTGGTATAGTAATATCCATTAAGAATGAACTTAATATTCCAGTAAAGCTAATAGGTGTTGGCGAAAAGATAGACGACTTACAACCGTTCGATAGCAAAGACTTTGTTAAGGCTCTGTTCGATATGGACTTTGAACACGCTGAAAAGTCTAACTATGACCGTATATTCGACGACGACGAAACGGTAACTACTAAAGAAGACTTTTCTATCGTTCCAGACGTTCCAAAATTGGAAGTACAAAGTACTCCTACTCAAGAGGCTACAGTTCCAACTGAAGAAGTAGATACTACATCACCACATGAAGAAGTAGAAGATGATGGTATTCCTAACAAGGAAGAGTTTGAACCTAATGAAGATGACCAAGAAGTTCCTACTGAAGAACACTACAACGACGAAGTGGTGGACGACTTTAACGAATTTACACCTGCCGAAACTCCTTCCGAAGAAGATACTCCTACAGTGGAAGAACCAGTGGAAGAAACTCCTAAGAAGAAACAAGGTTTCTTTAGCAGACTATTCGGTGGTAAAAAGAATAAAAAAGATAAAAAATAGTATGGAGGTCTAATGAATGAAAGTAGTATTAGCATCTAACAATAAGAATAAGTTAAGAGAGATTTCCGAAATGTTATCTCCTTTAGGTTTTGATGTGGTATCGTTAAAAGACTGTGGCATAGACGTGGAAGTAGAAGAAACAGGTTCTACTTTTGAAGAAAATGCTACTATAAAAGCTAAAGCTATATACGATATGACTAAACTTCCTTGTATAGCAGACGATAGCGGTCTTGAAGTGGACTATCTTAATAAAGCCCCAGGGGTATACTCCCACAGATACGCAGGTGAAAACGCTTCCGACGACGATAGATGTAACAAGATACTCAACGAACTACATAACGTTCCTATAGAAGAACGTACGGCAAGGTTTGTATGTTCTATCTGTTATATAGATAGCAATGGTACTATCAAAGTAGTACGTGGAACTTGTGAGGGTTACATAGGTTTTGAACAGCGTGGAAACAACGGTTTCGGTTATGACCCTATATTTATGTACGGAGATAAGTCTTTTGCAGAACTCTCCGCAGAAGAAAAGAATAGCGTTAGTCACAGACACAACGCTCTTAAAAAATTTTTAGAACTATTATAGTAAAGGAGAAGTATTCATGTTGACCAGTAAACAGAGAGCATATTTAAGAGGTATTGCAAGTCAGTACGAAACTATATTTCAAGTAGGTAAGGGCGGAATTTCTGACGCTTTTATTAGACAAGTAGACGACGCTCTTAGAGTTAGAGAACTCATCAAGTTAAGAGTATTAGACAATGCAGAGTATACCTCTAAAGAGGCAAGCAACATATTGGCAGAGGCTACAGGTTCTGACGTAGTACAAGTTATAGGTTCTAAGTTTGTACTGTTTAGAAGAAATCCTAAAGAACCAGTAATAGACTTAAAATAGTTATGAAGATAGGTCTATTCGGTGGAAGTTTTAATCCCATACACAACGGACACATTAACTTAGCCACTTCGGTTAAGGATAGTTTAGGCTTAGATAAGGTTATATTAATACCCTCTAAAAAGTCCCCACATAAGGATAGTTCAGCGTACGTATCCAATACGCACAGGTTGAATATGTGCAGACTTGCTATACAAGGTCTTAAAGGCTTTGAAGTCAGCGACTTTGAAATTAACAGAGATACTATAAGCTATTCTATCTACACTGTAGAGTACTTTAATAGTAAGTATCCTAACGATATACTATATCTGCTGATAGGTAGCGATATGCTATTAACCTTCGATACTTGGAAAGAGTACAAGCGTATACTATCTATGGTCAAGTTGGCGGTAGTATCAAGACAGAATGGCGATATGCAAAGTTTACTATTAAAAGCACAAAGTTTAAGACCATACGGCGACGCTATAATACTAAATACGCCACCTTTAGAGATTTCCTCTACAGAAGTTAGAAAAAAAGTTGCATTTAATGAAGAATGTTCTTGCATTTTAGATGAAAAAGTAGTACAATATATTAAGTCAAACGGTCTATACTTATAGATATACAGTACTATTGTATAGCATACTAAAACATTGTATTTAAACTATAAAGGGTGATGTGTTTTTGTATCAATATAAAGAAGAACCTAATGGTTATAACTTAGACGAAACTAAACGACTAATAGAGGGTAGACTTTCTAAAAAAAGATATACCCACTCAGTAAACGTATCGGAACAGTGTAGAATATTAGCCGAAATATATGGTGCAAACGTTCAAAAGTGTCAGTATGTGGGGCTATTACACGATGTGTGCAAAGAAGTATCTTATTCGGAAATGAAAAAGATGGTTTTAAATAGTAACTTAGGAGTTAGTCGTTCTGAACTTGCCTCTAAACCACTATGGCACGCAATAGCTGGTGCTTGGTTTGTAGAACATACTCTAAACGTTAGCGATAAAGAAGTTATTAATGCTATTAGATTTCATACCGTGGCACACGCTGGTATGTCTAAAGTGGAAGAAATAGTATATATGGCAGACCTTATTTCGGAAGATAGAGACTATAAGGACGTTAAACGCATGAGAAAGTTGGCTTATACTAACTTAGATGAGGCTATGTTCGAGGCTTTAAAGTTTTCTATTACCGATGTAATTAGTAAGTGCGGTCTGTTGCCACACTATACTATAGATGCGTATAATCAATACTCTTACTTACACAAGAATACTATTGAAAAGTGAGGTCTACGCCATGTCTAAAACTAAAGTTAAACGTATAAAAATGAGTCCCAAGGAAAGAATTATTATAGTAATAGCTATAGTAGTAGCATTATCTTTAATATTCGGAGTAGTTAAGTTCTACTTAAAACGTTGGGTACCTCTTTCCGAAAGCAACGGAAGTATAGATGAGGGTAATAAGAGTTATGCTCTTAAAGTGGAAGACGAAAGCCTAAACGATGACGGTCTTGACCTAAACCAAAAGATTGAAGGTCAGTTTACTATACTATGCTTAGGTTTCGATGAACAAGGCGAAAATACCGACGTTATCATGTTGGTACAGTGCGATATTAAAAACAAAAAGATTAACATACTACAGATTCCTCGTGATACCTACGTTGGCGGAAGTACTACAGGAAAACTTAACTCGGTATATGCTTATGGCGATAAGGACTTAACTCCTATTAACCGAGTGGCTTCTAAGATAGAAGATATTACGGGTATTCCTATAGATAGGTATATGGCTATTAACTGTAACGATATTCCACCAGTGGTGGACGCTATAGGTGGTATTCCTATAAACGTTCCAGAAACTATAGTCTATGAGGCTGATAAGATTATAAAAGCAGGCGAGCAAACTCTAACGGGTGAACAGTCTGAATGGTTTGTACGTTTTAGACACGACTACACCGAGGGCGATATCGGTAGAGTTAAGGCTCAAAGAATATTCCTTGCCGCTGCTATGAGTAAACTAAAAGATATGGGTTCTTTAAAGTTTATATCCATATTCCCTACTATTCAGCAGTATATCATGTCCGATATGTCTTTAGGTGAAATAGGCAGTTTAGCCGACTTTGCCCAGACCGTATCCATGAAAGACGTTACCGCAAGAATGCTCCCTGGGGAGAGTTTAGCTCCTGGTGACTACAACGGCTACTATATTTGGACTATCCATGCCGATGAACTCGCAGATATGCTAAACGAATACTTTAGACCTTATCAAGCCGATATGTCTGCCGATGAGTTAGACGTTATTCAATTAAGAAATTCCGAAAGCTACTATGATGAAGTGGTAGACAATTTTGAAGATATATCTTCAGGAGATACGCCAAGTATCCCACGAAAAGAGACTTCTAAAAAATAATAATAAGGTGGTTTATGTTTATGTTACAGACTGAAATGGTTGAAAATATAGTTAAAACTTTAGATAGAAAAAAAGCTATAGATATTAAAGTCGTTAGAGTAGGCGATTTAACTATTCTTGCTGACTACTTTATAATAGCAAGTGGTAATACTAATACACAGACTAAATCTTTAGCAGATGAAGTAGAGTTTCAACTCTCTCAATTAGGAGTTAAACCTACTCGTACTGAGGGTTATTCTTCTTCTAACTGGATAATATTAGACTATTCCGATATTATAGTTCACATATTCAATAAGGAGTCAAGAGAATACTACAAACTGGAAAGACTTTGGGCAGACGGCGAACTTGTAGATATCTCTCCCATGGTTAGTGAGGATTAGTCTATGGAAAGTTTTGAACTTGGTAAAAAGTACTCTATAGTTATTGCTATATACTTAGTAGTAAAAGAACTCATTAACGTGTTCTTAGGCGGAAGTATTACTTCTTTAATATTGCCTATAGTCATGGCAATAGTATTGATATTAGGCGTTAAGTACTGCAACTATATAGTGGCTGGACTGTTAGCATTAATAGTAATAACTCATATAGGTACTAACCTTTCTAACATAGGCTTTAACGTATACTTAGTATACACTTTAGAAGGACTATTGGACATAATAGTTGCAGTGTTCCTGTGTATAAATAAGGACATTAAAGCGTTCTTTGGCGGATAATAGACCAAATACTATAGACATTATCAAGATACTATGATATAATAGTCACTGTACTAACTATTAACTATATAGTATCTATACATATTTTTTAGAAAAGGAATGATAGATAGTGAACAACTATGACTTTTCTGCCATAGAAAAAAAGTGGCAGAACTATTGGGACGAACATAAGACTTTTAAGGCTACCAATGACTATTCTAAGCCTAAGTATTATGCTTTAGTAGAGTTTCCATATCCATCAGGTAACGGCTTACACGTAGGTCACCCAAGACCTTACACCGCTATGGATATAGTAGCAAGAAAGCGTAGACTTCAAGGCTATAACGTTCTATTCCCTATGGGTTGGGACGCATTCGGTTTGCCTACCGAAAACTTTGCTATTAAGAATAAGATTCACCCTGCTATAGTTACTAAAAACAACGTGGCAAGATTTAAAGCACAGTTAAAGTCTTTAGGCTTCTCTTTCGATTGGGACAGAGAGATTAATACTACCGATAAAGACTACTTTAAGTGGACACAGTGGATATTCCTACAGATGTTCAATAAGGGTTTAGCCTATAAGAAGGAAATGTCTGTCAACTGGTGTACTTCCTGTAAGGTGGTACTTGCTAACGAAGAAGTGGTAGGCGGTGTATGTGAACGTTGTGGTGGCGAAGTTATCCATAAGGTTAAGTCTCAATGGATGCTAAAGATTACTGAATACGCTCAAAGACTACTTGACGACCTTAGCGAAGTAAACTACTTAGACAAGATTAAGGCTACTCAAACTAACTGGATAGGTCGTTCTACTGGTGCAGAAGTAGACTTTACTACCACTACAGGCGATACCTTAACAGTATATACTACTCGTCCAGATACGCTATTCGGTGCTACTTATATGGTTATATCTCCTGAACACCCTGTTCTTAAACAGTGGGAAGACGTTCTTACTAATAATGAGGCTATTCACGAATACCAAGAAAAGTCTGCGAGAAAGTCCGACTTTGAACGTACCGAAATGGCTAAGGAAAAAACTGGTGTGGAACTAAAGGGCGTTAGAGCTATTAATCCCGTAAACGGTAAGGAAATTCCTATATTCATATCCGACTATGTACTTATGAGTTATGGTACTGGTGCTATTATGGCAGTACCTGCACACGATACCCGTGACTACGACTTTGCTAAGGTGTTCAACCTACCTATTATAGAAGTAGTTAAGGGTGGCGACGTATCTAAAGAAGCCTTTACCGACTGTGCTACTGGTACTATGGTAAACAGCGGATTTTTAGACGGTCATTCTGTAGACGAAGCTAAGGAACTCATGAAAGACTACTTAGAAGAAAAGGGTATAGGCAGAAAGAAAGTAAACTATAAACTTCGTGACTGGGTATTCTCTCGTCAAAGATACTGGGGCGAACCTATTCCTGTAGTATACTGCGAAAAGTGTGGCTATGTGGGACTTCCAGAAAGTGAACTTCCTTTAACTCTACCAGACGTAGAAAGCTATATGCCTACCGATAATGGCGAAAGTCCACTATCTACTTTAGATAGCTTTATAAATACCACTTGTCCAAAGTGCCATGGTCCTGCTAAGCGTGAAACCGATACTATGCCTCAATGGGCTGGTTCTTCTTGGTACTTCCTACGCTATTGCGACCCTCATAATAGCGAGGCTTTAGCTTCTAAAGAGGCTTTAGACTACTGGCTTCCTGTAGACTGGTACAACGGCGGTATGGAACATACTACTCTACACTTACTATACTCTCGTTTTTGGCATAAGTTCCTATACGATTTAGGTATAGTATCCGTTAAAGAACCTTATATGAGACGTACCAGTCATGGTATGATACTCGGTGAGGACCACCAAAAAATGTCTAAGTCAAGAGGCAACGTTATAAATCCTGATGAAGTAGTAGCTACCTACGGTGCGGATACTATGCGTCTATACGAAATGTTCATAGGCGACTTTGAACAGACTGCTCCTTGGAGTCAAAACAGTATTAAGGGTTGTAAGAGATTTTTAGACAGAGTTTGGGCTTTACAAGATTGCATTATAGACGGTGACGACTACAGGGACACTCTAAAGTCTAAGTTCCACAAGGCTATTAAAAAGGTATCCGAAGATATCGAAACTTTAAAGTTCAATACTGCTATAGCTACTATGATGGCACTTCTTAACGATATCACCGCTACTAAGAGCATAAACAGAGCCGAACTAAGAACGTTCCTAATACTATTAAATCCATTCGCTCCACACATCACTGAAGAACTATACCAAATAGCTAACTTTGATGGCGTTCTTGACCAACAAGAATGGGTTAAGTATGATGAGGCTTTATGCGTAGACCAAACTATCGAAGTGGTAGTACAGGTAAACGGTAAACTAAAGACTAAGCTATCCGTTCCAGTAGGTGAAGATAAGGATACTATTCTTGATATGGCTAAAAAGGATAGCAAAGTGGCTACCGCTATAGAGGGAAAAAATATAGTAAAACAGATATATGTACCAAATAAATTAGTGAATTTTGTAGCAAAATAAACAATCTTCTTAATATATTAAATTTGTACTTGACATTTACAATAATAGTGTGATATAATATATATACACTATTGAGTTTTAAACTATTAATCTATCAATAATGTTTCGATATATCGTATACTATTAATCTTTTGGTGATTTTTAGTTAAAGAATTTTTAACGTTTAAGATAATATCCTTTATGAGTATCATTTTAAGCGATTAAATATTATAAACCTCTGTCTTAGTGGCAAAGGGAGGGAATAAAATGGCAGAAGTTCGTGTAGGTAAAAACGAATCCTTAGAGACTGCTCTTAAAAGATTTAAGAGGTCATGTGCTAAAGATGGCGTTATTGCTGAAGTTCGTAAAAGAGAACACTACGAAAAGCCTTCAGTAAAGCGTAAAAAGAAGTCTGAGGCTGCTCGTAAGCGTAAATATTAATCAGCTTTGATATTTTAGCAATTAAAAAGTGGGCAGTACTATGCCCACTTTTCTTCTATTATAACAGTTTTTTAGAAAGGATACTTGTATACTGGCTATGTTGTTTAAACCTACTATAGCTTTAAATCGTGTGTATGATATCTCTATAGATATTTTAAATGCGTTCGATATTAAGGCTTTAATATTAGATGTGGATAATACCTTAACCACTCACGATAACCCTAACATAGAGCCTAAAGTTCTAAATTGGCTATCTACTATGAGGGCTAACGGCATTAACATGATGATAGTCTCTAATAATCATATGGAACGTGTACAGCCATTCGCAAAAGTAATAGGCTTAGACTACGTATACGACGGCAAAAAACCTCTACCTAAAGGTTTTCTGCAAGCCTGTGAACGTTTAAACGTTCCTAAAAAGAACGTATGTGCAGTAGGCGACCAAATATTCACCGATATATTAGGAGCTAACCTATCAGGCATTAAAAGTATATTCGTATTTCCTATAGAGTACGAAACTACTACTTTTTTTAAGGTGAAACGTACTCTTGAAAAACCACTGTTACCTAAAACTCTATATCAACATAGAGGATAATACATAAGGAGTGAACTACTTTTGAAAGATACTATATTAATAATCCATGGTCCTAACCTTAATCTATTAGGCGAACGTGAACCTGGTATATATGGCGACCAGTCTTATGAGGCTTTAAACGATATGATTACTAAGCACGTAAACGGTCTTGGTTATAATTGCGAAATATTTCAATCTAATCATGAGGGTGCTATAATAGATAGACTACATCAAGCAAGATTGGATAGCGTTGGAGTAGTATTAAATGCAGGTGCATATACTCACTATAGTTATGCTATTCGTGACGCTATAGCTACTATTAAAGTTCCAGTAATAGAAGTACATATTAGCAACGTGTTCGCACGTGACGACTTTAGAAAAAATTCTGTAATAGCCCCAGTATGTAAGGGTAGTATTTCAGGCTTTGGAAGAGACAGTTATCTATTAGCCGTTACAGGTTTAGTGGATATGCTAAAGAAAGAGTGTTAGTATGAATAGTGTACAAAAGTTAATGCAGAGCATTCCAAACGGTTCCGACTGTGCCATAATAGTAGACGATATCAACAGAAGATACTTTACTGGTATGAAGTCTTCGGCTGGTGTGGTAGTGTGCTTTAGAGACTGTGCATATCTTATAATAGACTTTAGATATATCGAAAAGGCTAAAAAGATAGTATCCGATTGCGAAGTTATCTTACAAGAGAGCAAAAGCATACTACAGATACACAACCTATTAAAACGACACGGCGTTAAAAGGGTATCTATAGAGGCTCATAGCATGACTATAGAGATGCTATCTAAGTATACTAA
Organism: uncultured Oscillospiraceae bacterium; assembly: GCA_934444765.1. Classification (GTDB taxonomy): domain Bacteria; phylum Bacillota; class Clostridia; order Oscillospirales; family Ruminococcaceae; genus UBA5884. Next base: position 257,277 of record CAKSDC010000001.1, read on the forward strand.
GGCTATGCCAGATATAGAGTTCGACACCTCTAACCAGTTAAGCGACGCTATATACAGTCTGAGAACCGTTAAGTCTATTCAAGAAGTGGAAAAGATTAAACAGGCTCAAGCTATAGCCGATGAAGGCTTTAAACACATACTACAGTATATTCAAGTGGGTGTTACTGAAAAGGATATAGCCTTAGAGTTGGACTACTATATGTTAAAACATGGTGCTGAGGCTCTATCTTTCGATACGATAGCCTTAGCAGGAAAGAATACTTCTATGCCACATGGCGTTCCTACAGACTATAAGGTTCAAAGCGGAGACTTTGTACTCATGGACTATGGTGCAGTAGTAGACGGATACCATAGCGATATGACAAGGACTATCTGTGTTGGCAATCCTACCGATAAGATGAAAGATGTATATAGTACAGTATTAAAGGCTCAATTAACCGCTATAGATAATATAAAAGTAGGTATTAGCGGTTCAGTAGGGGATAGTTACGCCCGTGAAGTAATTAAAGATGCTGGTTATGGAGACGCTTTTGGACACTCTTTAGGTCATGGTGTGGGTATGGAAATTCATGAATTTCCTGTAATGTCACCAAACTGTAGTGCAGTATTAGTAGACGGTTCTATAGTAACTGTAGAACCTGGTATATATCTACCTAATGAGTTCGGCGTTAGAATAGAAGACTTTGTATATCTAACTAATGACGGTGTGGAAAACTTAACCAACAGTCAAAAAACTTTGATATGTCTATAAAAAAATTCAAAATTAGTATTGCAAAAACTTCTATTATAGTGTAAAATATATAGAGAGACGTACCCTATTATTGGGTACTATATTAGACGACTATTATTACGTCATTAAGTTTTAAAATTTTTGGAGGTATTATTTATATGATTTCAGCAGGCGATTTTAGAAATGGCGTTACTTTTGAATATGATGGTAACGTAGTTCAAGTTATTGAGTTCCAACACGTAAAACCAGGAAAGGGTGCAGCTTTCGTTAGAACTAAGATTAAAAACGTTATGACTGGTTCTGTAGTTGAAACTTCTTTTAACCCAACTGCAAAATTCCCTACTGCTTATGTTGAAAGAAAAGATATGCAATATAGCTACAACGATGGCGACCTATACTACTTTATGGATACAGAAACTTATGAAATGTTACCAGTAAACGCTTCTGTACTTACTGATAGCTTTAAGTTCGTTAAAGAAGAAATGGTATGTAAGATACTATCTTACAAGGGTAAGGTATTTGGTGTAGAACCTCCTTTCTTTGTAGAGTTAGAAGTTACTCAAACTGACCCAGGATTTAAGGGCGATACCGCTACTAATGCTACTAAGCCAGCTACTCTTGAAACTGGTGCAGAAATTAAGGTTCCTCTATTTATCGAAGAAGGAGAAAAAATCCAAATAGATACAAGAACTGGCGAATATATGGCAAGAGCCTAATATTTAATTATTATTTATGAAAGGGAGTTTACTATGAAACTTACTGAAAAAATGTCTTATCTTAAAGGTTACATGGACGCTTTAGACGTTCAAAAGGATACTAAAGAATGGCAAGCAATTTCTAAGATGACAGACCTAATGGACGAAATGGTTGCTTATATCGAAGACTTACAAAATCAAGTGGACGAGCTTAGTGAACTCTGTGATGACCTTGACCAAGATTTAGGCGAGGTTGAAAAAGAAATATTCTACGTTGATGAAGACGAAGACTATGTTCCTAAGTGCGTTACCGCTGATGACCAATCTATTGATGATGAAGACGAAGAAGATGAGGACGAAACTCTATATGAGGCTGTATGTCCTTCTTGTGGTAGAACTATCATATTAGATGAGGATATGTTAGCTGAAGGTGGCGTTGAATGTTCTTGTGGCGAAAGTCTTGACTTTGACTTCTCTGAATTAGGCGATGACCTCGATGAAACCGCTGAAGACGAAGAGGCTTTAGACGAAGCTCTTGACGAAGAAATGCAACAGGATTTAGACGCTCTTGAAAGTATGTCCGACGCTGAAGATACTGACGATATTTCTTAATATATGTAATATTAACTGCTATCATAAAGACTTTCACATATACGCTATGTGGAAGTCTTTTTGCCATGCTATAACTATGTACTTTTTCTTGAAATATCCTTGGTAGTATGTTATACTAATATGTAGTTGTGATAGTAAATACTATATTAAAAGGAGCATTATTATGGAAGATATTGCAAGTTCTGGTATGGGTTCTAAGAAGATGGTGAATATATACATCTTAGAAGTGCTAAAAAAGTATTCAGATGAAAACCATCACTTAAGACAACAAGATATTATAGACTACATAAAAAAAGACTTTGGTTTGGACGTGGAAAGAAAAGCCGTATCGGTTAATATTAGTCGTTTAAATGAATTTGGATATACTATAAACAAAGATAATGGTTACTATCTTTCAGAACGTGAATTTGACGATAGCGAACTTAGACTACTAATAGATAGTGTACTGTTTTCTAAAAACATTCCTACAAGTCAGGCTAACGACCTAATTAAAAAGTTAGAGTCTTTATCAAGTCAGTATTTCCACTCAAGGGTAAAACACGTAGCCAGTCTTAACCATATGGAACATACAGGTAATAAACAGTTCTTTTATAGCATAGAGTTATTAGATGAAGCTATAGAAAAACAGTGTCAGGTACAGTTCTACTATGATAAGTATGGAGAAGATAAAAAACTACACCACCGAAAGAAAAATAAGACACTATTCAATCCATATCAAATGGTAGCCTCTAACGGTAGATACTACGTTATAGGAAACGTTGATAAGTACGAAGACGCAAGTTACTATCGTTTAGATAAGATTAGCGAAATGCAAGTATTAAGTACTCCTGTAAAGTCGCCAAGTAAAGTAGTAGGTCTTGAAAATCTGTTAAACCTTTCTAAACATATGGCGGAACACATATATATGTTTAGTGGAAAGTCTACACGTGTTAGATTTAAAATAAACAAGTCACGTTTAGACGACGTTATAGATTGGTTCGGAAAAGAGTTCAAAATTATAGATAAGTCGGAAGAATACTATACTATATTAGTAGACGTAAACGTTAGAGCAATGTATTATTGGGCTTTACAGTATGGTCAGTATGCCGAAGTTCTTTCACCTTTGGAACTAAGGGAAGATTTAAAGAATACTATCAAAGATATGTATAATCGTTATACTTGTGAAAACGATAGCTTGATACAAGATGAGGATATTTCCTTAGAAGATGATGAATAAGTACGTATATGCATCTTTAGAGGCTTTTGGACTATCTAAAGACTATCTTAGTGTGGATAGACTGTCTGGTGGACACATCAATCAAACTTTTAAACTAACATATTCTAACGCTTGTTACGTGTTGCAAGTGGTCAATAGTAGTGTATTTTCTTCTGTGGAAGACGTTATGGATAATATCCATGTAGCGTGTGAATACCTTAATAGTAAAGGTGTAGACACTCTACAGTATCTGCCTACTACAGATGGCAAGTACTATACGGTTACTTCTAATGGAGAATACGTTAGAGTGTGTCACTATATAAAAAATTCTGTATCTTATGAGAGTTCTAATAGTTTAGATATCATATATAGTGCAGGACTTAGCTATGGCAAGTTCGATAGTACACTGTCTTTGTTAGATAGCAGTCTAATAAAAGAGACTATTCCTAACTTTCATGATACTAAACTATACTTTGATAGGCTATCTAACGCCATAGAACACTCCACAGACGTTAAAAAATTAGTTCAAATTGAACCACTATTAGAGTATATCCACTTGAACTATAGTATTTGCAACGTCATAAAGGAAATGTCTAAGCAACCTATTCATAATGATACTAAGTTCAGCAATGTGCTGTTCAATAAAGATAACCACTTTAAAAGTTGCATTATCGATTTAGATACTATCATGAATGGATACATATACTATGACTATGCCGATAGTATACGTTCCATGTGTCGTACGAATGATAGTCTACTTGACATTAATAAACTATTAGCGTACTCTAAAGGATTTTTTAAGTATGCCAAACTTCCAAAAGATTTGGACTTGTTACTAAACTGCATAGTAGCAGTATCTTTAGAGTTGGCGTGTAGATACCTTTTTGAATATATTAATGGTAGTAACTACTTTCATTTGAACTCTTCAATGGAAAACTATGTTAAAGCAGACGACTATATTAAGTTCGTTAAAGACGTACTATCCCAAAAAGACGATATATTAAAAGTATTAGCAGTTCAATAGATTTCGAACTGCTAAGTTTTTTCAAATATTATTTAGATAGTATCTTGTTTAGGTCTTTTTCTGGAGTATCTATAGGAGATATTCCAAACTTTTCGACTAATACGTTCAATACGTTAGGTGAAACGAACGCTGGAATAGTAGGTCCTAAATAGATGTTCTTAACGCCTAATGCGAGTAGCGTTAATAGGATACATACTGCTTTCTGTTCGTACCAAGATAGTATTAAAGTTAAAGGTAAGTCGTTTACTCCACATTTGAACACTTCCGCTAAAGTTAAAGCTACTTTTATAGCACTGTAAGAGTCGTTACACTGTCCCATATCGAGTATACGTGGAATGCCGTCTATAGTACCTAAGTCTAAGTCGTTAAAGCGATACTTTCCGCAAGCTAAGGTTAGTATTAAGGTATCTTTAGGAGTTAGTTTTGCAAAGTTGGTATAGTATTCTCTACTATAAGAAGCACCGTCACAACCACCTATTAAGAATATGTGTTTAATCTTGCCTTGTCGTATTAGCTGAACTATCTTATCCGCACAAGATAACACCGCATGGTGTCCAAAGCCTGTAGTTACTACGTGACCTCCGTTAGTACCAGTCATCTGTTTATCTTCGGAATAGCCACCACATTCTAAAGCCTTTTGTATTACTGGTGAAAAGTCCTTATCTTCGCCGATGTGTACTAACTCAGGGTATGACACTATGGAAGTAGTGAATACTCTATCGCAATAACTCTGTCTTACTGGCATTATGCAGTTAGTAGTGAAGAGTATAGGTGCTGGTATATTATGAAATTCCGACTGTTGGTTCTGCCAACCAGTACCAAAGTTACCCTTTAAGTGTGGATACTTTTTCAATTCTGGGTATCCGTGAGCGGGTAACATTTCGCTATGAGTGTATATATTTATGCCTTTGTCTTTGGTCTGTTCTAATAGTAGTTTTAGGTCGTGTAGGTCGTGACCGCTTACTACTATGAATGGACCTTTTTCTATAGTAAGTGGAACTTCTGTAGGTACAGGATTTCCATACGCTTCAGTGTTAGCTTCATCGAGTAGTTGTAAACACTTATAGTTTACTTCTCCAGTCTTTAGGACTAAGTTTAATAGAGTGTCTGCGTCATAGTCTTCACCTAAAGAGTATAAAGCCTCATAGAAAAAGTCATCTACTTCACTATTAGACTTTCCTAATATTTCGGAATGGTAAGCATATGCAGACATTCCCTTAATTCCGAACAGTATCAAAGACTTTAAAGAACGAACGTCTTCGTTAGCGTTCCAGATGTTTTTAACGTCGTAGTCTTCAAACTTATTGGAGTTTACCTTTAACTTTTCTTGATGCACTTCTTCTATCATCTGCTTGATAGTTTGGTCGTTGAAGTTTACGTTGGTTAGAGTGGTGAATAGTCCTTTGGTGATTAGTTTAGTAGTGTCTTTAGTAGGATTGCCGTCTTTACAGGCACGTGCAAGACCTATTAAAGCTCCTACAAGTTCATCTTGATAGTTAGCAGTATCGGATTTTTTTCCGCATACGCCTACTTTACCTTCACAACCTGTGTTGTGTGCAGTCTGTTGACATTGAAAACAAAACATTTCATTCATTATAGATTTAAGTATCCTTTCAAAGTTTAGTATATAGTATATTATTATCCAAACTTTAGAAATACATTCAATAACTTAGAATTTCTTTTTAGTCTTAAAGTTTAACGATGCGGTTAGTATCTTATCGGATTTGAATAGCTTAACTGCAAAGAACATACACACTACTAAAAATACTAACTGATATACTACTCCTATCCAATATTGAGCAGTATTTCCGAACATTATATTATTAGTAGCATTAAAAGTATGCGTGAATGGTATTAAGTACATTATAGTTTTAGCTATAGGCGATAGTGTGGAAGTATCTACGAACATGGATATTAAATAAGGTATTAATGCCATGAACATTACAGGCATCATTACTAACTGTGTAGACTTTATATCCGTTACCATTACACCTAACATTATCGATAGTGAAAGTGCTATCATGATACTTAAAAATATCTGTATGCCTATTAGTATGTATCCTATTGGAGAGATACTTAATCCTAACCTTACTAATGCTATACTGGTAGGCAATACCGAACTTGTTACTTCTGCTAAAGTTCCAGTAGAGTTTAAACCACTCATCATAGAACCCATAGATACACTAAATCCTATCATATATACTATCGCACTAAGTAAAGATACTATTCCAGCTGAAAGCATCTTTGCAGATAGTATTGAAACTCTTGAAATAGGTGTGGATAGTAAAGTTTCCAAAGTTTTGTCTATCTTTTCGGTGGAAATTGCTGTTACTATCATTTGAGAAGCGAACACTATTATTACGAATATTATTATAGGTACAAAAGTTCCTTGAGAAGATATTAAAGAACTAATATCGTTAGCACTTACATTTTCCGACTTGTCACCTACTACTGTAACGTTATCTAAAGTTATAGGATTGTCTAAGTAGTCTAACTCTGTAGTGGTTATAGAAGACTGTTCTTGTAATACTAACCTTTTAACTATTTCGGAGATGTCACTTATAGCACCAGAGGAGATACTGTTCTGTATCTGTGACATTACCGAAGTTCCGTTTACCGTGCCGATACACTTGATAGAGGCTAACGTTTTAGAGTCTATACTGTCTGTAAAGCCTTTAGGTATTACTAATATACTGCTTTTTTGTGAACTGTTTATAATACTAATATCGTCGTCGGTATCGGTTGCAGATACCATATCTATACTATAACCGTAGTCCTGTAGAGAAGATAGTATCTTTTTGGTAAAGTCGGTATCGTCTAAATCACATATCGAAACGTTAGTATCTTCATGAGTGATACTATCCATACTGGAAGACGTTAGTTGACCTAACATCACCAAAAGTGCAAAAGATACTACCATGCTAACTATCATGTTTTTGTTTAGCATTTCTTTCAGTTCTTTTTTTAGCAAGTTAAAGAATTTCATCGTACTTAACCACCCTTTCAAAGACTTCTTCAAGATTATCTGAATGATATCTTAGTTTAAGGTCTTCAGGAGTACCTTTCACCATAAGTTTACCCTTACTCATAATGCCTACTACGTCAGAGACGTACTCTATTTCTAACATATTATGGGAACTTAACAGAAAAGACATACCTTCTTCATGAGCAAGTGTTTTAATCATCTTACGGATATCTAAAGCGTTGATTACGTCCAAACCACTGGTAGCTTCGTCCAATATGGCAAGTTTAGGCTTAGTCATTACTGCACGGGAGAGTAATAACTTTCTGGTCATACCTCTGCTATATGTAGATATCTTATCTTTAATTCTGTCGCCAAGACTGGAAGTTTCGATGGCTCTATTTACGTATTCGTTTATAGTGTTAGCATCGGTAGAGAACATACCCGCCATGAACTTTAGATATTCCAATCCTGACATATTCTTATAAGCTCCCGCTTCGTCTGGTAGATAGGTTATACACTCTCTAACCTTATCGGGTTGTTTGGTTACGCTAAAGCCGTTTACTATAGCGTCGCCGTCGGATACTTGCAATAGTGTGGAAATCATTCTAAGAGTGGTAGTCTTACCTGCACCGTTAGAACCTATTAAAGCGAATATTTCGCCCTGTTCGATACTAAAAGATACTCCATCTACTGCGAATACTTTAGACTTAGCATACTGTTTTTTTAGACCGTTTACTTGTAATATTGGCATAGATAGTTCACTCCTTAATTAGTCTTCATTTTTGGAACTCTTGTTTTCGGTAAATACTTTAGTCCAGTAAGTAAAGCATATTAATAGTACTAATAGTGAAGTGATAACACCAAAGGCTTCAAAGTCTATTAGATTGCATACTATTCCTATTAGGCTACATACCGACATTATACCTATACCGATATTTGACCAGTTGGAATTTTTAGGCGATACGTAAGAATTTTTTAATATCATGAGTATGGAACATATACACACCGATAACATAACACCTATAAAGTTCAATTGAGAACTATTGAAAAATGGAAGTTTAATCTGAAATATAGATATTAAACTTTCATATACTACCAATATAAAGAATGCTAATTTGAATATCTTGCCACGTTCTTTAATCTGTCTTTCGTCGTATACTGTTTCTTCTGATTTTTTAAACATAGTAAAAATCACTCCTCCCAAAATAGTTCGTCTAACGTTTTATTTAGTACTTTGCATATTGCTATGCATAGCTTGATAGAAGGGTTATAGTCACCCTTTTCTATACCGCTTATAGTCTGTCGAGTAACTCCAACAGCGTCAGCAAGGTCTTTTTGAGTTAAGTCTAAAGATGCTCTTGCAGACTTTAACTTTAAGTTTTTAGCCATTAAACCACCTCTAATATTAGAGTAACATATAATATTAAAAATGTCAAGTATATATTACATATTTTAAGATATTTTTTACTACCATATCATAACAAAAAAAGACCTCCAACGTATTGGAAGTCTTTTAGTATATGTATAATATATGACTAATTAGTAAGTACGTCTTCAAGGCTTGCATTAGAAATTATCATGCCTGCGTTGTTTTTAATGTGCTTGTACTTTCCCATAGGTAGATTATAACGCATAATTCTAACCGCGTCGGCGTACTGAGGGGTAGGTTTAACCAGTTCGGTTACGTCGGTTTCTATATCCTTATTTAGAATATCCATAGCTATGGTACTTAAAGAACGAGGTTCGTTATTAACTTCGTTATTGTTAGAACCGATTATTTGTACCACGTTAGAGTTAATAAGCTCCAACGAACGCTTACGAGTGCCTCTATCTACTATAGAACTACAACTTAGTTGAGCCAATATCTTCATTTGAGTAAACTTTTTAAGTTCGTCTATAGAGTCGATATCTTTAAGATAGCTTTCAAGATGGGCAATAATAGGGTGTACCTTATGAGCTATCATAAACTTATCCAATAGTTCCAATAGTTTTGGCGAATAGTCTTTTGGGTTAAAAGATATCATCATATAGTTAGTATCGCCAATACATAGTTTTTCTATATTGTTAAGTTTAAGAACCTTTTCCGAAAATATCACTTCAGCACTTAGTATTATTTTAGGTAACGATAGTTCTTTAGTCTTGCTTAGTAACAGTTGATATGCCTTTTCTCTATCGGCTAAAAACTGGTCTATAGTGTCCACTTCTGGGTCAAATATAGAAGTAGTAACTACGGTTTTAATCTTAGCAGAGTTTAAAGACTTAACTGTACTTTTAATGACCTCATCGTTAGATGAACCGCCTTTAAAGTTCGGCAATAGTTTAGAATGAAAGTCTATATATCCGTTCATGTGTATCAAAATCCTTCTGTGATGTAAATAAATAATCCATACTATAATTTTAGCCTATATTTTGTGATTTGTCAACCTTAAAAAGCCATTTTGTACTTGCAAAAAAAGAGTAGCAAACGTTAGCCATACTGCGTGATAGTATAGTATAGCTATACTTTGCTACTCTAAGTACTAATATTAATATTATAAGTTACATAAGTTTTTTACCGTTGCTCCAAGCCTGACCTACTTTTTCGCCTACGACGTAGTATCCACTTTGGAATGGGTCGAATACTATAGCGTTTAGCTTAGAAGGGTCTACTTTACCGTCAGCGGTTAATACTTTTTCGTCTGCTACTACGTTTACTATTTTGCCTACTACTGCATGAAGATTTTCAGTATCAGTAAGTTCTAATAGTTCGCACTCCATAGTAACAGGGAACTCTGTAATAACTGGAGCGTCTACGTGTTCACCCTTTACTTGATGATACCCAGTCTTTTCGAACTTGTCTGGAACGTTATTTCCGCTTGCTATACCTACATAGTCTGCAACGTCCATAGTATCAACGGTAGCGAATGCTACTGTAAAAGCCTTAGTTTGAATGATGTTCTTAGTGGTCTTGTGGTCACGATTAATGAATAGAGTAATCTTATCCATAGCGTTTACCATTGCCCAAGCAGCGTTCATAGAGTTTGGCTTGCCGTTTTTATCGTATGCCGAAATTATAGCTACTGGCATTGGGAATACAGCAGGCACTACACCTAAATTTTTTTTCATGATAGTGATACCTCCAAATTTTTATTAGCGAAATATTATGGTTATATTATATCCATATATTATGTATAAGTCAAGAATAGTTTCCTTAGTGACACAATATCTACTGAATAAGTTACTATAATATTACAGATATCAGATTACTGTCATAATTTAATAAATATATTGTCACAATATTTTAAACTATTTGAAACTACTATGTTAATATTATCTGCTATAATGGGAATTAGTAAAAAATCTTAGTGGCAGGAAATATTATACATCACAGTTATTTCCGAGGTAACGAACTTTTATATGTAAGGAATATTTTTTTGGGAAAAGTTAGTATAATAATACAAGGGTTTTTGTGTGTAGAACGAAAGATAGATATATAATTTTTAAGTTAAGAGTATAACACTCTTTTAATCAACCCCTCCAATAAGGTTGTATTTACTATTAACTAAATGGGAGAATAGACTGAAAAGTCTGTTCTCCCATTAAAATTATACTGTTAATAGACGCTATTATTGTTGTTGGTTCTTGTAGTTTTCTACCATCTTCTTAACCATTCTACCACCTACAGAACCAGCTTCACGAGCGGTTAGGTCGCCGTTGTAACCTTGCTTTAGGTTTACGCCTACTTCGTTAGCAGCTTCCATCTTAAAACGTTCCATAGCTTCCTTAGTTTGAGAGTTCATACCATTGTTTTTCATAATAATAATTCTCCTTTAATAGTGTTTATATTTAATATTTCGCTGTGTATCTTGTTAATATTATTGCTCAAACAGAAGAATATATTACAAGAAGTTTTTGGTATTGTATTAGGAATATTTTTGTGATATAATATTATAACGTTCGTAACTTAGTATATAAAGGTAGGTGTTATATTGTATGTCTACAGAATATCTTCAAACTATAAAAGAACATCTTAAAAGTATAGACTTAAACAGTATAAAAGAGTTTTTAATCGAATTTGGCGACAAACTTAGTAGTTCTAATAACTTAGCCTGTCTTATAGCACTACTATTTATAGATATATTAATGGTTTCGTTTTTGATTAAAGCAAACAAAGAAAGAAAGTATCTTTCCATACGTAGTTCCGATACTGCTCCACTATTAGGACTATCTATAGGTGAAAAGTACTTTCCGTTTAATGCGAACGAAGTATTAATAGGCAGACACACCTCTTGTGACATTAGAAGCGTAAATATGACGGTTTCAAGATATCATGCTATAGTTTCGTGTATCAATGGACAGTGGTACGTTCAAGATATGCATTCTACACATGGAACGTATATTAATGGTACTATGATAGAGGATATAACCCCTATTCATAATGGTGACGATTTACAGTTTGGCGAGCAACACTTTACTATAGAAGATAGTATCAGTAGACAACAACGTCTAAGCGATACTTAAAGGGAGGTCTGAGCGGTGGCTACACGTTTAAAATCAAAGGGTAGATTGCACTACTTTCTATTAACTCTATTAATACTAACGGCTCATATTGGAATGTTAGGAGTAGTATTCTTTAAGGGTAACTACGATAGCTATAACGCACCTATAATACTATCTATGTATATAGTGCTATTCGATATCGTATATAGTATAATAATAAGCAGACGCAAACAGAGTGTATATACTATAGACTACATCTTTATGTTTATACTAAACATGAGCGTTATATTTCAATCTTGCTTTGGTAAGGTTGGCTTTTCATATAAACAAGCTATACTATCTGTATTGGCTATAGTGTGTTGTGAAGTGGGTTGTAAGATAGCTAAAAATCCTAATCAGTTAGAAAAGCATAAAAAACTAATCTATTTAGTGGCTATAGTTATCATGTTACTGATAGTTTTCTGTACGGGTAGTCGTAGTATGTGGATAGATTTAGGATTTATTACTATACAACCGTCGGAATTTTTAAAACCTGTATATGTGTTACTATGTGCTACTACTATAACTACACAACACAAAAGGAAGACTATATTCAAGCGTATAAAGTTCGTCCCAGATAATATAGTGTTAGCTATACTTACAGTATCTATAGTAGCACTTCAATGGTGGTGTAGAGACTTAGGAAGTCTACCTACTTTTTTAGCCGTTGCACTATGTGGACTTTTGGTTAGAATATGTTATCCCGAAACTAAGATATCTAAGCGTGAATATATAGTATTGGGAGTGTTAGCCTTAATAGGAATACTATGTGCTTTAAAGTTCGCACCAAGTTATGTTCAAGAACGTCTACACGTGGATATTTGGGCAGACCCTTCAGGTTCGGGATATCAACAGTGTAAGGCGTTAATAGGTATAGCAGAAGGTGGTTGGTTCGGTAAAGGTGCAGGATATGGAACTCTACACAACATATCGGCATACGATACCGATATAGTATTTTCTTCAATATGTGAAGAATGGGGTTTCTTTATGGGAGTTATGGCAGTATTTTCGATATTAATACTACTATCTACTACTTTAATAAATATGCCACGTTCATACTATCATGGAACTTTAGTCGTAGGAACTGTAGCAGTATTTATAGCTCAAATGAGTTTAAACATATTCGGTTCTTGTAATTTGATACCTTTTACAGGAGTAACTATTCCATTTATATCTATGGGTGGTAGTTCCATGTTAGCAAGTGGTTTGTTAGTAGGATATATTAAAGCCTCACAAGTATATCAAAGGTAGAAAGGAGTATCTGCTTTGAAAAATCTTAATAGATGTCAAAAGTTAATTTGGCTGATGTTGGTAGTATTCCTGTTGGGTATGATAGTCCTGTTCATAAAGATTCAGTTAGAGGCTTCATACTATATAGTAAACTCTAACTCTAAGTGTTTAGGATACGTCTACGACCGCAACGGTGATATAATATTCGATAACGACGCAGACTATACTTCAGGTAAGTATGAATGGGGACACTTTAAAGACGTTGGCAATCTTATAGGGGACGCAAGCGGTCAGACTACTAATACTTTAGTAGCTCGAAATTCCGAAAAGTTAAACAACTATAGTTTTACTCAGGGAATAAACCACTCTAACGGACAGGCAAGCATATACACTACTTTAAATCATCAAGCAAATCAAATAGTATATAGTGCGTTCGGTTCTAAAGATGGTAGTGCTATAGCGTATAACTACAAGACGGGCGAAGTGTTAGTATGCGTCAGTAAACCGTGTGTAGATACCGTTATAGGATATCAAGACTTAGAAAAGGGTAGTCTGTTGTGCAAAAACTTCATTAAGACTGTTCCAGGTTCTACGCAAAAGGTATCTACTTTGATATCTGCATTGGAACGCTTTGGTACTAATCAACTTGATACTATGAAGTATACTTGTAATGGAGTATATACCAATCTAACTGGTGATGATATTAAGTGCCATAACCTATATGGACACGGTGAAGAAGATATATCTCAAGCCTTTGCGAACAGTTGCAACGTGTACTTTGCACAGTTGGTGGAAAATCCGTCTTTTGGTTTAGATAGCATAATCAAAACGTATCGAAAGTTAGGGTATTCAGTAAACGGTGAAGAAGATAAGTATATCAATATCAACGGTATAAAGAGCGAAACGGCTTCCACTACGCTAACCAATGCTGATGACTTTAATACTCAATGGGGTTGTATAGGTCAAGGTGAAACTATGGTTAGTCCATGTCAGCTTATGATGTGGCAGAGTGCTATAGCTAACGGAACGGGCAAGTGTACCTATCCATACTTAATAGACCATGCTGTGAACGTAAATGGAAAACGCTATGACGACGCTATTACAGAGTATACCTCCCAACTGTTCACTACTGCTACGGCGGAACGTACTCGTGAAATAGAACTTCAAAACGGTGCTAATAACTATTCAGGTTCGATATACGGTTATAACGTGGGCGTTAAGAGTGGTACTGCTCAGGTGGAAAACGGTGAAAAGGAAAACTCTCTATTAGTGGGCTTCAACTATGATGAGGAAAACCCTATAGCGTTCTGCATACTAATAGAAGATAAGCAAGACGGCGATTACGTTTCTACTGATAGTATAGCCTCTACTATATTAGATAGTCTATGCGAATAAGTTCGGCAGTTTAAGACTATTTTAAGGTACGTATGATACACTATACTCATAGCAAAAGTAAAAGAAAACTTTATTATCTTTGCCCCCTATTAATAATGATATAATATAACCATAAGGTACTACTAATCTAAAAGTTGGTAGTACCTTATACTATTATTTTAAGAGTATTAAAAAAATATCCTGAATATTAAATATACTTTAAGACTATTTTAAGACTTATTAACTATAATATAACCATAGTATAGATTTCGGGAAGGAAGGTGTTCCATAATGGCAATTAGTACTTTTAAACGTAAAGAGATTAAGTTTCTACTCAGTGATGAACAGTACAAAGCGTTAGTTCCAGTATTACAACAGTATATGCGTGCGGACGAATACTGTATAGGTGGTAACGAATATGGTATATACAATATCTATTATGATACTCCTAACGACTACTTAATTAGACAGTCACTATCTAAACCTTACTACAAGGAAAAGATTAGACTAAGAAGTTACTACTCTCCAGCTAAGCCTACAGATAAAGTATTCTTGGAACTTAAAAAGAAGATAGGCGGTATAGTAGTAAAAAGACGTGTTACTATGACCCTTGAAGAGGCTAATATATATCTTAAAACTGGCGAAAAACCATACTCTAACAAGTATATTCAAAATCAGGTATTCGCAGAGTTGGACGAATTTAAAGGTCGCTTTGAACTTTTACCTAAACAGTACATAAGCTATCAACGTTCGGCTTACTTTGGTAAAGATGACCCAACCTTTAGACTTACTTTTGATAGGGGCATAACTACCAGAAGAAACGACCTTGCACTATCTTCGGAGAGTTATGGTTGGCAGATTATTCAGCCTACACAACATCTAATGGAAGTTAAAATTTCAAACTCTGTGCCTATGTGGTTGTCTAAGCAGATGTCAGAGTTGGGCATCTTTAAGACCAGTTTTTCTAAGTATGGTACAGGGTATACACAGTATGTATATCATAAGTTATATTCACAAGGCAGTATTGAAGACTATAAGGAAAGGAATTTAAAAGTAGTATGAGCAATATATTCACACAGTTGACCACTTCCGATACCAATGGCAACTTAGACTTAGGTACTTTTTTACTATGCGTAATATGTTCTATAGTAATAGGATTTGTAATTAGTTTAGTGTACATTCAAACACATAAGAAGAACGGCTTTGACCAAAGTTATGTATTTACTATCGTAGTACTTCCAGCGGTTATATGTGCTATTATAATGTTAGTAGGTAATAGTATGGCACAAGCGTTCAGTTTAGCGGGAGTATTTTCGTTAGTAAGATTTAGGTCTGCACCTAACGACCCAAGCGATATATGTTATATATTCTTTAGTGTAGCTACTGGTTTAGCTTGTGGTATGGGATATCCAGTATTCGGATTTATACTACTTGCTATATTAGGAATAGTTATAGTAGTAATTAGCAAGTTAGACTATGGCAAGCCAGAAACTCAACATATGACTTTAAAAGTCACTATTCCAGAAGACTTAAACTATCAAGGTCTATTTGATAACACTCTAAATAAGTACTGTACTAATTGGAGTTTACGTCGTGTTAAGACTGTTGAGTTTGGAAGTCTATTCGATTTAATATTCAACGTAGAAGTTAAAGACGTAGCAGACCAAAAAGCCTTTATGGACGAACTTAGAACCTTAAATGGTAATCTTAACATTACCTTAGTACTAAGCAGAAAAGATGATAAACTATACGCTTAATAACTATTTTCATACTCTTATTTTGGGCAAGACAAGTATAATACTTGTCTTGCCTTTTTTTAGATACTGTGTTATAATATTAAAAATATATATTGGAGGTTTTAATCATGGCATTAGAAAATGAACAGAGTAAAAAAGGATTAGAAATATTGGAAAAATGTTATAACTTTGCTATTAATGGACTACCTACTTCTGATAGTGCCGAGGTTATGGCTAATGAATATCTAAGGAAGTATAACTATAATACTAACTTAGCAGTCGAAAAATTAGTTCAAGCTCAAATAGCAAAGTGTGCTACTACGGGTTTTGTAACTGGTTTAGGTGGAATAATTACCCTTCCAGTAGCAGTATCGGCTGATGTTGCAGGTACTGTATACGTTCAGCTAAGAATGATAGCCTCTATAGCTGTAATAGGTGGATACAATCCTAACGATGATGAAGTAAAAACTCTTGCCTATATGTGCTTAGTAGGAATGTCCGCTACAGACATTATTAAAACTACTGGTATTAAGATTGGTCAAAAGGTTACTATTAACGCTCTCAAAAGACTTCCTACACAGATACTATTCAAAATAAACCAAAAAGTTGGTTTTAGACTAATTACTAAGTTCGGAACTAAAGGCTTTATCAACCTATCTAAAACCATTCCTATAGTTGGTGGCATAATAGGGGGCGGTATAGACGCTTTTGGAACTAAGTCTATCTCCGAACAGGCTAAAAAGTGCTTTATCAACAATTATGGAATATAATTCCATATCTAATTAAATATAAGCCATGTATCGTTCTATCTGGATATATTGACAATTGGAAATTTATATGATATAATTTTACTATTAAGTCGTAGAAAGGAACTGTTCTATGGAAAGTATACTTCCAGTATTAAAGACCGTTAATATATGCTTTGCTTGTAGTAATGACTATGTGGAACATCTTGCTACTGCTATATACTCTTTGGTATATAACGCTAATAGGTTTAGAACGTACGATATATTAATACTTCATAGTAATATCACTACAGATAGTATGAACGTGGTTATGCGTATAGTAGAAAAGTATCCTAACTTTTCTATTAGGTTTATAGACGTTTCGGAGTATCAACACTTGATGCAGTATGAAGTTGGTGCTTACTACTCTATAGAAACTAATTACAGACTACTATTACTATCCGAACCGTTTAATCAATATGACAAGATAATATATCTTGATAGCGATACTGTAGTAAACGCTGACGTTTGCAACCTATTCGATATGGATATATCTAACTACTATGTGGGAGCAGTAAAAGATAGTATTATTAGATACTATCAGCATTCTAAAAGGGCTATACACTATAACAAAGGTCACTTATATAACATAAATACCTATAGAACTAAGTTTCTTAATTTAAAGTATCCTGAGAGTTACTTTAATGCAGGAGTGCTATTAATAAATCTTAAAGAGTGTAGAAAAGATATTCCCTTTCAAAGAGTAGTAGATACACTCCATGGAGAAGACTATGTGTACAACGACCAAGACGTTTTAAACGTACTATTCAATAGTAAGTGTATGCTATTGGATATATCTTGGAACTATATGAATAACGTGGAAGAGTTCTACAACAGTCATATAGAAGAGTATGTTAATCTATACTCAGACCTTAAACGTAACGACTATAATATTATTCACTATATAGGACAGTTGAAGCCTTGGAACTCTAAAGTACGTCTTGATGAATACTATCATAAGTACTATAAACTTATGGAATCGCTTTAAGGAGGTAATTTATGAATACTAAAAACAATCTATCTGTTAAAAAGACTGTAGTAGGTATACTATGCGTAGCTATGCTCGTTAATAGCGTTTCGATGCCTATCTATAACGACGTTATTAATAATTCTATGGTAGTAGATGCCGTAGATACTAATCAAGATACTACTACTATAGACATTTCAAAACATATTGAAGACGGTGAAGTTGCAAACGGTTTTAGTGTTTCTATTTCGGACGTTTCATACGGCGATGGAAATGAAACAAAAGTTGGTAGAATATGCCGTACTATCAGTATTGAAGAAGACGGTACTTACATACTAACTGGTAGCAACCTAATTGAATATGAAAACGAAGTAGGAGATACTCTATTAGATACCCAAATAGTAGTAAAAGAAGGTGTTACTGCAAACTTAATCTTAAGCGACTTAACTATTAGCAACGACGACGGAGACGAAAAGTATAAAGACCTTGATGGATATGAACTTAATTATGGTGCAAGTGGTCAGATGTCAACCAAAGTTAGAACCATGTCGCCATTTTTAATACAAGGTACTGCTAACGTATCTGTTGAAAAGACTTCTACAGTAAAAAGTGAATACTCTTCTCTATTTGAAGTGGAAGAAAACGGTACTCTTAATATAAAAGAGGATACTGAAAACCAATCTTTAAATATGGGATTAGTTACGGCTAAATTATATCAGAGTATTAGTTCAGGTCATATTGAAACAAACCGACATACTATGTTTAGCGGAAGCGGTTCTTTAAATATAGAAAGTGGTAATTTTAGTGGAAGCTTAACTGAGAAAACTGTGAGTTCTAATTATGACGTATCATCATCTACTTTTGATAATATCTGCTTTGACGTTAAAAATATGAACGTTAGTGGAGGTGTATACAATAGTTCAGTATCTTTTGGGGATGCTAATGGTTATAGATTTTATCAATATGACTATTATGCAAACAAATATGACTATGGAAACTATTACAATAATACGTTAAATATATCAGGTGGTGTATTTAAAGATACTGTTACACTCAATGGAGATAATAATAGTATTTCACTATCTGGTGGTAAGTATAGTAATTTAGAAGTATATAACTATTCTCATAACTTGAATACTGATGAGACAAGCACTTTTACTTTGGGTATCAATACTGACTTTACACTAAATAGTATCTTACTTGAAGGTTATTCTTACTACAACGATAATGATATTAAAGATATGGTTATCGATGATGATATACTAAACTATAAACCTACTGCAAGCGAATTCCATAAAGATGCTATTGAAAAAATATCAATATCTAATGTGGATATAGATAACACTTTAAAAGTAACCCCTAAAGATAGTGTCACAGAGTATATGTCTACCGTTCCTGTTGAACTTACTACTACTATAGATAGTGGATTTATCGATAAGTATAAAGAGTATGGAAGTATAACATATCAATGGTATATTCAAACTGAAAGTGGCGACGTTATTACTATGCAGAAAATAGACGGTGCTACAGAACCTACCTATACTGTACCTAATGATAAGTGCGGAGACTTTCAATATGTATGCAGTATTACGTATCATGAAACTACTGATGATACTAAGACTGTATATAGTAATTCAGCTAACGTAACAGTAAACAAATTGGAAAATACTATAGACGTTTCAAGCAGTTCAGAAAAAGGCTATAAGACAGAGTATCCTTGTAATGAAACTATTAAAAATCCTACTAATGAACAGTTTGAATTAGACGACGATACCGCCAAAGTATCTTATATTTGGAAAGATAGCGACGGTAATATATTAGACGGTACTCCTAATACTGCTGGAGAGTATACTCTAATAATAGTTGCTGAAGAGACTGAAACTCACAAAGAGACTACTAAGGAATTAAAAGTAACTCGAAAGCCTCATAGTGTGACCAAAGTAGAGGCTAAAGATAGTACTTGTATCAAAGAGGGTAACTTAGAATATTATTACTGTGAAGACTGTAAGGGTTACTATTTAGATATCGACTGTACTAAACCTACTACTTTAGAAGAAGTAACTCTTCCAAAACTTGCCCACACATACAAAGTTCCTACTTGGACTTGGGCTAAAGATAATAGTTCTGCTACCGCTACGTTTGAATGTGAAGTTTGTAAAGACGTTCAAATATTAGATGCTACTGTTACACATAGTGATACAGAACATATAGCTACAGTCACTTTTAATGGCAAAACATATACAGATACTATTCCTATAAAAGTTGAAACTACTACCAGTGTAAGCGAAAGTGTTACGACACCTCAAACTACTACCAGTGTAAGCGAAAGTGTTACGACACCTCAAACTACTACCAGTGTAAGCGAAAGCGTTACGACACCTCAAACTACTACCAGTGTAAGCGAAAGTGTTACGACACCTCAAACCACTACCAGTGTAAGCGAAAGCGTTACGACACCTCAAACCACTACCAGTGTAAGTGAAAGCGTTACGACTTCTCAAACTACTACCAGTGTAAGCGAAAGTGTTACAACTTCTCAAACTACTGATATATTAAGATTTGGTGATATAGACTTAAATGAAAAGATTACTACCAAAGACTTATTATTACTTAAAAGATATCTATTAGGTATGCTATCTTTTGAAGAGGGTTCTCAATCGTTTATTAATGCTGATATAAATAAAAATGGTAAAGTAACTACTTCCGACTTATTAGCACTTAAAAAGTATCTATTAACTGGTAGTCACCCTAATATAACTTGGGAAGGTTAGTATATAAGTCCAACTTTGGAGCGTGATATATAATGAAGAATAGGTATTCGTTCATACTCTCTATTATGATGTTAGTATGCACCATGTTAATGGGTTGCGACGTAGACGAAGTAGTAGACAGTCTAAACAGTTCACAAGAGACGCTAAATGAAGCAGACGAATATATACAGACTACCGAATATCTAACCACTATAGAAACTACTAAAGATACTACTTCCACTTCTACTACTGAAGCTGAAGAAGATGACTACATAATAGACTACTCTACAGATACGGTTACAGACGATAGTCAGTACTCTAACGACGATATCGAAATTGAAATTTCCGAGGACGGGGAGTATCTAACCGTAGATAGTGTAGCAGAGTATATTATGTTATATTCTCACTTACCTGAAAACTATCTAACTAAAGAAGAGGCTATGGAACTTGGTTGGGTAAGTTCTGAGGGTAACCTTTGGGAAGTCGCTGACGGTATGTGTATCGGTGGAGACGTATTCTTTAACTATGATGACGTTCTACCTGATGCCAACGGTCGACAGTGGTACGAATGCGACGTAAACTATTCTGGCGGATTTAGAAACGCTGAAAGAATAGTATACTCTAACGATGGATTAGTATACTACACTAATGACCATTATGAAACTTTTAGAAAGATATCATAGTCTATTAAGCATCAATCTTGATAAAATCCCCTATCTGTATTTACGCAGATAGGGGATTTTAAATACTATAAATATTTTAAAAAGCTAATTTAGTAGTTGAGTTACTTCCGAAAGTGCTATAGATACTTCAGATAGACGTTCTTTAGGTACAAATTCATTGCTATTAAATAGCATAATACCAGAAGATTCACAATAAGGCATCTTTATTATTAAGGAAGTAGTAAGTTCTTCGTGGTTTATCTTTTGAGTAGCTTCGGAGTGATACTTTTCACAGAAGTATCTAATGGCGAATAGGTCAGAACCTATGCAGTCACCCATAGACATTCTGTCTTCAAGTTCTGTTTGGTCGGAAATCTTAGTAGCTTTGCTTTCGCACTCTGTAGATACAGATAGTTCACATACTGTAGAGTTAAGCATTTCAAGACCTATAGCTATCTTATCGACATAACCCTTACTGATACAGAACGCTCTATTAATCATAGAAAGTATTACGTTTTTAATAGCACGTTCGTTGATAGTAGATAGTATATTTTCGATACAAGCAAAGTCTACTTGAATGTTCTTAGGGTTTAGTACCTTTTCGCATTCTTCTACAAGATTACAGCATACTTCGGATAGGTTATTTTGATGACCGTTTCTGTATGAAAACTCTTCGAACCTGTCATCTACTATAGCGTATAGATTTCTGTTAGTGTTTAACATTCTTCTAATAGAGTAGATGATGTTTTCATAGGTTTGGTCGTCTAAAGTAGCGTCGTTTTCTTTAAGTCTGTCTAAGGTACTAATTATGTCACCAGCGTTTATTCTTAGGTTTACTGAGTTTATATCTATAAGTTTAGCAAGTTCGTTATCGTTTATAAAAGCGTGAGAGAAAGTTTCAGTTCTAATCTCGATGATAACAAATTCGTTGCTTCTATCGGCAAAAGTTTTTACGTTTACAGGATATGCACTACCGTTTACGTGAGCTACAGTTTCACCTGGATATAGTTCGTAAGTGTACTTGCCGTTGAAGTATTCCTTAGCCTTTTCGCTTTTAACGTCTTCTTCTTTAATACCTAACTTATTTAGGTTAGTAGACCAGAATATAGTGTTAGCAGTATTGTTTATAATAACTGCAGACTTAGAAGTCTTATATAGTTTTTTTAAAAAGTCAAATGAGGTCATATAAAAAGCTCCTTTCGATATATATATAATACTTTTTAGTATTATAGATTACTTGTTTTCGTTGTACTCTACAGAGGCTCTAATAAAGTCGGCAAATAGTTTTTGAGGCTTATTAGGTCTTGATTTAAACTCTGGGTGGAATTGAACACCTACAAACCAAGGATGGTCTTCAAGCTCTACTATTTCTACTAATTTTTCGTCTGGAGAAAGTCCAGATAGTATTAAACCAGCACTTACTAATGCTTTTCTGTATTGATTATTAAATTCCCAACGGTGTCTATGACGTTCGTATATTAGTTCGCTATTGTATATAGAGTGTACCTTAGAAGCCTTATCTAACTTACAAGGATATAGACCTAAACGCATAGTACCGCCCTTTTGAGTGATATCTCTCTGTTCGTCCATGATGTCTATTACAGGAGATTGACAGTCAGGATTAAACTCTGTTGAGTCTGCATCTGGAAGTTTTGCTACGTTACGAGCAAACTCTACTACTGCCATTTGCATACCTAAGCATATTCCAAATAGAGGTACTTTGTTTACTCTTGCGTATTCAATAGCGTCTATCATGCCTTGAATACCTCTGTTACCAAAACCACCAGGAACTATTATACCGTCGCACTTAGATAGAGTATCTTTAACGTTTTCTCTATTAATTTCCTCGGAATTAATCCAAAGAATGTTTACCTTAGCATCGTTTACTATACCGCCATGGTGAAGTGCTTCAGCTACTGATAGATATGCGTCTTGTAAAGCTACATACTTACCTACTAAACCAATAGTAACCTCTTTATGAGCGTTCTTTTGACGTTCTACCATTTCAATCCAATCGGATAGGTTTGGTTGCTTGTTTTCTAAGTTAAGGTGATGGCATACGCTATCTGCTAAACCTTCTTTTTCTAACATTAAAGGTACTTCGTATAGAGAAGGTGCAGTCATATTGCAAATGATATCTTCTTTTCTTATGTTACAGAATAGACTAATCTTCTGCTTAATCTCTTCAGGAATTTCGCACTCTGTACGACACACTACTATGTTAGGTTGTATACCTAATGAGAGTAGTTCCTTAACTGAGTGTTGTGTAGGCTTAGACTTTAATTCGTTAGAACCAGTTATAAATGGTAATAGAGTTACGTGTATAAATATAGCATTTTCTCTACCCACTTCGCATACTACTTGACGGATAGCCTCTAAGAAGTGTGTACTTTCAACGTCGCCTACAGTACCACCAATTTCGGTAATTACTACGTCGGTATCGTTAGACTTACCTACACGATATATTCTTTCCTTAATCTCGTTAGTGATATGTGGAATTACTTGAACTGTACCGCCTAAGTAGTCTCCGTTACGTTCTTTATTAAGTACTGTCCAGTATATCTTACCAGTGGTAACGTTAGAGTTTATAGATAGATTTTCATCTATAAAACGTTCGTAGTGACCAAGGTCTAAGTCAGTTTCTGCACCGTCATCAGTTACGAACACTTCACCATGTTGATATGGACTCATAGTACCAGGGTCTACGTTTATATAAGGGTCAAACTTTTGAATGGTTACTTTGTATCCTCTTGCTTTTAATAGTCTGCCTAAAGAGGCTGCTGTGATACCCTTACCTAAACCTGATACTACACCACCAGTTACAAATACATACTTTGCTGACATAATAAAATCCTCCAATTTTTTTAACATACTGCTTCTATTATACTATCTTTTCTTATTAATTACAAGCACTTTTTTAAAAAAGAATTTAGATAGTATGTGTATTCTTCAATAAGACGATATATGTTTTTATGTTAAAATAAGATAATAAAAAATAGCGAATTAAGAATGTTGTGTTAGAGCAATTAGTACAAACACACAAAAAAACCTAATTCGCATTGATACATTTAAAATGTGTATCTAAAAATAGAATTTATTATTATACTACGTTTAAAGTAATAGAATACTATTCTTTAAATTTTTTTCTTATGTATTATTTTTAAAAGGATATTTTTAAAATATATGAATTCTTCATTTTTATGAAACAGAATTAAAAATATTGCATTTGGAATTGTTATACATAAGATTACTCTAAAAATGAAATTGAGTAGTGTTACTTCATTAAATATGCTTGCTATTAATAAAATAATTCCTAATGAAGCTATAGTTACAAAAAAGTACTTAAAAAATAGTTTGAAATATTCCAATACACTTTTACCATATAGATGTTTAAATAATACATATGGTTCAACCCAAAAGCATACTGTTATTGTAGATATTGTAGTTCCAACAAATACACCCAATATTCCCATTTTGTTTACTAATATTAATGAAAATATTAAATTAACTATAGATTCAATAATTGGTTTGTATCTATCATTCCAAAATAATCCTGCTGTTTCTTTAAATATATTTGCTGGACGCCTCATGTTGGTTAAATAAAAATTAATTATTATGAATGCCACAATATTATTGCTAAAAGTGTACTTTTCTCCTATCCAAATAGTTATAAAAGGATTTATTAATACATATAAACATATAGCACAGAATCCATTAAGCCATGAACTGGCAAAGTAGATATCTTTAAATACTGAATATGATTTTTTTATGTTTTCAGAAGAAACCAAATTACCAACACTTGCAGTAATTGAGGAGAATATTAGTGCCAAAAATGTATTTACTGCACTTGTAATCATAGTATAGTTAGAATATAATCCAACTTGAATTACACCAACAAACTTAGATATTATAAGATTATCAGTACAAAACACCATAAAATATCCTATTTTATGAAGAAACATTGCAGATACATTTTTTATAATGCTCTTTTTTTCTTCAGGAAGTAGTTTTTCTTTGCTTCTTACTTTTATAAACGGAAACATTCTATCCGCTTTATTGGAAACCCAAAAATTTCCTATTAAAGTAAATACTATAGTACAGCTATAGTATATAATATAATTTTTAAATAGTAGTAGTATTATTATTTGAAATATATTCTGTGTTACTGTACATATGAATTTTATCATATTTACAATGTAATTCTTTTGGGCAACGTTTATAATAGAGTTTTTATAAATAAAGAAATATGATACTGCCATATTAACAACATATAGTATATATATTAAAGTGATATGTTCAATATCAGGAGTTTCCTTCATAAAGAAGTTTAGAAAAGGTGCTAAGGATAATCCTACTATTAATATTATACATCCAATAGTATTATATACTTTGGCATAAACGCTCATTAAGACGGATAGTTTATGCTCATCATTTTTTGCCATTGGTTTATACATTAAATATATTAAAGCAGAACCGACTCCTAATTCAGCTAAGGATAACATACTTAATATATTACTAAATAGTCCGTTAATTCCTAAATATTCTTCTCCTAAAGTTTTTATTAATACTGTTCGTGAAACAAAACTTAATAATAATGTTCCAACTTGAATAATTAATGAAACTACGGAGTTTTTTATTGATTGCTCAGCTCTCAATATCTATTCACCAACCTTTTATTTTTGGGTTAATTTTTTGTACAAAAAAAATATGTTGGATGTATATAATAACAATATTCTTTTAATTCTGCGTTTAAATCCTTTAGGATGATATTTTTTTAAATTTTGTTTGAATTTAGAAATATATGTATTTTTATCTTTTAAATCAGAAAGATACAAATCAATTAATATCATAACTGTTCTATCAAAACAATAATCTTTTAATATAGTAGATAGTTGTGGAAATTTTTTTGGATATACATCATAGAATGTACTCATAAAAGTGAAAAAAGATAATTTTTTTTCGCTTATAGAATTATGACAAATACTACTATCTGTTATGATGTAATTATATAAGGACTTATTTACCATAGCAATATGGTCTTCAGGATTTAAAATATTTAGTAACATAGTTAAATCTTCACAATAGTGGAGATTTTCATAGAAGTAGTTTTTAGTTTCTTTATTAATAAAAAGACTGCGTTTAAATAGTTTATTCCAAACTACTCCCATACACGTTGTATCAAAAATATCTTTTAAAAGTTTTTCGGAAGATATAGTTTTTTGAGAGTATATAATAGTTTTGTCTATCTTATTATTTTTTATTTCGTTATATCCACACATAGATATTTGTGTGTTTTCGCTTTTTAAAGTATTTAAAAGACATTCATACATATTAGGTTCAATATAATCGTCAGGGTCTATAAATCCTATATATTCACCAGTACTATTAATTAATCCTAAATTTCTTGCAGAAGAAACGCCACCATTTTTTTTATGAATAACTTTTATTCTATTATCTTTTTTTTGGTAGTCATCACAAATTTTAGGGGATGTATCTGTTGAACCGTCATCTACAAGTATTATTTCCAAATTATTGTAAGTTTGACTTATAATACTATCTATGCATTTAGCTAAATATTTTTCTACATTATAAATAGGTACTATTATACTAATCAAATCGTTCATTTTATTATAACCTCACTTATAATCGAATACAAGGCATATTGTTGATTTTATTTATTATTTATTCTTTTATATAGCAAAAATACATTTTGCATATATAGAAATAAAAATCTTTTTAATTTGCATTTAAATTTTTGCGGATGATATTTTTTTATGTCTTTTTTTAGACTATTAATATAATCATTTTTATCCTTTAAATTTGAAAAATGTAATTCGGTTAATATTAATATAGTAATATTAAAGCAAGCTTCATCTAATTGATTGGATAAGTTAGGAAATTTAACTGAACATATATCTTTTAGAGTATCCCTATAATAGATTATACTTAGCTTTTTTTCATCTGTTAAATTGTGCGAAAGACTATTATTAAATATGTTATAGTTATATAATGCCTTGTGTACAATAGAAATATTATCTGTAGCATTTAAGATACTTACTATCATTAAAGCATCTTCTCCAAAAGTGACATTTTCAGGAAAACAAATTTGATTTGAACCATTAAAAAAGAGACACCTTTTAAATAGTTTATTCCAAACCACTGGTCTGAAAAGTTCCTCAAATATATCTTTTAAAAGTTCTTCACCAGATATCGTATTTTGGTTAGGTATGATACTTTTAGTTATTTTATTATTTTCAAGTTCATTGTATCCACACATAGATATTTCTGTATTATTATCCTTTAACGCTTTAAAAAGATTTTCATACATATTAAGTTCAATATAATCATCTGAGTCAACAAAACCAATATAATCGCCAGTACTTTCAGCTATTCCTATGTTTCTTGCAGAAGAAACTCCGCCATTTTTTTTATGAATAACTTTAATTCGATTATCTTTTTTTGAGTATTCATCACAAATTTTGGGAGAACTATCTATAGAGCCATCGTCCACCAATATGATTTCAAGATTTTGATAAGTTTGACTTAAAATACTATCTATACATTTTGATAAATATTTTTCTCCATTATATACTGGAATTATTATACTAATCAAATTTTCCATTTTTATGATTTAACCTTTCCTATAAGTATTATTTACTCAATACATATTTTATATTTAAGTTTATAATTAAATTTCGAATGAAGATTTTTCAGGAAAAACATTTTTAAATGTTTCTATTAATTGTTTAGAAACAGTATCAAAAGTTTTTTCGTCTTTAATATCGTCATTGATACAAATTAGAGTATGCTGTTGATTTAAAATATCTTTGGTGAGATTATTTATATTGCAATCATCGTGTATTGGATATAATCTACTGCAACTTTTGTTTCTTGGATAAAAGTTGCCCGAGGCTAAGTTCCAATATCTAAATAACCATTGGCTTATATCATTATTGCTTCTAAATTTATTTTTGCAAGCATTATCTAATAACTCATACTCTTTATTCCATACTTCTTTAAAAACGCTTTTTTTGTGAGAAGTAGCAACGTGAGGATCATAAAAACCTGAAAATGATTTATAAGTATTAAAAAATATATTTTTCAAAACAGCTTTTCCGTATTTTAGATTGAACCATTTGCTTTTATTTTGATTAATAGATTTTTCTTTATCGAAATGTTTATTTATAATAAATAAATCATTAGCTACCGTGTAAGAAAATAGTTCTTCCATAATTAAAGCATTTAAGATAGCAGAGTCACATGGTAAATCATTTTTAAAGAAGAATTCAGGAGCGACTGCTTTATTCATAAAGTTATCATCATTAAATAGAACAAAGTTTTCTGATAAATCGTCTATTCTATGAAGGTTTAATTCAATTACATTAGAATTAAAAGTTGGTAAATACTCTTTAGGAATATAGTCTTCATGTTTTATAATGTTAAGTTTAGGGTGATTTATATTTAGCCATTTAGGTAAATGTCCCCATGTAATAAAGTGTATTTTTCTAACCCAAGGAGTATATTTTTCAACTGACCTAAACCAATATTGTAAATTGTCCCAATCTCTGTATCTGTTATTTGAATTAATATAATCTTTTCCTTTAATATTAATATCATACTTGTTTTTTTCTTTTAACCAATTAGGGTCATTACCATCTACCCATAATATAACAAAATCAATATCGTTCATAAAAACCTCTTTTATATTATTAATAAATTTTATTTTTTTCTTTTATATTTAGTATTATATTTTTTATCATATCTTTTTGAAGAAATACACTTGCAAATAATAGTATGGAATTGCATCTAATATCAGTGAGTAAGTGTTCAAAAAATGAATATATAAAAATAACTAATAATAGTGGAATAAGATAATTAAAATCTTTGGTTTTGCCTAAAGCTACTATTAGTAGAAATAATATATTTATTAACAAAAAGACAGTTATTCCATAGATAATTATTATATAAAAATATTCATTATCCATGGAACGTGGAATATTATCTACATTATTTCCAAATAGATTATAGCCTCCAATATATTCATATACTTCTTTAATAAAAGCTAATCTCCAACTTAATAGTTTATCTATAGTGGTATAAAAAATATAGTTTTGGTTGTACCAAAATGGGATTGTAATACTGAAAATACATAGAATTACTAATAATGGAAAAGCAACTAATTTCAAAACAGATTCAAAGGCTTTGGTTTTATATAGAACCATAAGTATTATAAGCATTAAAATGCACATAAAGGAAGTACGACTATCAGTTAGTTTATATAGAACAATAGATAGTATAATTATAATGGTCGCATCCGTCCATTTAAATTTTTCTTTTCTAATAAGGCACCAGTCTAACAAAATTGATAGAAAAAATGTCATAGCCATATTAGGATGAAAATATCCTAAATAGTGTCGACTTCTCTCACCATCTATAATTTGACTTTCTATTATATTTGTAAGCGATAAACAGATAGTAGTTATAAACATAAATGATTTAATAAAGAAAGAATTTCGTATTATTTTGCTAATATTTAAATCTTTTAGTGCGATTATAACTATAGTATATTGAATAAAGTCCGCATATCCACTATTTAAATATGAAATACTTAATAATCCTAAAATTCCACCTACGCATAGAAAATGTTTCAGATTATATTGAGTAATCATTAATTTAAAAGTCAACATTAATATAAATGCTATCTTTAAAAAATTCAAAACCATAGTACTCCAAGAGTAATTTATAATAGTAGTAATATTTATAGAATATATTAGTACATATATAGTATACATTAAATATCCACTAACTTCAAAAACTTTTTGGTTGTTTATATTTAATTTGGTAGCTAAAGTGGAAATTCCAATTTCAAATATATTAATATTTTTATCAAATAATTTTTCCACTAAATAATCCTCCTATATAAATCTATATACTCTTTAAAGCATTTGAATTTATCGTATTTTAGACCAGCGTTTGCACAATTATATTCATCAAAATTATTTTTAAAACATTTTAGAATATTATTTTTTAGCTCATTAATATTGCCTTGTGGAGATACTATTCCACAAGTATTATTTACTGACTCTACGCTACCACCCGTATTATAGGTGATTACAGGTGTACCACAAGCTAAAGCTTCTAAATTAGTGGTAGGAAAGTTGTCTTCATAAGTTGGATTGACAAATACATCAGCAGTAGAATAAAGCTGAGCCAGTTCTTTAACATTATGTGTTCTTAAAATTCCTATCATATTTTTAGGAAGATTTTGCTGTTGTTTTTCGGTGACGCCTACAACGACTATTCTAAATTTATCGTCTAAGTTTTTAGATAATTCTATAAAATCCGCTAATCCTTTTCTTTTGTCCCAAACTCCAGCAACACCTAAGATAACAAATTTATCTTCTAAATTATATTGTTTTCTAATATTGCTTTTTGTAGGCTTAAATACAGTTAAGTCTATACCATTGTTAATTACTTTAATAGGATATTCTTTTAAGAATGAGAGTTTTACTAATTCGGCTAACCATTTAGAAGGTGTTACTAATACCATATTTTTCACATCGCAAAATAGTTCCTTTTTTTTATCAAAATTCCAATATGAATTATCCATAATTAAGCTTTTAGGATACTCTTTTTTTTGTGGACATTTTTCACAATGGCTTTTCCATTTATTGCAATTTGCTAAATCAAAGTACGCACAATGCCCAGTAAAAGCCCAACAGTCGTGTAAGGTCCAAACTACTGGTTTGTTGTATTCCTTTAAAAAGTTAAATAATAGTTCTATATTAATATAATAACCATGAATATTATGTAGATGAATAATATCAGGATTATACTGCTTAATCTGTTCTATTAACTTTTTAGTAGGATTAATAGAATAAAATCCAGTTTTATCAGTAATTCTTGTGGCTATACCATGTAGTTTAACATCTAATTCAGAACCTATTCTAATATTTGGAATATCTTTTTCTATTGAACCTCTTGCAAACGCTATACAACCTTCATCGCCATTTTTAACTAATGTTTTGTATAAATCAACAGCAATTCGACCTGTACTAAGAGTTGCAAAAATATTAATTTGTAATATTTTCATGCTATTTACCATTTAATACCTTTATAACTTTTGCAGGATTACCAGCAATAACACTGTTATCATCAAAAGTTCCACTTACTATAGACCCTGCACCTACTACACAACCATCACCAAGAGTTGTTCCTTTTAAAATAATAGTATTACAACCTATAAAGCAGTTTTTACCTATATGTATAGGTTTAGAGCTGATTTTTTCTTTAATATCTTTGTTTCTATCTTCTATGTTTAAAGGATGAAAATCATTATCAAGTATTTTAGCATTCCCACCTATTAAAGTATTATCACCAATATAGACACTATTTCTTGCATAAATAGTTGCACCAGATATTCCAACATTATTACCTATTTCTATTTTAGCATTAGGAACTCTTGTAACGATAATCGTTCTTTGATATAAGCCTATCAAGTTGGATAAAAACGAAGAATTAATGGTAACATTATCTTTAATAGTTAAAGTAGCACCTGATTGGTTAAATATTATAGGCATTCCTTTTAGTAAAAGATTTTTCCCATATTTTACTTTAGTTATTTTCATAACCATTTTAAACCAATTACTATTCAATATTGTGACCCCCATTAACAATTTTTAATAGCATCAATATATTTGTTAATGCTGACATCCTTGGTTAAGTTTTTTTCTAAATAATATCTACCATTTAAACCCATGTTTTTGATTTCTTGGTTAGACATGTTTAAAAAAGTTTTAATATTATTTTCAATATCTTTGTATTGATTAGGTTCACATACTAAACCACAATTAGTTTCTTCCATAATAAGTCTAACTTCTGCACCTTTTTCTAATACACCTAATACAGGTTTACCGGCTGACATAATTCCATACATTTTACTTGGACATGATACTCCTTTAATACCTTTGGAATTTACACACCAATGAACATCTGCTGAATTTAGACTATATATTAAGTCTTTTTTATCTTGATATGGAATAAAGTATACATTATTCATATTATGAGACTTTTGATATTCAACTAATTTATTTTTAATGGTACCTTCTCCAACAAACACAAAAGCGACCTCTCTGCCATCATTGGAAGTTGTACCACTCGGAAATTTTTCTATTACTTTAAGAATATTTTCTAAGTCATAATATAATCCTAAGTTGCCAGAATACATAATTATAAACTTATTTTGTATGCCATATTTTTGTTTAAATGATACTATATTTTCATTATCCTCGTTAATAGGATATACTAATTTTTCATCCATCCAGTTATTTATTAAAGCATACTTTGGACATCTACCATTAGGAAATCTATTTTTTAAAGTTTCTATTAAATCTCTACCAACAGTTATAACTAAATCGGAATGTTTGCAACTAAATTTATCAAAAAACATCATAGTATTTAAAACCAATTTGTTTTTAGAATATCCTGTTGCAATGGTTTGTTCTGGATTGAAATCTTGAATATTATATATATATTTGGCGTGTTTAATCCATTTTCCCCATACTCCTAATAAACCACCTAATATTGGTGGTTGAGAACATGAAAAAACTATATCTTGTTTTCCGACTTTAAAAGTAGCCGACATAGAATTGAAAAAGTATGATAATATATGTTTCACACGACTTCTTTTGTTGGATTTATCAAATTCTGACACTCTTACTCTTATAATCTTAACACCATTAACTTCATCATAATGGTATTTTCTTTCTAAATATTTTTTATCAATATTTCCAGTGTAACATGGTATGGCACAGATAACTGTAACATCAAATTCTTTGGTTAAATTTTCAGCTAATTCGGTATATAGCTGTGCTATAGATGCTACTTCAGGATAATAATAGTTAGCATATAATAAAAATTTTTTTTTCAAAACACTTCTCCTTTAATAGTTTAATAATACAACTACTATTATAGTTCAAAATTATACTATCAAAATTATACTACTAAAAAAAATAATAGTCAACAGAAAAATGCCATTATAAATATTTATTGTTATAATGGCATAAATAACTTTTAGTTTTAAAATATAAATTAGTTGATTTATACAACTAATATTTTTTAAATAAATTCACAAGTCCACACATCTACGCCAGCATCTTGAAATACTTCATGCAATCTGTTACGAATTTGTTCGAGTGAAACATTATCTTTTAAAACTACTTGAAGGAAACCTCCACCACCAGCACCACATATCATTTTTCCAGATATTAAGTCTTCTATTGCAAGGAAGATTTGGTCTATGCAAGTGTTAGTGCAACCAATATCAAGTTTTTTAGATAACTCCCAATGATTATTTAATAATGTTGCAAAGTTATCAATATTACCTTTTTCGAGTTCAAAACGCATTAAGCAAGCCACTCTTTGAATTTCATTTAATACTTCAATGGAAGTTTTATTATTACCAATATATTTTCCAACTACTTCACGTAATAAATTTCGAGCTAAACGTCTTTGACCTGTATATATTAATACGAAACGTTTTTCCAATTCTTCAAGTGTTTTTTTTGAAACTTTAACTTTTTCGCAACATATATTCTGTTTTAGACCTGCTTGAGTAGTAATAAACTTTATTCCATTAGTAACACCACCCACTTGGTCTTGCCAACCACCGCCAGTACTCATAAGTTGTTCCATAATAAGTACTCTTTGGAAGAGTTCATTATCTTCTATAGGTTTACCTATAAAGCTGAATATTGCTTTAATACAAGCACCTGCTAATATAGAACTTGTTCCTAAACCAGAACCTCTTGGAATGTCTATTACTCGTGTGGATAGATAAAATCCTCCGCCAAGGTTGTCTAATATAGTAGATAAAGGAATGTTTTCTGAAATAGGAACTATTCCACAAGTTAATAGTGCCGATTTATGTAAGGAATATGGGTCAAAAGGATTATTACAATTTTGAATTTCACAAGTATCCAATATTTCCGTAGACTGTCCGCTATCTACACTTTCCAATATGATGGACTTTGTAGGTATTTTTTTTATGCATACTTCTATTGGAAGATTGCCATTTAGCTTTATTGACGCATTTAATACTGTTCCACCATGTTCATTACAATATGGTGGTGTATCAGACCAACCTCCACCCCAATTTACTCTAACGGGAAGGTTGACCTTAACGCTATCTGTGGAAATCTTAAAGTTGCTATTATACTTTAATTCAGATATAGAATGTTTAGCGATGCTATCACTGATAGTATTAAAACATTTTGCTTCTAATTCATCATGTAATGAAATATTTACTATTTTAGATAAATAATAGTATATTCTAATTTTTAAACTAAAATCATTAGTAATATCAGCGTAGTCAAGGATAATTTCGGTTTGTTTGTCGTTTATTCCATTATTACCAAATACTAATTTTGCACTTTCAATAGGTACGCCATTTGAAATGCTTTGTATAAAGTTATAAGCTCTAACCTTATCATTGATTTTTAGATGCCAATTAATTATAGAATATACATCTGCAATATTGAAGCTATACTGCAAACTAACCTTGTTAGAGTTTTTAAACTCTGTAATGTCAGATTTTTTATTCATAACCATACTATACAAGTTAAGAGCGAATTTTAATGACTCTTCTATAGTATTGCATGGTTTGTATAGTTTAGCATTCCAAAGATAGTGTTCATTAGTATTCCAAATATCGTCTATTGAAAGACTATTTTTTGAAAGAATTTCTTTTAAAGGTACACCCATAAATAGTCCATTATTTTCTAATGAATCTTTAGGATTATCGTTAATACCATATATTCTAACTATAAATCGACCATCTTGTAATTTTAATCCATGAACTACTACATTATTTGGAATGTGTGCATTTTTTAGAGTTACATTTGAAACTATACAATTCTCACCAATGGTAGTATTGTTTAATATATAGCTGTCTTCTATGTAAGAACCTTTACCAATAGTAGAGGTTTCATCTATATAAACGTTATTACAAGCAAAAGATGTTACATCATCATTTATATTAGAGATTACTTGTGTTCTCCAATCTAAAAAGTAGTAATTTGATATTTTATCCGTCATCAAAGATAGCAATTCTTTAGTAGTACCAAAATGTATAAACTCTGCTGGAGATAATGATATTAATTTCATTTTATACTTGTGTAGTATATTCCAAATTTCAGTTCTACATTCTATGAGTTCGTTAGAATAATCACCCTCTGGAACCTCTTTGTAATACTGTTCAAGTGTAGAGTTTGTAGCTAATGGGTATAAAAAGTCTGCATAAAAACTTAGTCTAACTTTTTCATTTACATACTTATTGAACTTAATATTATCTGGTATACCATTAGTACTTATTAATGAAAATAAATCCTTTAAAATATTACTACTAAATAATACTGCACCAGTATCCAAATTTACATTACCATTTTGATTTACAGCTCCAATATGTTTTAGTGTATCTACAGGTAGTTTGTGCAAAAAATTTCCAACATATCCGTTTGAGTCGGCTAAAAATACACCATGATTTTTTCCTATTTCGGCACATTCTTTTATAGATATACAAGCAGAAGTTTCGCCTGAAAAATCTATTTGTAGAGCATTAAATAGTAGTAGAACATCACCTGATAAAACTAACATACCATCTTTTATGCGTGAAGGTACTCCAGACATACCAATTATAAATTCATCAAATAGCGTTGAACGATATCCGTTGGGTAAGACTCTTGGAACTGGTGAAAATAGTTTACCACCTGCTGAGTATTGAGGTACTCTTTTACTATCTCCACCACTATGAATTACTAATATTCTGTTATTTTCAAAACAGTGTATATTATTGGAATTTTGTTGAACGTATTTTAATACATTAAGAGTAGCTCCACCAGAACCAACTCTTTTGCCTTCTGGGTCAGATATTACAGCATAATGAGTAGTATTTGGAAGTAGCCCGTTTTTTAATCTATATGATATCTGTCCTCTATAAGCATTAGCTTGTTCTTCATTAGATGCTGTTAATATAATATAGTCCCATTTTGCGAAATTTTTTTTGTAAAGACTTCTTTTGTAGTCTTCCCAATTATCTTGATAAGATTGCCTTAAAAATAAAGATGTAAGTTTTTCTTTCATATGCCATGCCTTTCTAATATATAATATAACATTATATATTATATAACTAATATAATTAAAATGTCAACTGAAAATTATTAAATAATAAAATAGCCATTATAGAGAATAACTCTATAATGGCTGTATGTATGAATTACTATATATATTATCTTTCTACTCTAAGGCTTTCACCTTTACTTAAAAAGTCTTGATATGCCAGTTTAATGCCATCTTCTAATTCTGTAGAATACTTCCAACCTAAATTTTCTAATTTAGAAACGTCTAAAAGTTTTCTTGGAGTACCGTCTGGTTTGGAATTATCAAATACAATTTCGCCTTTATATCCAATAATATCCTTAACCTTATAGGCTAATTCTTTAATGGTAAGTTCCTTACCTGTTCCTATATTTACAGTTTCGTTTCCAGAATAGTTATTTAATAGAAAAACGCAAGCATCTGCAAGGTCGTCTACGTATAAAAATTCTCTTAATACGTTACCTGTTCCCCATACTACCACTTTAGAATCGTTATTAATTTTGGCTTCATGGAAGCGTCTAATTAAAGCTGGTAGAACATGACTGTTTTGTGGGTGATAGTTGTCATTAGGTCCATATAGATTAGTAGGCATACAAGATATATAATCAGTATTATATTGCTTATTGAAAAATTCACACATCTTTAGACCACTTATTTTGGCTAATGCATATGCTTCATTAGTCTTTTCAAGTTCACTGGTTAATAAACAGCTTTCTTTCATAGGTTGAGGTGCTTCTC
>CAKSDC010000002.1 GCA_934444765.1 uncultured Oscillospiraceae bacterium
GTATCCTTTACAGGTTCTGTAACTGGCTTGAACTGTTGCTGTGGCTGTATTGGAACGTTAGGTCTTGCCTGTCTTGGTGGTACTGGTGGAACGATAGGTTGAACCTTTGGAGTTGGAGTATCCTTTACAGGTTCTGTAACTGGCTTGAACTGTTGCTGTGGCTGTATTGGAACGTTAGGTCTTGCCTGTCTTGGCTGTACTGGTGGAACGATAGGTTGAACCTTTGGATTTGGAGTATCCTTTACAGGTTCTGTAGCTGGCTTGAACTGTTGCTGTGGCTGTATCGGAACGTTAGGTCTTGCCTGTCTTGGTTGTCTTGGTGGTACTGGTGGAACTACTGGCTGAACCTTTGGATTTGGAGTATCTTTTACAAAAGTGTCTATGTTTTCATTAGGAACTAAAGGAGCTTTTTGCACTTCAACCTTGTTAGGCTTAGGGGCGTTCTCTTCTTTCTTAGGTGAACTTGCAGGCTTACTCCAAGGGATTAGACCTGTAGTCATATCCGCACCACATTCACCACAATAGTTGTAGCCCTTAGGCATCTTAGCACCACAATTTTTACACTTAGGCATAGTATATATCCTCACTTCTCCACAGACTAAAGAGTATTATTTTTCAAGGCTGACTACTCTGTGGTATAGTCAACTCTGCACGTACATATATAGTAGGTTTCAATCCATAGCACTCCTTATACGTTTAGGTATATAGAAAGTACTGGATATTTAGTGAAAATTTTAATATACTATTATTCTACCATAATATCAAAATATTATCAATATATTTTTTCTAAAATTTCAAAATTTTTTGTATAAATGATAGAATGTGTTTTTTTAGAATATTTAGTTGCAATATGTTCAAAAAAGATATATAATATCACTTAACGAGTCTATTAAAAAGGAGTGAACTATTAATGTATCTAAACCAAAGTATCAAAAAAGCCTCTACTCCAAAAGACATACTCAAGGGGTGGGGAAACTTAGTCTTTGCGGAAATACTATCACTATTAGTAAATCTTTTTACTGTGAACTTTATGAATAATAGTACTATTCTTAGGGGTATCGTGGGAATATTCACCATGGCTATACTGGTGTGTATAGTGGGAAACTATATCTACAACGTGGCTAAACGTGATAAGGCTTCCGAAAGAACTTTCAAAACTCCTCACAGAGAGTACAAGCATATACTATTAGCCGTGACTACCTCCGCACCGTTGGTATTGCAATGGTTAGTGCTACTCATCTACAGAGTTCAAAACTTAAACCCTACGTTCTTAAACACCAAAGTATCTCTATTGGCAGTCTACAAGATACTAAACGCCTACTTTTTACCTTGGATTAACGTCTTCAACTTAGAGCCAATCTTAACGGATTTGAGCGTAATGGCTATGGTCACTATGTTCGCATTTACTATAGTACCTGCTATAACTATAGTAGTAGTCTATCCTATAGTATATAATAGTATAGATATCCAAAAGATACTCATGTACGATAAGGAATAGTTTTGGTTGACAAATACTTTCGCTAATGGTATAATAGCCTTATTATAAATATTGAAGGTGATGTGTTGAACTATGTTGGTAAAAAGTGCATATACTGTGGCAAGACTTTTACAGAAGACGATGACATAGTAGTATGCGAAGTATGTGGTACTCCATATCATAGGGAGTGTTACAGAGTAAATAATAAGTGTATCAACCTTGAATACCATGCTAAGGGTTTGACCTATAACAGTATGCATAGTACTCAAGAGGACGTAAAGAGTAACTCTACAGACGCAGTAGCTACAGCCTCTACGCCTATAGGAGAAGACAGCCAAAGTTCTGACGATGCCGAATATGGACAGTTAGACCAACTATGCGATATTTCCCGTAACATACTCCACCAAGTGAACCTTGACCCAGAAGAAGACTTTTACGGTGTAACACTTTTAGACTTTTACTTATATACGCAGTCCCTAATGTTCACCAGAAAGTTCAAACAGAACGCCAGCGATAGCAAGAAGTTTTCTTTTAACATACTGGCTTTTTTAGTGCCAGAGTACTATTTGGCAGGTAAAAGACTGTATATAACGTCACTGATAGCCTTTGCGATAGAGTTTCTACTATCTGTACCGTTGTTGATATGGCAATACTTTAGCGTTATGAATACAGACATTCCGAGTATGTTTACTTCCACTACGTTCCGAACGGTAGGGACTGTATGTATAGTACTCTCTATACTGTTCAAAGCGTTTATAGGATTTAGAGCCAATTCGATATACTTCAAAACGTGCATAAAGAATATAGTACACATCAAAAGAACCTCTAAAGATAGAACGTCGTACCTTAAAAACTTAGTGGGAAAGTTTAGGTCTAACTTTTGGGCGGTACTGTTAGTATGTGTATTCAGCCTAATGGCTACGTCTTTATTCTATTCAGTGTTCACTGTGATATTAACGTACCTATAGTATATAACCACCTGTATACGTTTGCAGGTGGTTTTAGTATACTCTAAACGCTAAGTCTATAACAGAAAGTCTGTTACACTCTGTTACAGTCTGTTACACTCTGTTGCACTCTGTTACATAATAAAACACGTAACTGTGCGGATTGATACACTTTTGTAACAGAGTAACAGAGAATTAGGGTAAAACATTTTTCTGTGTATTTAAGTATCATAAATATATAGAAGCACATAACTATGTGGTTATATCTACAGGGTATATATATATTTCAAAAAAAGTTTTAAAAAGGCTGTTTTTCTGTTACAGTCTGTGTCAGTCTGTGTCAGTCTGTGGCACTCTGTGTCAGTCTGTGGCACTCTGTGTCAGTCTGTGTCAGGATAGAGTGCGTAGTTGTGAGGTTTAATACACTTTGCAACAGAGACACAGAGAATTAGGGTAAAACATTTTTCTGTGTACTTAAGTATTATAAGTATATAGAAACACATAACTATGTGTATCTATCAATAGCATATATATATATTCAATAAAACTTTTAGAAGTTGTGTTTTTCTGTGTTTCTGTGTCAAGCCTCGGTTACAAAGTCAGTAACACTCGGTAACAGTCGGTAACAAGAAAGTCACGTAACTATGTAGTTTAGAGTACTTTGTTACTGAGTTACCGAAAATACTATATAGAATATTTTTCAAAATAGCATAGTGTACAGATGCACATAACTATGTGGATTACACCTACAATAGATACTAAATGACATACTTCTAAAAAAGTCCTGAAATCTCGGTAACACGGTAACACGGTAACAGATAGTTCAGCCTCTAACTGGAGTATCTTATTTCATCGACAAAAACTATTGACAAAGTGTTTTCGCTATCGTACAATATATATAATATGATATTTTAGGAGGTTCAAACTGAATGAAAACTTTAAAAAAAGTCATGGCTGGAACGTTCTCTATCGCTATGATGTGTACTCTAACCATGTCTAACGTTAGCAGTATCTACAATATACCAGACGTTCAAGCAGTAGACGACAACAACGACGACTGGCTACACGCAGTAGGTAGCCACCTATACGATAAAGACGGTAACGAAGTTTGGCTTACTGGTGCAAACTGGTTCGGCTTTAACTGTGGCGAAAACTGTCTACACGGTCTTTGGAGTGCCGATATAGATACCCTACTACCAAGCATAGCCGACCACGGTATCAACTGCCTGAGAATACCTATCTCTACCGAACTATTAGCCTCTTGGCAGAACGGCACACCTGAAGCGGTATCAAGCGTTTCAGCCGACAGAGACCAATACCACACTATCAATCCTGACTTCTGCAACGAAGACAACAGTATCAAAAATAGTATGAAAATCTTCGACGTTATCATGAGCAAGTGCAAACAGTACGGCATCAAGGTGATAGTAGACGTTCACAGTCCAACCGCTCACAACTCAGGACACAACTACAACGTATGGTACTACTTAGCCTCGGCACCTTCTTCCGATACTATGGCGATAACTGGTGACGGTACTCAAATTACCAGCAAGATGTGGCAAGATAGTCTGGTTTGGTTAGCCGATAAGTACTCCAACGACGACACTATTATAGCCTACGACCTAAAGAATGAACCTCACGGTAAGCGTGGCTACGATAACACAGAACCCGACAACATAGCTAAGTGGGACGACTCCACAGACGAAAACAACTGGAAGTATGCCGCCGAAACTTGTGCTTCCGCTATTATGGAAGTAAACCCTAATGCGTTGATATTAGTAGAAGGTGTAGAACAGTATCCTAAGACCGA
Source organism: uncultured Oscillospiraceae bacterium (assembly GCA_934444765.1). Lineage (GTDB taxonomy): Bacteria > Bacillota > Clostridia > Oscillospirales > Ruminococcaceae > UBA5884. Next base: position 4,235 of record CAKSDC010000002.1, read on the forward strand.
AAAAGGCTATACCTACGCTACCCCTGACATTTGGGAAGCCCCTGCCGACGTTTCCCCTTGGTACGGTGCTTGGTGGGGTGGCAACCTTAGAGGCGTTAAAGACTACCCTATCGACTTAGGCGAACACCAAAGCCAGTTAGTATACTCCCCTCACGACTACGGCCCAGGGGTATACCCTCAGAGTTGGTTCAATAAAGACTTTACTACTCAAACTCTATTAGACGACTACTGGTACGATACTTGGGCTTACGTCAACGACCAAGACATCGCCCCTCTACTAATGGGTGAATGGGGTGGCTTTATGGACGGTGCGGAAAACGAAAAGTGGTTGAACCTACTTAGAGACTATATGACCGAAAACCACATCAACCACACGTTCTGGTGCATAAACCCTAACTCGGGTGATACGGGCGGACTACTCAACTCCACATTCGACCAATGGGACGACGAAAAGTATGCCCTATTAGAAGAGGCTCTTTGGCAAGACGAAGACGGCAAGTACATAGGCTTAGACCATCAAGTCGCACTCGGTCAAAACGGTCAGTCACTATCGGAATACTACGCAAGCGGTAAGAGTAGCAACCTCGACGGTGGCAAGACTCCTGACACCCCTTCCGATACTACTACCACTACCACTTCTACCGATACTCAAACTGAAACTACCACCGACACTTCCGAAACTGAACCTACTACTACTTCCGTTAGTCAGACTACTGAAGATACTACACCTACTACGACTACTCCCATTACAGACCAAACTACTCCTCCTCCTGATACTGTCACTTCTGGGGATAGCAGTAGCGAAAGTCCTAACCCAGAAACGCTCGTAGGTGACGTGAACTGCGACGGTAAAGTTTCCACTGCTGACCTATTAGGACTTAAAAAGCACCTATTAGGCGTATCAGAACTTACAGACCAAAGTTTAGCCAATGCGGACGTGAACCAAGACCAAAAGGTTTCCACTGCTGACCTACTGGCTCTTAAAAAGATACTCCTCGGCATAGACTAATATATAGCAGATAGTCCACTTTGAAAGTAACTTTCAAGTGGACTATTATTTCATTATACTGTTATATTAAGATATTCTCTTTTCGATACTTACTTGACCACTTTCCCTTAACGCTCTACTCTGTTTTTTGAGTTCGTACATCTTACTGTCTGCCACGTTGACTATATTGAGTATCGGAATGTTTTCGTCTGCTGACGTGATATGGTATCCTATACTTGCACCTATTCTATATGGCTTGTCGGAATGGGTGTTATACTTTTCAAACTGTTCCTTAATAGAAGCACATAGCCTTTTAGCGTCGTCGTCGGTATAGTTTACGGCGAACACTAAAAACTCATCACCACCGAACCGAGCGTACACTTCGTTATTCACGCAAGCGTTCTTTAAAGAGTTAGCCACTTGAATGATAGCGTTGTCGCCCTCTTTGTGTCCAAAGTTATCGTTTATGTACTTTAGACCGTCTAAGTCGATAAATAGCACTGCCACGTCGTCTTTATGGATATATGCTTGTTTATAGAGTTCCCCTGCGAACCTATAGAACCCGTTTCGATTGTATATGTTGGAAAGGTTGTCTATAACGTATAGTCTGTCAAGTTCGCTTACTACGTCTCTAAGGGTAGTCTTATTTCGGATGTTTTCTATAGCGGTGCTAACGTTTACTATCCAAGTATGGAATAGTGGACTGTTCATAGGAAATTCACTGTTTACTATAGCACAGTAGCCGAGACACTTTTCGTGGAAGTGTATAGGAACGTAATAGGTGACGTTGTTTCCACTATCTGCAAGTTGCCAAAAGTTGGGCAAGATATCCTCACTATTGAACCTTATATTAGGAGTACTGAACTTGCCGTCTTTATAACTAAGGGATAAAGTCATAGTCTTAGTGTATCCCGTAGTGATGATATTATCCACAAAGCCACTTTCGGGACTATAGAAAGAAGACAGGTCGTTACATAGGCACAGGTAGAACTCATCACACTTAATGTTCTTGATATAGGGTTTTAGCTTTTCTATAATGTCACTCATAGAGTTAGACTCTGCCAAGTTGCTCGCCATGGTGTTCATTTCCAGTATGCCCTGATGGTATACGGCTATCTTACTATAGGTCTTAACTTTAAACTCCTTGATATTTTCCTTTCTTGTAGAGCTACAACCACAACTTTGTGTGAATACTGGTCTGGTCTTGATAGTCTGACATAGCTTTTGTGGTCGGTGTAGGATATGGTTTTCTATCTTCTCACACGCTAACTGACCTATCTCATACAATGGACGGTCTATAGTAGTAATTTCGGGTGAATAGTTTTTAGCGTCGTATATTCTGTCAAAACCAGTAACTGCGACGTCGTTAGGGATTTGGTATCCCAAATTCTGTAGAGTTCTAATAGTAGCTATAGCCATAACGTCGTTAGCACATACTATGGCTTGAGGCGGTACCAACTTACTACCTAAGAACTTTTTAACGGCACGTTCGCCATCTTCTGAACGGAAGTGTCCAAAGTACACTCTTTCGCTCTCATAGGGGATATTGTGTTTTTTTAGAGTATCCTTATAGGCTTGAAAACGAGTTACACTTTCGGAGTTATCCTTGCTACCTGAAACGTAGTTTATTCTGGTAAAACCATGAACTTCTATAAGATGACTTACTATCTTTGTCATAGCGTCGTAGTTATCTATACTTATGTTATAAGTATCTAAGATATTATAGTCTATACTAATGGTGCATACGTTAGTATTACGCAACCTTTTAAGTATGTCAGCCTTAGCGTCCTCGGAAGTAATAGTATTAGTAAGTAGTATGACACCGTCGAACAGTTCATAGTTTATAAGATTAAATATATTGTATTCACCAATATCTTGATTAACACTCTTTAGATTTCCACCAAAGCAAGTAAATATAGAGATGCTGTATTCGTCCTCCGCATAGTCCTGTATTCCGTTAATTATTTTATTTTGATACTCCTCATCTATACAAGATACCAATACTGCAATATTTTTAATACTATTCAAAATTTCACCCCACTATGTTGTTAATATTTTCCTATGGGTCTACCGTAATCAATATATGTTTTTATTATAACATATAGCAAAATAATTTTCAATAATTAATATGAAAATTTATCACATTCTATAGAAAAGTTTCAAGATGTCACCTAAACGTTTAAAACCAGTTGACACAGACAGTACTACAGTATATTATAATACTCTGCCTAATACGTTTAAGCAGAGCATTATGTTTGAAAACGAAAAGACACCCATAAATATATGAGTGTCTTTAACAAGGAGTAATACACATATGTTTAATTCATTCATTCCACAATCGGTAATTTCACAGAGTATGACAAGCCAGCATAACGCTGACTGTGGTTTGCCTCATGTCAGTGTGGGATACCGATTTCTCTCCGCCCACCACTGCCGTTACTCTTCCTACTCGTAATTCATCTCACCCATCTATAGAGGTGGAAAAATCCTTGCTATTATTTGTTAAACTTAATCTATTTGATAAGTATAAGATAGTTGAATGTCAGAATTATCATCCTCTTCAAAGTTAGGGTCAGGAATATTAGTACCACAAGCACCACAGAATTGGAACTTAGAGTTTACTTCAGCACCACACTTAGGGCAAATCTTACAACCCTTAATGTTGTTGTAGTCAAACTTTAGTCTATTAATTCTTCTTCTTCTAATCTTGATGTCGGTACATAGTTTTTGTAACTCTTCCTTATCGCAGTCAGGATTTAGGTAGTAAGTCTTACCGATATCGGCAAATATCTCCATAATTCTTTCTTCTTCATAAGAAATTTTTCTCTTTAAGTTACTAAGCTCAGACATATTCTTTGCTTTATCACTCGCACCCTTACTTGCAGAGTTTACAACGTCCATAAAGCTCATTATATAGACCTCCCAAAAAATAGTATATTTAGAATAAAACTAAGAACGTTTCTTACCTTTCCATAATATTATAACGAATTATTTTCAATTTGTCAAGAGTATTTTGTACATTTTTGAGATAATGTCCCAACTACAGGATTAAGACATACCTTTTTTCTTGTTATTTTCTAACAGTTTAGCATCTTTTTTAGCCATCTTCTTCTTTTCCTTAGCCATTTTAAGGAGTTCTTTCTTGCTGTAGGTCTGTCTTTCGGCTACTTCAATAGAATTGTCGGAAACTCTGGAACCGTTTACATTAGACACAGTGTCGGTAGTAAAGGCGTTATATAGTCTCTGTTTGTTAAAGTCCTTTTTGTCACTTTCGGATAGACCGTCACGACGTAACCTGTCGGTAATGTCGTTGTTACGTTTAAACGTGGTATTGTTTACACTCTTAGAACCCATTGTGGAATACTGTATAGAAGCGTCTAACGGATTAGGGTTAGTGTTTAAGTATCGGCTTTGGTAGTAGTTGGAGTTGCCACTAATGGTATTTTTAGGAGTAGGTCTGGAAGGTATCGGATTAGCCTCCTCAAAGTATTGGCTACCTTGAACCCTACTAACGCTTGAACTATTAACACTCTGTGGCGATACCGTACTACTGTCGACATCCAAAAACTGCGATACGTAGTTAGAGCTACTATATATCGTATTATGAGCGTTAAGACTTTTAGAATAGTCGTCCGCTTGATTGTGTAAGTTTACAGGTGTAGTCGCTACGGCATCGTCTCCCCAACCGTCTGACCAGTCGTCACTCTCACTTACTGTAGTGCTATCGGCTTGCTGAACTGGCTTGATATCGGGTTTAGTGACACTTTTAGGCTGAGCCTCATTAGGTTTAGAACCGATACTAAAGTTAAAGTTAGGCAACAGGGCGTTCAACTCTATGGTAGAGTCTACGTCGTTCATAACCTTAGTATAGGCGTTAGCGTGGTTTATTTGATATATCATTTCCGCACAACTGGTACACGGCATGACTATTTCACCAGTGTTCACGTTTAAAGATATCATAACGTCCACCTTAGAACGTTTAGCCCTAATCATAGCGTTGACCGTTTCGGTTTCGGAACAGGTAATCTTTAACTGTCCATTGGACACAGTACCGCCGTTGCTTGCCTTGTACACTGAACCGTCGTCGGCGACCATGATAGTAATAGTAGTATTTTCTGTTATATCAAAGCCAAAGTCGTTATCTCTCTTTCGTGAGGCCATATCTTTAGCCATATTGTAAAGTTGCGATAGTTCCATATAATAGTAATCCTTCCTTTTTGGTGTAAAGTCTGTTTGTAACGCATATATACTATGCAAATAGTAACAAAGTTGAACACGTTAAAGTTGTAATATATACTACAGTAACGGTTCAAACCACCCCCATATATACAGATATTATAACATACTATTTTTACTTTGTCCACCCCTAAAGAATTAATGTTAATGCCAAATCGCCAAAGATTAAATACTTTTTATACTACGTTGCCATAATATAGCATACAAATATCCCGTAGATAGTGGATATCTACGGGAATAGCTGACATAGTATATATTATTCACTAACATATGGTAATAGAGCGATGTGTCTTGCTCTCTTAATAGCACTGGTTAGTTCACGTTGGTGATAAGCACAAGTACCAGTAACACGTCTTGGTAAAATCTTAGCTCTATCAGTCATGCACTTTCTTAGTCTTGAAATATCTTTGTAGTCGATAGTTTCAATCTTGTCCATGCAGAACATACAAACTTTTCTACGAGGTCTTTTCATGCCTCTGGAAGTTCTTTCTCTTTCCATTATAAATCCTCCTTTTAAAGATGTTGTTTTAATCCACAGTGGAAATACATAGTAGCCATGTCGTACTGTAGATAAGTTTAGCATTGCCATGCGTTATACGTACATAGACGTACAAAAAGCTCGAAAGTATCTATTAAAAAGGAATTTCGCCGTCACTAAGGATTTCCTCAAAGTCCTGTAGATTGCCAAGTTGTAAGTCATCAGAACCGTTACCGTTAGCACTCTGACTATTAGCAGGAGCGTTATTTGTAGGTTCGTTGCTTACGTTAGCGTTGTTAGGATTTGGGATATTAACGTTGGCTTGTGGTTGCTGATATGGAGCGTTCTGTTGTGGTTGTGGTTGATAGTAACTATTATCTTGTGGGATATATCCACCTTGACTTTGATTATAACCATTACCATAAGAGTTTCCACCATAGCCACCTTGACCATAGTTATTACCTTGTCCGTAACCGTTACCATACTGTTGACCGTAGCCACCATTATTAGAAGCGTTATCGCTTAAGCAAAAACTTGCTCTATCAACAAGAACTTCCATGCTATAGTGTTTTACGCCGTTTTGGTCGGTATAGTTATTATTTCTTAGACTACCTTCTACTATAATAGGTTTCCCCTTAGTAAAGTAACGAGAAATAAAGTCTGCATTGTTACTCCAAGCGACTACGTTAATAAAGTCTGCTTGACGTTCGCCACCATTTTTTACGTATGGTCTATCTACTGCCACGGTAAATCTACATAGAGAAGTACCTTGAGCGGTCTGTCTATAATCAGGGTTAGCAGTCAATCTGCCGATAAGGATAACCTTATTCAATTTTAAAATTCCTCCTATACTAACGATGTATTAGGCAACAGTAATAAGGGAACGAAGTACGCCGTCTGTAATGTTAAGTCTTCTCTTTAGTTCTGCTGGAACGTCAGTAGAAGCCTCAAAATGCATTAGAACATAATAACCTTCGGTTTCGTCTTCGATAGCATAAGCAAGTTTACGCTTACCCCATTCTTCAACATTTTCAAAAGTAGAAACGCTTTCAAGATAACCCTTGAACTTTTCGATTAAAGCCTTAATGTTATCTTCACCAATCTTAGTATTGAATACTACCATTAGTTCATACTTTTCTGTTAATTTAGCCATTGTTTGCACCTCCTCTTGGATTTCGCTTGTACTTGCAAATGCACAAGCAAGGATAACACTATATATTATAACATTAAAAAAAAATTTGTCAATACATTTTAGGAAAAAATTTTATAAGCACGTTTTTTGGTACATAGTGTACTGTGCATCTATCAAAAATGAGCTATCTAAGTATAGATAGCTCAAATATATAACTTTTTTTACTCAATTACTAAAATAAATAGGCATAGATACCTTGCGAAGATAAACACACCAAATAGTAGTGTTTAAAAATTCATAACAATATTCAATTTTAAAAAGTACCACTCGTAAAACGAATGGATATTAACGACGAAGTTTCTTCTTTTTCCATCGGTTTCACCACTTTCTAAACTTAATTAATACTGATAAGAACTCTTTCTTCCCATCGGTAAACAAATCCTTTCATACAAACATAACAAACAACCTTTTACCGAATGGTTAATCTGTTAATGTTCTTTCTATGGTTAAATAATACCACACCTTTTGTGAAAAGTCAATAGTTTTTTTGTGAAATATTTTAAAAAATATTTATTATGTGTATCGGCTTGACTTTATTAAAAAAATAGATTATAATATATTAAAAATATAGTCTAACGACTATTAACCCCGAATATACCACTGAATACTTTCAGTAGAAATGGAGATACTATAACTATGAACGAAAACTTTATTGCTGGTCAAGGCGAACTATTCACTCTAACTGACGATGACGGTAAAGAACAACTATTTGAACTACTGGGCAAGTTGGAACTTGATGATACTATCTACTATGCCTTAGTTCCTCAATATGAAGACCCTAACGATGAACTTCAAGATGACGGCGAATTGATAATATTAAAAGAAGACCCTAACAATGACCCAGAAGACCCTGAAAACGCATCTCTAATTACTATAGAAGATGAAGACGAATTTAATACTGTGGGTGAAATCTTCCTTGAATGCATTAACAAAATGTTTGAAGCCGACAGCGAAGACTTTGACGACGACGACTATATTTCAACTGATATTCCTTATACCGAACAATAATATATTAACTATATCTAAAAAATATATTAAATACTATTGATTTTTTAATCGCAATGTGCTATAATACTATATAGTAAATAACTAATAAGTCTATAATACTTCTGCCTTGTGCGAGCAAGTATAGTTTTGTTTAATCCAACACTTTAATATAGGGAATTTAGCTCTAACTGTAGATTGCAGACCTCCCGAAACTTTTCGGACGAAGGGAGCGTGAAACTTTTAGGCAGATGCCCACCTGCTTTGTGCGGGTTTTATTCACTATACGACGGCAAGGCGGTATATTTATAAAGATTAAGCGTATCATGTATGTGATACGCTTTTTTGCATACTATCCAAAGTTAAAGATACAAAGATAGACTGTCACCATGAGTAACAGTCTATCTCTTACTATTCGTTAGAGTTATCGTTGGAATTAGAACTATCTTGTGCCTGAGGTTCAGTATATACTGGTTCTGGTTCTGCGTCTGTAACCTGAGGTTCGGTATATGACGGTTCGTTCGCCTCACTATTAGAAACCTGTTCTTCGGTCTGTTGGTGAGAAGATGAAGCACTACTACTATTAGTAGATGAGTACGTATTAGAAGTAGAGTATGTAGAAGATGAGGAAGACGAAGAGTAAGTATTAGAAGTATCGGAACTATCTTCATCGTCGTCGCTATCGTCATAGTAGGTAGTACTCTGTTCTTTAGATACTACTGTAGTAGTAACGGAGTAGCTTTCGCCTGCGTCACTGTCACGGTTATCGGTGTAGGTAACCTTTAACACTTCACCGCCTTCGATATCTAAGGTTTCGCCTGCTTTAGGTTCTGTACCTATAACGTATCCGCTGTAGTATCCCCTGTTGACTACTGCCACCAACTCATAAGGGATGTTCTTACTTTCAAGGAGTTTAACGTACTCTTCCTTAGTATAGCAACTCATAGTACCCGTCTTATAGTCAGGAACTTCGGCAGTCTTAGGACCTTTACTAACTTTAACCGTTATAGTATCGCCTTCGGTATACTTTTCGCCAGCCTCTACACTCTGTTCAAAAATCTTACCCATTTCAAAGTCGTCGTTGTACTCTTCCACCACTTTGAGTTTAATCTTATCTTTAAGGTCTTCATCGTTCTTAACGTCTTTGATATCCTTATCGATTAAGTTTTTCATCAAGTAAGTGAACAGTTTTTCTGTAGTAGTTTCGGTAACGTCCACCACGTTTTCATCGGAAGACTTAAAGCCGTTATTGTGTTGTAGTAAAGAAGTAGAATTGCTATCCGTATTAGTGAACATCTTAACGAACACTATACCCAATATCAATATTATAGCCAATAACAGAACGCCTATCATAAGTGGGAACTTAATCTTATTAAATAGAGTAGACTGTCCTTCTTCCACTACTTCTTCAACGTTGCCGTCTTCGGTAGTAGGAGTAGGTTCTTGACTATATTCATCACGTCTTGGAATTTGAATAGTAGAAGAAAAGTTTTCCTTTTTTTGGTTCTCTTTGAATAGTTTAGTGACTAAGTCGGTAACGTTAGGAATACGGTTGTCTATGTTTACTTCCATACCGTCCATGATAGCTTCCGACACGGTTTCTGGAATGTCTAAGTTGATATCGGTAGGAGAACATAGGTTATCACGTTCGGCACGATTAGAAGCGTCTGTAGGCATACAACCCGTTAGTATCTTGTATAGTACTGCACTAATGCCGTATACGTCAGTCCACGTACCCTGTTTACCGTATATATAGTACTGTTCAGGTGCAGAGTAGCCCTTGTAAGTTTCCGCATTAAGTTCTGTACCCTTAGTTCTAACGGCAGAGATACAAAAGTCGGTAAGTTTCAACTCTTTTCTATCGGTATAGTATATAGTTTCGGGACTAATAGCACGGTGAATGATACCCGCTTGATGTAACAGTCCTATAGTAGTCAATAGTGGTGGAAATAGTTTGGAAGTCTCTTCCCAAGATATTTCGCCCATATTTTCGTTTAAGAACTCTAATAGAGTAATACCTTCGATATACTCATATACTGCATAACTGGTATTATTTTCAACAAAGATATCTAATACTATAGTGATGTTACCAACGTTTCGTAGCTTAACCAACGACTTATTTAGGTCAGTAAATTCAGCCATAAAGGCTTTATACTGTACGCAGTAGTCCTCGTTGACTATAATATTTGCTGAACGTTCATCACGCTTACAGATAGTAGTAGGCATATACTCTCTTATTTGAACCTTACACCCCATGATATTATCATAGGCTATGTACAAAGCACTTTCGCCATTGTGTCTTAATACTCTGCCTATAGTATAACGACCGTTATTTAAGACCGTTCCAGGTGCTATATACGAACTATCGTGTGGCGATTGGTTATCGTAGCCACACTTATGACATACTCTTTCATTATTTTCTAATACTTCCATACAACCAAAACAGAGTTTGAGTTTTTCCATATTAAGTTATCCTTCCTTCAAAAACAAATCTGCACTTTAAAATATAATACCAATAAAATTAATAATTGTCAACTTTTTTTTCTTACAAAGGCACTAATATTTTCAAATTGTATTATTTCTGTAATATTTTTTTACCACGGCTTAATCTATGGCAAATACTGTAATTTGTACCTTGAAAAGATATTGTGCGTATCGCTATAGTAATAGTAACTATTTCTTAAATATTGTAAATATTACGTTTTACTTTTTAATGGATATGTGGTATAATATTAGTATCTAATAGAATATATAGGTATTATCTACTATATTATTAATATTGTGTTATGCAAAGAAAGGAACTTTTAACATGAAAAAGAGCGTATTAATCTTTTCTATAATAGCAACGGTCATATTGGGTGGCTGTGGAGGTAAGTCTATAGAAAATAATACCTTAGACAATACCTCTATTGAAACTACTCAGACAGTATCGGCAACTAAGACCGAAACGGAACAGACTACTCAAAAGAAAGTGATTACTGGTATCAGTTCGGAGTTGGAAAAGTCACAAGAAGTACAGGTAGGTGCGACGGTTCAGTTGAGTTGCACGCTATCACCAGAAAAGGCAGAAAGTCAGTATAAGAACATCCTTTGGAGTAGCACCGACCAGACTATAGCTACAGTAGACCAAAACGGAACTGTGACGGGTGTCAGCAATGGCATATGTACCATAGTAGCCACTTCGGAAAACAATCCCGATATAACCTTTAAGTATACTATCACCGTATCAGGTGGAAGCAATAAGGTGACTAAAGCTACTACTATATATATTTCCACTTCGGAGTTTACTACTACTACCACTACTACTCCGCCTACTCTACCAGTGGCTACTGCTCCACCTAATACCGTAGTTCCACAAGATAGCGTAGATACTACTACCGTTCCCGAAAGCGAAAGTGAAGTAGTAACCACTACTACTACTGCTATAGCTCAGCCTACGTATATCAACGGCATACTATTAGTAAATAGTGAACACCCTCTACCAGCAGACTATGTTCCAGACAGTTCTCAAGTTAGTGGAAGTTATGGACTACTCTCTTACGTACAACAGGCGTTCGATACCATGTCTACAGACGCTAACGCTGAGGGTGTAAGTCTATATATCAATAGAGGATACGTTTCATACCTCGACCAAGAGGCTATATTTGAAGACGCTTTCTTTAAGTACTCCGACCAAAGCTACGTTATCCACTACTACGATGAGGCAGGATATTCAGACAGTCAGACGGGACTTAGCATACTATTAAATTCAGCAGACAACACCTTTGACGATACGGCAGAGGCTCAATGGGTAGCCAATAACTGCTATAAGTACGGCTTTATAGTTAGATATCCACAGGGTAAAGAAGGTAGTACTAATCATCAATACAGGTCATACCAAATAAGATACGTCGGTGTAGACGTTGCTACTGCTATACATCAAGGTTCGCTATCTTTAGAAGAGTATTTAGGAACATAGATGTTACAAATTAGTAGAAATGCAAAATACATCTTGACGTACAATATATAAACCGCTATAATAATTATTGTGCAGAGTTAGGTACGTCTGCACAATAATATTTTAAAGTTAGAGGTCTATATTAACATGGTTTTTTCAGATTTATTTTTCATCTATGGCTTTATGACTGTAGCTTTAATACTGTACTTCATATGCAGAAACACCACACAAAAAAACGTGATAATGGTAATACTGTCGTTACTGTTCTATGCGTGGGGAGAACCTAAGTATGTATGGTTATTGATACTGAGTTCTACGGTGGACTACATAAACGGTCTAATAATAGACAAGTACAGGGATAAGATACAGTCTAAGTTAGCAGTAGCCAATTCGCTGATAGTCAACTTAGGGCTATTATGCATCTTTAAGTATAGCGGATTTATAGTTACTAACATAAATGCGTGGTTCAACTTAGGACTACCAGTCCCCGATATAGATTTACCTATAGGTATTAGTTTCTACTCTTTTCAGACTATTTCCTATACTGTAGACTGTTATTGGGATAACGTTAAGGTTCAAAAGAACTACTTAAAGTTTTTAACGTACGTGTCTATGTTCCCACAATTAGTCGCAGGACCTATAGTAAGATACAGTGATATAGAACACGAACTCGACGAAAGACACACTACTATAGACGACTTCAGTCAAGGTGTAGTAAGATTTTCTATCGGCTTAGGAAAAAAAGTAATATTGGCTAATAATCTAAGTACTGTAGTAGATACGTTTTTTGCCGACGGTGGTATAGAATACTGTTCTACTGTAGCCACATGGTATGCAGTAATATGTTACTCTATGCAAGTATACTTTGACTTTTCAGGATATTCGGATATGGCTATAGGTTTAGGAAGAATATTCGGTTTTCACTTTAACGAAAACTTCAAACATCCGTTCTTATGCCGTGACATAACGGAGTTTTGGCAGAGATGGCATATTTCCTTAGGTTCATTCTTTAGAGACTATCTATTATACGTACCTATATTTGGTATTAGAAATCCATATTTAAGTCTGTTTGTGGTATGGTTTAGTACTGGCTTATGGCATGGTGCAAGTTGGAACTACATCATATGGGGACTATACTTTGGACTATTCATACTAATAGAAACTAAGATAGGCAAAAAGAAACTAAGAAGAGTACCTTCGGCAGTTATGCACATATACAATAAGTTAGTAATAGTTATAGGTTTTGGTATCTTCTACTTTGAAAACTTCAACGAACTTGGAACGTTCTTTAAAGCGTTAGTAGGTCTAAACGGATACGGTCTAATAGACGATGAGTTTAAGATAACGTTCTTAAACAACGTATTCTTATTTATAGGAGCTATAGTGCTTACTTTCCCAGTATTCAAGCCTATACAGAACCTTGCTAATTCGGACAGTTCTAAGACTAAACTATTTATAGGCAATATGCTACAGACCGTTATATGTCTATTTATATTCGTATTTAGTAGCATACTATTAGTAAACGCTACTAACAATCCATTCTTATACTTTAGATTTTAATTGGAGGCGTCTACACAATGAAAGATAAGAATAAAAAGTCAGATACTCCTTTAAAGACTGTAAAGGTAAAAAAAGGCAAGTTCAATCTTACTTTTGATGCTACTAAGATTGCCGATAAAGACGCATTCGTTTCTGAAAGTACCGAAAACGTCAACGGTGTAGTAGCTAAAAATCAAAAACTTGAAAACAGTTCTATAGACGTTCCTATTGAAGACGATACTAACATGGATACTTTAGAGTTCCACAACGACTACGAAGACGAAGAATACTACAGCGACAACGACTACTATGACGACTACTACGATGACGACTACTACGACGAACAGGATACATACTCTAAAGCACAAGACGTAAACGATACAGAGGCTACTCATAATGAGCAAGCCTCTAATCAAGATATCGCTAACGATACTAATATCAAGACTAAGACTAAGACTAAAAAACCTAAAGCTAAAACTCCTAAAGTTAAAACAGAGGCTAAAGCCTCTAAACCTAAAAAAGAAGATACTCCTACCGATACAGAACCAAAAGAAGAAAGTCTTAACGGTCTAAAAACGTTTAAGTCGGATATGCAACTGTTCAACGTTAGTATATTTGCGTGTACGTTCGTAATACTGGTTCTTGGACTGTTCATGCTAAAGCGTCCTACTATTTCCGAAACTGAAAATAGAGCGTTGGCTAAGTTTCCTACGTTCTCATGGAACGACTTTTGGAACGGTACTTATACTGCTGATATTTCGGAATGGTTCAACGATACGGTTCCATGCCGTGATACTCTAAAAGACGTATCCGCAAAGTTCCGTTCTATGTTAGGATTTCAATATGACGGAGTTACAGTAGTAAACGTGAACGGAAACGGCGTAGGCAACAAGACTAACTACTCTACAGAAACTTCAACCACTACAGAAACTACTACTCCTACAGAAGTTACCTCAGTAGAAGACGGCGTTACTACTACTGCTCCACAAGATACCACTACTACTGCTACTACTACCACCGTAACAGAAGAAGAAAAAGACGACCAAGAAGGTGGTGTAGGTGAACTCTCTAACAACATCATGATATACCACAAAAGAGGTATTCCTATATACTATGGTGACTTCGACAACGGAAAACAGTATGCACAGTATGTAAACAACGTCAAAGAAGACTTAGGTAGCAGTGTAAGAGTATACTCTATGGTGTGTCCAACTGCTATGAGTTTCTACTGGCCTGAAAATTCTGACATCGCACACGGTAGCGAAGAAGAAAACATTCAAAACATAAACGATAACTTAGTCAACGTTACTCCAGTAAACTTGATACCTACCTTAGCACAACACAAAAGTGAAGATATCTACTCCAGAACTGACCACCACTGGCAACCTTTGGGAGCATACTATTCCGCACAACAGTTTTCTATAATAGCCAACGTTCCATTTGACGATATCTCTACTTATGATAAGCACGTAATAGAAGACTATGTAGGTACTCTATACGGATACTCTGGTAGTATAATCTTAAAAGAAAATCCTGAAGACTTTGTATACTACTCCCCTAATAATGAGTACTCAACCTACTACTACGATATGGATAACAACTATCAGTATGAAGGAAGTCTATTAGTAGAGGCTACTGGTTCAAGTGCGTACCTAACGTTCATGGGTGGCGACGACTACATAGTACACGTAAAGACGGCAGTCAAGAACGGCAGAAACTTAGTAGTAATTAAGGACAGTTATGGAAACGCTCTAATACCATTCTTAACGGGTTCTTTTGAGAACATATACGTAGTAGATATGAGATACTTTGAACTAAATCTAATCAAGTACATAAAGGCTGTAAACGGAACGGACGTTCTATTTGCTATGAATACCTTCTCGGCTACTGGTAGCAACTACGAAAACTTAGAAGTGCTAAGAACTCAAAATCCTGACGAAGAGATTATATTCGGTCCAGAGTTTGACGAAGATACCACTCAAGATACTTCTAATACTGAAACGGACGAATATTCCGAAGACGATAGCGACCAAAGTTCTGACGAAGAAGACTATGAATAAGTGAGGTAATATGCCATATGGAAATACTAAACTATCCTTTAGATAGCGATACCATACTAAAGAAAAAACGCTCCATAAAGAAGCAACTCCTAAACGACGGCAGAGAAAGAATTACTAAGAATATAGCCATTTTAGGCGGTTCTACTACTAATGATATCATGAACACTTTAGAACTGTTCTTATTAGATAGTGGTATCAAACCGAACTTCTATCAATCGGAATACGCTCAATATAGAAGTGATATAATGTTTGATAATCCAACTCTTGACGAATTTAAACCTGACCTAATACTTATACATACTACTAACAGAAACATCACAGAGTACACGTTCGACCTGAACTTGACCGCTGAAGAAGTGGAACACTCCATAGATAGACAGTACACTCTATTTGAGGATATGTGGAACACCGCTTTTGAAAAGTATCACTGCCCTATAGTACAGAATAACTTTGAAAAGCCTCTATATAGAATATTAGGCAATAGCGACTGTTACGACGTTCACGGTAAAGGATACTACATCAACAGACTAAACCAAAAGTTCTATGAGTACGCACAATCTCATGAAAACTTCCACATTAACGATATAGACTATCTCTCTTCCGACTACGGTCTGCTACAGTGGAGTGATACGTTCTACTGGCATATGTACAAGTACGCTATGTGCTTAAACGCTATACCAGAGTACTCTTATAACGTGGCTAAGATTATAAAGTCTATCTACGGAAAGAATAAGAAGGCTTTAGTATTGGACTTAGACAATACCCTTTGGGGTGGCGTTATAGGTGATGACGGTCAAGAGGGTATCGAAATTGGACAGGAAACCTCTATAGGACAACTCTACACCGAATTTCAAAACTATCTAAAAGAACAGTCTAAAGTAGGAGTACTATTAACAGTAAACTCCAAAAACGACTACGACAACGCTATATTAGGATTAAACCACCCAGACGGCGTTCTTAAACCTGATGACTTTGTAAACATAAAGGCTAATTGGCTTCCTAAGAGTGAAAACATAGTGAGTATAGCTAACGAACTGAACATACTACCTGAAAGTTTAGTCTTTGTGGACGACAATCCAGCCGAACGTGAAATAGTCAAACAACAAGTACAAGGTGTAGCAGTACCAGATATAGCAAATCCTGAAAACTACATCTCACGCTTAGATAGATGCGGTTACTTTGAAGTCACTACACTATCTCAAGACGACGTTAAACGCTCCGAAATGTACAAGGCTAACGCACAGAGAACGGCTCAACAGTCCAAATTTGCAGACTATAACGAATATCTAAACAGTTTAGAAATGGTTGCTACTATAGACGACTTTATTCCTATATACCTTAATAGGATTACTCAGCTTACTAATAAGAGCAACCAGTTCAACCTAACCACTAAAAGATACACCCTATCTGAAATGGAACAGGTATTCCAAAGTGACCAATATATCAGACTGTACGGAAAACTAAAAGACCGTTTTGGTGATAACGGAGTAGTATCGGTAGTAATAGGCAAAGTGGACAGTCAGTCTAAAAACTTAGACATAGACTTATGGCTTATGAGTTGTCGTGTTCTTAAACGTGATATGGAGTACGCTATGTTAGATACTTTAGTAAGACGATGCACGTCTAAAGACCTAAAGACTATAACAGGGTATTATTATAAGACTGCCAAAAACTCCATGGTTAAAAGTCTATTTGGCGACTTTGGATTTACTCTAATAAGTGAAGACCAAAACGGAAATTCCATTTGGAAGTTAAACGTTGAAGACTATGTATACAAAAATCCACCTATTAAGGTACTTAAAAATGAAGAATAATCAACTTTTGATTTGTTCATAAAAAATTTACAATTTAGAAAGGCGGTCATTACTATGACTAAAACAGAAGTATTTGAAAAGCTAACCAAAGTGTTCCAAGACGTATTCGACGACGATACTATCGAAATCGATGAAAACACAACCGCAGACGATATAGAAGACTGGGACAGTTTAGAACATATCACTCTTATTGGAGCAGTAGAAAAGACTTTTAAGATGCGTTTTAAGATGAAGGAAGTATCTTCCATGAAAAACGTAGGCGAAATGGTAGATATAATTATGGAAAGAACTAAGTAGTTTAAACTACCAAGTCAATTCCACTTGCTTGACAAACTCAAAACATTGTGTTATAATATCAACAATATAATCAAAAATGTGAGAGTACATTTTACTGTGAACTTATCCTATGGATTACCATTAAATAAGCCCTTGCCATTTGGTTTAATATTGGCGAGGGTGGTTCACGTTTAATATATAATACATAAAGGAGGATACTGGCATGACTAACGAAGAAAGAGCACATGACGTTGCTAATATGATATCTCATTGGCAATTAGAAGTTATTAACGTTAGAGCTAAACAAGATAATAAAAAAGTCAACGTTAACTTACACTCATTCTACCACAAGTACTATACCGAACTATTAAACGCTTTTAACAACGACCCACTTTTTAACAAGTAAAAGCATACTACATATGCTAACTATCTATTATATATAAATTTTAAGGAGGATTTTTTCCCATGCTAAATAACGAAAAGAGAGCTCATGACCTTGCAGTTGCTATTACAAGGTGGCAATTAGACCATATCAAGATTACTAAGGAGCAACCTGTTAAAGTAAACGTATATGCTATATACAGAAGAAACTATGAAGATATTCTTAATACTTTAAACAGTGACGACGACTTTAACGGTATTACTATGACTAAGACTTCTGTAGCTATAGATAAGCCTCAAAGAGCGCATGACCTTTCAGTATCTTTAACTAAGTGGCAGTTAGACCACCTAAACTTACAAAACGCAAGCAAAGAGCAACCTATTAAGATTAACGTATACGCTATCTACAAGAAGAACTACAACGAAATCTTAAGCACTCTTAATAAGGATACTACTTTTGATGGCGAATAGTATTATAACTAAGTAATATAGTCTTAACTATTCTATAACGGAATGCCTTTATACTATGGGTATTCCGTTTTTTAATAAGGGGGTTTGAACTTTTTGAGTATATTTAAACATAATAACAAGACCGTTCCCCTACCAGACTACTGCAAAGACTTAAACATTAAAGTAGAAAGCAGTATCTGTACAGGCGAAAAGACTATAGGGTTCTACGACCCTAACACTAAAAGACTACTCCTTAGCGAACTGGTAACTTGCGATAAGGATATCATAGACTACTACAAAAAGTATGGACGTAAATACTACTAAAATACACTTTTGCTATTGTGCCACTAAAAAAAAGATGTTATAATATACCTATACCATGTCGAATATTTTAGAAAGGTGGGTATTCTGCTTATGCAACGTGCAAATAAAGGTGATTGGAAAAGCATATTAGGTATTAAAGTTCATGTAATAGTAGATAAGTCAGCGGGTATGCGTCAAAGGATACACTTAGGGCAAGCCTATAAACTATACTATGGCTATGTGGGATTTATCACAGACGACGGCGGACTTCAAGACGTATACATTCTAAACTTCAACGGTTCGGAACAGTGCTTTACTGGAACGGTATGTGCCGTCATAGAACGTAACGGTTGTACTCGTGACAAATGGGTAGTAGTTCCAGAAGGTACTCAGGCTTACAAACCTGAAATATGGTACTCTATTCAAAGTCAAGAAGAAAAGTACTCCCCTAAGATACACTGCTACTATGAAAAGAGTTGTGGTAGCGTTCTATACACCATAAAAGACGATATCAAACACTATCTACTAATAGAAAACGTCAGCGGACACATCGGCTTTCCTAAAGGACACATAGAATTTGGCGAAACTGAAGAAGATACCGCTATTAGAGAAGTATATGAAGAAACTCGTATCAGGACTACTACTAATCCATGCTTTAGAAGTCAATACTATCACAGGTTACGCTCTGGAGTGATAAAGACTGACGTATACTTTAGTAGCAAGTTCAACCTGTATAAGTCGTTCTTTTTAAAGCAAGACGAAATCAAGAGTAGCTTTTTAGTACCGTTCAATAAAGCCATAAAGACTTTAAATAGACCTCAAGATATGTTAGTGTTATTAGAACACTCTCAAACATTCGGAAAGTAATAGGAAGTGAAGTATCCATGAATTTAGATACACAGTATGTAGCTTTAGAAAGCTGTACAAGGTTAGAAAAGTTATATCCTAACATAGAGTGTTCTTTAACGTATGCTCACCCATACGAACTACTATTTGCAGTAATACTATCAGCACAGTGTACCGATGCAAGAGTGAACATAGTCACTAATACGCTATACCAAAAGTACACTTCCCTTGAAGACTTCGCAAACTGCGACGTTAAAGAGTTGGAACAGGATATAAAACCTTGTGGCTTTTTTAGAAATAAAGCTAAAAACATTCGTGCAACTGCTAACGCTCTACTCAATAACTTCAACGGTGAACTACCCAACACTATGGAAGACTTACTAACTCTATCTGGAGTAGGCAGAAAGACTGCTAACTTAATATTAGGCGACGTATTCGGAAAACCTGCTATAGTCACCGATACACACTGTATAAGAATTTCTAATCGCTTAGGACTTACCAACTCTAAAGAACCCGTCAAAGTAGAGAAAGACTTAATTCCACTAATACCACCTGAAAAGTCTTCAAACTACTGCCATAGGTTGGTTCAATTCGGTAGAGACTACTGCAAGGCAAGAAGTCCATTGTGTAACGAATGTCCACTTAACGATATCTGCCAGTATAATGAAAGTTCTAAAACTTAATCCATAAGAGGTGATTTTAATGCAAACTATAGACTATATATTAATAGTGGTAATAGGTATATTGGCTATACTGGATATAGTACTATATACTATCAGTTACAAGAAGAAGACTATTACTGATAGTGGAAACACTTCAGAAGACGCTACCAATATGCAAGAAGTTCTACCAACTGATAGTTCCACTAATTCAGAAGACAGTTCAACAAATAATAGCAAGGATTCTCCCACCTCTATAGGTGAGTGAGATGAATTGCAAGTAGGAAAAATAACGGCAGTGGTGGGCGGAGAGAAATCGGTATCCCCCACTGACATGAGGCAAACTACAGTCAGTGTTCTGCTGGCTTGTCAGACTCTGTGAAATTACCGACTGTGGATTGAAACAAACGATGCAGAATAGTGATATAACTTACATCTAACATAGAGGAGGCTTACTTATGACCAGTGCTATATTTTGGGCTATAGTATTTATAATATTAGTAGTAATAGAAGCTATTACTACTCAGCTAATTAGTATATGGTTTGCTTTAGCGTCGTTGGTATCGTTAATACTTTCGTTCTTTTTTGGACCTACTGTTCAGTGGGTAGCGTTTATAGTAGTATCGATAGTCACGCT
Organism: uncultured Oscillospiraceae bacterium; assembly: GCA_934444765.1. Lineage (GTDB taxonomy): Bacteria > Bacillota > Clostridia > Oscillospirales > Ruminococcaceae > UBA5884. The sequence goes on from CAKSDC010000002.1 coordinate 25,015, forward strand.
AATAGCTACTAAACCTGTAGCCAATAAAATTCTTAGAAAACCACGTCAGCATACCAACTATGAACTGAATGTGGGCAAAAACGCTATAGTAATAGAAACTATCGATAATGCCACTAACACTGGTAGAGTTACTCTAAACGGTGTAGATTGGACGGCAGTATCAGAAGACGGTTCTATTATAGACCAACGTTCCGAAGTGGTAGTAAAAGAAGTTTCGGGTTCTAAACTGATAGTATCAAAAGTTTAAACAATATTTAAACGGGTATTAACACTATATGGTTGACATAAGCTATATATTATGATACTATAATACTAATAACTATATTATAAAAAGGGGTTTTTAATATGCCAACAGTAATAGTCGTGATAGTAGTAATACTACTAATAGTGGTATTTTCTGCTATAAAGATAGTTCCACAAGCACAAGAATACGTAATAGAAAGACTGGGTAGTTATCACGCATCCTTTAGCAACGGTATTCACTTTATGATACCTTTTATAGATACCGTAGCTAAAAAAGTATCCATTAAAGAACAGGTTGTAGACTTTGCTCCACAACCAGTAATAACCAAAGACAACGTTACTATGCAAATAGATACTGTAGTATTCTTTCAAGTTACAGACTCTAAACAGTATACCTACGGTGTAGAACACCCTATGGCTGCGATAGAAAACTTGACCGCTACTACTCTAAGAAACATCATAGGCGACTTAGAACTTGACGCTACTCTAACTTCAAGAGATATCATTAACACTAAGATTACTGCTATACTTGACCAAGCTACCGACAGATGGGGTATTAAAGTAAACCGTGTAGAGTTAAAAAATATTCTACCTCCAAGAGAGATTCAAGACTCCATGGAAAAGCAGATGAAGGCAGAACGTGAACGTAGAGAAAAGATACTCCAAGCCGAAGGTGAAAAAAAGTCCCAAGTATTGGTAGCCGAAGGTGAAAAAGAGTCGGCTATCCTTAGAGCGGAGGCTGAAAAACAGTCCGCTATCCTAAAGGCAGAGGCTGAAAAGCAAGCGTTAATCTTACAGGCAGACGCTATTAAAGAACAGAAAATCCTTGAGGCTGAAGGTGAGGCTCAAGCGATAGAATTGGTTCAAAAAGCCTTAGCAGAAAGCATAGTCAAACTAAACGATGCACACCCTACTCCAGAAGTACTAAAGCTAAAGTCTTTTGAAACTTTTGAAAAGGTCGCAGACGGCAAGTCTACTAAGATTATCATTCCAAGTGAACTTCAACGTCTTGCTGTAGATACTTCCACTTTTAACGAACTATTAGAGAAAAAGTTCTAATATATACTCAAACTTAAGACTAAAAAAGTCATCACATACTAAGTATATGTGATGACTTTTTTACATCTTTTTGATTTTGATATGTTCAAACCCGTCCAATAGCCTGTTCATATTTTTAAACGCTATAGAAGTACCTTTAGCCACACACTCTAAAGGATTTTCAGCCACCCTGCAATCCACATGAATCTGTTTAGATAATAGCTTATCTAAGCCTTTTAACATAGAGCCTCCACCAGTCATAATAGCACCGTGTTTACAAACGTCATCTACTATGTTAGGATTAGCTCTTTCCAATATAAGTTTAATAGCGTTTACTATTTTAAGAATATCGTCATGGATAGCCAACATTATGTCAGCCTCGGATATACGAATAGTATCAGGCATATTATTGTATAGGTTCATACCCTTAACTAATATACTTTCTTCCTTGCTTGGAAAGTATACGTTAGCACACTCCATCTTTAGACGTTCAGCAGTAAGTTCGCCTACTACCAACTTATGCTTAGTAGAAATATATCTAATAATAGAACTATCAAAGCTACTGCTTGCCGTACGAATAGACACTGCATCTACTATACCGTTTAAAGATACTATAGCAACGTCGGTAGTGCCTCCCCCGATATCTATTACCAAAGTACCTAAAGATTTAGATACGTCTATACCTGCCCCCATAACTGCCGAAACGGTTTCGTCTATTAAGTGAATATTCCTTGAACCAGTATTGACTGCTAAGTCTACTACTGCACGACTTTCCACCTCTGTAATAAACGAAGGTATACATAGTATAATCTTAGGACGCAATAGTTGAAACCTAATAAGTCTATTGATAAAGCCGTCTAACAGACTTTGAGCCATAACGTTATTAGATATAACACCGTCTTTCATAGGTCTAACTATATCTATAAAGTCGGGAGTTCTACCTATCATAGAGTAAGCCTCTTTACCAGTAGCCACGACGCACTTATTACGAGTATCATACGCTACTATAGAGGGTTCATTTACCACTACTTTTTTACCCATAGTCATGACTATGTTAGTAGTTCCAAAGTCTATACCAATATTAGACACTTTAAAATTCCCCCTTAAATATCAGCCTTAACGCTTGTGCTTCATTTGAGTACTCGTAGCTACTGCCACTATCACCGACTTTGCACCCATACCATGTAGAATGTCACTGCACACGTTAAGAGTACTACCTGTAGTTATAACGTCGTCTACTAATACTATGTACTTATCCGTAAGGTTTAAACCTCCGCCATAGTACAGATTGCTTACGTGTTTGATACGGTCTTCTCTGGATAGGTTATGTTGAGCCTCTTTAGTATACTTAACTTTTAACGCTTTAGCCTCCATTGGAACGCCTAAACCCTTAGCGACTTCTTTAGCTATGACTTCCGCTTGATTATACCCACGTTTTAACTTCTTTCTAATGTGCATAGGTACTGGAACTACTAAGTCGTACTTGATAACATTATTACTGATACTATCGCTTAACTTCAAGCCGATATGTTTAGCAAAGTTCAAAGAAGTTCCAAGTTTTAATGAGGCTATACCTTTACGAGCAACCCCTTCATAAAGATAGCCTACAAAGGCTCTATCGTATGAAATTCCACTACCACACTTGCAGTTTTCAGGAGCAAATCCGCAATACTTACATAGCATATCGTCAGGATACGCCATAGCCTCTAAGCAGTCGTCACAGATATAGTGGTCGTATGGAATATACTCATCACAACAAGGGCATCTATTAGGATAGACTATATCCAATAGTAGACTACCTAACCTATTCCTGTTCAAGTTGTAGTTGCTCGTAGACATCTATTATCATATCCTTTTGATTGGTATAACGAATAAAGGTTCTGTTGTTATCCACCATAGCGAACAGTTCTTTTTGAGAACCTACTATTATCAATAGTTTTTTCGCTCTGGTTATGGCGGTGTATAAAAGACTTCTATAAGATAGCTTTTTAAAAGTGTTTAATACTGGAATTATAACTACGTCAAATTCGCTACCTTGACTTTTATGAATGGTTACTGCATAGGCTAACTCTAACTGTTCGGTAGTATCCAAATCGTACTGGACTATCCTACCGTCAAAATCGATAGTAAGTCCGTCGGAAGTAATCTTTTCTATAATGCCCATATCTCCATTGTATATACCTAAACCACTTCTACCGTCTTTAGTCCAACGAATATCATAGTTATTCTTAATCTGCATTACCTTATCGCCTACACGAAAAGTATATATCGAATTTTTAACTTCACGGTCTCCGTTCAAGTGAGGATTAATTACCTCTTGCATAGCCTTATTTAAGTTTATAACTCCTAAAGCACCCTTACGTGACGGTGATAGTACTTGAATATCTTCTATAGGTGAATAGTTATAGGCTTTAGGAAGTCTATTTTTCCAGAGGTCTATAACGGTACTCTGTGCTACAGAATAGTTTAAACGCTGAAAGAAAAAGAAGTCTTTATCCTTTTTTAGTATGGTAGGATATCTACCATTCAGTATATTGTGAGCGTTCATAACTATATCACTTTCTTGAGCCTGTCTAAAGATTTCGGTAAGTTCTACTACGTCTACTATGTTGCTATCTATAATATCCTTTAGCACGTTGCCTGCACTGACTGAAGGTAGTTGATTACTATCCCCTACCAATATCAACTTACAACTTAGACTAATAGCCATTAACAGACTTTTAAACAGTACAGTATCTACCATAGATACTTCGTCTACCACTACTACGTCACACTTTAAAGGATTATCGTCATCATGTACAAAGTAGGTACTGCCATACTCATCAAAAGCGACTTCTAACAGTCTATGAATAGTAGTAGCTTCATAACCTGTAATATCGGATATTCTTTTAGAGGCTCTACCAGTAGGAGCAGTAACTTTAACTTTTAGTCCCCTATCCTTGAATATAGATATTATTCCATTTAGAGTGGTAGTCTTACCCGTACCAGGGCCACCCGTTAATACCATAACGTTATCGTTTAAAGCTAAGTTGATAGCCTTTCTTTGCATAGCGTTATAGTGTATATCGTCCTGAGCCTCTTTTTTTTCTATTATGGAAGTAAAGTCCATATTGTGGTTAGGGTTTAACCTTACCATACGTACTAACTTTTCGGCTATGTACTTTTGAGCGGAATAGTATTCGGTAGTATATATATACTCCTTACCGTCGTTAGAAGAGTACAACACAAACAGATTGCTATCTATAGCATTAAGTATGACCTTTTGCACTTCTGACTTAGTTAAAGATAGTTTTTCAGATAGTCTGTTTAAAAACTCATTTATAGGCATACAAGTATTGCCGTCAAAGTTAGCTAACGATAGTATATAGTTTCCTCCAGCGACTATTCTTTTAGGCGAAGTAGGTTCTAACTTGCAATCTTTAGCGACGGCTTCAGCCTTTTCAAACGATACGCCTATATCTTCACGACACAGTATATAGGGATTATCCATAACCTTCTGCAACGCCATAGAACCCCATAGTTTAAATACCAACATAGATACAGCGTTACTAATTCCAAAGTGCGAAAAGTATGCCGAAACGTTCTTTATAGCGAATATGTTCTTCAATCCGTCGGAGATGCTCTTAGCCTTTTTACGAGTAATACCTTTAATGCCTATTAAACGTTCAGGTTCTTCTTGTAGTATTCTAAAAGTATCTTCACCAAAAGTATCTACTATACGCTTAGCGGTAACGTCGCCTACACCCTTTATATTAGAGATATACCTTTCGATATTAAACTTATCGGTAGGAAGTTTTCTTTCACAGTACGTGGCTTTAAACTGAACGCCAAACTTTGCATGAGTAGTATATTCACCTTCTACTATTAAAGTTTCGCCAACTTCAACACGACCGAGGTCGCCAACTACTGTAACGTCGTCGGTACTGGTACTTAATAGTAGTACGTTGTATCCATTAGATTGATTATAGTATACTACGTCTTCTACAACGCCCTCTAACTTAATGCTTACACTTTCCAAATAGGACTTGCCATCATCAAAAGATAGATAACGGCTACACCTCCCTAATAGTATTTTATGATAGTATGTATCAACATAAGGAACGCCCAAAGGACGTTCCCCATAGCAACCTATAGATAATTATAACATCGACGGTTTAGTTTGTCAATATAATAATTAGCTATCGCTTTAGATACTCATTTAGTATAGTACTTTTCATATCGTTAAGTTCGGAGTACACTATATGAGAGTTATGTTCAGTAATGGCACGACACACTGCACAGTCTTCATCTTTACCGTCAACGTTTACCACTATTATTTTGCCAGAGTATGCCGAAGAGAGTTGATTTAACAATACTGTTGGATTTTCAACTTCATTACGTAAAAAGAATAGCGTAACTACATACTTTTCAGCCTCAGCCTCTAAAAACGAAGCCTTTATTACTACTACACATATCAATGCTACTATTATAGCAAATATTACTACACATAATAGTTCCATATACGTTCGCCACCTTTCAGGATACATTAATATACTATGTAAAAGTTATAGTTTGGTGATAGAAAAAGTTATACTAATAAGTTGACACCATAATATTTTAGTGATATAATCAATGGTATAATAATATACCATTTAAGGAGATTTTTATAATATGGAACCTAAAGACTATACAGTAAAACGCATAGACGGTGACTATGCTATACTAATACGTACTGATATAGCTACTAATGACGAAATATTGGTGGCAAGAGCTTTATTACCTGATGATATTGAAGAAGGTTCATGTTTACATTGGGAAAATTTAGAGTATACTCTTATATAACTACAGGGTATTATAATTAAACTTTAATTTTATATTGTATTTTTTGAAACTAAATGCTATAATATATATCTAAATATTATTATGAAAGAGTGTTAAGGTATTAGTTATGAAAAAGTGGATTTTAAATGAATATAATATCGATACGGCTAAAGATTTAGCCTCTAAAACTTCTGTTAGTCTACTCTGTGCAGAAGTTTTAACTTCTAAAGGTATTACTACGGTAGAACAGGCTAAAGACTTTGTAGAACCTACAGAGTTAGAAAATCCTTTAGTTATGGCAGATATGCAAAAAGCTATAGATACTTTAAATATGTACATAGACGAAGGTAAAAAGATATGTATCTTTGGTGACTACGACTGCGACGGTATAACTTCTACTGCTATGTTAAAAACTTATCTGGAATGTATGGGTGCAGACGTATTTACGTATATTCCAGAACGTGAAGAAGGCTATGGCATGAACTTAGACGCTATAGACTATATTCACAATAATGGTGCTGAACTAATAATAACTGTAGACAATGGCATATCCGCTATAAAAGAAGCAGAACATATCTATAGTTTGGGAATGAAACTTATAGTTACAGACCATCACCAACCAAGCGAAACTCTACCTAAAGCAGAAGCTATAGTAAATCCACATCGTAACGATTGCCCTTCTAAGTTTAAATACCTTTGCGGTGCAGGTGTAGTATTCAAGCTGATAATGGCTTTAGAAGACGGTAACTATACTTCGGTAATGGAACAGTTCGGCGATTTGGTAGCCATTGCTACTATCGGCGACGTAGTCTCTATAACGGGCGAAAATAGAAAACTTGTACTTGACGGCTTACAGTATATCAAAAATTCCGATAGGTTGGGTCTAACCACTCTATGCGAAGTAGCCAATATAAAGTTACAAGATATCAACTCTACCAAGGTAGCGTTTGGAATAGTTCCAAGAATTAACGCTTCAGGTAGGTTTGGTTCACCTAAGACTGCTTTAAGTCTGCTAACTTGCGAAGACGAAGAAGAAGCAGTCGAACTCTCTAAACTGCTATGCGACCTAAACAACCAACGCAAGCAGACCGAAGACGACATCACTAAACAGATATACAAGTATATAGAAGGTACTCCAGAATGTACTAACCAAAGAGTGTTAGTATTCAATGGGGACGATTGGCACCACGGCGTAATAGGTATAGTGGCTTCAAGATTTTGCGAAGTATACGATAAGCCTTGCTACATTATTACCAATGAAAAAGACGGTATATCCCGTGGTTCTGCAAGAGGTGTAGGAAAGTTTTCGATATTTGAAAGCCTCTCCTACTGTAGTCAAGTATTAGAAAACTTCGGCGGACACCAAGGTGCTGGCGGATTTTCTCTAAAGACTGAAGATATACCTAAGTTTAAAGAACTTCTCCAACAGTACGCCGACGAACACTTTAAAGTAATGCCACGTACTAACTATTATATCGATAAAGTATTAACTCCTGAAGACCTATATATAGAAAACGTTAAGGGACTTAATATATTAGAACCTTTTGGTGAAGGTAACAAAGAACCTATATTCTTAATACCTAATGCAGTATTAATAGATATAGTCCCTTTAGCCAATAATACTTCTGTTAAGTTTAAAATACTATACGACGGAAAGTATTTAGACATAGTTCAGTTTAGAACTCCTAAAGAGAATGTGTTCTTAAAGAAAGGACTAAAGTACAACTTTTTAGTAAGACTATCTATAAACTACTTTAGAGGCAATGAGAGTATCTCTTTAATGGCTATAGACTATCGTATGAATAACATAAACCAGATGGCATACTACTACGCTTTAGATACGTACGAAAAGTTTGCACTACATAAACCACTATCTAAAGAGTATCTTCAAAAGTTATGCCCAAATAGAGAAGACTTAGTGTTAGTGTTCTCTTATATACACAATAGTGGTTCTATAGACTTAGATACGCTATACGCTATTATAGATAGACCTTCTATTATCAACTTTGGTAAGTTAAGAGTATGTATAGATATATTCTGTGAACTGGGACTAACCACATTCAACTCCAACTTAAACTCCGTAAAGGTTAATCCTAATGCCGAAAAGGTTAGTTTGGAAAATTCTACTATATTAAGGAGGATAAAATCAGATGATGAGCAACAGAATACAACCGCTTGAAACTTGTAACATTAATATGTTCCTAAACAAGTTAATGGAAAGCAACAAGTACAACGTTAGTAAAATAGTCACTGCTTATAATGTAGCCAGCGAGGCACACAAAAATCAAATTAGAAAGTCTGGCGAACCTTATATAATCCACCCGCTATGCGTAAGTATGATACTTCTTGAACTTGGTATGGATACCGATACTATATGTGCAGCTATGCTCCATGACGTAGTAGAAGATACCGATATGACTTTAGACGATATTAGAAAAAGATTTGGTCAAGACGTAGCTATGTTAGTAGATTCGGTTACTAAGATAGGTCAAATACCATCGTTTACACGTGAAGAACAACAGGCTAAAGACGTTCAAAAGATAATAATAGCTACTGCTAAAGATATTAGAGTAATATTAATAAAGTTAGCCGATAGACTTCATAATATGAGAACGTTGGAATATCGTAGTCCACAAGGTCAACTACGTACTGCACGTGAAACTATGAACGTGTACGCCCCTATAGCTCATAAATTGGGTATCAGTTCCATTAAGTACGAACTTGAAGAACTCTCTTTTAAGTATTTAGACCCTTTCGCCTATAAGAACATCTCCCAACTGTTGGACGCAGACTGTAAAAATCGTGAGGCTTTTATAGAAAGAATTAAAACCTCTATATTAGATGAGTTTAAAAAGTATCCACAGTACACGTTCCTAAAAAATGCTACCATAGAAGGTAGAGTAAAAAGTCTATATAGCCTATACAAGAAGATGTACGTAGGCAATAAAAACTTCAACGATATATACGATAAGTACGCAGTTAGAGTAATCATAGACGATAAAGACAGTTGTTATATAGTATTGGGTATCATTCACGATTTATTTACCCCTCTACCTAATAGAGTTAAAGACTATATAGCTAATCCTAAAGAGAATATGTACCAATCGTTACACACTACCGTATTAGGTCAAGAGGGCATTCCTTTTGAAGTGCAAATTCGTACTTGGAGTATGCACATAAACGCCGAATACGGTATCGCTGCCCACTGGAAGTACAAGGACGGAAAAGACCAAATTGAAAGTACTAAGTTCGATAAACGTATCAACTGGTTTAGAACTATTATGGAGGCTCAACAGTCTTCCGACGACGTGGAAAGCATAGTAGATATGATTAAAGACTCTCGAATGGAAGAGGACATTCTAACTTTTACTCCTAAAGGTCTACCTATCACACTAAAAAAAGGTGCTACGGCTATCGACTTTGCATATAGAGTTCATACCGACGTAGGTCATCAAGCCATAGGTGCTAAGGTAAACAACGTATTAGTTCCACTTGAATATAAACTGAAAAGTGGCGATATAGTAGACATCATAACCAGCAAAGACCCTAAAAAAGGTCCTAACAGAGCATGGCTGAACATTGTGGCTACTGTAGAAGCTAAGTCTAAGATAAAGTCGTGGTTCAAAAAGGAAAAACGTGACGAAAACATCGTACAGGGCAAAGAAATGCTAATGCGTGAGTTCAAGCGTAACAGAATGAACGTTCCTGAACAGGATATGAGCAACTTCCTATGTGACGACTTTAAGCGTTACAACTGCAACACCTTAGACGACTATTACGCCTGTATAGGTTATGGTGGTGTAATAATATCTAAGATTATTCAGCGTCTAAAGAATAAGTACGATAAGATGTATACTCCTATCGACGAACAGGAAGACATAATAGAAAAGAATGCTAAGAACAGAAAGGTTAATAATATCTCTCAAGGTATAGTGTTCGATAACGGTCTTGACAACTGCGAAGTCAAACTATCTCAATGTTGTAATCCTGTACCTTATGACGATATAGTCGGTTTTATCACCAGAGGTAAAGGAATATCTATCCATAAGACTACCTGTCCAAACTATAAGTCAGCCGTTCGTAAAAATAACGAACCAGAACGTTGGATAACTGCCCATTGGGCTAAGGGTAAGTTTGAATATTTCCAAGTAAATATGGAAGTTATCGCTAACGATAGAATAGGTTTAGTATTCGATATAACCTCTATTATGACGCAATCCCATATTATGATAATACACTCTTCTTCTGGTAAACTGAAAAACGGAAACGCATATATTAGAGCTACTATCTCTATAGCAAGTCTTGACCAAATGAAAAATCTATTCGATAAGATTAAAAAGGTTAAGGGCGTAATCAGTGTAAACAGAACTTAGCACGAACGTATAACATTAACACTTAGGTTGGAGTTACTCCAACCTAAAACTTAATAAAAGGAGCTTTTTTATTATGATAACAGTTAATACCTTTCCAGTAGGTGAACTTCAGTCTAACTGCCATATAGTAGTAAATTCACAGGATAACTCTACTGTATTAGTAGACTGTGGAGGAAATCCTGTAAGTATTCTAAAGTATCTAAACGATAATAGTCTAAACTTAAAGGCTATTCTGCTAACCCATGGACACTATGACCACTTTGAAGGTGCATCTATAGTGCAAGCTAAGACTAATTGTAAAGTCTACATTAGTAAACTTGATAGCAGTATGCTAACCGATAAAGATACTTCTTTAGCCAAAGCGTTAGGATACTATGACTTTCAACCAGTATCAGAGTTTACTACTGTAACCGATGGCGATACTATCAAAGAGGCTAACTTAGAGTTTAAAGTACTATCTACCCCAGGGCATACTATGGGTAGTGTGTGCTATATCTGTCAAGACTGTCTATTTACTGGAGATACTCTATTTAAGCATTCCATGGGTAGAACAGACTTTCCAAACGGAAACTACTTTGATATGCAAAAGTCTTTAGATAGACTATACAATCTAAAAGGCGACTATAGAGTATATACTGGACACAATCAAAACTCTACACTAAACGAAGAACGCAAGAATAATCCATATCTATTGGACGCTATTCGCAACGTAGACGAATTTTTTTAACTTGGAGGATTGACTGTTGGAAAAACTCTTAACTATAGTATTAATAGGAAACTCTTACAAGTATGAAGTGGAAGCTACTATTAAAATATTCTACCCTGCAAGTAAGTTCAACTTTGTATACAACGGTTCTAAAGAAGACTTAGCCTCTATAGTGGGTGACTATGTAGCGGTATCGTTAGTTAAAAACACAGAAGATACCGTTCTTACAGCTACCGTTAAGATAGACAATTCTATCAAAACCACTACAGAAGTAATTTCTAACCTATATGAAGACTACACTAACGCTTGTGAATACTCTCTATGCAAGATGATATACGGTCTACTAAGTAGCATAACTGGTAAGACTTCCGAATGGGGACTGCTAACAGGCATACGACCAGTAAAAAAGTACATCAAGCTAATAAAAGACGGTCTATCTTATGATGAGATAGTATCTTACATGAAAGACAGATACTACATTTCAGAAAAGAAGTCTAAATTAGCATACAAGACCGCTTTAGTTCAAATACCACTATTGAACACTATTCAGCCTAAAAAAGTCAGTATATATATATCCATTCCGTTCTGTACTACAAGATGTTCTTACTGTTCGTTCGTTTCGCACTCTATCGAAAGTGCCAAAAAGTTGATACCAGACTATATATTCTATCTCTGCCGTGAAATAGAAAGCGTTGGAGAATTAGTCAAAAGACACAATCTTATAGTAGATACTATCTACTTTGGCGGTGGAACTCCTACTGCTTTAGAAGACTTTCAGTTAAAGACTATCATGGAAAAGGTCAAAAACACTTTCGACCTATCCAATATAAGAGAATACTGTGTAGAGGCTGGAAGACCAGACACTATTACTAAGTCTAAACTACAGGTTATTAAACGGTACGGTGCAGATAGAATTTCTGTAAATCCTCAAACGTTCAACGACGACGTATTGAACACCATAGGTAGAAGACACAACTCTAAACAGACTATAGAGGCTTATCTATTAGCTCGTGAAGTGGGATTTGATAACATAAACATGGACTTAATAGCTGGACTTCCTACCGATACTTTAGATAGTTTTAAACGTACTATAGACACTGCTATATCTTTAAATCCAGACGCTATAACGGTTCATACGCTTACACTAAAGCGTTCGGCTACTCTTTTTGAAGACGTTGACGGAAGAAGCAACGTAAACAATCCAGTATCTGCCATGGTAGACTACAGCATAGATAGATTAACACTTAATCAATACGTTCCATACTATATGTATAGACAGAAAAACACTGCCGAAAATTTAGAAAACGTCGGCTACTCTAAATCAGGTAAAGAGAGCCTATATAATATATACATCATGGACGAAATTCAGACTATTATAGGCTTAGGTGCAGGCTCTTCCACTAAGTTGGTCGGTGGAGAACACAGTATAAGCCGTATACACAACTACAAGTTCCCATATGAATATATTAATCGCTTTGATGACCTTATGAAAAAACGTTCCGCTATTGAAGATTTTTTTAATCAATACACTTAATGGAACGTGGTTTTAATAGTATCTTAATGATACTTTGATATATATATTATTATAATACTGAAAGGAGACTTTTTTATGAACAACAACCTATTTAACGATTTCACTCTTGAAAACATTGCTAAGGGTGTTCAAGATGCAGTCAATAACGTTACCGAAAAGGTAGAAGAAACTTTGGGAAATCCTACTAAAACGTATGTAGGAAAAGTTCAAGCTAATGCTAAACTAAGCTCTTTATACGAAAAGTTAGGAAAGGCTCACTATATGACCGCTACAGGTCAAGTAGATATGCGTAAAGATATCGCTAAACTTATGGAAGAAATTAGCGATATAAACGATGACCTCGCAGACGCTGAAAACTCCACTAACGACGGTTTAATTAGATGTTCAGTATGCAAGAAGAAAAACCCATCATCAAGCAAGTTCTGTTCAAGATGCGGTGCTAAACTAAACGACAATACTACAGGTACAGAAGATAAATAATGGAAATTACTAAAAATACTATAATTCAGTTAGAAATATCTGATATAACTTCCGACGGAAACGGCGTTGGAAGATACGATAATACTATAGTGTTCGTGCCTATGACCGCTATAGGTGATGTAATCGACTGCCGAATAGTTAAAGTTCTTAAAAGCTACTGTTTTGGCATTATAGAAAACATTATAACTCCCTCTGCTGATAGAGTAGCCTCCGATTGTGAGGTGTTCTCTAAATGCGGAGGCTGTGTATTTAAACACATCTCATACGATGCCGAACTTAAAGTTAAAGAAAAGTCCGTTAGCGACGCTTTCAAACGTATCGGTAAAATAGACGCTCCTATACTAAACATCATACCTTGCAATAATAGAAACTACTACAGAAATAAGGCTCAATATCCTGTGGGTATAGACAAAAACGGAAAGGCTATCTGTGGATTTTACGCTAAACGTAGTCACCGAATAGTACCTTATACTAAGTGTCTACTACAACCTGAACTATTCGGAAACATAGTAGATACTATTATGGAATACGTAAATGAGTACAACGTTCCACCTTATGACGAAACTTCTCACAAAGGCGAACTAAGACACATCTACTTAAGACAAGGATATCACACTAAAGAAGTTATGGTCTGTTTAGTATGTAGGTCTAACGTTAGCAAAAGGTTCAAACCATTAACAGAAGTATTGTCTAAACGATATCCACAGATTACAAGTGTAATCTTAAACGTAAATAGCAAACCTACTAACGTAATCTTAGGAAGTACAAACTATACTCTATTCGGAAAAGACCATATAACAGATACTATGTGCGGTAACAGTGTAGACCTATCCCCTATGGCGTTCTATCAAGTAAACACGGCACAAGCAGAAGTGTTATACTCTATAGCTAAAGAGTTCGCAGAAGTTTCAAAGGATACTACCCTATTAGACCTATACTGTGGTACTGGTACTATAGGACTATCTATGGCTAAGGACGTTAAAAGATTAATCGGTGTGGATATAGTTCCACAGTCTATCGAAAACGCTAAAGCTAACTCTAAACAGAACGATATCCTAAATGCTGAGTTCTACTGTGGCGACGCTGGAACTATAGCCTCTAAGTTGGTAGAAAGTGGTCTTGCTCCCGACGTGATAACCATAGACCCAGCCAGAAAAGGTTGTGACAGTTTAGCTATAGACTCTATAGTGAAAATGAACCCTAATCGCATAGTTATGATATCTTGCAATCCTGCTACTGCTTCACGTGACTGTGCTACTTTTGAAACTTTAGGATATACAGTTAAAAAGGTTCAACCTGTGGATATGTTCGCTAATACTGGTCATGTAGAGTGCGTGGTGTTGCTATCAAAGACTGAAAAATAGATATCAGAAAAACCTTTTATTTATATGTTTTTCAAAGTTTAATCTTTAACTATCAAAAAAATTTCAGATTATGGCTACACATTAGATAATACAATTTATGTAAATTACAAACTATAAAATTGGAGGCGTATTATGTTTAATCCTGAATTAGAAATAGGACAAATTATAAAAAATGCGGATATTGTAAAAATATTTAAATGTGGAAATATGGGAGGCATGCGTCGTTCAAAGGCAACAAATACACTGGTTATAATATCTGATTATACAAAAGGTCTTTATCATGATAAATGGATAGGCGGTGTTCTACATTATACTGGTATGGGCAAAACTGGTGACCAAAACATTCATTGGGCACAAAATGCCACATTAGCTGAATCTAATTCTAATGGAGTAGACATTCATCTGTTTGAAGTCATAGATGCTGGTGAATATATCTATTGCGGAAGAATAAAAGTTGTGGACAAACCATATACAGATATACAACCCGATGAAAATGGTAACAATAGAAAAGTATGGATGTTTCCAGTTAGACCAGTTCCAGATAATGATGTGAAAAAGCCTCAAATGTTTGTATTTAAGAACATGGATGATTACAAATCTCGTGGTAAAAATATTGATATAGAATATTCAAGAATGATAGCAAAAACTAAAAAGAAAAATAATAAATCACCAATCGTAACTCCTGCTATTCTGAAACAAGAGCCAACAACTACTATCTCAACAGATATTGTTGAAAAGAAAGTAAAACATAAAACTTTTGGTATAGGCAAAATTACTGCTATTGATGGCACGTCTATTATAGTAAATTTTGACAAAGCGGGCCCTAAGAAAATGGGTTATGAATTTTGTATAAAAAACAAGATATTAGAATTTATTTAAATTAAAAAATAATGAAAATAATTAGTTATGATTGCTACTGCTTCACGTGACTGTGCTACTTTTGAAACTTTAGGATATACAGTTAAAAAGGTTCAACCTGTGGATATGTTCGCTAATACTGGTCATGTGGAGTGTGTAGTGTTGCTATCAAAGAAACCTTGAGTTTATGCGAGTTACAGGACTATTTTGAAGAAAGTGAGTTAATAGTTGGAGAAGATAGAAATATATGAGAAAAAATGACAAATTTCCATTCGCTATGACTAAGAAGTCATTGGTTGCGTATATTGTTTCTACAGTGCTTATAGGACTACTTATATTTTTTGTCAGAGGAGATATGGTTGGAAAGTGTACGGCTTGTATTGTCTGTCCGATGATAATTGTATATTTAATCTATGCGTATTGTAAGGAAAGTAAAGCGGATAGGAAAGCTCGTGAGACGAAAACACAGTATACGAATGGCAGATATTTTGAAAGCTCTGAATGGCGTGAAAAATATATAACCTATCTTAATGAGCACCCTTTTGAGAAACCTAAATATCAAAGCATGAAACGGGATTTATTAAAAAGATTTCAAAGGCGAGAATATCTTGTCAAAATGATATTGCCATTGTTCCTAATATTTTGTACCTTGTGTCTTATTCCTTTAGGGCGTTACTATATGGCTATCATAGGACTTTGCCTGTTCGGATTCTTGTTTTGGTTAGAGTTTTCACTGTATATAGGGATGCCCGTACGAAAGTGGCTAAAAGGCGATATTGATTATAAGGAGCTTGAAGCATCATATTTAAAAAGTCAGATGCTTTTCTATAAAACAAATGCGTTAGCATTTGGAACTACACATCTACATGGATTCACAGAGAAAAAAATATATGCGATAGACTATCGGTTGGTGGAAGGAATATCAAGAAAGATAGTACGTCTTAAGAAGTATGAAGATGGAATTTATAGTACGGAGGAGTATCAGCATTTTGCCGTTATTCACGTTAGACTGCCAAGAAGCGGAAATATTCACGACGTTGAGATTGAACTAAATGAGTTTCAGGTTCAAATGGCAATCGATAAGTTACCCATATACAAAATTGGTGAAGATTTGATAGAAAATATTTCTGTAAACGAGCATAGAGAAAATGATACTGTAATATAGCCAATATAATGAATAGTTCGGGAAAGGAAAGACAGTATATTCACAATACCACTATTGACAAATATCTAAAATGTGCTATAATTAAACCATACTAAACTAATAGGATTTATTTTATATTTAGGAGGTATTCTTATGTCAAACATCAAAAAGAACGTAACTCAACTAATAGGCAACACTCCAATTATGGAGTTAGTAAACGTAGAAGAGGCTTTAAACGTAAAGGCTACTATATTAGCTAAGTTAGAGTTTTTCAATCCAGCAGGTAGCATAAAAGACAGAGTAGCTATGTACATGATTGAAGACGCTGAAAAGAAAGGTCTACTAAAAAAAGGCTCTACTATTATAGAACCTACAAGCGGAAATACTGGTATAGGTATAGCTTCGGTAGCTACTTCTAAAGGATACAAGGCTATACTAACTATGCCAGAAAGTATGAGTATCGAAAGAAGAAATCTACTAAAGGCTTATGGTGCTGAAATAGTATTAACAGAAGCCTCTAAAGGTATGCAAGGTTCAGTAGATAAGGCTAAAGAACTAAACCAACAGATACCAAACTCTATAATATTAGGACAGTTCGATAACCCTGCAAACGTTCAAGCACACGTTGAAACTACTGGTGTTGAAATTTGGAACGATACCGACGGTAAAGTAGATATCTTAGTAGCTGGTGTAGGTACTGGTGGTACTCTTAGCGGTGTAGGAAAGTATCTAAAGTCTAAAAATCCTAACATAAAGATAGTAGCCGTAGAACCTGAAACTTCCCCACTACTATCTAAAGGATACGCTGGCAAACATCAGATACAGGGTATAGGTGCTAACTTTGTACCAAGTATATTAGATACTAAAATATACGACGAAATAATAACCGTTCCTAATGAAGAAGCTCTACATACTGGTAAGTTAATAGCTCAACATGAAGGTATATTAGTAGGTATCTCTTCTGGTGCTAACGTTTGGGCAAGTTTAGAATTAGCTAAACGTCCAGAAAACGCTAACAAGACTATAGTAGCTATAGTCCCTGATACTGGCGAAAGATATCTTTCTACACCTATGTTTGATTAACTATAATATTAAGTATATAAGTAAAAGGTATTCACTCTATTGTGAATACCTTTTTTGTACAACATAAAAGTATCGATTAATAGTTATAAGAGTAGTCATCGTCACTGCTACTGCTATCGTCGTCGCTATCTTCGTTGGAACTGTCTTCATCGTCGCTACTCTCACCGTCTTCATCTTCATCTTCATCGGCTTCGGTAGTGGTTACTACTGTAGTATATAGTGAAGCATCTTGACCGTCTAAGTACTTATTGAACACTTCCATAGTAGAAGTTATATCTCCAAAGTCGGACTTTTTAAAAGATAGAGTTTCACCGTCTTTGTCGGTAAGTTTTAGAGTGTCACCGTCTTCATTAATAGACCAAGTAAAGCCTATATAAGAGTTAGTACTTGCATCGGCAAAGTAGAGTTTATCGCAATCTATACCCCACCTACAGGCATAGGCTAAGTCTTCATGAGAAGATTTATCCATTTTGTAGTAGTGAATGTTGTTACCGTCTATGTATAAAAACGCTACTGAAGTATCATTTTTAGCTATCCAATAGGTTTTGCTATTAAGTATAGATATAACGTCTTGAACGTCGTATAGCTTGTATACTTCGTTGCCTAAGTCTTCGGCTTTAGAGTAGTCTATTTGAGTAAGACAAGCGTTATCTATATACATTACGTTGTTAGTATCGGTTTCAAGGATATCAAAATAATACTGTGCGGTGATATCTGTAAGTTCGTCATCGGAGTAGACGTATAACTTATTACTATCCACTTCCCAATAGCCGTATATATGAGGCATATCTCCAGTAGTATATACATTATATAGTTGAATAGCATCTCCACTAAAAGATACCGTATATATATTCTTATTTACGTCCACGCCTACCCAACAGGTATTGTTTAAATACCCTTGAAGATTATTAAATACGCTATCACTCTCTTCTGTAACCGTGGTAGTCTCTTCTTGCTGAGTATCTTCTACTGTAGTAGTATCTTCAACTACTTGGTCGGCAGTAGTGGTATCCTGACTATCAGAACTGCCACAACCCACTAAAGATATACTCGCAACTGCTAATATTAATGCTAAACTTATAGCCTTATAGTTCATAAAAAAACCTCCAAAATAGATATATCTATTAATATAACTTATTATACTATTATATATTAACTAAGAGCAAAAATCAATAGCTTAGTACCAACAAAAAAAGGAACGATTTCTTTAATATTAAAATCGTTCCTATATAGTATAGTTTAGATATTAATATCCATAACCATAGTTATTATAAGAGTTATAACTATTATCACCGTATGAACTATTACTATCGTAACCGTAACTATTATAACTATTATCACCGTATGAACTATTACTATCGTAACCGTAACCATAGTTATTATAAGAATAACTATCCGTAGTAGTAGTTTGAGTACCATAGTATCCATAACTATTATAAGAGTTACTATGATTATATCCATAGTCTACTTGATAGTCGTCAGGATTATAATAGTCTGTACCGTCTTCAAAAGGTTTTTCACTGTTAATACCACCACTTGGAATTACTTCCGCAAAGTAGTTGTCAGTAGTACCGTCTGGAGTATCAAAGTAATTATCTGGTGCAGTGGTGAACTCCCAAGTAACTTCAGTTTCGGTGACTGGTTCTGTAGTAGTAGTTTCTTCCGTGGTAGTCTCTTCTATTACGTATTCACTGATTAAGTCGAAAGCGTCGTTAAACGTGTATGCGTCGGACTGTTCAAAGTTGATAGTTTCGCCGTCTTCGTTGGTTAGATATAGTGAAGAGCCGTCGTCTGTCATACTCCAATCGAACTGCATATAGTTTTTAGACTTGCTATCTACTACATAGAACTTGTTATAGTCTAAACCCCAAGAACATTCCATAGTAGTTTCGTCGTCATTTTCTATATCAAATTCGTAGAAGTCTATAACTGAACCGTCGATATATAGCAGACTTGCAAGAGTTTGGTCGTCATTAAGACCTACCCAATACGTACCGTTACATAAGTAAGTGATGTTATCTACTATAGATTTCATGTTAGATATAGGCTCGTGTAAGTCTGTACCGTCATTTTTGGAAGTCTGTGATAGACACGCATCGTTTAACTTAATAATACTGGTATCTTCGGAAACGTTGATATATTCAAAGTCGAAATTGGTTAGTTCGTTGGTCATCTCTCTATCGGAGTATATGTATAGTATATCGTTATTGATATTCCAATATCCCTGTAGTATTACTGCATCACCTGTAGCATAAGAACAGTTTATACTTACAGAGTTTCCGTTATAGTATATAGCGAATAAGTTTCTATTGGAGTCACAACCTACCCAACAAGTACTGGTAAGAGTATTCATAAGTTCGGAAACGTCCATATCGAGCTTACTGTTAGAGTCGCTTGTACCGATAGTAGTTTCAACAGTAGTCTGTTCTTCTATGGTATCTTTAATCATATCCATTTCCTGTTCCACTGCAGAAGACTTATTGGAACATCCAACCATAGATAGGTTAAACATAGATACTATAGCTAATATAGATATTATCTTTTTTCTCATTTTAAAATGCCTCCCATGTGTAGATACTGTAGTATCTACTATGTCCATAATTATATATTAATATATGGATAAAATCAATAGCTAAAACTAACAAAAATAGTAATACATACTTTTAAAACTATGTACTATTTTTAATATAGTTAGTTAGAAGCCCCTATGGTAATCTTATCTTGTATTAGAATATAGTCAGTAGTTTCAAGTTCTACACTCAACCAAGAGTTCAACTTAGAATAGTCTTCATCGTTTAGTGGTACTGATACGTTTAATATTACACATAGTACGTCTTCTGAACCGTTGTTAGTATATTGAGTAATATATCCTAAATAAGAGTTCAAAACTTGTGGATATAAAGACCTTATCGATTTAGATACCTTAGAATAGTTTATAGTAGCTTTGGTATCGGTAGAAGTGGTTTGATAGTTCATAAACTCTTTAAGGTTAGCGATATCTACGTTGTTGCTTATTAAGGTTTGAATAGTCTCTTTTAACTTTTCGGTATCGGTGTTAGAGTTAGTTTCTGTCTGTGTAACTTTAAGGGATACGTCTTTTAGACTATAGTCTTTTAACTTATCGTTTAAAGATTTAATAGTAGCATCATCTATAGGTTGACCTAATAACGCTACCGATAGTACTTTACTATCACTATCAAGTTCATACTGAATAACTTCGGTATTGCCAAAGTTGAAACATTCTTCTATATACTTATCAATATGACCTTCGGTAATACTCTCCTGAGACATATTATATGCTAAGTATATACTTGGAATGATAGTAATACACGCCATAATTACTATCTGATTGTGTACTCTCTTTCTTGCCCTATGAGATAGTTTTACGTTCTCTGGAATGTGCATAATCTTTAAGACTATTATAGTACTCAAACATATAAAGAAGCTATTTATAAAGAACAGATACATAGCCCCTAAAAAGAACTTTAAAGAGTGTATCGAAAGTCCATAACCTGCCGTACATAGTGGAGGCATTAAAGCAGTAGCTATTGCCACACCAGGTAATACGTTACTCTTTTCTTTACGAGTAGTACCTATAATACCTGCTAAACCTCCAAAGAATGCTATTAGCACGTCCCATATAGTAGGGTTGGTTCTTGCTAAGAGTTCGGAGTGTGCTGTGGATATCGGCGAAATGGTAAAGTAGATAAAAGACGTTACCAAACTAATAAGCACTTGCAATCCTAAACGTGAAAGAAACTTAAACGCTGACTTTAAGTCGTTAGTAGCTATACAGTATCCTACTGCCATTATACCTCCCATAAGTGGAGATATTAACATAGCACCTATTATTACTGCTGTAGAGTTCATATTTAACCCTATAGAGGCTACGAATATAGCAAGCATTAATACACATAGATTAGTACCTCTAACTTGACCACCACTTAATATAGTCTCTCTAATAGTATTATTATCGGCGTTATCGTAGGTTAAGCTGAAGTACTCCGAAACGTATTGACCAAACTTTTTTTTCATAATCTAAGATGTACTCCTTTCTAATTCAAAAATATAGTCTATTTAGTAATTAAGTATTTAAGGTATGCGTTAATAAAGCCGTCTATATCGCCATCCATAACCGCTTGAATGTTACCCGTTTCGTAGTTAGTTCTGTGGTCTTTTACTAAAGTATAAGGCATAAACACATAAGAACGTACCTGTGCACCCCAAGAGATTTCTTTTTGTACGCCTTTTATATCGCTAATCTTGTCTAAGTGTTCACGTTCCTTAATGCTTATAAGTTTAGAACGTAACATCTTCATAGCGTAGTCTTTATTTTGGTATTGACTTCTTTGAGTTTGACAAGATACTACTACCCCAGTAGGTATATGAGTAATTCTAACGGCACTTTCGGTCTTATTGATATGCTGACCACCTGCCCCACTGGCACGGTATACGTCTATCTTTAAGTCTTCTTTGCGAATGTCTACTTCTATAGTATCGTCTATTTCGGGCATAACCTCTATAGCAGCAAAGGAAGTGTGTCTTCTACCGGAAGCGTCAAAAGGAGAAATTCTTACCAATCTGTGAACACCTACTTCAGACTTCAAAAATCCATAGGCGTTTTCACCCTCTATAAGAATAGAAGCACTCTTTAAGCCTGCCTCATCACCGTCAAGATAGTCTAATAGTTTAACTTTAAACTTATGATGTTCTGCCCAATGGTTGTACATTCTGTATAGCATTTCTGCCCAATCCTGAGCCTCTGTTCCACCCGCACCTGAATGAAAAGTAATAATAGCGTTTTTGCTATCGTATTCCCCAGATAGTAGAGTAGATAGTCTAATATCTTGTAGTTTAGTCTTAAAGTCATTTACTTCCGATACCACTTCACTAACTATGCTATCGTCGTTATCTTCGATAGATAGTTCTATCATAGTAATAATATCTTCTAACTGATTGGATAGACTATTAAAACGTTCTACCTTATGTTGTAAACTTTTAGACTGTTGTAGTACTTTTTGGGAGTGTTCCAAGTCGTCCCAAAAGCCTTGTACTTCCATTTCGGACTGTAACTTTTTAATAGTGTCGTTAGCTCCTTCGATGTCAAGTACTTCGTGTAGTTCTTTGATATCGTCACGATAGCCAACAAGTTCTGTCTTTAAGTCGTCTAATATAATCATAATGCAAATCCTTTCGTAAAGTAATAGATACATATTTCTATTATACTACAGTATGTGGAATATTTCAACATAAAAATTCGGCACAAAAAAAAGATGCCCTAATATTGTATTAGAGCATCTTAATAATAGTTATTATGACGTTGAATATATTAGTCGTGCTTACGAGTAGCTACTGCACCAACAGCGGTTAAAGTGAATACTAATACTACACCAGCAATACCAGTATCGCCAGTTTCTAAGTTAGTATCTTCGGTAGCTACTGTAGTAGTAGTGCTATCGCCATTAGAGGAAGCACCTGAAGTAGTAGAAGATGCTGTAGTAGTACCGTCACTCTTAGCGGAAGTAGTGCTACCTGAAGTAGTAGAACTACTGTTACCAGCTGTAGTTGTAGTAGGAGCTTCAGTAGTAGTATCGTTAGGAGTATCTTCAACTATACCAGTTACATCAAAGTTGATAGTAACGTTGCTTGCACAACTTACCTTGTTATCAATATCTTGAACGTTTCTTGAAGACCAAGTATCGTAGATAGATAGACGATAAGTAGAACCGTCGTCGTTAGTACCGTCAGCACTACCGGACTTGTTATAGCCAATAGCTACGCCGTCAACGGTAATAGAAGTAATGTTGAAAGACATATTCTTATAGATTGCAACTTCTTGAGCATTCTGTTGATATATATTAATATCAGTACTAATACCTAAAAAGTCTATCTGTTCAGCACCGCAACCGTCTGGAACGTTTAAAGTTATAGTGTAACTACCATTACCAGTAATATCTATAGAACCTGCTGGGTCATCAGCATTCCAGTTGGAAACACCAGCATTAGCAGATGGGTCGCCATCTTGCATCATAATCCAAGCATGACCGATAGTATCAGCACTTGCAGTAGTGCATACGCCAGTAACAGCCATAGTAGTACCTACTAATATAGCCGAAGTAATACCAGCTAATAATTTTTTTAGTTTCATGATAGATAACCCTCCAAAAAATTTTTCTATACATTAAGTATACTAAAAAAGCTATTAAAAAGCAATCGTCAAAATAACCAAAGTTAAGACCACAATAGTATGAAAAAGTAACAATATTTCTGTGTTATTGCACAAAATATAGAAGACTATTTTGTGATAAATTCACAAAAGTATAGCACCTTATTCCAACTATGGAAACGTTTTACTAACACATATAGTATGTGCGAAGTAATAGTATACTACTTCGCACAGATACGTTATTTATTATAAGGGTGAACGTGTATCATACAGTGTTTAATATCAGGGAAGTTCTTTTCTACGTTATCGTGAACTGCCTCACATATAGTATGAGCATCTTTTAATAGTAGAGTACCGTCTACTAATATAGTAACGTCTACATATATCTTGTTACCAAATAGTCTTGACCTAAATTCTGATAGTCCCATTACACCTTGTTGAGCGATTATAAAGTCTTCTATCTGTTTATTGGTGTTATCATCGCAAGACTTATCTATTAACTTATCTATAGCCTCTTTAAGGATAGTATATCCCACATGAACTATCATAATACTAATTACTATACTTGCTACGCTATCCATAACAGGAAGACCTAACATAGCACCCAATACACCTATAAAGCTACCTATAGAAGATAGTGCGTCACTTCTATGGTGCCAAGCGTCCGCCATTAAAGAGTCGGAATTAATCTTTTTGGCTACTCTTTTAGTGTATTGATACTGCCACTCTTTAACTGCTATGGAAATTAACGCTGAAATGATAGCTAAGTTACCAGTAATTTGAGTATAACTATTAGTGAATATACTCTTAATACCGTTATAACCTATTATCAAACCAGTAGTGGCAAGTAGTACTGCTAAAAACATAGCAGAGATACTCTCAAAACGTTCGTGACCGTAAGGGTGTTCTTTGTCAGGTTTTTTGCTTGCAATGTTCACACCTACTATTACTACCACGGTACTAAGTACGTCGGAGGCAGAGTGTACAGCGTCCGAAATCATAGCACTGGAATGCGAAACTATACCCGCTATAAACTTTAATATCGATAGCACTATATTCAATACTATACTAATAATAGAAGTCTTAATAGCTAAATCCTTATTACTGTTATAACTCTTTAAAGTCGTCATAAAAACCACTCCTTAAAAATAGTGTACCCACAAAAAGAGTAAAAAAATACACCTATGGAATAAGTCCCACAGATGAATTAGCTAAAGATTACCCATTCTGTTGCATAGTATATAGCACTATGCCCGACCTTTATAGATAGAAAATATATCGGTCTGTCTTTAAAAATATTGCACTTTGTTAGTCATACTTAACTTTGATATGGTATTATTAGAAGTATAGCACTCTATATTAGATTTGTCAATAGGTTTTGCATTCTTTTTAGGAATTTTTTTAAACGTTTTGGATATATTACTTAATATATATCAGTTAGAAAGGATTTGTATATTATGGAAGTTTTAAGAGTACTATTAACCTCTATACTATCGGTAGTCACGCTATTTATACTTACTAAGATTATGGGCAATAGACAGATGTCTCAACTGAGTATGTTCGACTATATTAACGGTATCACTATAGGTTCTATAGCCTCTGAGATGTCTTTTAGTGATGAGTTTCTATATCCACTAATAGCTATGATAGTATATGCAACCAGTTCGATATTGGTGTCTTACTGTGCCACTAAGAATTTAAAATGGTGTAGATTTTTAAACGGAACTCCCCTAATACTATTTGATAAGGATAAGTTTCATTTCAAAAGTTTCAAAAAGGCTAAGTTAGATATCAACGAATTTTTGTGTCAATGCCGTTCTTTAGGATACTTTAATCTTAACGACGTTCAAACTGCTATATTAGAGGCTAACGGAAAGATTACTATACTACCTAAATCCACTAAAAGACCTATAAACGCTAACGACCTAAATCTTAACCCAGTTCAAGAAATGCCATCTATTAACGTAATATGCAATGGTGAAATACTACACGATAACTTAAAGTCTATAGGCAAGGACGAAATATGGCTTAGACGTAAACTATCGGAAGATAGATTGGGTTCACCTAAAGATATTCTACTTGCATTCTGCGACGAAACCGACAGTATTACTACCTATAAATATTAAACTTTTGGTTGACATCTTGCCAATAGTATACTATAATATACCTCATATAGAAGTTTTTTCTATATCGCTCCACGAACATATTCCACTCAATATATGTATAATTTACAATCGTAAACCGTTTCACGAAAGGAGCTTACAACTATATGATTATTCTAAACGGCAAGTACAACACTGCTAAAGTGTTCACTGAAGTTATCGACCCAGAAAGCATTAAACAGACTATAGACCTATGCAATCAAGAGTTCACACAAGGCGAAACTATACGCATGATGCCAGACGTTCATGCGGGTGCTGGTTGCACTATTGGTACTACTATGACTATAACTTCTAAAAAGATAGTCCCTAACCTTGTAGGTGTGGATATCGGTTGTGGTATGGAAACCGCTATCTTAAAAGAAACTCACATAGAACCTATGAAGTTAGACAAGGTTATTAGAGATAACATCCCTATGGGTTTTAACGTTAGAACTAAACCTCACAAGTACTTAGAACGCATAGACCTACTAAATCTATACTGTTACGACCATATAAACCCTATAAAAGCAGAAAAAAGTTTAGGTTCTTTAGGTGGTGGAAATCACTTTATAGAGGCTAACAAAGGTTCAGACGGAAAGATATATATAGTAATACATTCAGGTTCAAGACACTTAGGTTTAGAAGTGGCTAAGTACTATCAAGAAGAAGCCTACAGAAGACTTAACAAGTGTTCCCAAAGTGACATTCAAGCGTTAATAGATAGTCTAAAAGCTCAGGGAAAAGAAAAAGATATCCAACAACGCATTACCACTTTAAAGAACACTAAGACTACTTCTGTCCCTAAACACTTAGCCTATGCAGAAGGTAGTCTATTTGATGAGTATATCCACGATATGAAGATTATTCAACAGTACGCACTGTTAAACCGTCAAGCCATGATGTACGAAATAG
This sequence comes from uncultured Oscillospiraceae bacterium, assembly GCA_934444765.1. GTDB lineage: Bacteria > Bacillota > Clostridia > Oscillospirales > Ruminococcaceae > UBA5884. The sequence continues at coordinate 51,857 of CAKSDC010000002.1, forward strand.
TTAAGGGTATGAACTTCCACGTAGTAGAACAGTTTAGCACCATTCACAACTATATAGATACTCAAAATATGATACTTCGTAAAGGTTCAGTATCGGCACAGTTAGGCGAAAAGCTAATAATACCTATCAACATGAGAGACGGTAGTCTAATATGTACTGGTAAGGGTAATCCCGATTGGAACTATTCCGCCCCACACGGTGCAGGCAGACTGATGAGCCGTAGTCAAGCTAAAAACTCTTTTACAGTGTCGGAGTTTAAAAAACAGATGAAGGGTATCTACTCTACTTCTATAAACAGTCAAACCTTAGACGAGTGTCCTATGGCGTATAAGTCCATAGACGATATAGTGCAAAATATAGAACCTACTGTAACTATTCAAGATATTATCAAGCCTATATATAATATCAAGGCTGGCGATGAAGAAGATTAGTCACAATAGATAGCTAAAAAAAGAGTATCCACAGTCAATGGATACTCTTTAACTATACTATAATATACTACTTACTTAGTAGCTTCAGCCTTAGCATCTTCTGTTTTAGGTGCTTGAACTGGTCTTCTTCTTCTTGGTGGATTTACTGGCTTTATATCTATTAGTTTAAATATCAAGCCTGCTAATATAGCACCTACTATAGGAGCTACTATAAATACCCAAACTTGCTTAAAAGCCTCTCCACCAGTTAGTAGAGCTACGCCAAAACTTCTTGCTGGATTTACCGAAGTACCTGTAAAAGGTAGACCTAATAGGTGTACTACTGCTAAAGATAGTCCGATTACTAAACCAGAAGTAGAAGTATATTCACGTCTACTGGTTACACCTAATACGGCGAATACAAACATAAAGGTTAATACTACCTCTACTACTATAGCTTGAGTTAATCCTATACCTAAGTTGGATAAGCTACCGTAACCGTTAGTACCTAAGCCTAATGGAGAACCATCGGCATTAGTACAACCAGATACCATATAGTTTAGTATACCTGCCCCTGCTATACCACCTAAAAACTGTGATAGTATGTAGCCTACAAAGTCTACTACTGTAATCTTGCCATTTATAAGCATACCTACCGAAACCGCAGGGTTTACATGACCACCCGAAATGTTTCCAAATGAATACGCTATGGCTACCAATACTAAACCAAAAGCTAAAGCTATACCAACGTATCCAATACCAAATCCGTTAGTACAAGCACTACCGCAACCGAACACTACTAACATAGCTGTTCCGATAAATTCGGCAACGTACTTTTTAATATTGTCCATTTTAGAACCTCCATATAAAATATATTTTCAATAGTTATTATATCATACTAAGTAATAAGTAGTCAACATTTTTTAAAAAATTTGTATTCCAATAGAGCATAATAATAGTAGTACAATCTGCCTAAAAAAAATACTAAAATAGCACTATAGTTATTTAGTAGTACTTGAAAAAACCAAAATATTATGTTATAATACTTTTATTAGTAAGGAAGTAGGAGCGAAAAGTTAGTAGTATATCTATAATATATAGCATATACTATATAGTCGTTAAAGTTGTTTAATATATCACGTTCCTTAAACTTCCAACCGTTGGATTAAAACAATTTAGTGTTGCAAAATGGACTTTACTATGGTATAATATTCTTATATATTAAAATAGACTATCCAATTTAGGTAAAAACTAATATTGCTAAAAGAAATTGAAACTAAAAGGGCGGATAATTGAAATGAATTTTGAGATAAAAGATGGCGTTCTTGAAAAACAACTCGATGATGATAACCAAAAAGTGGTTATTCCTGATAACGTTACAGTTATAGGCTCAGGAGCTTTTGGCAACTGTTCTTCTATAACCAGTGTTACTATTCCAGAAACTGTAGTATCCATAGGTGAACGTGCCTTTGAGGACTGCGATAGCCTTACAGATATAAAGTCCTCTGGTGGCAGTAAGATTGCTAAACTATCTGCTATGCTTAGAAAAGTATTCTCTAAGAATAAAAACTCTGCTGTACTTTCTAAGAACGTTACACATATTGGTAAGATGGCCTTTTGTGGTTGCTTCTCACTAAATGCTATTGATATTGATAAGAAAAATGAAGAGTACAAGACTATCGACGGTGTACTATATGATAAAGACGTTAAAACACTATTAATATGCCCAAGTGGTAAAAAGTCGGTTACTATTCCTGATACCGTTACCACTATAGGCGACTATGCTTTTTATGGTTGTATGCGTTTAAGCGAAATTAAATTTCCAAGTGGTTTGGTATCTATAGGCGACTTTGCATTCTATGAATGTAGTGGACTATCTTCTATAGTTATGCCAGAAGGTCTTGAAAGTATCGGTAAAAGAGCTTTTAACTGTTGTACTAATCTAAAGAGCATTAAAATTCCTTTTAGTGTTTCCAAAATCGGTGAAGAGGCGTTCCAAAATACTATCTGGTTAGACGATAACCGTGATAAGTTCGTAATAATAGGTAATGGTATACTACTTCAATACAAGGGTTACGATGAAGTGGTTGAAATTCCAAGAACCGTTAAAACTATAGGTAAAAGAGCCTTAGAATACTGTGGTATTCCTAAAAAGATAGTACTTCCTAACAGTATTAAAGCTATTCAAGACGGTGCATTTATAGGTTGTCATAGTTTAGAAGATATAGTACTACCTGACAGTTTAGTAACTATCGGTGAAAAGGCGTTCCGTGACTGTACCAGTATAACTTCTATAGCGATACCTTCAAGCGTTAAAAGTATAGGTGCATGGGCTTTTTATAACTGTTCTAACCTTAGAAAAGTCACCTTCATGGGTGAACTACAGGATATCGGCGACAACGTATTTGCATACTGCACAAGTTTAACTACTGTAGTACTTCCTACAGGGTTACAAAAGATAGGTTTCTATTCGTTTGGTGGTTGCCGAAACCTTAAGAACGTTAAAATTCCTAAGAGTATCAAAAAAATATGCTCTATGGCATTTGCACACTGTGGATACATGAGTGAAATAGTTCTACCTGAGGGCTTAGAAGAAATCGAAACTATGGCATTTGCTCAGTGCCTAAACTTACGTGATATCAACATTCCTGATAGCGTTAAAGCTATAGGCGTAAACGCTTTTCAAGATTGCGACTATATTCCAGACTATGTTAAGGGCATCATTAAACAGAAGACTGTTAAATAGTCTATATTTAGCTTGATTAAATTTTTAAGAAAGGAAAAGCTACTTAAAAATCTTTTCATATATAAGTAGCAACACCATACATATATGATACGTTGTAATAACTGCGGTAAGGATTTTGCAGATAGCTTTAACATCTGCCCTTACTGTAACACACCAGTTAAAAAAGCCGAAGTTATGTCTAACGATACTATGGAAGTTATGCAGGCTTTAAAAGAAATATATGCTACATACGGCATAGAAACTATTCACAATAAGCAAAGGTTTATCTCTATACTACGAGACTACATTCCTGAATATGAAAAAGAACGTAGACTATTAATTACTGCTATCGAAAACAACATAGTGGAATCTTTAGTAAGAGATACTTCTACCCACGAAAACGCTATAGCTAAAGCAAGAACTTTTATGGAAAACGATATGTTCCTATCCAAAGTAGCAGTAGAGTTTATCATTCAAACTATAACCTATATGCTCGGTTGGGATTACAAGTCTACTGACCAAGAAAGTCCAAACTTAACCGATAATAACAAAGTGGTTACTGCTGAACCTAAGTCGGAAGAAAAGTCTACTACTGAACAGAGCAAGCCTATAGAAAATAGACTATTTGGTCCTGCCGAAGCCTCTAAGTTCAGACTAAAGGGTACAGTAGAAATTCCTTATGGTTATACTGCTATTAAAGACTTTGCTTTTGACGGATTTTCTTTTTTAAAGTCGGTAATAGTTCCCGAAGGTGTAGTAGCTATAGGTTCTTATGCTTTTTCGGAATGTTCAAAACTAACTTCCGTCAGCCTACCTATTAGTCTAAGATTTATTAAAGCGTCGGCATTTGAACAGTGTACCAAACTTACCAAAATAGAAATTCCTAAAGGTGTAGTAGCTATAGAAGATTGTACTTTTCAATTCTGTGAAAATTTAGAGGAAGTTATAATTCCTAACACTGTAGGTAGCATAGGTGCAGAAGCGTTTTCTTGTTGTGAAAGTCTTAAAAGAATTCGTATTCCAGATAGTGTTAAGTATATCGGCGAAAGTGTATTTGAATACTGTTCGGATATAATAGTAGAATGTTATGAATACTCTTATGTTCATAAGTTTTGCCAATCTACTGGCATTATGTACGAACTAATTAAAGATTAATCTATAAATAATAAGACACATTTAACCTACCACTATGTGTTAAGTGTGTTTTTATATAACATAAAATAAAAGGAGGTGTAGACTATTATTGATTAAGTGTATTACTATAGTACATTATGTTCAATAATGGTTCTTAATAGATGATACGTTTAAACGACGGCGACATTGTAGAATTAGAGTATGGCAACTCTGCAAAGGTAATAAAAGAAATAGGCAGTGGCGGTCAAGGTGTAGTATACTTAGTGGATATTAACGGTGAACAGTATGCTCTTAAATGGTACGATATAGATAAGATACATAGTCTAAGCGCATTTAAAAAGAACATAGCTAATAACATTCAAGACGGTTCACCAAGTGCAAAGTTTCTATGGCCAAAGTATATGACCAAAACTTGTGCCGATAACAGTTTTGGTTACATAATGGATTTACGTCCTGAAGGTTATGACTCTTTTGTGGATATTCTAAATATGTATAAACTATCTACCGACCGTGCAACTGGCAAGGCTATTAAACAGACCGTTCAGTTCAAAAGTCTGTACGCATTAGTAAATTCAGCTATAAACATTATTAACGCTTTTAGACAGCTACACCGAGCAGGTAAAAGCTATCAGGACTTAAACGACGGCGGTTTCTTTATAAATACCACCACTGGTGACGTATTAGTATGTGACTGCGACAACATAGCTCCAGAAGGTTACAACTTTGGTATAGGCGGTAAACCTGGTTATATGGCTCCTGAAGTAGTTAGAGGTTTGGCTAAACCTGACGTTCAAACCGATAAGTACTCTTTAGGTGTAGTACTATTTAAGCTACTATTTAGAGGTGACCCTCTTGAAGGTGAAAGAGTGGTAAAGAGTGTATGTTTAACTGAAGAGGCTGAACTACTACACTATGGCAGAGACGCTCTATTTGTATACGACCCAGAAGACGATAGCAATAGACCAGTAGCAGGCATTCACGATAACGTTATTAAACTATGGAGAATATATCCTGACTATATTAAAGAATGCTTTACTAAACTATTTACCGAAGGTATCAAAAATCCTAACAGAAGACCTATAGAAAATGAATGGCAAAGTCTATTCGTAAGACTAAGGTCAGAAGTAATACCTTGCACTTGTGGAAGAACTACTTTTGCTTCCGCTTTTAAAAGGTTAGATAATGGTAAGTATTGCTGTCCTAAGTGTAACGCAGAGTATTCCGCTTTACACCTAAGCAAAGGTAACTATGACATTCCTCTATATGAGGGTGCTTGCTTATATGAGTGCGATATAGATAAGATATCCGATAACTTCGATAACGTTGTAGGTCAAGTTATAGAAAACAAGATACATCGTGGTGTATTCGGTATTAAAAACTTTTCTAACAAGTCTTGGAACGTTACACTTCCTAATGGTACACCAAAAGAAGTAGCTCCTAATGGTGGCTTCCCTATTTGGGACGGTTTAACTATAGATTTTGGCAACGTAACTGCTAACGTAGTAACCAATAAGTAGTAACTATTAACTATTCTATATTGGCACAATATTATACAAAGGAGACTTTTTTATGAATAATTTAAACAGTCAAAACTATTTTGATGATGACCCTTTAAATTCAACTGGCGTTTCTAAAAGAAGTTTAGTACTATTCTTTTTGATAGACGTATCGGGTTCTATGAAGGGTACTAAGATAGGCGAACTAAACACTGCTATGGAAGAACTTATTCCAGAAATCAGAAGAATTGGTGAAGCTGATACCGACGTTAAAATCGCAGTATTAAAGTTTTCCACTGGTTGTAGTTGGATGTATTCCGAACCTATCTCTATAGAAGAGTTTGAATGGAGAAGACTAACCGCTAACGGTATTACAGATATGGGTGCAGCGTTTACTGAACTATCTGCTAAGATGTCAAGAAACAACTTTTTAAACTCTCCATCACTATCTTTTGCACCAGTAATATTCTTGATGACTGACGGCTATCCTACCGACGACTACAAAGCAGGTCTTAAAAGACTTAACGCTAACAGTTGGTATAAGTACGCTCTTAAAGTAGCACTCGGCATAGGCAAAGAAGCTAACGATACCATGTTAGCCGAATTTACCGAAACTCCTGATACCGTAGTACACGCATACTCTGGTGTACAGTTAGCTAATCTAATCAAAAAGGTAGCAGTAACTTCTTCACAGATAGGTAGCAAGAGTATGACCTTAACCGACAACGAAAACGGTAAGGAACTATCCGAAAAAGACGTTGCAAGCAGAAAGCAACAAGAACTCGGCAAACAGATTAAAGATATCGCTAAAAATGATGAGTTTAGCGACGTATTCGATACTGGTTGGTAGATTGCAGTCTACCACACCAAACCTCTTAAAGAAAGGCTTTTGATACATAATGTGGATATATACTAAAAACGATACTCTTATTAATACAGATAACGTTAAAAAGTTCTACATAAATCACGAATTTTTTAAGATTACTTATAAAGGACATATAGTAAATGAATTTTTTGGACTATACGCCGACGTGTTAGAAGGTCATAGCGAAAACATTACTATATTCGCAACCGAAAATGAAGCTATTCAAGAACTTGAGCGAATATTCAACGCTATAGCTTTAAACAGTCCTTGTTATAAGGCTAACGGCGTAAGAATAGGTAGCTAAACCTACAACAGAAAGGAAGTATCTATATGTGGATATATACTAAGAATGATGAACTAATAAATACCGATAAAGTCACCTGTTTTAACGTCTGCAAGGGTAAAAACTATTACGATGACGATGCCGTACTAAAAACATATCACTATATATGTGCCGACGGAAAAAAGATTATCAAACTATCTAATCAAGACGAAAGTCTTCAAGAAATTAACAACATAAAGAGAAGTATCGCTGACAACGTATTAGTCTATGAAGCTAACGGCGTTAAGTTAAACGATGACGAAAACAACTCTGCAGAATAGATACTGTAACTACATAACTTTATCTTAAAGGGAGGTCGCTATATGTCTTTTAAGGGTATGAACATAACCGTAAAAGGTAGAAGTCACGAAGAAGCTGGAACTATCTGTCAAGATAGTTCAGGGTACGCCATATTCGACGACTATGCGGTATCTATAGTAGCCGACGGACACGGTAGCAAAAAACACTTTAGAAGTGATATGGGTTCTAAGTTTGCAGTTCAATCTTCTTTAGAAACTATTAAAGGCTACACTAAAGACTTTAAAGCGTTCTGTGATGCTTTTAAACGTTCACCTAATATTATACTTAACAAAATGCAAAAGAATATAATCTCTAAGTGGAACGATAGAATATTCAAACACTTAGAAGAAAATCCTATTACCGATAAGGAAAAATCGCCTTTTACTCCTGAAGAGTTCGACGCTATTAAACCAGAATCTTATTACGGTACTACTCTAATAGTAGGTTTTATGTGCAATGAATTTTCTTTTGGTCTACAACTGGGCGACGGTAGTTTTGTATTAGTCAACGAAATCGGCGAAATAGAAATGCCTATAGTAGACGATGAAACTCACCCTGCTAACGTTACGGCTTCTATGTGCAACTCTAATGCAATAGAACTCTTTGATAGCTACTATACTTTCAAACAGGCTACCGCCTTAATGGTATCTACTGACGGTTTATATACTTCTTTTGCGAGCCGAAACGGTTTTGAAGAGTATAACCTATTAGCACTATCTATACTTGGTAACGATGAAAACGCAGAAAGTTCTATACTCTCTAACTTGGAAAAACGCACTAAGTTTGGTAGTCGTGACGATATCTCTCTATCCTTAGTATACGAAGAAAAACGTAAAAAGAACAGGGATAGTCTAATTAAAATCTCTTTAGAACATATGAAGAAGTCTTCTAAAGTAGCCATGGCACGTCAAAAGGCTATGATTAAAAAGCAGTCTATGAAGTATGCGCAAGAAGAGGAAGAAGACGAAGACTTTTAATATCATATTTATAACGATAATGGAACGCCTAAAGTTTAGACGTTCCATATTTTTTTGCTTATATAAGTTTAAAGTGTTCCATAGCTTTTTTTACGCCGTCGTTATATATAGTATCGGTAACGTATGAAACGTACTCGTATATATTGGAGTTTCCTTTTAAAGCGATACTATTTTTAACCGCTTTAAACATAGGCACGTCGTTTTCGCCATCTCCAATGACGTATAAGTCGTTATAGTTTATGTTATACTGCTTAGCTACCACCTCTATTGCGGTAGCCTTAGAGTATCCTGTAGGTACTACCTCAAAAAACTTTCCTGAACCGTCACTTCTAAAGATGCACTCAAAGTCTGGTTTTAGATACTCCACTAACTTTTCACGATTAGGTGTATCGTCTATCCAACAGATAAACTTATCGAAACTAAAGTCAGGATGTTCTATACCACGGGAAGTATCTCTTCCCTCTAACGTGAAGAACTTTCTAAGTCTTTCACTCCTACCTTCTGTAGAGAGTTTAAAGTCAAAGAATACGCCGTCTTTACGTTCATATAGAGGTTCATAACCTATACTTCTAAGATAGTAGGCTATATCTAAACAACGACTTCTGTCGGTCTTATGATATAGTATATCTTTACCGTCTACTATTATGTTAGTACCACAACCGCAAGCGTAACCGTCAAAACCGAGTTCTTTAACGTATGGGTTCACGTTACAGAACACTCTACCAGTGTTTATAAAAGTCATGCAATCGTTATTACGTAGTGCTTTAATAGTATCTTTGGTAGACTGTGGAATATATCTGTTATCATCATCAGATATTATAGTACCATCGATATCAAAAAATACAGCTTTCATAGTAACTATCTATCCTTTTTTAGCGATGTAATTAGTCTAAGTTTTTAAATAGATTTATCATTTCAAGTACTGACATAGCGCAGTCTGTACCCTTGTTACCTGCCTTAGTACCAGCACGTTCTATAGCCTGTTCGATATTATCGGTAGTAAGTACACCGAACATTACTGGAACGCCAGTCTGTAAAGATACTGTAGCTATACCCTTAGATACTTCAGCACATACATAGTCGTAATGACTGGTAGCACCTCTAATTACTGCACCTAAACAGATTATCCCGTCGTACTTGCCACTTTTAGCCATTTTTTGAGCTACTACAGGAATTTCAAAAGCACCTGGAACCCAAGCTAAGTCTATATTTTCGCCTTTAACGTCGTGACGAAGTAGACAGTCTTCCGCACCGCCTATTAACTTGTTAGTAATAAATTCGTTAAATCTTGAAGCTACTATACCTATTTTAAGGTCGCTACCTAAATACTTTCCTTCGATTACGTTCATATTAAAAAACTCCTTTTCGATTAAGATATATATAACAATCTTACATATAGATTGCTTATTTTTTTATAGCATAATAACTATTGATTATCATAGTTTACAAGGTGTCCCATTCTGTGTTGTTTAGTCTTTAGATAGAAGCTATCAAAACGATTGGACTTAATCTGTATAGGAACTCTTTCCACTATTTCGATACCATATTCCGATAAGTCGGAAATCTTTAATGGATTGTTAGTCAATAGTCTTAACTTAGATATTCCCAATCTTAATAGCATCTGTGAACCACAAGAATAGTCACGCAAATCGGGAGCAAAACCTAATTTGATGTTAGCGTCTACAGTATCAAGACCCTGTTCTTGAAGTTCATAGGCTTTAATCTTATTTATTAATCCAATGCCTCTACCCTCTTGTCTTAGGTATAGTAAAGCACCTCTACCCTCTTTTGCGATTTGTTTCATGGCACTGTCGAGCTGTTCTCCACAGTCGCAACGGCATGAACCGAATACGTCTCCAGTTAAACATTCCGAATGTACTCTACATAGTACGGGTTCACCATTAGATACGTCTCCCATAGTTAAGGCTACATGATGTTCTCCAGTGATATTATTATAAAATCCATGAATAGTAAACTCTCCATACTTAGTAGGTAGTTTAGCTTTAGACACTTCTTCCATAAAGTAGTCGTATCTTTTGCGATACGCTTGTAACTCTTTGATAGTTATAAAGGTTAGACTATTTTCCTGTGCAAACTTGATTAAGTCGTCTTTACGCATCATAGTTCCGTTATCCGCCATGATTTCACAACATAGACCAACCTGTTTTAGTCCAGCAAGTCTAAGCAAGTCCACGGTAGCTTCGGTATGACCGTTTCTTTCAAGCACGCCACCTTTTTTAGCCTCTAATGGGAACATATGCCCAGGACGACGGAAGTCGCAAGGTTTAGAACTATCGTCTACACACTTCATAGCAGTAATAGAACGCTCTTGTGCGGATATTCCAGTGGTAGTAGATACATGGTCTATACTCTCAGTAAATGCGGTTTCGTGATTATCTGTATTATTAGCAACCATAGGGTGCAAGCCTAACTTTTTAACGTATTCCGAACTCATAGGCATACAGATTAAACCCTTAGCTTTACAAGCCATAAAGTTGACGTTCTCCAAAGTTGCCCCTTCAGCTGAACAGATTAAGTCGCCCTCATTTTCTCTATCTTCGTTATCACTAACCATGATAACCTTACCATTTCTTAGGTCTTCAAGAGCCTGTTCGATGGTATTATATTCAAACATAAAACATACCTCCTACTTATTAAAGATATCTTTATTTTTAACTATCTAAAAATGTATTAATCCTCTTTATAGCTTTACGACCTTTCAAGTTATATATATCCATGTTGAGATAAAAACTTAACGTCTATATTAGAAGTACTATCTTTAAAGTTTAAGAACCTTTCTACATACTTTCCTACTATATCACATTCTATGTTTATTCTATCGCCGACGGACTTAGTTAATAGAGTAGTCTCCTTAGCAGTATGTGGAATTATAGAAACTTTAAAAGAGGTATCTCCAACGCTTGCAACGGTTAGACTAATTCCGTCTAAAGCTACTGAACCCTTTTCTACTATATACTTTAGCGTCTTACTTTCGGTGGATATGGTAATCCAAAAGGCATTTTCTTCACGCTTAAAGCTGACTATCTTTCCCGTAGCGTCCACATGACCAGAGACTATATGTCCACCAAAGCGACCGTTACACTGCATAGCCCTTTCAAGGTTTACTCTACTACCTACTTTCAAGTCCCCTAAAGAACTTCTCCTTAAAGTTTCCGCCATGATATCAGCAGTAAAAGAGTTATCTGTTAGAGTATCAGCCGTCAAACATACGCCGTTTACTGCTATACTATCCCCTAAGTGAACATCTTCAAAGACTTTTTTACCACCAAAAGTAATCTTACTGGATACACTTCCTTTTTTGATGCTTAATACTGTACCTACTTCTTCTACTATACCTGTAAACATTGAATAGTATCACCTCTTATCTTTATCTTCTGTACTCTAAGAATAAATCTTCACCTATAGTTTGACACTTAATCAATTTGAACCTTTTAGCCACATCAGGACTTTCAAAGCCTAAACCACCTACAGGAGTTTTAGCAATAGCACCACCTAAAATCATAGGTGCTAAGTATACTTGAATACAGTCTACTATACCACTCTTAAGGGCTGAAAAGTTTAGTTCCGAACCGCCCTCAATAAGAACGCTATCTATTTTTAGACTTCCCAAAATTTGCATCAGTTGTGATAAGTCTACCCTATCATCTTTAGGTTGAGTATTAACGACTTTTACTCCTAAAGCCTCTAACGTGGAAATCTTTTCAACGTCATTAGAGACTGTAGCTACATAAGTAGGAATATCTTTAGCAGTAGTCACCAAGTTGCAATCTAAAGGTATACGTAGATTGCTATCACAGACTATTCTAATCGGATTGGAAGGTTCTTCCACTCTGCAATTCAACATAGGATTGTCTGCTAATACTGTACCTATTCCTACCATAATAGCGGATACTCTTTTTCTAACCTGATGAGTATGTACTCTTGACTGTTCACAAGATATCCACTTAGACTTTCCAGTATAAGAAGATATCTTTCCGTCTATGGTAGTAGCATACTTCATAATTACATATGGCGTATTGGTAGTAATGTAATGGAAGAATATATCGTTAAGAGCGTCACATTCCGAACGCATATAGTCAGTGACTACTGTTATGCCTTTACTTCTTAGATACTCTACACCTTTACCACTTACTAAAGGATTAGGGTCACGTGAACCTATTACTACTTTAGATATTCCATGTTGTACTATAGCTTCGGTACATGGAGGCTGTTTTCCATAATGGCAACAAGGTTCTAAAGTTACATAGATAGTAGCATTGGTACAGTCTACGTTATTATCATCACAGTATTTAAAAGCGTTTCGTTCAGCGTGAAGTTCGCCATACTTAGCGTGATACCCTTCACCGATAATATTATCATCTTTAACTATTACCGCACCTACTAAAGGATTAGGATTTACAAATCCGATACCTTTTTTAGCCAATTCTATGGCACGTTGCATATAAAAGCTATCGTTCATATATAACACCTCGATAGATAAAAAGTCCCAAAGCTATATAACTTCGGGACTTCAATATAATTAAGATACTTGAAAATACTAACTAATTGGTCTAATTAGATATATCTATCTTCTCTCATCTCGACTTTACGATTGGTTTTGGAATTACACCAAATCATGCCCATAGGCTCGTGGACTATACCACCAGTTGCGAATTTCACGCTACCCCGAAGACTATATTACTATACTAATATTATAACACTATTAGAGAGTTTGTCAATAGGAGTTTTCAAAAAAAGTTTAACCGACTACTTAATCGACATAGCACCACAGTTTTTGATAGCAAAAGTTCCGTTATCGTTGTAGACGTATACTTTATCACCAGCTTTTATAGTACCATGAAGTATCTTATCGGATAGTTGTGTTTCTATGCTATCAGAGATTTTACGTTTTAAAGGTCTTGCACCGTATTCATTAGTAGACTTTTCCATAGATAGCAACTTAATAGCACTAACATCGAACGTTAGTTCTACGCCTATCTTTTTAGCACGAACTTGTAACTCTTTAAGAAGTTTCTTAGCTATGCCCTCTAACTGAGTGCTACTTAACTTATTAAATACTATAACTTCGTCTAAGCGGTTAAGAAGTTCTGGTTTAAAGTGTCTTTTAGCCTCTTCGATAACCTTTTGGTTTATATCTTCTAAAGCCATAGAGGAAAACCCTATGTTTACGTTTTTGTTAGCAACGTTAGAACCTATATTAGAAGTTATTATTACTATAGTATTTCTAAAGTTCACCTTTCTACCGTTGTTATCTGTTAGATAGCCTTCATCTAATATCTGTAGTAGTACGTTAGTAACTTCTTCATGAGCCTTTTCTATCTCATCGAACAGTACTATACTATACGGTCTACGGCGAACCTTTTCGGTTAGTTGTCCACCGTCTTCACAACCCACATAACCAGGTGGAGAACCTATCAACTTAGATACGGAATGTTTTTCCATATACTCGGACATATCAAAACGTATTAGACTATCTTCACTATCGAATAGTTCTGTAGCTAACGCCTTAGAAAGTTCTGTTTTACCAACGCCCGTAGAACCTAAAAATAAGAACGAACTTATAGGTCGTTTTTCGTCACGTAGTCCGCAACTGTTTCTTGCTATAGCGTCGGCTACAGACTTAACCGCCTTATCTTGACCTATTACGGACTTTTTAAGACTATCTTCTAACTCTAATACTTTAGTGCTTTCATCTTTAGAAGTCTTATCTACTGGAATGCCACTCCATGATGAAGTAATATCGCAGATATCCTGTTTAGTGACGTATACGGAACTATCTGTTGTAGTACTTTGTGAATACATGGAACGGTGTAACTCTTCCAAAGTTATACGATTGTTGCCGTGGTTATTAGGTTTGTAGTCGTCAAACTCTTTAAGGTTACGGGACTTTCCATTATTAATTAGTACTCTTTTAAGTTTAGCACGTGAGCAAGCCTCATCTAATAAGTCGATAGCCTTATCGGGCAAGTATCTATCGTTGATATACCTAATAGAATGTGTTACTGCCAACTTAATAACGTCGTCAGAGATTATAACGTTATGAAACTTTTCATAGTTAGCACGTAGTCCCATTAATATTTTAACCGTCTGAGCCTCGGTAGGTTCTTCCACGAACACCGTTTGAAATCTACGTTCAAGAGCGTTATCTTTTTCTATTTCTTTTCTATATTCAGCAGTAGTAGTAGCACCTATTACTTGAATTTCGCCTCTTGCTAACTGAGGCTTTAGTATATTAGAAGCATCTACAGCCCCCTCTGCTGCACCAGCCCCTACTATGGTATGAATTTCATCTAAAAATAGAATAATGTTTCCTTGTTTGATTACTTCGTTAATGCAAGCTCTAATACGTTCTTCAAAGTCGCCACGATACTTAGCACCCGCTAATAAAGAAGGGATATCTAAAGAGAATATATTCTTATGTTTTAGGTCGTCTGGAACGTCACCGTTTACTATCATTTGAGCCAAACCCTCAGCTATAGCAGTCTTACCAACACCAGCTTCGCCGACTAAACAAGGATTATTTTTAGTTCTGCGTGAGAGTATCTGTATTACTCTTTCTATCTCCTTTTCACGGCAGACTACAGGGTCGAACCCTTTTTTGTAAGCCTGTTCGGTAAGATTTTTTCCATACTTAATAAGGTTAGGTATTTGACGGTTATCTACTTCATTAGCAGGATTTACAGTCTTAGCCTCGTTAATGTTATAGTTAGTGTTAGTGCAGTCTTTATATAGTCTGTTTATGTTTACTCCTAAAGACTGTAGTATCAAGTTAGCGGAACAGTTTTTTTCTTTCAGTAAGGCACAAAGGATATGTTCTGTACCTACCAACTTACTATTAGTAACTTTTGAATTTTCGGTAGAACGTGAAAGTATTCTACATAGTGCAGGGGTCATACATTCATAGTTAAGAACCAACTCTTCACCAGTACCCACGGTATGTTTAATCTTTTCAAAGACGTTTTTTTCTGTTATCTTATAAGCCGATAGTATTATAGAGGCTGTATTAGTACCCTCTTTAATAAGTCCTAATAGTAGATGTTCGCTACCCACATAAGTATGTCCCATACTACCACTAACTTTGATAGCCAAGTCTATCGAAGTTATAGCTTTAGAAGTAAACAAGTCTAAATTATACATTAAATCCCACCCATCTTAAAAACAGTATAGTATACCAACGTACAAACGTCATGGAACGCCTTTTGGCGTTCCCTATAATATAGTATCATACCACGCCTGAATATATTGTCAATATATGGAATACAGTATATAAAAAAAAGTCTATCACCTAAGCGTTGTCATCATACATACTCTTAAGGGTTTCAAGAGCCTTTTTTTCTATTCGTGAAACGTACGAACGTGAAATATTCAAACGCTTTGCGACTTCACGTTGAGTTAGTGGTTCGTTACCGAATAGACCGTATCTATGAGTAATAATTTCAACTTCTCTTGGTGATAGAGCCTTTTTAATATACTTATATAACTGTTCCGAACGAATTAGTAGGTCTACATCGTCGTCTATGTTACTGCTATCTGCCATAACGTCTATAAGAGTTAAAGCGTTGCCGTCCTTGTCGGTATCGACTGGTTCGTTGATGCTAACGTTGTTTAGACTTTTTTTAGTATATCTAAAATGCATAAGAATTTCATTTTCTATACATCTGCTGGCATAGGTGGCGAACTTGCTACCCTTAGTATAGTCAAAAGTAGATACCGCTTTAATTAATCCTATAGTACCTATAGATATTAACTCTTCCTGTTCGGTGGATTGCGAATAGTACTTTTTAATGATATGTGCTACTAAACGCAAGTTATGTTCTATAAGTTTATGTTTAGCATAAGTACCGTCTTTAGTGGATAGCATCTTAAAGTATTCCAACTCTTTTTCTGGTGGTAGAGGCTTAGGGAACATTCCCAATCTTTCGACGTGCAAAGAGTAAAAGAAAAGATTTCTAAATATAGCCTCTACAACGTTAAGTATAAGCATACGGTATGCCTCCCATAGAATAGACTTATACTATATAACATATGCTAAACGTCTACTACTTTATGAGTATTAATAGTTAATATTAGTATAGTACATATGAGCCTCTAAATGAGCATCTACTATACAGGTGTACTGACACTTAGAACGCACGTCCCCAGCCTTATTGATAAGGTCTATTTCTAAGTATTCAGTACCTTCAGATACACACTTAAAAGTCCACGTACCGTCTTTGCTTACTACATCGTCAAGATTAGTAGTAACTTCGGTAGTATCTTCTTGAGTGTCGTCGTTTTGAACTTCCTGTTCAGTATCTTCACTATCGGAAGTGTTGCTATCATCGTTAGCAAACTTTCCATATTCACTATTAAGATATCCATTACCGGAAACGTATTCTAATACTTGTCCGTCGTGTAGTAAAGAGATTACCCAATAACAGTCTTCCATACCACTTTGAGTGATAGTAACGTAGCTACCATTTTCATCGGAAGATACCGAAAAGTTTTCAAAAGGTATTAAAGAACTTTCGTCTATAGTAGTATCGGCATTAGTAGTATCTTTAGTAGTACTATTTTCGGTAGTAGTATCTTGAATAGTATTAGCACTTTGGGACATATCTTCTTCGCTAATGTGATTGCAAGCTGTAACCAATACCATTAACATAGTGGACATAGCCACAGCACATACTCTTTTAAAAGTGTTCATTGATATATATTCAAACCTTTCACACAAAATTTTTATACACTAAATATTATACATATTAATAGTTATAAAGTCAATAATATTATAGCAACATAGCTATTAGATACAAAAAAATGCTATCTTATAAGTGAATAAGATAGCATAATATATAACGTTCAACTACTTAGACTTATTTTTAGCCTTTTCGGATAGAGTATCCCTAATACCTTTAACTATAACGTCACGGCATTTAATTGCACCGTCTTTAGTCATAGCTGGAATGTCACCTAAAGGATATTCTAAGCCTAAGTTATCGTACTTGACTTTGCCCATGGTATGATATGGTAACACATCAAGAGCCTTCATGTTAGTTAGAGTACCTAAAAATCTGCCCAACTTGTATAGATACTCTTCATTATCGGTAACGGTAGGTACTACCACGTGACGAACCCAAATATCTATATGGTTATCTCTAAGGTATTCAGCAAACGCTAAGATGTTAGTATTAGGTTGCTTAGTTAATGCCTTGTGGAGTTCGTTGTCGATATGCTTAATATCTAACATTACCAAGTCGACGTACTTAATAAGTTCGTCAAACTTAGAAGTATCTTTAGGGTTAAATGTAATACCAGAAGTATCCAAGCAAGTATGAATACCTTTAGACTTAGCCAGTTTAAATAGTTCGGTAACAAAGTCAATCTGTAGTAGAGGTTCGCCACCAGTTACGGTAATGCCACCGCCTTTTAGAAAAGGTTCATACTCAAAATACTTTTCCACTAACTGTTCAGCAGTAACGGGAGTACCAACGCCAGTCTTCCAAGTATCGGGATTATGACAGTACAAGCACCTCATAGGACATCCTTGCATAAATATAACGTATCTAATACCAGGACCGTCAACAGTTCCAAAACTTTCGGTTGAATGTATATAGCCCAACATAAAAAATCACCACTTAATACATCGAATTAGAACGAACCACCCCCGCATACACAACGAGGCGAGGGTGGACTTACCGTTTTAGTAAAAACTAAATATTACTTATAATAGAATTATAATGAACTATGGAAAGTTCTTGAAATAACGTCATCTTGTTGTTCCTTAGTTAGCTTAATGAAGTTTACAGCGTAACCAGAAACTCTGATAGTTAGTTGTGGGTACTTTTCAGGGTGAGCCTGAGCGTCTAATAGAGTTTCTCTATTTAGAACGTTAACGTTTAGGTGGTGACCACCTTTTTCAACATAACCATCTAATAAACCTACTAAGTTATCAATTTGCTTTTGATTTGGTTCAGCCATCGTAAATTCCTCCTAATATTATATTATACTAATTTAGTATAAGATACTCTTTATGACAAACGCCCTATAATGAGCGTTCGTCAATAAAGAATACTGTTTCGATTAATAGTGACTATTCAGTGATGTTGTCTTCGCAACAACCCTTGTCAACTTGTACTGTTGGGTCAAAACCTTCAAGGTCTAAGTCGCCCATGAATACCTTATCATCCTTACCTAAAGCGTCAGGAATGATAGAGAAAGTATTAGAGATACCATCTTGAGCGTAACGGAAAGGTAGCTTAGCTACAGAAGATAGAGAAGCTACAGCACCGTGAGTGTCTCTACCGTGCATTGGGTTAGCACCAGGAGCAAGAGGCACACCTTGTTTTCTACCGTCAGGAGTATTACCAGTCTTCTTACCGTATACTACGTTAGAAGTGATAGTTAAGATAGACATAGTAGGGATACTATCTCTGTAAGTGTGATGCTTTCTGATATCGTTCATAAAGGTCTTAACGATGTCTACAGCGATTTGGTCTACTCTGTCATCGTTGTTACCATACTTAGGGAAGTCGCCTTCTACTTCGTAGTCTACTACTATACCCTGTTCGTTTCTAATGCACTTAACCTTAGCATACTTAATAGCAGATAGAGAGTCAGCTACTACAGAAACACCAGCTACACCAGTAGCGAACCATCTCTTAACGTCTCTGTCGTGAAGAGCCATTTGTACTCTTTCGTAAGCGTACTTATCGTGCATATAGTGGATAACGTTTAGAGTGTTAACGTATAAGCCTGCTAACCATTCCATCATATCCTTGTACTTAGCCATAACGTCATCATAGTCTAAGTAGTCGCCTTCTACTGGTCTGTACTTAGGACCTACTTGTTCAAAGGTTCTTTCGTCTACACCGCCGTTTATAGCGTATAGTAGACACTTAGCAAGGTTAGCTCTTGCACCAAAGAACTGCATTTCCTTACCTACTCTCATAGAAGATACACAACAAGCGATTGCGTAGTCGTCACCGTGAGTAACTCTCATCATGTCGTCGTTTTCGTATTGGATAGAAGAAGACTTGATGGACATCTTAGCACAGTAGTTCTTAAAGTGGATAGGTAGCTTAGTAGACCATAGAATAGTCATGTTAGGTTCTGGAGCAGTACCTAAGTTATCAAGAGTGTGTAAGTATCTAAATGAGTTCTTAGTTACGAAAGAACGACCGTCAAGAGCCATACCACCGATAGACTCAGTTACCCAAGTTGGGTCACCAGAGAATAGAGAGTTGTATTCAGGAGTTCTTGCAAACTTAACTAATCTTAACTTCATAATAAAGTGGTCGATGTATTCTTGAGCTTGCTTTTCAGTAATAACGCCATTCTTTAGGTCACGTTCGATGAATATGTCTAAGAAAGTAGAAGTTCTACCAATACTCATAGCAGCGCCGTTTTGTTCCTTAACTGCAGCTAAGTAACCAAAGTATAGCCATTGAATAGCTTCCTTAGCGTTTTGTGCTGGACGAGAGATATCGTAACCGTAGATGTTACCTAATTCCTTAAGTTCTCCTAAAGCTCTAATCTGTTCAGCTAATTCTTCACGAAGACGGATAGTCTTAGAATTCATTCTTACTAAAGTGTTAGCAAGTTGTTCCTTCTTATCTTCGATAAGTCTATCGATACCGTATAGAGCTACTCTTCTGTAGTCGCCGATAATTCTACCTCTACCGTAAGCATCTGGAAGACCAGTTAGTATAGCGTTGTGACGAGCCTTCTTCATTTCTGGAGTGTAAACGTCAAATACGCCTTGGTTATGAGTCTTTCTGTACTTAGTGAATATCTCAACTACTTCAGGGTCTACTTCGTAGCCGTTTTGCTTACAAGCAGTTTGAGCCATTCTAATACCACCAAAAGGTTGTAAAGAACGTTTAAAAGGCTTATCAGTTTGGAAACCAACTATCTGCTCTAAGTCCTTGTTAAGATAACCTGCACCGTGGGAAGTAATAGTAGATACTATCTTAGTATCCATATCTAATACGCCACCAGCTTCTCTTTCTTGCTTAGAAAGTTCCATAACTTGTTCCCATAGCTTGTTAGTAGCATCGGTAGGACCTTCTAAGAAAGAGTCATCGCCATCATAAGGTGTAAAGTTCTTAAGAATAAAGTCTCTAACGTTAATAGAGCCACACCATCTGCCCTCGTTAAAACCATACCATTCTTTAGTATCATTTATATTCAACTTAAATTCCTCCTTGTAAGTGGGGATTAATATTTTCAACGTTCCCCCTTGCATATTATAGTATACCCCATTTTGGTATTAAAGTCAACTATAATATTTACCAATCGATAAATATTTATTTTTTAAATAAAAAAAATCTGAATTCCCCCCCAAAGATTAGTAATTATATTAAAAAAGTAACATTAAAAAAGGTTTTTTTGAAAAATTTTTTAGTATTAACACTAAAATTGTACAGGAAAAAGACTTTCCAATAATAATATAACCTATTCATATATGCATATGCCATGTGAATAGGTTATTTTGTAGTAAGTATTTAGGGTTAATATTAGTCTTCTGTAGTGGTAGAAGTAGCCTCTATATTGGAAAAAGTTTGAACATAATTAGAAGTTACTGTAGTGGTTTCTTCCACCTTATCGGTAGCCTTGATTACTGCCATGTATCTGCCCACACACCAAGCGTCGGAATGACTACTAACTTGTATCATTACAGGAACGTTTATTAAATTACCCGTTATTTGAGTGTTAGAAAGGTCTATCTTCAATACAAAGTCATCAGCAGTGATAGTATTTATTTGATACTTATTACATATCACATCTGCCGTTATGCTTGAAGTTATTACTTGAATATCATAGTCTTCCGGAGCGTTAGTGATTACAAAGTTAGATAGATTGTAAAACGCTTTTTCTTCGTAAGCATCTTTATCTAACGATATAGTAACGGTATCTATACCAGATATGTTTTGGTAAGAAGTCGGTAGACTAACTTCAAAAGTTTTGGTAAAGTCCAGACCAACATCACGCATATCTATTTCACCCAAATCTATTTCATTCGTACTTTCTAATGAACTATCCGAAGAGGCAACCATTATTTCACTATCGGACATTATAAACTTAGGCTGAACGTTATTAGCGTTATTTATTAGACTATACTTTAGACTTAAAGTTTTAGTCTGATATGCTTGATAGTCTACTTGAATATCAGTAACGTTATACGTAACGTTTTTAACGTCCACTTCCCCGTGATTTTCATCACACAAAGACCACTCTTCAGCATCAGTACTATGATACGTATAGTAGTTATTTATAAGTTTTTCTTGGTCGATATCCACTTTAAACTCTTCAATGTTATCTACTTGACTTTGAGGTCCATTAATAGTAATAGTAGAAGGTGTAGCCTTAGGAGTATCCTTATCCATGATATACCCGTCTTCGGCTTTAATATTAGGTGAATTTACTACTACTGGAATATCCTTACTAATATACTTATCAAACTGAACGGTAGCACAGTTAGGCTGAATACTTTCCACTTTAAAGTCGGTATCCTTACCGTCGGCATTGGATACGTTTATAGATATAGTATAAGTACCTGCTTCGGTTATGTTTTCCACTATAGCGTTAGCTTGCAAGTCGCTGGCTTTAAGATTACCTATTTCGCCTCTGTCCCCTGAAATTCTAACGGTAACGTTTTCCACATCCTGAGATACTACACTAAGACCGTTTACGTCTACAGAAGTACCTGTAGTATCTATTACCAACGGGACGTTGCTAATAGTCTTAGTCATGTTAGTATATACCGTACTGGATATTACATACCAACATATACAAGCTATACCAAAAGAGTACAGTATCTGTTTAATGGAACACTTTTTTAACGATACTATCACACCATTAAAACAGGTTAATATCTTCGTCTTCATACGGTTACTGCTCCTTTTTTTTGTATACTTTTGAGATTATATTACTCTTATTCAACTTAGGAGGTTCATTATTAACTTTAGGTATCATCTTGTTTATAAGATACTCTTTAAGTTTATCCACCGTAAAGTCTCTAACTATAGAACCGTTTTCCGCTACGGATATAGTACCAGTTTCTTCAGAGACTACCACAACTATAGCGTCGGAGTTTTCGCTCATACCTATGGCGGCACGGTGTCTTGAACCGAGTTTTTTATCTATAACTTCCTCACGTTCAGGAATAGGCAAAAAGCACGCCGCCGCATGAACAAGACCATCACGCATAATTACCGCACCATCGTGCAAAGGAGTTTTTGGATAGAATATGTTACCAAAAAGTTCCTTACTTGGAGTAGCATCTAATATAGTACCATTTTTAATCTGCATATCCAACTTAGAGTTACGTTCTAATACGAATAATGCACCAGTAGTAGAAGCCGAAAGGTCTTCACACGATTTGCATATAGTATCTATAGCGTACCTCCATTTTTCTTCTAAACCAGTAATAGGAATATCGGACATAAACGAAAAAGGATTTAGTTTAGTCATGTTGGTAGAACCAAACTTTTCCAACACCCTACGTAGTTCTGGTTGAAACATTATCATAATAGCTATTAATCCTACGCTTAGCAACTTAGACAGTATAAACGTAATAGACTTTAACCCTATAGTTTCGCATATCAAGTATATAATTACCAACCAGACTATACCTTTTATAAGCTGACCAGCTCTTGTTTCACGAATAATCTTTAAAAGGTTGTACACTATAACGGTTAGTATACCAATATCTATAGCGTCAATTACAGTCATAGAGTTCCATACGTTTATAACCATACTAAAAGTATCGGATAGGTTGTTTAAAAAATCTAAAATAGTCAGCTCAATTCACTTCCTTACCAAGAATAGTACCATACCATAACACATCAAAAATACTATATATATTAATTATATGTAGGGAACGCCTTAATAGACGTTCCAAAAAGTAACATTATATAGTGTTGTAGTATTTAAGATATATCATGCTGTACTCTTAAAAAAATATAGTATCTATAATTAGATTAATATAATACTATTTTACTACTCTTTAGAGCCGTTTTCAAGAGTTTTTAACGAATTGTAAACTATTTTTTTTATAGCAAATATTAGCATATGCACTTCCTTAGTGTTATTGAATATAGACGGCGAAAAACGTACCGTTCCATTAGTAGTATTTAGGCTTTTGTGTGCCAATGCTGAACAGTGAAATCCTGCCCTTAAACAGAAACCACTACTATTAAGATACTCTCCTACCAAGTTAGAGTGTATTCCAGTTATATTAAAAGATACTATTGGTAGATACTTAGCTTTTGGACTTCGATATACTACCACTTGTGGAATATCTTTAATGCCATTAATAAACGTATTGCATAGACTGTCTTCATGCAGATATATTTTGTTTATACCTATAGAGTTCACGTACTCTATACCCGCTTTTAAAGAGACTATTCCTATAGTATTTAACGTACCGCTTTCTAACCTATCGGGTAGAAAGTCAGGCTGTTCTAAAGTGTTAGAAGTGCTACCAGTACCACCGAACATTAAAGGTTCTATAGGATATCTACAGTCTGTAACCAGTACACCACAAGAAGTCACTCCATACAAAGACTTATGCCCCGAAGTACACAAGATGTTAATACTATCATCTTTTAAAGATATAGGAACTACTCCACTACCTTGAGAACCGTCTGCTATATAACATATATCTTTCTGTTTACAAATGTCACCTATACTTTTAAAAGGAAGTATCTGTCCTGTAACGTTGCTACCTATAGTAGTTACTACTACTTTAGTATTAGGTTTTAATGAGGATATAAAGTTATTAATAGTACTCTCATCATCTTCGGATACCTCAAATATAGTATAGGTTATTACTCCTTTTTCGTATAAGTGATGAACTACTCTTGATACCGAATTGTGTTCTAAGTTGCTAATGACTACATGGTCACCTTGTTTTACCGTTCCGAATATAGCCGTGTTCAATGCGTGAGTACAGTTTTGAGTAAATATCACGTTCTCTGCTGAAGCGTCAAAAAAGTCTGCTACCACTTCACGAGCTGAATATATAGCCTCAGAAGTCGCCATAGATAGACTATGCCCACCTCTACCAGCGTTACCACCATAGTTATTTAAAGCGTATACTACGCTATTTCGCACAGTCTTTGGCTTTGGAAAACTTGTTGCGGAGTTATCAAAGTTCACCATAACGTTTCACCTCCCTATGGTGAAGTATTAACTATCTATCTTAAAGGAATATTATTAGCTTTTAATATGCTTACTACTTTATCTTTAGGTGCAGAGTACTGTATTATATAACTACAACCGCTACTTTGCACTTCATGGACTATAGAACATTCGTAGCCCAAACTATTTAGTATCTTTTTGGACTTATTAGCATAGGTCAACGAAACCATTAAAAGAGTATTCATAGTACTAAAAATCACCCCTTTACTACATATTATATGCAAAAGTTACCAAAAAGATATTTCTATACAGACTAACTTTGTATGTTAATATAACACTTAAAAAAGTACTCTAAATGAAAACTTTTTGTGAATATTCCCAAAAAGACTTCCTTTTTTTCTTAATTAGTGATATACTAATAGTACGAATGTTAAACGTTTAAGTATTTCATAATTGGGGGATGTGTAATACTTATTCTAAACTAATTAGTTATCATAAAACTATTAAGGAGATTTTTTAAATGGAAAAGACTTTTAAAAAGAGTACCTCTAAAGCATTAGCTTTAGGTTGTGCTTTATTAGTAGCAAGCACTTCTGCATACGGTCTAATTCAGACTAACGATATGGAAGTATCTGCTGAAACAGACTTTAACTTAGCCAAGGCATTACAATACTCTATGTACTTCTACGATGCTAATATGTGTGGTACTGAGGTTGGCGAAAATAGTGCTTTAACTTGGCGTGATGACTGTCACACCGACGATGCTAAAGTATCTACTTCTTATGGTACTTTAGACCTATCAGGTGGTTATCACGATGCAGGCGACCACGTTAAGTTTGGTCTTCCACAAGCATATTCAGCTTCTATATTAGGTTGGGGCTACTATGAATTTAAGGACGCTTATACTTCTACTGGTCAAGACGGACACCTAAAGACTATATCTACATACTTTGCGGACTACTTTAAAAAGTGTACCGTACTCGATAGTAGCGGAAACGTTACTTCTTTCTGTTACCAAGTAGGTGACGGCGACCAAGACCACGCTGAATGGTGTGCTCCAGAAGACCAAAAGGGTTCAAGACCTGTATACTTTGCTACTTCAAGCAATCCGGCTACTGATATAGTATCTAATACTGTAGGTGCTTTAGCATTCCACTATAAGAACTTTGGCGATAAGGAGTCTTTAGACTACGCTAAGGCATTATACAACTTTGCTAAAAAGAACTCTAAGCAAGTAGCCTCCGAAGGTATAGGTTCATTCTATCAAAGCGATAGCTACATAGACGACTTAATGTGGGCAGCAGCTTCACTATATGTAGCTACTGGAGATACTTCTTACGTATCCGACGCTAATACATTCCTTAACGACTGTGGCGACGCTTACAAGTTCTGTAGTGACTGGCCTCTATGTTGGGGTAATATGTGGCCTGCAGTAAACCTAATATTCGGTCAACTAAGTAGTGGTATTAGTAACGCACAACACCCAGATTGGGGTTCTTTAAACCCTCAAATGATGGAGCAAGTAGCTAAAACTTTAGACGGCTTCCAATCTAAGACTACACTCGATAATACTTATGTATGCTTTGATAACTGGGGTAGTGCAAGATACAATACCGCTATGCAGTTAGTAGGTTTAGTATACGATAAGTACAACAAGACTTCTAAATACACTTCTTGGGCAGAAAAGCAAATGAACTATCTAATGGGTAGCAATCCTAAGAAGTTATGCTATATGACAGGCTTTTCTGATAATTCGGTAACTAATCCACACCACCGTGCAGCAAGTGGACTAAGTACATTCCCTACTGAAAATGCTACTATCACTATGGGACACACTCTTATAGGTGCATTAGTTGGTGGTCCTATGCAAGACGGTTCTTACTCCGACCAAATCAGCCTATACAAGTATACAGAAGTAGCTCTTGACTACAACGCAGGCTTTGTAGGTGCTTTAGCAGGTCTATATTCCAATAAGAGTTCAGGTTCTATAGATAGCTCTATCGAAGGTGTAAAGGGTTCTTCTTCAGATACTACTACTACGACCACTACTACTACTTCTACTACCGAAGATACTTCCGATACTTCTAACACTTCCGAAAGTACTACTTCCGTTTCGGATAGTGATACTTCTAATAGTGACGATACTACAGTAACTACTGCTCCTGTTCAAACTGGCGAAACTGAAGTATCTACCAACGTTAATAAAGAAGTAACCAGTGGAGAGACTTTTAACGTTCCTTTAAATACCATTATGAAGAGTGGCGATAAAGTATCTTCTATCTCTATAGGTCTAATAACTGCCCCTGGTAATGAAAAGATAGGTAACGTTTCTGGCGATATCAACATAGACGGTATAAACGGCAAGGTTACTGGCAACATAAACGAAACCTTTAACAGTTCCACAGGTACTATAAACATTAGTATTCCAAGTGATGCTACTTTAGACGCTAACGGAAATCTTACTATGAACCTATGGTGGATTGAAAGCGGTTCTGTTACGGTTACAGACGTTAAAGCTACTATCTTAAAAGACGGCGACAACACTACAGTTACTACCGTTCCAACTGATAACACTACTACTACAAAAGAAGAACTCACTACAGTAACTACAGTTCCTACCGATTACACTACTACTTCCGTTACTACTACGTCTGTAGTAGACAAGGACGCTGAACTATCTAAGGATAGCGACGGTAATACAGTAATCAAGGTTGGCGACGCTACTTCAGTTACTATAGACTTACAGTCTAAATCCAACGCACAAGCTAACGGTGCTATAGGCTATTGGGATAACGACAAGGAAGAATGGATTGAACTACCTTGGGAGGCTTCTTTCGATAGCAACGGTAAGGCTACTATTAAGGTATCTAACATTCCAGAAAAGATTCAAGAAGTACAGTTCCAAAAGTATTGGGCTCAAACTTTCGACCAAGACGGCAACGGTACTGACGTAGACGTAACTGTAGATAAGGCTCACGTTTCTACAATACTAACCGAAACTACTGTTACTACAGTAAGTACTCCTACACCTACTACTGCATCTTCTACGACTACTACTAAGGTTACTACAGGAACTTCAAACTCTTCAACTTCTACTACTAAGAGTACTACAGCTACTACTAAGGCTACTACTACTACAAGTGCTACATCTAATACTAATGGTACTACGGTTACTACTACTACTTCACAACAACCAAGTAGCGACGTTCTATTAGGTGACGCTAACGTAGACGGTAAAGTTACTACTGCTGACTTACTAATCTTAAAGAAACACCTATTAGGTACTTCCGAACTATCCGCTCAAGGAAAACTTAATGCCGATACTAACAAGGACGGAAAAGTTTCTACTGCTGATTTATTAGTACTTAAAAAGTATCTACTTGGTACTATTAGCAACTTCTAATACAGTTTACAAGAGTAATCTATAGTTATAGCCACCTTATCATTAAGGTGGCTATTTTTTATCGATAATACATAACAAGAACGTATCTATTATATGGGATTTAGATACGCTCTTGTTATGTTTTCGATTATGGTTATGTTTATAATATGGGATTTTAAACTTACTAAATTAACTATAGATACTATTAGTATCTAACATAGTGTAGACTAAAAAAAATCTAAAAAAGTCTACACCACGTTACATACCAGAACGACTATATAAGCCGTTCTAATATGCATCTATAAGTGTGTTATAAAGAGAAGACTGTATAGTATTACCACCACATTCCGCCACCACCGGAACTACTTGAAGTTACTTCTGTACCCTGTTCAAATACTGTACCACCTGTAGAGTATATACCACTAAATACTTCTGTACCACCAGTAGCAGAACCGTTTACATATAGTGTAGAACCACTTGGGCCAGCATAGAATATTCCTAAGTTTCCACTTACTACTTGATAGTCATGGAAGTAAGATAGTACTTCTGAACCGTTAGTAGCTAATACACTACTTATAGTACCTACGTTAGAATTTAATATTGCAGTAGTACTATCGTCTGTAGTGTAACTACCGTCGATATCTGTCCACATATCACCACTTGCACCTAAAGCTATTAAAGTAGCTCCGTTATTGATGTATATTTGACCACCACGGTCGGAAGCATCTACGGCTGAATCGCCACCACTTCTTTCACGGCATAGTAGAGTAGTACCACCGTTAAAGTATATCATACCATTAGAGTCTATAACGTCTCCAGAGGCTACTATATATATCGAACCGTCATTGACAGTAACAGTCTTACTACCTGAAGTATCGTCTGTACCGCCTGCATTGATACCGTCATCGCCAGCAGTTACTTTAATAATACCACCATTGATTTCTACGTTGGTCTTAGATTCTATACCTTCATCGGAAGCGTCTACAGTAATAGTACCGTCATTGATAGTTAAAGCACCATATATTCTAAAACCCTTACCAGCACTGGAGTTTAGCTCTAAAGTACCACCATTTACTTCGCAAGTACCGTTTGAGTATAAGTCAGAAGTCTTAATACAGTTATCTGTAGAGTTAATAACTATATTACCGTCTTGAATAGTTATGCTATTACCAGCCTTCATACCCTTAGCAGTATTGCCTTCGTCATCGGTATAGGAACTATTATCGTTATTGCTACCAGGACCGAATATTCCGCCACCGCCGTTAGGACCACCACCAGGACCATTGTTGTTATTACTCTGTGTGATAGGAGCGGTAGTAGTAATATTGATATCGCCACCGTTTACGGTTAGATTTCTTTCCGCTTGAATACCGTCACTATAAGAAGTTACGTTGATAGTACCACCGTTGATAGTAACATAACCTTTAGTTTCGTCGCCGTCTTCGTTGGACTTAATACCGTCACCATTAGCACTAACTACGGTTACAGATAGAGTACTATAGTCACCGTTACCACCGTTAGCTACTAAGTCGTCAGGGTCGCCAATTCTAACAGAGTCTTTACCCTTAATACCGTCATCTTGAGCGTTTACTACTAAAGTACCATTCCAGATTTTGATATCGTTCTTACATACTATACCTTCTGCACAGTTACCGTTTACTGTAAGAGTGCCTTTACCCTTGAACTTGATGTCATCACGAGCATATATAGCACCTACTTCGCCATTGTAGTTAGTATAGCTTGTGCCGTCGGAGATTACGTTATCAGTACCCTTTTTAGCAGATATCTGACATTCACCGCCTACGTTCTCTACGTATATTGGGGAGTTATCATTGCAAGTTAAGGTTAATCCTTGTAATGATAGAGTTACGTCGTCTTCTGTGTAAGTATCGTCCATGTTTACTACTATTTGACCTTCTCCAGAACCTTCAAACTCAAAGTCTAAAGCCTTGCCGTCACTATCAAGAACTAAACCACTGATAGTTACTATGTTGTTATCATAGTCTACCATAGCACTATCTTTAACTTCTTCTAAGTCGCCACTTTCATTGTAAGCATAAGCAGTTACACCGTTTTCAGAGAATACAAAGTGTGTAGCGTCGGTAGTTTCGGACTTTGGAGCGTCTGTAGTATCGTCGGTATCGTCCTTATCGGTAGTAGTAGTAGTAGTAGTTTCGGAACTGCTACCACCATATAGAATAGTATTCTTTAATAGAATAGCATCTACTACAGTTACCGATTGGTCATGGTTCATATCAGCATTGTATAGACCTTGACCAGTTAGTTCATCTATACCGATTATGTGTTTTTTAAGCATTAGTAAGTCTATAGTAGATACGTTACCGTCAAGGTTTATGTCACCCTCAGAACCGTTTTCATTTGGAATAGGTGGAGTAGTTTGGTCGGTATCGGTTTCCCAAGGAGCAGTAGGACGGGTAAAACTTGTATCCTGAGTATCTTCGGTATCATCAGTATCCGAAGTTACAACGGTAGTAGTGGTAGTTTCGGTATCTTCGCCCCAGTCCCAGCCACCAAAAGCGGAGACGTTCATACCCATACTCATAGCCACTACGAAGCACATAGCGGTTACACCACTAATCATCTTTTTAAAGTTATTAGATTTCAAAATATACACTCCCTTTTTATATTATAAAAATGTGTTCTATATACGATTATAGAGTATTTGTATCTTTATTATGTATATAATTATAGTTTAAGTTCCTTAAAATAGTCTTAAATGTTATTAATATTTGGAGAATTTTTTGTGACATCTGCTAATGTGCCTAATATTATTAACTATTAGTAGCATATAGTTTGAATATCCTAAAAATTTAATATACCTCTTGAAATTTTTAAAATAGTATGTTAGAATATTATTAACTTAAGATATACTCAAAGGCGAGAAGTACAGTCTATACTGTGTAGACTATATACTCGCCTTTTTTATTTTTTATATTCCAGTTTTTAACATTTAATATTTAGTGAATATTCGAGAGGAGTTTTTATTATGTACAAGGTGTTAATAGTAGAAGATGATATTAATATGCGTTTTACGTACTCTAAAATGAAGGCTTGGAAAGAGTGCAACTTTGAAGTATCTAAAATATTAGAAGACTGCAAAAAGACTGTAGAAGTTCTACAAGCAGACCATTACGATATGGTGTTTATAGGAAGTGGTATCTCTGCTATTAATAGTTTAACACTATTAAATCAGCTTAAAGACTGCAACATTACTATTCCTATGATAATATGTGCTGACTATAATCAAATTACCTACGTATACAAAGACTTAAACCTTGAAGATATTGAGTTCATAGAAGAACCTATAACTGAACAAAAAATACTATCTGTATTAGAAGATATTAAGTGCAAAATAGCTAAGTATAGATATTCGGTATCCAATAAAGAGTTCCTACGTACCGCTATAGAACGCTGTAATGCTAATATCAACGATGACTTTACTAATTCAGTATGCGAATACATACTCGATAGACTAAACGAAACTATTACTCTATCCGATGTGGCTTATAACTACTCTATGAACCGTGAAGACTTTAACGCTAAGTTTAAAGAAAGTTCTGGTGTAATCTTTAGTGTATTCTTACACACCGTAAAGATGGAATACGCTAAAAAACTTATCGAAAATAGCAATCTTAAAAACTATGAAGTAGCCGATATGTTAGGATATTCCACTCCTGACTACTTTACTAAGATATTTAAAGAGTGTACTGGTACTACTCCAACAAGTTTTAGAAAGCGTTGCAGACAGTCTAAGCTACTATCGGCATAAAGATAAACTTATACTTATACTCTCCATTCAATAGTATATATATTACTAAAAAAATTGAGAATGACTATTTAGCCATTCTCAAATTTTTATTATCTATCTTGTTTAAGCGACTTAATATCTTCTTTAAGAGCCTTAATGGTATTAGCTTGGTCTATTATGTACTTAGCCACCATTTTGATATTCTTATTGTCTTCATCTATTATGTAAGATACGCTTTCAATCTTTTTGGTAAGTTCTTCAATCTTTTCATCTTTAAGTTTAACTTCCTCTTTAAGAGCGGAAATTTCGTCTGCATTGTTGTTACTCTTACTGTTAGTAACTTCAAAGTACGATACTTTTAAAGAAAGATTTTTAATTACCTCGTCCAAATCGTTAATACGTTCCATAACCGCATCGTTAGAGGTTTCGCTACTGCTACTATTAGAAGTATCGTCTAACATACTAACGGTCTTCTTTAAAGATTTAAGGTCTATTTTAATAGTTTGAATTTCTTCTTGAATTACTTCTGAGGCATCTTCGGAAATAGAACCCTTTTCAATAGTTGGCATAGTAGAGACCGTTTCCAACTTATCTACACGTTTTTCTATATCCTTAACGGTTTCGATTAACACGTTTTCCAAATAAGAGGAAGTCTTTTCTAACCTTGAAAGTCTACTTGAAAAAGCATTTACGGCATCTAAAGCCTCCAGTCTTTGGTAGATATCATCTAACTTATTGTAGATGTCGTCTATATCTTCATCATTATCTTTAGTAAACCAACCCATTACGTAACACACCAACCTTAAAAAAATATACTTACACGCCACAAAAAAGCAACTATATTAATAGATTATATCATAATAATAGTACTTTGTCAATCGTTTTGTTGAATAGTCGTACTATTAAATATATGTTGTCTATGTTCACCTATAAAAGCGTTCTTTTTTAGGCAAATTGCATAATTTTTGTAACAAAAATTTGTACATATATTTAGTGGATTGTTCACAAAAAATTCAAGAATATCTAAAAGATTTGAGCTATAATTATTAGTATTAATATAGTATCATAATAAATATGATATAAGTTCGAATATTAAACTTTATTTATCTATTTATTTAAAGAAAGGATTGGTTATATTATGTCAAATTCAAAAGCTAAAGGATTTAAGGCAATGGCTATAGCTTGTGCAGTACTACTAACTTGTGCTACTGCTCAAATGTTTTCATCAATAGCCTACACTACAGTTAATGCCGAAACTATATCTTCTAAATACGAAGTAGAAAAGAATACCGATGGTACTACTACTGGTAAAATCCATATAGATACTACTTCTGTTACTGCTGGTACTGTTACTGTTACACTATCTGGTGGACAAGCTGGTGCTACCACTTCTGGTGAAGTAGGCTATTGGGACGCTGCTGCTTCTAAGTGGGTAGGTAAAGTAGATACTTGGGAAGAACAAAAGTTCGACGAAAGCGGAAAGCTATCCGTAGTAGTTAAAGTTCCAAGTGGCGTTAGCGACGTTCAAATTATGCTAACATACTATGCTGACTGGTCTACTGGTACTGAAAATCTATTAGATAAGAACTCCATAAAGGTTTCAAGTGTAGAAACTGGTGGAACTTCTACTGATAAACCTACTAATCCTACAGACCCTACAAACCCAACCGACCCTACTAATCCATCTAAACCTGGTAATGACAAGACTACCAGTGGTAAGGTTACTACTGGCGACTCTCTATCAGGTTGGTTCGATATTACCGAAGGTACAGAGTGCAACAACACTTCTAACGTAGTAAGTAGTTCTTCTTCTGGCGAAACTAAGACTGTTACTCTAAAACAAGGCGGTCAATGGTCATCCTATGATGAAGGCAACGAACCTATAGTATTAGACCAAACTTATGAACCAGAAAAGGACGCAGACGGTAACGACGTATACGAAACCGACAGCGACAACGAAAAGATTACTAACAGCAACAACTTTAGATTTGCTGAAGACTTTGGTATTCCTACTGGTGTAACTGTTGACCACTGTAGATTTACTTTTGAAAGCGACGAACCTATGTACGAAGCGCAATTCGGTGCTGGTATCTCTGTACAAAAGGGTAGCGAAATAGCTAATAGCGGTTCTACTGAAAAAGCAAGCATGATGTGGTTCAACGAAAGCGGTACTGTAGGTGGCGAAGAATATGCTACTATCAAGAACGACAACGGCAAGAACTACGGCGGTTTTGACTACATAGCTGGCGAAGCTGGTACTCAATACATTCAAGCACAATGGGACGTATATGACGACGTTAAACCTTTCGTAGTTACTGACGCTTGGAGCAGTGTATCCGCTCAATACTGGTATGGTGTAAACCCTGCTGACTATGCTGAATCTGAAAGTCCAGAACTAAAGCCTGTTAAAGTAAACATTACTGAAGCTACTTGCACTTATACTATGGACGAAACTTACGACTACTCCGATACTATCAGCAAGGACGTAAACGAAACTCTAAACATGGGCGACACTTATGAAATCGGTCTATCTGACTTAGGTCTAACTAACGATGACGTTATAGGTGCAGTTACTATTAAGGTTTCAGGTAACGGTTCTGATATCGGTAAGCTAATAGCTTCTTGGGGTGTATCTGTAAGTGATGACTACGCTGGTAGCTCCACTACTGACAAGAACTGGTATCAAGGTGCTAACATCTACTATGAAGACTGTAGCGATACTTACGAAATCACTTGGGTAATCCCTCGTGAATTTAGAAACTACGTAAAGGCTGACTATGACGCTAAGGTAAACTTCGGTGCTTACTATGCAGGTGCTGGTGAAAACGCTCTATCTAACCTAACTATTCAGTCCGTATCCGTTGACTACTTAAAGGCTCCAGAAGTTACTACTACTCCTGAACCAGAAGTTACTACTACCGCTCCTACTCTACCTGACGACGTTAAGAAGGGCGACGTTATCAAGTTTGAAGGCAAGACTGTAGACCCTAACGATGAAGACAACCACAACTTTGAAATTCCTATAGTAGACCTACTTCCAGAAGGTTACAACCCTACTACAGATAACATAGTAGCCGTAACATTCACAGTAAGTT
Source organism: uncultured Oscillospiraceae bacterium (assembly GCA_934444765.1). Classification (GTDB taxonomy): domain Bacteria; phylum Bacillota; class Clostridia; order Oscillospirales; family Ruminococcaceae; genus UBA5884. The sequence goes on from CAKSDC010000002.1 coordinate 86,475, forward strand.
CCACCGAAGAGATGGAAAAGTACGTTGGTGCTTGTGGCGTAAGCGTATCTGCTGATTGCCCTAAGGGTAAGGATTACTGGTATCAAGACGAAGACTTTACAGTAAACGAAAAGGGTAAGAATTTAACGTTCACTTGGTACGTTCCAGCTGATATTCAAGACTACATTCAAGAAGACCAATACGGCAAGATAAACCTTGGTGCTTGGTACACTGGTACTGATAACGTAACTCTTGAAAGTGCTTATATTACATACGTTTCTAACGGTGAAGTTACCACTACTACAGAAGTAACTACTACTCCTGACGTTACTACTACTACTTCCGAAGAACCTACTACTACCACTACTGCTGAACCTACTACTACTACAGTAACTACTACTACTTCTAAAGATGATACCACTACTACTACTGCTAATCCTGATGCTGACATAGTTTGGGGCGACGCTAACGTAGACGGTAAAGTTTCTACTGCTGACCTATTAGCTCTTAAAAAGCATCTACTCGGTGTTAGTGAACTTACTCAACAAGGTATGGTTAACATAGATATTACTCACGATAAAAAGGTTGCTACTTCCGACTTATTAAAGTTAAAGAAGTATCTACTTGGAACTATCACTCAAGACGACTTAGCTAAATAACATTACACAAAATTATCTTAATAAAAAAAGATAGCTTACTATAATAGTAGGCTATCTTTTTTATCGTTTTCACAGTATAAAAAGATAGTACCTATTGAGCATACGTTCAATAGGTACTGTGTATATTATATCATACGATAGTAATTACTTCTTTTTTCTTTTAGCTTCTAAGTCAGCTAAAGCGTCTTTTCTGGAAAGGTTAATTCTACCTTGCTTGTCTATTTCCATAACCTTAACGATAATTTCATCGCCGATAGATACTACGTCTTCTACGTTTTCAACTCTACCCTTATCAAGTTTAGAAATGTGTACTAAACCGTCCTTACCAGGAGCGATTTCTACAAAAGCACCGAAGTTCATAATTCTAACTACCTTGCCCTTGTATATAGCACCAACTTCAGGGTCATTAGCTATAGTTTCGACTATCTGTAGAGCCTTATTAGTCTTTTCGCTATCTATACCGCTAATGAATACGCTACCGTCATCGTTGATATCTATCTTAACGTCGCAATCGGCAGAAATCTTTTGGATAACCTTACCACCTTGACCGATAACTTCTCTAATCTTGTCTACAGGAATTTTAGTCTGTAGCATCTTAGGAGCGTACTTGCTAACGTCTTTTCTTGGTTCAGGGATAGCCTTTAGCATAATCTCATCAAGAATGTAGTCTCTTGCCTTGTGAGTTTTAGCGAAAGCCTCTTTAATGATATCGTAAGTAAGACCGTCTACTTTAATATCTACTTGGATAGCAGTAATACCCTTATGAGTACCACCAACTTTGAAGTCCATATCGCCAAAGAAGTCTTCTAAACCTTGGATATCTACCATAGTCATAAATTCGTCGCTATCTGGCTTAGTAATAAGACCGCAAGATATACCAGCTACAGGAGCTTTAATAGGTACGCCAGCGTCCATAAGTGCTAATGTAGAACCACATATAGAACCTTGTGAAGTAGAACCGTTAGAAGATAGTACTTCAGAAACTAATCTAAGTGCATATGGGAACTCCTCAACGGAAGGTAGTACAGGAACTAAAGCCTTTTCAGCTAAAGCACCATGACCAATTTCACGTCTACCAGGACCACGGCTTGGTTTAGTTTCGCCTACTGAATAGCTTGGGAAGTTGTAGTGGTGCATATAACGTCTGCTATCTTCTTCATCAAGACCGTCAATCTTCTGTGATTCAGATACAGGACCTAAAGTAGCTATAGTTAATACTTGAGTTTGACCTCTTGTAAATAAGCCTGAACCGTGTACTCTTGGTAGTAGACCTACTTCAGCGGAAAGAGGTCTAATTTCGTCTATACCTCTACCGTCTACACGCTTACCTTCATATAGCCAATTTCTAACTATCTTCTTTTGTAGCTTGTAGATACATTCATCTATCATTAGTTCCTTTTCAGGATATAGTTCATCAAACTTAGCGTGGATATCGTCTTTAATAGGAGTTAGTCTTTCCTCACGAACGTTCTTATCGTTAGTATCTAAAGCGAACTTTACTCTATCGGAAGCAAACTCTTCAATAGCGTCGAACATATCGTGGTCTACTTCTTGGGACTCAAACGCAAACTTTTCCTTACCGATTTGTGCTTGAATATCGCTAATAAAGGATACCATCTTCTTAATCTCTTGGTGACCAGTAACGATAGCCTGTAACATAGTATCGTCGTCTACTTCGTTAGCACCTGCTTCTATCATAACTATCTTTTCCATAGAGCCAGCAACTGTTAGGTTAAGGTCAGACTTACCACGTTCTTCAAGATTAGGGTTAAGAACTATCTTACCGTCTACTAAACCTACGCTGATACCAGCAATAGGACCATTCCAAGGGATATCGGAGATAGATATAGCTATAGAAGTAGCTATTAAACCAGTAATTTCAGGAGAGCAATCAGGGTCTACGGCTAATACGGTCATAACTACCGAAACGTCGTTTCTCATATCCTTAGGGAATAAAGGTCTAATAGGACGGTCTACCATTCTTGAAGTTAGTATAGCCTTTTCGGAAGGTTTACCTTCTCTTTTAGTAAAAGAGCCTGGTATCTTACCTACTGAATACATTCTTTCTTCATAGTCTACAGATAGAGGGAAAAAGTCCACACCCTCTCTTGGCTTAGCACTTGCAGTAACGTTAGCCATTACTACGGTTTCGCCATAGTGTACCCAACAAGAACCGTTAGAAAGTTCACAAGTCTTACCAGTTTCAACGACTAATTTTCTACCTGCAAAGGTAGTTTCAAAAGTTTTATAGTTTTCAAACATATTTTGACAATTCCTCCCATGTGCCGACTACAGAAGGTAGACGATAAAAAGCACTATTTTGAATAATATATATACTCTTTATCCTCCAACTTCTGAAGTCTGCAACTAAATATTAAGTTCAAACAGATTGTATAATGGGCAGAAAGGTACAAGACTACCCTACTGCCCCAAGGTATACGTATTAAATGGACTACTTTCTTAGACCAAGCTTTTCGATAGTAGCACGATATCTGTTGATATCTTTCTTAGCTAAGTAGTTAAGAAGATTTCTTCTCTTACCAACCATCTTTAATAGACCTCTACGGCTGTGGTGGTCGTTCTTATAAGTTTTTAAGTGTTGAGTAAGGTCGTTAATTCTCTTAGTTAGAATAGCAATCTGTACTTCTGGAGAACCAGTATCGGTATCATGCTTTCTGTTAGCTTCGATAACAGCAGCCTTTTCTTCTTTTCTCATCATGATAAAAGCACCTCTTTAAAAAAATTTAAAATATATCTGATGTTCTGAGACAAAGGTAGGTACATTCCGCAAGTATACGGCTAAATCCCAAGCCTAAGAACATAGAACACTAAATATTATATCATCAATAGGTTTAATTGTAAAGAATTTTTTTATTAACTTTTTGTAAACAATTTTTTCATGGCTTGAACTACACTATAATAGTATCTTTTAATAATTTTGTTTGACTTTTTTTTGATAATATGGTAATATATTATAGAATAGGTTTGTACAGTATGTAACCTATACAAGCTATGAGTATCTGTTATGGGATACACTCAAACATTTTTATAAAGGGAGTATTGGAATATGTCTAACGATATTAATATGTTACGTGAAACCAAACTTGGTCAAAAAGGTTACGTAAAAGAAGACGTTACCAGCTTTTTTGAAGAACTTCAAGACAAGATTGATAGACTTGAAAAAGACTTAAGAGACGCCGAAGAAAACTCTAACGGAAACGGTGCAGATACCAAACAGTTAGAAAGTATTATAGACTCATTAAACGAAAAACTAAGAGTTAGCGATGTTACTCTCGCTAACGAAAGACAGGCTCACGAACGTGACCGCCAAGAGTTTGAAGTTAAACTAAAAAAACTATCTGGTGGTATTAGCCCAGAGTTAGAAAGTAAACTAAAGGAAAAAGACGAACTTTTAAGCCAAAAAGATGACGAACTCATACTAATGCAAGAAAAACTTCAACAGGTTAAGGATATCTTTATCGAAAAAGATGATACTATAACTTCCCTTGAAGAAGAAAATACTACTTTAAAAGAACAGATAGTTCAAATTAAAGAAGAACAGAACAACGTATCCTCTAAACAGGTTGAGGAACTTAACAAGCTAAATACTGACCTAACTACCGAAGTAGAAAATCTTAAACAAGAAAACAAGCTACTATCTTCTAAGTTAGAAGAACTTACCGATAGCGACGACTTAGCAAAGGCTAAAAAGTTAATAGCTACTGTAGAAGAACTCAACGATAACGTTAAGTCTCTATCCGAAAATGAGTTCGTTAGCAAGACTATGAAAGCGATATTAGATACTGCTAATCTTACTGCTAAAACTCAAACAGATACTGCTAAAACTGAAGCAGAAAGCATAAAGGCAGAAGCAGAAGAAGTTAAGTCTAAAGCATTAGAAGAAGCAGATAAGATTATCACTGACGCTAAGTTGGAAGCAGACAAGACTATCCAAAATGCACAAACTGAAGCAGAAAACATCATCAACGAAGCTAAAGTTTCCGCTAACGAAAAGGCTGAAGCCATCAATAAAAAGTCCGAAGATATGGAAACTGCTACTAAGGACTTCAAGAGTATTATACTATCTCAGATTGGATACATAAATGAAAGTCTATGCTCTGTAATAGAGTTAGTAAACTCCACATCAGAAAAGGTTAGCGAAGTTAAAGAAAAGGTAGAAGACAATGAACCTCTTACTTCTCTATTAGAAAGTCTACCTAAGGCAGAAGTTGAAGAAGTCTCTACTCCTGAACCTGAAACTTCTGTGGAAGAAGAAGCCAAAACAGACGAAACTTCTATTCAAGAAGATATCACAGAAGAAGTTAAACCTAACGTATCACAGGATATAGATACTATATCTGTACCTACTTTAGATAGTTTAGATAGTATTCAAACTGAACCAGTTAAGGAAAGTCCTAAAAAGATATTAGACCTTGACGACTTAGACGATGACCTATCTCAATTTATGTACAAGCCTAAAGATACCCCTAAAGATACTTTTAACGAAGACTATGTACCACACAAAACTCAACCTATAAAGTTAGACGGTATAGATGACGACTTCTTAAAGGCTTTAGAAGACTCTCTTCCAGACGAAACCGAAGAAGAAGATACTACGAAGGAAGTGCAATAATAAATGTCTAACGTAGTAAGAGTGAATACTAACGACCTTAGAAAAGTAATACCTACTCTTAAAGTAGGCGATAAGGTTCTATTAAGTGGTACTGTGTACACTTCAAGAGATGCCGCACATAAGAGAATAGTCTCTCTATTAGACGAGGGTAAGCCTTTACCGTTCGACCTGAAAGACGCTATAATATACTATGCCGGACCTACTCCAGCACCTGCCGATAAACCTATAGGTTCTTGTGGACCTACTACTTCAAGCAGAATGGATAAGTTCGCCCCTACCCTATTAGACTTAGGTCTATGTGCCATGATAGGCAAAGGTGAAAGAAACAGAGCAGTTCAAGATGCAGTAGTTAGAAACAAGGCGATATATCTATGTGCGATAGGTGGTGCGGGAGCTTTAGCTTCACACTGTATAAAGTCTTGTGAAGTGATAGCTTTTGAAGACTTAGGTTGCGAATCGGTTAAACGACTAACCGTACAAGATTTTCCATTAACCGTGGCTAACGACTGTTACGGTGGGGATATATTCTCTATGGGAAGAAAGACCTATAGCAAGGTATAAAAGTACTATATATATGTAATAATATCTACGGAACGTTATATGCGTTCCGTGATTTTTTTATTAAATTTGCTGATATACTACTTGACAAAGTTCTAAAATTAGTGTATTATTAACTTATTATATGGTGGTATGGTGATTATATAACTATGTATTCAAACTTAAAAGATACCGTGTTTAAAAACTATTCAGATGAACAGTTAGTTCCATTAGCTAAAACAGATACTAACGCTTTTAATGAGATAATTTCAAGATACATCGAAAGAATACTAATAAAAGCTAATAAGCTAAGTCAACTTAATAGTTATAGGGACGATTTAGTTCAAGAAGGTTTTTTGGGACTTATTAACGCTGTGTACTGCTATAATGCGGATAAAGGTTCCAAATTTTCCTCATTTGCTGACGTGTGTATACAGAATAAGATGAACACCGCTATTAAAAAAATATACGGTTATATTCCACCTATAGATACCAAAGATAACTACCTATTAAATAACTCGGAAGATAACGAGGAAACATCCTTAGACGGTACACCAGAGGATATTTTAATAGAAAAAGAAACGTTCTCTGATATGCTTAAAGTACTATCTAAAAAGCTATCTAAACGTGAATTTGAAATCTTAATGCTATTTTCTAACGAACTATCGTATGCCGAAATATCTAAAAAGTTAGGTATATCTGTAAAGTCGGTAGATAACGCCATTCAGCGTATTAGAAGAAAGATTAAGGTTATCTGGAGCATTCCTCCAAAAAACTTATAATATACGGTCCAGTAGCTTAAATAGAGCGTTGTGTATTGTTTATTTGTTATATTTAAAAAATATTAATTATTAATGGTTAAATTATATTCAAAGGTGATGGTGTAAGTCCGTCCGTGGTCCACAAACTATATTTTTATATCTTACAAAGTGAGGTTTTTTTTATGTATCAAGATAAGATTTTAATCTGTAAGGATTGCGGAAAAGAGTTTACTTTCACCGCTGGTGAACAAGAATTTTTTGCTGAAAAAGGTTTTTCTAACGAACCACAAAGATGCAAAGAATGTCGTCAAGCAAGAAAGAACGGCGGAAACCGTCCTTCTACTAATAGTACCGAATATTTTGAAACTACTTGCAGTAAGTGTGGTGGCGTAGCTAAGGTTAAGTTCCAACCTAAGGGCGACAGACCAGTATACTGTAGCAAGTGCTTTGCAGAAATGAGAAATAGATATTAATAGTACTATTATCTTAATACTAAAAGATTATAAACTGGCGGAACTATATTCCGCCTTGTTTATTAATATTAAAAAATTTTTTGGAGGTATTTTAAAATGGCATATTCTGTTACTAAAAACACTATTATTGGTGATATATTAGACCAAGACTTTGGAGTAGCTCCTTTCTTTTTAGAGATTGGTATGCACTGCTTAGGTTGTCCTGCTTCAAGAGGCGAAAGCATTGAAGAGGCTTGTGCAGTTCACGGAACTGACGCTGACGCTTTAGTACAAAAGTTAAACGAATACTTTGCTACTAAGTAAGATATACTATATTACTGTTTAGCATTGCAACACTATATTATAAACTATGATTAAAATAGACGATAGACTAAAATCTTGTGCTGACTTAGTGGACGGTACTGGTACCGTCTGCGACGTTGGTACAGACCACGCACACCTATGTGTGTATTTAATACAAGCAAACATATGCTCTAACGTTATAGCTTCTGATGTGGTGGACGGTCCTTTAAAGTCTGCCGAACAGACTATAAAGCGTTACAGTCTTAACGATAAGATTAAACTCGTTAAGTCCGACGGTTTAAAGAATATAGACCTACATAGCGTAAGCGATGTGGTAATAGCTGGTTTGGGTGGAGAAACTATATTAAGTATCATTCGCAACGAGCCTCTATTAAAAACTTTGAATATATCTTTAATACTGCAACCTATGACTAAAGCTCCGCTATTAAGAAAAGAACTCTATTCCGATGGATTTGAAATAGTTAAAGAGATTCCTTCTAAAGTGGGAGATACTTTCTATACTACTATGAAGGTATCCTACACTGGATTTTCTACCAAACTACCAGAGTACACCGCTAAAATCGGTAAGGTAGACTTTAACGACGAACTCTCTAAAGAGTACGGACTATACAAAGTTCGTTCTTTAAACAAACTTATAGATAGCTTAAAGTTTTCTAATACCGACTATTCTACACTACAACAGATAGTATTAAAGACTGAAAAACTTGCTACTGGCGAACTGTTCAGCACATTACAAGACGTATACTCTGCTATAGATAGTGTAGCTAAGTTTTCCACTCAGGAAAAGTGGGATAACTCTGGAATACTAATAGGCAATCCTAATAGTAAAGTATCTAAAGTATTAGTAACTTTAGATATTACTAACAGCGTAATAGATGAAGCTATTCAAGGCGGATATGATACTATAGTATCTCATCACCCTGTAATATTTAACCCTATCAAGTCGATACTATCTAATAGTATTGAGTATAAGTTAATTCAACATGGTATTAATGCTATATGTTGTCATACTCCTTTAGATATGGCTAAGGGTGGTATTAACGATATCTTATATAGTGCGTTTAAAGTCCCACTAAGTCTATTAGAAGATGCTACTACTTTAGAAGTATGCACTTCGGACGGTTTAGGCTTTGGAAAGATAGTATCTACAGATACTACTTTAACACCTAAACAGATAGCCTACGTTCTAAAAGATATACTAAACTGTACAGTAGTAAAGTATATCAATGGCGATAGACCTATCAAAAAGATAGCTTGGTGTAGTGGTTCAGGTGGTTCTATGTTAGAAGAAGTACTCAATATGGGTGCAGACGCTTACATCACAGGCGATATAAAACATGACCGCTGGCTATACGCTAAAGATAACGGTATATCTCTATTCGACTGCGGACACTTCCACACTGAAAACATAGTACTACCATATTTGAGACAGATAATATTCTCTACAGTACCTAATGTAGAAGTATCTGTAGCAAATAGTTCTTGTGACGTTGTGGAGTACGCTATATAACGATAGCACGAACTTTTAAGACTTATAATCCGTCCATGTATAGTTATCTTGGACGGATATTTTTAATATATTAAAGAGAAAGGATTTTTTACTATGGCTTTAGATGGAGCTTTTTTATACTCTATAAAACAAGAACTTAACTTTTTAATAGGCGGTAAAGTGGATAAGATACATCAACCTTCCAGAGAAGAACTATTAATAACGTTCAGAGTTAAAAGTGGTATGTACAGACTATTAATATGTGTATCGGCTTCCAGTAGCAGAGTACACATAACCAACGTTACTATAGACAATCCTAAAGTACCTACTATGTTCTGTATGTTTATGAGAAAACATCTTGGTGGTGGAAAGTTAATTAATATCCGACAAGACGGTTTGGAACGTATACTATACTTCGACTTTGAATGTATGAACGAACTCGGCGATATGGTAACTATCACTCTCGCTTGTGAAATCATGGGTAGATACTCCAACATGATACTAATAAATCAAAACGGCAAGGTAATGGATAGTCTTAAACGTGTAGATGCCGAAATGAGCCGTGAAAGATTGGTCTTACCAAACGTCACTTACGAACTACCTCCACGTGATAGTAGACTTAACTTTTTAACAGCCTCTAAAGAAGATATCATATCTGCTATTAAGTTGCAACCTAATGGGGACTTAGCTAAAACTCTAATTAAGGTGTTCGAGGGCGTATCCCCTATACTCTGTCGTGAATGGGTATACTATGCTACTAACGGCTTTGATATCAAAACGTTCGACCTGACTACTGAATACTTAGACAGACTGTTATACATTATAAATCAAACTAAGATGAAACTACTAAATGCACAGTGTTCTTTTACCGTGGTACAGACCAAAGACGGTCAACTTAAAGACTACTCCTTTATAGACTTACACCAATATGAAGACTTAATGAACACTATACACTTCAATAACGCTTTCGACTTATTAGACTACTTCTATTCTCAGCGTGATAGCTACGCAAGACTTAAACAACGTGCTGATGACCTATTTAAACTTCTAACCAGTACCAATGAACGTATCACTAAAAAGATTAGTATTCAGCAAGAAGAACTATCTCAATGTGAAAAAAAGGACTTATCTAAACTATATGGCGACTTGCTATCCGCTAATATATATCGTATCAAAAAGGGAGATAGTTCAATAACGTTAGAAGACTTCTATCAAGAAGACTGTCCTACTGTAACTATTCCATTAGACGTTAGAAAAACACCTTCTCAAAATGCACAGGCATACTATACCGAATATAAAAAGTCTATAACCGCTATAGAAAAACTCACTGAACAGATTTCCAAAGCTAAAGAAGAACTTCAATATATAGATAGCGTATTCGATGCACTCACCCGTGCAGAAACTGAAAACGAAGTAATTCAACTACGCTTAGAATTAGCTGAACAGGGCTATATAAAGTCTAACAGATTAAAGAGCAAACCTCCTAAGGAACTCCCTCCTATAGAGTTCAAGTCTACGGACGGCTATACTATATTAGTCGGCAGAAACAATAAGCAAAATGACAAACTGACTACCAAAATAGCCGAAAAGTTAGACGTTTGGGTACACGTTCATAATATAACGGGTTCTCATGTAGTAGTACAGACTAACGGAACTACTCCACCAGATAGCACTATAGAAGACGCTTGTATATTGGCAGTACACCATAGCAAAGCTAAAAATTCTGCACAAGTTCCAGTAGACTATTGCTTAGCTAAGTATGTAAAAAAACCGAACGGTTCTAAACCTGGAATGGTAATATTCACACATAACAAGACTGCGTACATCACTCCCGATGAAGAAAGAGTTAAACTATTAAAAGAAAGTCCAAACAGATAAAAAATAGCTATCCTATTATGATTAGGATAGCTATTTTAATATATACTATTAAGAGTTAGTCGGCATATTCGGAAGTAATTCCAAGATACTCTTCAAGACACATACCACTGTTGTATACGTCAGTAGCTAAGTCTACACCAAGATATCTTAAATGCCAAGGTTCGTATTGATAGCCTGTGATATCTTCTTTACCCTTAGGATATCTAACTATAAAGCCATACTTATAGCAGTTTTTATCTACCCAGATACCCTCATCAGTATAAGCGAAAGAGTCGTCTATAGTGTTAAGGTCAAAGCATAGACCAGTTTGATGTTCAGAGTAACCAGCACGTGATGAGTACTTATCAGCAGCCGCATAGCCGTCACGGTTAGCATAACGTTCATATAGACCCACTTGGTATTCGTAAGAACGGAAACCAGAAGAAATATATAAGTTTAGACCCTCAGTGGCAGCGTCTTTAGCCATTTTGCTGAATGCTGACTGTACTTCAGGCGATAAGTCCCCACCGTATGGGTTGTAATCTTTAGGTAAAGAGTAAGTCTTATTAGCTATTACTATACCGTCTACATAAGTAACCCCATTTACGGTATTGATATTAGGATTGTTTCTATCTATATAGTCAAGAATTCTACCGTCGCCACTGTCGTCATCAACGTCTACACCGTCGGAGTCGTAGAACATACCAACGTATACTCTAACCTGAGCGTATATAGATGGATTTACTGTAGACTTAACGGTAACTATACAAGAACCGTCGGAAACGCCTGTAATATTACCCTTACTATCTACGGTAGCTACTAAAGGATTACTACTAATCCAAGTTTCGGACTTATCCTTAGCATCTAAAGGATACATAGTAACTATAGGCATTTGACTTTCGCCAACCTCTAAGTTCACCTTATTGGTGGATAGTTGGATTGAATTTACAGTACCTTCTGGAACTACTACAGAAGTTTCGCCACCTACTGCCACTACACCGTCGGTAGTAGTAACAGCCGTAGTAGTAGTATCTGCGGTAGTAGTGGTAGTAGCTACAGTAGTAACAGGAACGCTACTTTCAGAAATCACGATATCACCAGAACCCACAAAAGTTTCTAAAGTGGTAGTATCTGCGGTAGTTATAGGTGGAGGTGTAGTAACCACTTCGGAAGTAGTAGTCGTAACGTCGTTACTATCGCCTATAACGTCTATAGAAGGGTCTATAGCTTGAGAAGTGTTCAAACTATCTAAGTCTACCGAATTATCATTTATCTGTGAACACGCAGTAGCAGAAGATACTACCATAATAAGACCCATAATAAGTGCTATATTCTTTTTATATTTTTTCATTATTACTGTTCCTTTCTTAAGTTTTAAGATAAATATTCCTATAGTATCTATTATATACATATAATTTAGAAATGTCAATACTAAGTAAAAAGTTTACTCAAACATAGAACGACGCTTTATTATATGGTAATATATTCCTATGTACGCTTGGAAATATTTAGAACTTCAAAAAAAGTTTGCAAGTTTTTCAAAAAACACTTGCATTTTTTTTGAATATGTAATATTATATATATAGTGCCTTATGGCAAGGGCAACTATATTTTAGGATTAATTTAGGAGTGATTTTATATCATGAAACTTTCAGAAATGAATAAGGAACAGCTAACTTCTTTTAAAAACTCGGTGCAAGAAGAATACGACTCTTTTAAGTCTTTAGGCTTAAAGCTAAACATGGCAAGAGGTAAGCCTTCGGCTGAACAGTTAGACCTTTCTATGCCTATGTTAGACTGCCTAACCAGTAAAGACATCTTAAAGGCAGAAGACGGTTTAGACGTTAGAAACTATGGTATATTAGACGGTATTCCAGAAGCTAAAAGACTAATGAGCCAACTATTAGGCGTATCTTCCGACGAAGTTATTATATATGGTAATGCAAGTTTAACCGCTATGTATGATACCGTATCCAGAAGTATGAACTTTGGTGTTATGGGTTCTACTCCTTGGAATAAGTTAGACAAGGTAAAGTTCTTATGTCCTGTACCTGGCTACGATAGACACTTTGCTATTACTGAACTATTCGGTATAGAAATGGTTAACGTTCCACTTACTCAAGACGGTCCAGATATGGATATGGTGGAAAGTTTGGTATCCTCTGATGAGTCTATTAAGGGTATATGGTGTGTACCTCAATACGCTAACCCTACAGGTATATGTTACTCCGATGAAACCGTTAGAAGATTTGCTAACCTTTCACCAAAGGCTAAAGACTTTAGAATCTTTTGGGATAACGCATACGCTATACATCACTTAGTAGATAATCCTAAGATAGTACTAAACATTATGGATGAATGCAAAAAGAACGGTAAAGAAGATATGGTATATATCTTTGGTTCTACTTCTAAGGTTACATTCTCAGGTGCTGGCGTTAGTGCTATAGGTACCAGTGCTAACAACATAAAAGATATTAAAAAGCAACTAACCGTAGCTACTATAGGCTTCGATAAGATAAACCAACTAAGACACTGCAAGTTCTTTGGTAACTTTGAGGGTATGCTAAAGCATATGGATAAGCACAAAGCTATACTAAAGCCAAAGTTCGACTGTGTTATAGCAAACCTTGAAAAAGAGATTGCTCCTTTAGGTATAGGCACATGGTTCAACCCACAAGGTGGATACTTTGTATCGTTCAATTCCGAAAACGGTTGTGCTAAAAGAATAGTTAGCCTATGTAAAGAGGCTGGCGTAGTCCTTACAGATGCAGGCGCTACCTATCCATACCACTTAGACCCTAACGATAGCAACATTAGAATAGCACCTTCTTTCCCACCAGTAGAAGAACTTGAACAGGCTATGAAGTTATTCTGTATCTGTGTAAAGTTAGCTACTGCTGAAAAACTACTCGCTGAATAATCTTTAAAGATATCTTTCAAAATACTACTATAGTGGAACGGAAATATACTACCGTTCCACTATTACTATATTCAAAAATAATAGTCATAGTAAGCGTTATTACTATGACTATTATTACATATTAACCTATACTATATTTTAATTAGATTAGCCAAAGTATCTATCTAATAGACCTTTAAAAGCTCTACCGTGTCTTGCTTCGTCCTTAGCCATTTCGTGAACAGTATCATGAATAGCGTCTAAGTTTAGTTGTTTAGCCTTAGAAGCTAACTGTTTTTTACCTTCACAAGCACCAGCTTCAGCCATTACACGCATTTCCAAATTCTTCTTAGTGGAAGGAGTAACTACTTCGCCAAGAAGTTCAGCAAACTTAGCAGCGTGTTCAGCCTCTTCATAGGCAGCCTTTTCCCAATATAGACCTATTTCAGGATAGCCTTCTCTATAAGCTACTCTTGCCATAGCTAAGTACATACCTACTTCGGAACATTCGCCGTTAAAGTTTTCTCTTAAACCTTGAACTATTTCTGGGTCTACGTCTTTAGCAACGCCTACCACGTGTTCATCTACAAAAGTGATAGCATCTTCTACTACTTCGTTGAACTTAGAAGCTGGAGCTTTACATTGTGGACATTTTTCAGGAGCAGTTTCACCTTCGTATACATAACCACATACAGAACAGACAAATTTTTTCATATTAAAATACCTCCATAATATTATTCATTATATATATTTATAGCAAGTTAGCCAAGTTTAATTAATAGCTAACTGTTTGTATCGTACTTAAAGTATACCATAAAGGTCTACATTTGTCAATAGATTTTTTGAAATATTCTAAAAAATTTTTTTGTAACACTTTCACAAAAAATCATTGATATGAGGCATAAATATTATTTAAAGTATTATATACCATAATATTTAAAAAATCAAGAGGGTAATTGTTAAATTTTTAAGTACATACGTATCTATGGGAATGAACATTCCTATAGTCTGTTTATCTGAAAAGTTCATACTTTATACATTGAATTTTTCTATCTTTCGTGATATCATTTAAAATGTTAATATTTTTAAAGGATTAAAGGGAGACTTAGCTATGAAAGTTATAAAAAAAGATGGCTCAAAAGAAGAGTTTAACGTTGAAAAAGTAGTATGTGCTGTAAGTAAGTCTGCTAAACGTGTACTAATAGAGTTTACTCCTAAAGATGTAGACTTTATATGCAGTCAAGTTACCAAAGAGGCAGAAAGTCTACACAAAGAAGAACTAACCGTTTCGGATATGCACAACATAGTAGAAACAGTATTAGATAGTATTAATCCTAAAGTAGCCAAAAGTTATCGTGACTACAGAAACTACAAGCAAGACTTCGTTAAGATGTTAGACGAAGTATACGAAAAAAGCCAATCTATTATGTACATTGGCGATAAGGAAAACTCTAACTCTGATAGTGCTTTAGTATCCACTAAGAGAAGTCTAATATTCAATCAACTAAATAAGGAACTATATAAAAAGTTCTTTTTAACTACGGAAGAAATTCAGGCTTGCCGTGACGGTTACATATACATTCATGATATGTGTGCAAGACGTGATACTATGAACTGTTGCCTATTTAACGTTAAAGAGGTTCTATCTGGTGGCTTTGAAATGGGTAATCTATGGTACAACGAACCTAAAACTTTAGACGTAGCTTTTGACGTTATAGGCGATATAGTACTATCCGCAGCAAGTCAACAGTATGGCGGATTTACCGTTCCAAGAGTGGACGAAATTCTTGAACCTTATGCGGAAAAGACTTACAATCTACAGTATAACAGATATCTCTCTTTAGGACTATCAAAAGAAGTTGCAGACCGTGAAGCTACTAAAGATGTAGAAACCGATTTTAGACAAGGTTTTCAAGGTTGGGAGTATAAGTTTAATACTGTAGCATCAAGCCGTGGTGACTATCCTTTTATTACCATGACTATGGGTTTAGGTACTAAAAGATTTTCTAAAATGGCAAGCATCAATATGCTAAACGTTAGAAGAAAAGGTCAAGGCAAAAAAGAATGCAAAAAACCAGTGCTATTTCCTAAGATAGTATTCTTATACGACGAAAACCTACACGGTACGGGCAAACCTTTAGAAGAAGTATTCCAAGCCGGTATAGAGTGTTCAAGAAAGACCATGTATCCTGACTGGCTAAGTCTAACTGGTAACGGATACGTAGCCTCGATATACAAAAAGTATGGCGAAGTTATAAGTCCTATGGGTTGTCGTGCGTTTCTATCGCCATGGTTTGAACGTGGTGGTATGTATCCAGCCGACGACAAAGACAAGCCAGTATTTACTGGTAGGTTTAATATCGGTGCAGTAAGTCTTCACCTACCTATGATATACGCAAAGTCTTTACACGAAAACAAAGACTTCTACGAAGTATTAGACTACTACTTAGAGTTAATTAGAAAGCTACACCTAAGAACCTATGACTATCTTGGCGAACTAAAAGCCTCGACTAATCCTCTTGCATACTGCGAAGGTGGTTTCTATGGTGGACACCTAAACATTCACGATAAGATTAAACCAGTGTTAAAGTCTGCTACAGCCTCTTTCGGAATTACCGCACTAAATGAACTACAACAGCTATACAATAAAAAGTCCTTAGTTCAAGACGGTAAGTTTGCTATAGAAGTTATGGAGTATATCAACAAAAAGATATCCCAGTTTAAAGAGGAAGACGGAAAACTATACGCTATATATGGTACTCCTGCTGAAAATCTATGTGGTTTACAAATCAAACAGTTTAGAAAACTATTCGGTATCATAGAAAACGTATCCGATAGAGAGTATGTATCCAATTCGTTCCACTGTCACGTTACTGAAGACATTACCCCTATTCAAAAACAAGACTGTGAAGAACGTTTTTGGGACTTGTTCAACGGTGGCAAGATACAATACGTTAAATATCCTATAGACTACAACGTAGATGCCGTAACTACTTTAGTAAAGCGTGCTATGGATATGGGCTTCTATGAAGGCGTAAACCTATCGTTAGCATACTGTGACGACTGCGGTCACCAAGAACTTGAAATGGACGTATGCCCTAAGTGTCATAGCAAAAACTTAACCAAGATAGACAGAATGAACGGCTACCTATCATACTCCCGTGTTAAGGGCGATACCAGACTAAATGAAGCTAAAATGGCTGAAATAAGAGAAAGGAAAAGTATGTAAATGCACTATCACAACATCACTACAGACGATATGCTAAACGGAGACGGACTTAGAACCGTACTTTGGGTTGCAGGTTGCAACCATAAGTGTAAGGGGTGTCATAATCCTATAACTTGGGATATTAATGGAGGGTTAGTCTTCGACGACATAGCTAAAGCAGAACTATTCGAAAAACTAAACAAGCCTTGGATTTCTGGTATCACTTTTAGCGGTGGCGACCCCTTACACCCTAACAATCGTGAAACTATTGGAGAACTTATAAAAGAAGTATCTAACAAGTTCCCTAATAAGACTATTTGGCTATATACTGGCTACTCTTTTGAAGACGTTATGGACTTAGAGTATATGCCCTTAATAGACGTATTAGTGGACGGCAAGTTTATTAAAAAGTTTTTCGATAGCACTCTACATTGGAAAGGTAGTTCCAACCAAAGAGTAATAGACGTAAAAAAATCATTAAAGTTAAAACAGATAGTCTTACACGCATAACTAAAATAGCAGAGTACTCTTTTTAGATACTCTGCTACTATTTTATGTGTTTACTTATTCTCTATTAGTTCGGCACTGCCTTTGACGTGAACGTCCAATTGATTATAAGGTATTTCTATATGGTTAAGGTCGAACTGTTCTTTAACCTGTTCGTTTATATCATAACTCAATTCGTGATAGTCGTTAGAACGAACCCAAACCTTAACGAATATTACTATAGAACTTGCGTCTTGCCTACCCATTCTAACTACTATATCCTTATCGTGCATAACCTTATCGTCTTTATCAAGTATGCCCTTAATAAGACTTTGAGCCTTTTTAAAGTCGGCATCATAAGAGATAGTATATTCAAGCTCTAACTTACGGCATTCTTTTTGATTAAAGTTTATAACGTTAGAATTGGTAATATTACCATTAGGAATATGAATAGTCTTGTTATCTACAGTAACTATGGTAGTATAGAATATACTAATCTGTTCTACAGTACCAGCAACTCCCTGAGCCTCTATGTAGTCGCCTACTTTTAAAGGTCTGTTTAGTAGTATTATAAAACCACCAGCCACGTTAGAAAGGCTATCTTTTAAAGCCAGACCTATAGTAACGCCTATAGTACCTATTACGGTTACTATTGAAGACATTGGAACGTTTAGTATAGATAGCACTATTACTACTAAGAATATGTACATAGCTATTTTAATAGCCGACTTTACAAATCCGGAAGCGGTTTTATCTATAGTACTCTTATCCATTATGCCTATTAATAGTTTAAGAACGTACTTAGATACCATTAATCCTATAATAAAAAATACTATAGCATTAATAATATTAGGTAAAAAGCCCAATAGTTGCTCTTGCATTTGAGATAGTAGAGTAGTAACTTGTTTAGTCTGCTGAACGGTATCAGAAACTATAGATTCGGCAACGTTGGTCTCTTGCAATTCAGAAGATACAGTAGTAACTATAGTAGTCACTTCTTCCATGTTTCAACCTCCCTTCTAATAGTTTTGTATACTATAATAGTATACCTTATTATAGTATCTTTGTCAATATTAATAGGCATTAAGCACTTATTATACTTTTGATATTAACATAGCAAAAATTTCAACTTAGTATTATACCATTAATTAGGCATACTAACTATTAAATCTTAAAATTTTTTTAAAAATCGTTTGGAAGTGTTGCAATATTACCGATTTTGAGTTATAATAAACTTATATTGATTATTTTTAAGATTGGAGGAGAGACTATGTCATTTGCACAAATGTTTGCAGTAATGCTAACTGGTATGGTAGTAGTATTCTTTGGTATTATTATATTAATAGTATTTATTACTCTATTAGGTAAAGCTATTTCAAATATAGAAAAGGCTTTAACTCAAAAGGCTAATAAAAATACCAATACTACAGCCCCAGCAAAGCCAGTAGCATCTACACCAAAGCCAGCAGTTGCTAAGGTAGAACCTGTACAGGCTACTACTACAGATGATGATGATGAGTTAATAGCCGTTATTTCAAGTGCTGTTGCTATGATGAGTTTAGCAGATGGTAAAAACTATAGGGTAAAGTCTGTAAAGGCTATTAAAGGTAATACCTCTGGTAGACCTGCTTGGTCTATGGCTGGTATTAGAGAAAACACTCGTCAGTTCCAACCATTTAGACGTTAAACAAAAGAGAATATTAAACTGGTAAACCCAGTAGAAAGGTTATTTTAATATGGAAATCATCAACGTATTTACCGATGCGATTTCTGGCCTTGCTTCAAGCAGTGGTATTGCCAACTTAAACTGGCAATCCGTCGTCATGATTCTTATATCATTTTTGTTTATGTATCTTGCTATTAGCAAAGGCTTTGAACCGCTATTATTAGTACCAATATCTTTTGGTATGCTATTAACCAATCTTCCACTTACCGATATGTACCACCCAGAACTATTTAATCTAAATAGTGAAGGACATATAGACGTAGTAGGTGTCTTGTCTAATGGTGGTCTGTTAGACCTGTTGTATTTGGGAGTTAAGTTGCAACTATATCCACCACTAATATTCTTAGGAATAGGTGCTATGACAGACTTCTCACCATTAATAGCTAACCCTAAGAGCTTTTTATTAGGTGCTGCCGCACAAGGTGGTATATTCTTTACTTTCCTTGGTGCAGGTTTATTAGGCTTCTCTGATATAGAGTCTGGTTCTATAGCTATTATAGGTGGTGCAGACGGTCCTACTTCGATATACGTATCAAGCCGACTATTAACTTCCGACTGTAGCATAGATACTGGTACTATAGCACTTGCAGCCTATACATACATGGCGTTAGTACCTGTAATACAGCCTCCTATTATGAAGTTAGTTACTAACTCTAAAGAACGTAAGATTAAAATGGCTCAGTTAAGACCAGTATCTAAGACTGAAAAGGTTATATTCCCTATAGCCGTAACCGTTATTATTGCACTATTAGTTCCTTCAGCTGCACCTTTAGTAGGTATGCTTATGCTTGGTAACCTATTTAAAGAGAGTGGTGCCTGTGAAAGACTTACTAAGACTGCTACTAATGAACTTATGAACATAGTAACTATATTCTTAGGTGTTTCCGTAGGTGCTACTACTGTAGCTTCTAAGATTATAACTCTATCATTCTTAAAGGTTATAGTATTAGGTGTAGTTGCATTCTCATTAGGTACTTTAAGTGGCTTAGTAGCTGCAAAGATTTGGTGCAAACTATCTGGTGGCAAGGTAAACCCATTAATAGGTTCTGCTGGTGTATCTGCCGTACCTATGGCTGCCCGTGTTTCTCAAAAGGTTGGCGCACAAGAAGACCCTACAAACTTCTTACTAATGAACGCTATGGGACCTAACGTTGCTGGCGTTATAGGTTCTGCAATAGGTGCTGGTGTACTATTAAGTATCCTACCATTCTAAAAGACTAAACACTTAGTATTAACGATAAAAAAAGTTCCGCTATATAGTATAGTGGAACTTTTTTATATATGGTCTTAGTTACTGTATCATCTGTAAAGATAGCATCATGGTAGTAAACATATAGTCGTAAGCCGTACCTACTAAGTGAACGCCATCGTAACCTGAAGCGTAGTCCGAATACAAGTTGCCACTCTCATCTTTTAGATACTTAGATACGTCTATATAGTACACTTTAAGTCCTTGTGACTTTAAAGTACTGCACATCTGCTTTAGAGCCTCATTGTAGGTATCTATTTTTTCGTTAGTAGCAAAAGTGGAACTACTGGTTATAGGAGTAATACCCATAACTATTACGGTAGTATTTGGACACACTTTAAATATATCGTTAATGTTAGTAGTGTAGTTATTAGTAAAGTCGTCAGTACTGCCCATGTTGATATCGTTCATACCCATAGACATGAAAGTATAGGTAGGTTGTTTAATGCTAACGGCATCAAGAATGTTTAAGTTAGACTTGTTGCCCACACTGAATGTAAACTCTGTAGTATTGATATTTCTTGCACCTATAGAAGCCTGTGCCAATACGCATTCTTCTGGTAGACGGTCGTATACTGCAAAACCATACGCTATAGAGTCCCCTAACAGAACCATACTATCTAAGAACGTTTGGTTGTAGTCGGTGTATGAATAGGTTTGTAGTTCGTTAGAGTATGAATTGTCAACCGCCTGAATAGTATCTTCACCGTCTGCGTTAGTATCTTCGTTAGATGTGGTATCTTGTGTAGTAGCTGAACCGTACTCTATTTCACCGTTAGAACTCTCAGCATATATTCCCAAAGAGTACACTAACGAACTTACTAAAGTTATAGAGAACACCAACGCTAATATTTTTTTTACTGCCAAATATAATCACCCTTTTTTTAAATAGTGTCTATAACCATTTTAATACTATATTGCCCAAAAGTCAACATAAATATTCCGCATTGAATAAGTATACTTTCCAAAAATTTTCAGTAGCAGTTAATATTTTGTACATATAGTATTAATAGTATGTTAATATTTGCTTAGTATAATTGAAGCTGTAATATATCCGTAGATATCCACCATACAAACGTTGCAAAGGAGCAAGTTAATGATAAAAGCTATAGGCTCAAAAAAAGACTTGAGCAAAGAAGTATACTACACTTATGTATTCGACATTATACAGTCACAAGAAGTACAACAGTTAAAACAGTACACACACCATATATGCACTACCAGATTTCAACACTGTATAAACGTATCGTACTATAGTTATAGAGTATGCCATATATTCGGACTGAATGAAAAAGCAGTGGCAAGAGCAGGCTTACTACACGACCTATACTACTATGATACTCATAACAGACCTTCTAAAGTACACCTTAAAAATCACCCTATGACCGCCTTACAGAATGCAAGCGAAAGATTTTCGCTATCTTTAATGGAAAAGGATATTATATCTAAACATATGTTCCCTATTACTAAAGAACTTCCTAAGTACAAAGAAACCGTAGTAATAGTAGTTATAGATAAATACTGTGCCATTATAGAGCCTCTACTATTTAGACTAAACAAGATAGGTTCTATAGTAAGACAAAAAAGACTTAAACATAGTATAAAAAAATAAGATAGTCTATTATAGACTATCTTTTTTATGCTATACGTTAGCCAAAGTTTCATCTTCATTAGGTGCTTTAGAACTTTCTGAATGATTGATAGTGTCTTGACGAACGTCTGGAAATAGTTCTATTTCATTAGTGTCTAAACGATAGAACTTATCATATAGTAGCTGAAACTTATCGTTTATAGCTATATCATCGTGAAAGTGTCCAAAGAACCACTTTTTAAACTCAACGTGTTTTTCTATGTATAGTAAAAATTCATTTAGAGGTAGCTCATCGGAACGTACGTCTCTAATTTGAAATACTATGTCGGTAGGTGCAGTATGAGTAATAATATAGTCTACTTGGTTACCAACTTTTTCAAGGTTGTCTAATGCCGTCTGTTTTTCTACGTCGTTAGGCATTTCCTGTTTCCACCAACTTCTATGAGGTATTCTAAAAGCCTTATCGGAAGAACTTCCACCGCCCATAGTAAAAAAACTTAGACCGTCTATAGAGTATATCTGTCCACGCATTAGATGTATAATAGTATCTCTAACAAAGTGAACCTTTCCGCCATGCCATTTAGAGACTGGCATCTTATCTAAGATATCGAAGTTTTCGTGATTACCATCTATAAATAGTATAGTAAAAGGTTTTTCAGCTAAACCGTTTAGAATTTCTTCACGTTCTTTGCTTCTATCCCAAACGCCACCAAAGTCGCCACATACTATTAAGTAGTCGTCTTTAGTCATAGTAGACTGTACAGGAAAGTATTCTTCTTGTAGTTTTTTCATATCTATTGGTATATGAGTATCGCCAGTAATAAATATCATTGTAATAGCACCTCGTTTCAAAAAAGCGTATACAGATATTATACCATAAATATAGATATCTGTAAAGCGTTTTAGTAGTGATAGTTAGTGTTATTATTTAGTATATTACTTATTAGTGCTACCTATACCACCGTTTCGTGTAGTAGTAACGTCGTCATCTAAAGTTATACCGTATTCAACGAATATGCCTTGCATATATCCGTTTTGAGCGTATACTTGAGCAGTCTTTCCCTCATTAGAAGCGTTAGTAAGTTTTACAAATATATGTCCTTCATTATCGGAGTAGTAGTAGTCGCTATCTATAATACCCACTGTATTGTTGAGTTGTAGTCTGTACTTAAAGCCTAAACTACTTCTTGGATAGCACTTTAGAACCCAACCCTCATCTATCTTTACTCTAATACCTGTAGGGAACTTTATAGTTTGATTAGGTTTAACCTCAAAATTTATAGGAGCGAAAAAGTCGTAACCTGCCGAACCAGAAGTAGCTCTTTTAGGTAGTTGAATACTATCGTATATAGCCTTTATGGTATTCTGTGCAGTATCAGGAAAACAGTCTAACCAATCCTTTAAAAACTGTTCAAAGCTAACTTTGTAGAATTGAGCAATCCTTTTCATAATATAAACCTCCATATAAGACAGATACACTCTGTCTTTTTAGCATTACTTTTCGGAAATAAGAGCGGTCATATCGTATATACCTGCTGGCTTATCCTTTAAGAATACACTTGCATTTAAAGAACCTTCAGCGAATACACTCTTAGAAGATGCTGTATGCTTTAAAGATATAACTTCATCGTGACCTGCAAATATCACTTCATGTTCGCCTACTATAGTACCACCTCTGATAGAGTGGATACCTATTTCATGCTTATCACGTTTTTTGCGTTGAGAGTGTCTGTCATAGACGTAAGTATCAGTACCGCCTAAAGTTTCGTTTATAGCGTTGGCTATCATTAAAGCTGTACCACTTGGAGCGTCTATCTTTTGGTTGTGATGTTTTTCTACTATTTCGATATCGAACTGATTGCCTAAAATTTCGGTAGCCTTTTTAGATAGTCCTACTAATAGGTTGATACCTAAAGACATATTCCATGAAAAGAATACAGGTATCTGTTCGGATGCTTTTTTAATTTCGTTGATTTGAGCGTCGGAATATCCAGTAGTAGCTAACACTACAGGAGTACCAGTAGTTAGACAGTATTCTAATAAAGACTTTAATACCATAGGGTGAGAATAGTCTATAATAACGTCTGGTTTAACTGGTAGTTCGTTAGGATTAGCAACTATAGGAAAGTCGGCATACTGTTGAGTATTAACGTCTATTCCGCCTACTACCTTAATATCGTCACGATTAAGAATGCAACTGTATAGAGTCTTTCCCATTTTTCCGTTAGCACCACATAGTACTACGTTTACCATATAAAACACTTCCTTTATAATTATTAATAAGGGCGGAACTTTAACATATCCGCCCGATATAGTATATATTATCTACTACTTTACTAAGCCGTGAGCCTTCAAACTATCTGCTAAAGTCTTACGGTTAGCATCACTCATAGAGTATAAAGGCATACGACATGGACCTACATTAGTACCCATCAAGTTTAAGGCTTCCTTAACAGGTATAGGATTTACTTCTATAAATAAGTCGTTTATTAGGTCTAAAAGTTCTATTTGCATTTTAGAAGCCTTAGCATAGTCGCCATCTAAACAAGCCTTAGTCATTTCATGAGTTTCTTTA
The DNA here is from genome assembly GCA_934444765.1 of uncultured Oscillospiraceae bacterium. Lineage (GTDB taxonomy): Bacteria > Bacillota > Clostridia > Oscillospirales > Ruminococcaceae > UBA5884. Next base: position 110,900 of record CAKSDC010000002.1, read on the forward strand.
GGCATAACGTTAGATAGTACCGAGATAACACCCTTAGCACCTAAAGACATCATAGGAACTATTTGGTCATCGTTACCACTGTATATATCTAATCTATCGCCTACTTTACTAATTAGCTTAGCTATAAAACTAATGTTTCCGCTTGCTTCTTTAACGGCTACTATATTTTTAGTGTTAGCTAATTGGTCGAAAGTATCTATAGTCATAGTAACGCCAGTTCTACTTGGTATGTGATATAGTATACAAGGAATATCTACACTATTAGCTATAGCGTTAAAATGAGCTACTAAGCCTCTTTGAGTAGTCTTGTTATAGTAAGGAGTTACTAATAATAGACCGTCAGCACCTAATCTTTGAGCGTGTTGTGAAAGTTGTATGGCATATTTGGTATCGTTACTGCCAGTACCAGCTATAACAGGAACTCTTTTATTAGCACGTTCTACAGCGTAACGGATACATTCGGTATGTTCATCATCTGACATAGTTGAAGACTCTCCAGTAGTACCACATATTATTATAGCGTCGGTACCGTTTTCAATTTGATAGTCTATCATTTCGCCTAACTTGTCAAAGTTAATGGTTTCGTCTTGGTTCATAGGTGTAATTATGGCTACACCAGCTCCAGTGAATATAGTATTTTTCATAAAGCCTAACTTACCCCTTTCAAGAGAAGATAACGTATTAATTAATCTATGTTATTATAGTATATTGGTACTAAACCATGAGTAAAAATACTCATAGTTATAGCACCATACCATTAAAATTTTTTTACTATCTTTTAAACATTATATGGAATAGTATATATAATAGTTCCATATAAGACAATATTAGTCAAAATAGCCTTTTTTAGCTAATAGTTCGGCTAATAGTACGCCACCACCTGCAGCACCTCTTAAAGTGTTATGTGATAGGCATACAAACTTATAGTCGTATTGAGTATCTTCTCTAAGTCTACCAGTAGATACTGCCATACCACCTTCTAACATTCTGTCTAACTTAGCTTGAGGTCTGTTATCTTCTTCAAAGTAGTGTATAAACTGCTTTGGAGCGTGTGGAAGTTCTAACTCTTGAGGTACACCCTTAAAGTTCTTCCAAAGTTCTAAAATCTGTTCCTTAGTAGGCTTCTTTTCAAAGGATACGAATACAGCAGCAGTGTGTCCATTAGATACAGGAACTCTTAAGCACTGTGTAGTGATAGCAGGAGTAATAGCCTTAACTATCTTACCATCTTCTACCTTGCCCCAAACCTTTAAAGGTTCTTGTTCAGACTTTTCTTCTTCGCCACCGATATATGGTATTAGGTTATCTACCATTTCAGGCCAAGTTTCAAAAGTCTTACCAGCACCGCTGATAGCTTGGTAAGTACAAGCTAACACCTTAGTAATACCAAAAGCTTCCTTTAGAGGGTGTAACGCTGGAACGTAACTTTGAATAGAACAGTTAGACTTAACAGCTATAAATCCTCTCTTAGTGCCAAGTCTTTCTCTTTGGGACTTAATAACTTCTAAGTGTTCAGGATTAATTTCTGGGACTACCATAGGAACGTCGTCAGTAAATCTATGAGCAGAGTTGTTAGATACTACAGGACACTCTGCCTTAGCGTATCTTTCTTCTAAAGCCTTAATTTCGTCTTTTTTCATATCTACTGCACAGAATACAAAGTCTACCATGTTAGCAATCTTTTCTACGTCTGCGGTAGCGTCCATAACTACTATATCCTTCATATTTTCAGGAATAGGAGTATCCATAACCCACTTTTTACCTACTGCTTCTTGATAAGTTTTACCTGCAGAACGTGGAGAAGCTGCTAAAGCTACTACCTTAAACCATGGGTGGTCTTGTAATAGGGTAGCAAAACGCTGACCAACCATACCAGTTGCTCCAATGATACCTACATTGTACTGTTGTTTCATGTTAAAAAACTCCTTTTAAAATATATTAATAATGCAAGGATATTTATTAGAATAATAATATTCCATATGCACACAAAGTACCAGTTTCAATTCACAGTCGAAACTTACGAAGTTTAATAGTCTGGAAATTTTATACACAGTTCCAAACGCTACTGCCGTTAAGTTGCTTTTTGATATATTGAAAAAATTGTGAACATTGAAAAAACCAGTTGAAAACTGGTTCATCATGCGTTATAATAAATAGATACTGACATACAAAAAAATATGCCGATAGCCCTCCACCATAACTTATGATGACAGTCATAAACCTATTAAGCCTATGCCCAACGCTAAAACTTCCGAATGTCTTAACGTTTCGGCAGTATTGCCTTTGGTTCTATAGTGGGTGGCTCGGATACCTTTTATACTAAAGAACTACTAATCGTTACTGCACCTCTATCCTTTACAGTACTATAATATCATGTTATTTTTTTGTTGTCAACAGTTTTTTAAAACTTTTAGATTGGAGATTTTTATATAATGAAAAAGTCAGACTTTTTTTATAACCTACCTGAAGAATTAATAGCACAAACTCCTATAGAACCTCGTAACGCTTCCCGTATGATGGTAGTAGACCGTAACTCTGGTGAAGTCTCTCATGACCACTTTTACAACCTATGTAAGTATCTAAAAAAAGGTGACCTACTGGTTATGAACGACTCCAGAGTACTACCTGCAAGACTATACGGCGAAAAGATAGAAAATCATACGTTTATAGAGTTCTTACTATTAGAGCAAAAAGGCGATAAACTTTGGGAAATCATCTGTAAACCAGGAAAAAAAGCCAAAGTAGGTACTAAGTTTTCATTTGGGGACGGAAGACTAATAGCCACCGTTAAAGAGGTTAAAGACGACGGCAACAGAATAGTTCAATTTGAGTGCGAAGGTAACTTCTTTACTGCCTTAGAAGACGTAGGTCAAATGCCTTTACCACCTTACATTACCGAAAAGCTACAGGATAAGGAAAGATACCAAACAGTATACTCCAAAGAACTCGGTTCTTCCGCTGCTCCAACGGCTGGTCTACACTTTACTAAGGAACAGATTGCTCAACTACAAGATATGGGCATAAACGTAGCATACGTTACACTCCACGTTGGATTAGGTACTTTTAGACCTGTAAAAGAAGACGATATATTAGACCACAAGATGCATAGCGAACACTATCACCTATCACAGGAAACCGCCGACTTAATAAACTCCACTAAACAGAACGGCGGTAGAGTAATCGCTGTAGGTACTACTACTTGCAGAACTCTTGAAAGTGTAGCTACTTTCTACGACGAACTCGCAGAACATGACGGCTACACAGATATATTCATCTACCCAGGCTATAAGTTTAAAGTGTTAGACGGCTTAATTACTAACTTCCACTTACCAGAGAGTACTCTAATCATGTTGGTATCCGCTTTTATGGGTTATGAACACACTATGAACGCCTACAAAGTAGCCGTAGAACAGAAGTACAGATTCTTTTCCTTTGGAGACTGTATGCTAATACTATAGGCATATACGTTGACAAATTAAAAGTATTACTGTATAATATCTTAATATAGATACCTTACCGTCGGTAATAGATACTACTACTCTATTACCGATTTTTAGGAACTTAACTACTAATATTGGAGTGTATTATTAACTATGTTTAAACTATTAAAAAAAGAAAATAACGCTCGTAGAGGCGTATTAGAAACCGTTCACGGAACGGTTCAAACTCCTTGCTTTATGAACGTTGGTACTTGTGGTGCTATTAAAGGTGGAATATCCTCTTTAGACTTAGTAGACCTAAAGTGTCAAGTAGAACTATGTAACACATACCATTTACACCTACGCCCAACCGATAAGGTAGTAAAGGAAATGGGTGGACTTCATAAGTTTATGAACTGGCACAAACCTATACTTACCGATAGTGGCGGATTTCAAGTATTCTCATTAGCACCACTTAGAAAGATTAAAGAAGAAGGTGTATACTTTGCTTCCCACATAGACGGCAGAAGAATATTCATGGGACCGGAAGAGAGTATGCAAATTCAATCCAACTTAGGTTCTACCATAGCTATGGCTTTTGATGAGTGCGTAGAAAATCCTGCTACTTATGAATACTCTAAAAACTCTTGTGCAAGAACCACTCGTTGGTTAGTAAGATGTAAGGTAGAAATGCAACGCTTAAACTCTCTACCAGATACTATCAATCCTAATCAGATGCTATTCGGTATCAATCAAGGCTGTACGTTCGACGACTTAAGAGTATCCCATATGAAAGATATAGTATCTTTAGACTTAGACGGTTACGCTATAGGAGGTCTTGCAGTTGGCGAACCTACAGAGGAAATGTATCGCATTATAGAAACTGTAGAACCTTATATGCCTACTCATAAACCAAGATATCTTATGGGTGTAGGTACACCTTCTAATATAATAGAGGGCGTAGCTCGTGGTGTGGATATGTTCGACTGTGTTATGCCAAGTCGTAACGCTCGACACGCTACAGTGTTCACATGGAGTGGTATTATGCATCTAACTAACAAGTGCTACGAAACCGATAGCAAGCCTATAGACGAACAGTGCGACTGTCCAGTATGCAGAAACTTTTCAAGAGCGTATATTAGACACCTATTCAAAGCACAAGAACAGCTTGCAGGTCGTTTAGCGGTTATGCATAACCTATACTTCTACAACACCTTAGCGGAAAAAATTCGTAACGCTTTAGATGAGGGTTCTTTTGAAGACTTTAGAAAGCAATACTCTCAACTTCTTGCTACAAGAATATAGTCTACACTTGTGAGGTGATATTTGTATGAAGTATACTTCTAACACTTTGGAAGACTTTAATATTCACGATACCGCATTAGTACAGTTTGGTTATCAAGACGATGAGTGCATATTCATAGTAAATAGTTTTTGTGTAAAGTCTACTTGTAAAGACAATCCCAACGACTACGATATGCAAGTCGGTGACGGTCTAATTAGATTTAAAGGTATAGAGTTCAAAGAGATGTGTTACAAAGGCTATAAACAGTATAATAGTAATCATCAGATAACCGACGTAGTAGTAGATAGATATATCAATCCATTCGATATAGACGGCGAAATTAGTAATATGATAGACTTAAACCCTGAAATATACAGTTGCGATAGTCTTGACAACGGCGACTATGTACTAACTATACTCTGTGAAAAAGAAGTAATTCAACTTATAGTATCTTTCAATAGCGTGGCTATACAATGGAACTCTTTTGACGGCAAAGCATGGTATGTAAAGGAGAGTAATCATGGAAATATGCAATAAATACTTATACGACCTAAACTATCACACAGAAGAATACTTCAACACTGTACAGAATACTCTATCTAAGCAGATATCTCTACAGGATACTATAAGTATCCAAGATATTAACTCCGTTGCAGGTGTGGACTTAGCCTATTGGAACTATCAAGGTAAAGAATACGCCGTATGTTGCATAGTGGTATTAGACTATAATACTCATCAAGTTATCGAAAAGCAGTATTCTTATGGTGAAATTACTGTTCCTTATATAGCAGGATATCTGGCATTTAGAGAACTTCCTCTAATAGTACAAACCGTTAAAAAGTTAAATACTACTCCTGATGTATTCATGTTCGACGGTAACGGATATCTACACCCTCGCCATATGGGAATAGCTACACATTCTTCATATATACTAAATAAGCCTACTATAGGAGTAGCTAAAACGTACTACAAGATTAACAGAGTGGATTTTACTATGCCTGATAATATTCTAAATGCCTATACTGACATATCCATAGACGGTACAGTATACGGCAGAGCCGTTAGAACTAACGTTGGAGTTAAACCTATATTCGTATCTTGTGGGAACTATCTATGCTTAGATACTGCTATGAAAGTAACGTTAAGTCTAATAAGTCCAAAAGATAGTAGACTACCTATTACTACTCGTCTTGCAGACTTAGAAACTCACACTATGCGTGAACAGTTAAAAAATACTATGCTTTAGAAAGGTCTTGATATTATGGTAAAGTTAGTAATATTCGATTTAGACGGTACTCTAATAGATTCGTTAGAAGATTTGGGTACTGCTATAAACGTATCGTTAGAAAAGATGGGTCTACCTACTCATAAAATGGAAAAGTTCAACTACTATGTAGGCAACGGTATTAAAAGACTCTGTGAACGTTCAGTAGGTGAACATATTGACAGAGCAGAAGAACTATATACTCTATTTGGCGAATACTATGGTTCTCACTATGCAGTATATACTAAACCTTATAGTCACATAGAAGAAGTTCTTAACCGTTTAAAAGCTGACGGAATTAAAATCGCCGTAGCAAGCAACAAAGCGGAAAACTTTGTGGTTAAAATAGTAACCGAACTATTTCCTAACATAACCTTTGATAGCATTAAAGGTCAAACGGATACTCGTGACAAAAAACCTTGTCCAGATATAATATTCCAAACCATGGAAGAATTAGGAGTATCTAAACAAGATACTATATTAGTAGGTGATAGCAACGTAGATATTCAAACTTCCAAAAATGCCGATATACCAAGTATAGGGTGTCTTTGGGGTTTCCGTGACTATCAAGAACTACATCAAGCAGGTGCTACAAAAATAGTCGCTGAACCTTTGGAACTAATAGACGCTATAGAGAGTATGTAAATATCTACAAAGATTGGGAAGTCGTTTAAGACCTCCCAATAGTTATATATGTACTATGTAAGTATATACTATACTCTTGCAGAGATTAAGTCGCCCATTTCGGAGCAAGTAACAGCCTTCATACCCTCAGACATGATATCGCCTGTACGATAGCCTTCTTCAAGTACGACGTTTACTGCATTTTCGATAGCGTCAGCCTCTTTAGGCATATCGAAGGAGTAACGTAACATCATAGCTACAGATAGTATAGTAGCTATAGGGTTAGCCTTATTTTGTCCTGCGATATCAGGTGCAGAGCCATGAATAGGTTCATATAGACCTAAAGAAGTTTCACCTAAACTTGCACTTGGTATCATACCTAAAGAACCAGTAATCATGCTTGCTTCATCGGATAGTATATCGCCGAATAGATTTTCGGTAACTATTACGTCAAACTGAGCTGGATTTCTTACTAATTGCATAGCACAGTTATCTACTAAAGTATCTTCAAACTGTACATCAGGATTTAGTTCAGCATACTTATGAGCAATCTTTCTCCAAAGTCTTGAAGTATCTAATACGTTAGCCTTGTCTACAGAGTTTACTTTACCACGTCTTTTTTTAGCCATGTCGAAAGCTACTTTCATAATACGTTCAACTTCATAATCGGAGTATGGCATAGTATCTATAGCAGTTTCCACGCCGTTTTCATCAGTAGTAGTGGAACGCTTTCCGAAGTATGCACCACCTATTAACTCTCTAACTATTACTAAGTCCAGACCGTTTTTAGTGATATCTTCTTTTAAAGGGCAAGCACTTGCTAAAGGTTGGAATAGCTTTGCAGGTCTAATATTAGCGAATAGTTTTAATGCTGAACGAAGACCTAATAGTCCCTTTTCTGGACGCTTATCACCTGCAAGTTTATCCCACTTTGGACCACCTACAGCACCTAATAGTACGCTATCAGATGCTAAACAAGTATCTATAGTTTCTTGAGGTAGTGGACAACCAGCTTCATCTATAGCACAACCACCCATTAGAACTTCCTTATAGTCGAAAGTATGACCGAACTTTTCGCCTACCTTGTCAAGAACCTTGATAGCCTCAGTAACTATTTCAGGACCTATTCCGTCGCCTTTAATTACTGCGATTTTCTTATTCATTATAAAAACCTCCCATAAATTTTAAACTTTTATTTTAGAGTAATGCCCAACATTATAGTAGTATCGTTAATATTATTCCACACTGAATGTAGAACATTACTTTCTACTAAATAGCTTTCATTTTCATTAATTATAACTTCATCATCATCAAGTAGAACCTTAGCTTGACCTTTTATAACTACAAACAAGTGTTTGTGTTCATGACTATGATTTTTTATCATAAAATTCATCTTTTAATATAGCATAAGAAAATGTATCTTTCCAAATAGGACTATTATTCTCATCAACAAACTTATAAGATGTTGCTTTATGATATCCTTCTCTACGCATACCTAAACGTTCTAATAAATGCCATGAACGTTCATTAGTAGTATCAACATAAGCTATTATGCGTTTAGCATTTAAGTTTTTAAAAGCATAGTCCATAATAGCAAGTGAACTCTCTTTAGCGTATCCTAAACCTTGATATTTCGCATTAAAAGTATATCCCAACTCAAAAGTATCAAAATGATGTTCGTTGTTAAAATATATCTTTCCTATAACCTTACTATTAGATTTTAGTACTACCGCATAGAAGTTATCACTTTTAGAAAAGTTGATAGCCTCACTTTTGCACTGTTCTATAGTAAAAACATTATAAGGTTCATAGTATACCACGTTTTCATCGGTCAAGATTTCCGATAAGTCTTCCCAATCGTCAGGAGTAAATTTTCTTATAATTAAGTTGTCAGTTTCAATCATAGATTAATCCTCTAAGTATAAGCAATTATCGTCTAATATAGCGTAGTAGTGGTCGTCTTCCCAAGGTGATATATCATCACGACCAAGATACAATAGTCTATCGCCACGAACGACAAAGGTTATAATCTCTCCCCAGTCGCCCTCTCCATTTATAACGTAAGCGACCTCTTCACCTTGAGGGACTTCAACCAACATGGTTACGAACCAACAGTGGTTTAACACGTCTAAAGGAGTATCCAGTTGAGGAAGTACATAGTCTTCGACTTCCCCACCAAATAGATTGCAACACTTAACTATATTTTCACATATAGTATTAACCATATCGTTGGATAGTGAATTAAAGTGTTCAACACACTTTTCGGCATATGGTATTAGTGAACCGTCTTCTAAATATATAGAAAGTTCGTTATCACATTCGTTAGAGAATATAGCACTGTTGAACACACCCTCTAATACTGTACCGTCTTCGGAAAACTTTTGCAACCTGTTAATAGCCATGACTACTTATTCTTAATGGAGTTTAGCAGACCGCCAGCGTTGATGATATTTTGAATAAAGTCTGGAAATGGTTCTGCTTGATAGGTTTCATTCTTAGTTAGATTGGTAATAACGCCAGTATCGAAGTTTACTTCTACCTTATCGCCGTTTTCTATACGTTCGGAAGCCTCTTTACATTCAAGAATAGGTAGTCCAACGTTTATAGAGTTTCTATAGAATATTCTTGCAAAGGTAGTAGCTATAACACAAGATACTCCGCTTGCCTTAATGGATATAGGTGCGTGTTCTCTTGAAGAACCACAGCCGAAATTTTCAGTAGCTACTATAATATCCCCTGATTTAACGTTTTTAACAAAGTCCTTATCGATATCTTCCATACAGTGTTGAGCTAACTCTTTGTGGTCAGCAGTGTTTAAGTATCTTGCAGGAATAATAACGTCGGTATCTACGTTAGCACCATATTTATGAACAGTTCCTAATGCTTTCATAACTAAAAACCTCCTATATTACATAACTTCAGAAACGTCTGAAATCTTGCCAGTAATAGCACTTGCAGCAGCGATTGCTGGACTTGATAAGTATACTTCACTTTCTACGTGACCCATTCTACCAACAAAGTTTCTGTTAGTAGTAGAAACGGCTCTTTCACCCTTAGCAAGTATGCCCATATGTCCACCAAGACATGGTCCACAAGTAGGTGTGGATACTACACAACCAGCCTCTACAAAAGCCTCTAAGAAGCCTTCTTTTAGTGCCTGTAAGTATACTTGTTGAGTAGCAGGGATTACTATACATCTAACGCCCTTAGCTACCTTTTTGCCCTTGATTATTTCGTAAGCAGTCTTTAGGTCTTCGTAACGACCGTTAGTACATGAACCTATTACTACTTGGTCTATTTTGATATCGCCTACTTGGTCTATAGTCTTAGTGTTTTCTGGTAGGTGTGGGAATGCTACTGTAGACTTAATAGTAGAAAGGTCTATGTTGTAAGTCTGTTCATATATAGCGTCGTCGTCAGGTTCGTAGATAGTGTATTCACGGTCTACTCTACCCTTTTGATATTCTATAGTCTTATCGTCCACTATGAATATACCATTTTTAGCACCAGCTTCTATAGCCATGTTAGCCATAGAAAATCTATCGTCCATAGATAGGTTATGAACACCTTCGCCTACAAACTCCATAGACTTATACAATGCACCGTCTACGCCTATCATACCTATAATATGTAGTATTACATCTTTACCGCTAACCCATCTATTTAGTCTTCCAGTTAGGTTGAACTTAATAGCAGATGGAACTTTAAACCATGCTTGACCTGTAGCCATACCGCAAGCCATATCGGTAGAACCTACACCAGTAGAAAACGCTCCTAAAGCACCATAAGTACAAGTATGACTATCTGCACCTATAATACATTCGCCAGTAGCTACTATACCTTTTTCAGGTAGTAGGGCGTGTTCTATACCCATATTACCTACATCGTAGAAGTTTAATATATCGTACTTATTAGCAAAGTTTCTGGTCTGCTGAGTTAGAGTAGCAGACTTAATATCCTTGTTAGGAGTAAAGTGGTCCATAACCATGGATATCTTAGTCTTATCGAATACGGAAGTGAAACCGTTCTTTTCAAATTCGTTAATGGCTACTGGTGACGTAACGTCATTACCAAGAACCATATCAAGTTTACAGTTTATAAGCTGACCTGCTTTAACCTCATCTAATCCAGCGTGTTTAGCTAAGATTTTCTGTGTCATAGTCATACCCATAAAAATCAAATCCTTTCTATTAAAAAATATTTAAAAGTCTATTCAAGTAATCTTTTGACTTCATATACTAATCATCGATTATGATATCCATAATAGGTTCGTATACGCTTGCACCAGCAGGAACCATAGGTAATACGTTAATATCTCTGTCGATGTGACAGTCTATTAAGCAAGGCTTACCACAAGTTAGAGCCTCTTTGAGTACTGGTTCGATATCGGACTTTTTAGTAATCTGTAAAGACTTAACTCCAAAAGCCTCACCAAGTTTTACAAAGTCGGTACCCTTTTCGATTACTGTTTGGGAGAACCTTTTACCATAGAATAGTCTTTGCCACTGTCTAACCATACCAAGAACGCTATTATTAAATACTAACTCTATTACTGGGATATTAAACTTTGCAAGTGTAGAAAGTTCTGTTAAGTTCATATAGAAAGAACCGTCGCCCGCTACGTTTACTACGGTCTTATCAGGATTTCCAACCTTAGCACCTATAGAAGCTCCTAAACCATAACCCATAGTACCAAAACCACCAGAACTTGCAAAAGTACGAGGCTTTTTAAAGCTATAATATTCAGCAGTCCACATTTGATGTTGTCCAACTTCGGTAGTAAGAATAGCTTCACCATTAGTTAGTTTATCTAAAGTTTCTAATACGTCTTTAGGAAGTACTGCGTTAGTATCGTCAGCCTTTACAGGGTGCATAGTTAAAGGATATTCAGCCTTCCAAGACATAACGGTATTTAACCATTCAGTGTGGCTCTGTTGTGGTAACTTAGCGGTTATCTGTTGTAGTATGTAGGATAGGTCGCCTATTACGTGTTCGTCTACGGCGATATTTTTATTAATCTCTTTGCTATCTATATCTATGTGAAGTATCTTTTGGTTGGACTTAAACGTATTAGTATTACAGCTAACTCTATCACTAAAACGAGAACCTAATACTATCATTAAGTCGCAGTCTGCTAAAGTAAGAGCGGAAGTCTTAGTACCGTGCATACCTAACATACCAATGTATCTGCTATCGGTGTTATCAAAAGCACACTGTCCCATTAAAGATAGTGATACTGGAGCGTCTATCTTATATACAAACGCTTTCATATCGTCTACAGCGTCACAAGATACTACACCACCACCAGCGTATATATATGGCTTTTTGGAAGACTTTATTAGTTCTATAGCCTTATCTATTTGAGCATCTACTATATCGCTCTTAACGTATTGATAGCGTTTAACTGGAACGTTTTCAAACTTACAGAAGTTAGCGGTTACGTCTTTAGGAATGTCTATTAATACAGGACCTTTTCTACCTTCGTTAGCTACATAAAAAGCCTCTCTTATAGTGTTAGCAAGGTCTTTTACGTCTTTAACTATATAATTCTTTTTAGTAATAGGAGCGGTTATACTTTTAATATCAGCCTCTTGGAAACTGTCCAAGCCTAATAGACTGGTTGCTACGTTACCAGTTATAGCTACTAAAGGAATGCTATCCATATGAGCAGTAGCAATACCAGTAACTAAGTTAGTCGCACCCGGACCAGAAGTAGCTATTACTACGCCAGTCTTACCAGTAGTACGGGAATATCCATCTGCTGCATGGCAAGCGTTTTGTTCGTGTGAAGTTAATATGTGCTGTATCTTATCGCTATACTTATATAGTGCATCGTATATGTTTAATACTGCACCTCCTGGATAACCGAATACAGTGTCTACGCCTTGTTCCAAAAGACACTCTACAATAATGTCTGAACCATTAAGTTTCTTACTCAAAAAAGAACACTCTCCTTATTATATAGATTTATACTTTTTACCTAATGTCAAACCAAAGGCTTAACTATTAGCTTGACATTAGGTAAGAAGTTAATTAATAGTATATTATTATATAGAACGTCTAACGCATAGTATTAGACGCTCTATATATTAGTTTAAAGTTTAACTATTTATATTTAATAGTCTATTTAGCGATTAACCGACTTATCGTTGTTTAAGTTAGACTCTACGGTGTAGTTGGCAAGTATGCCCGCACTTGCAATGCTTTCTACTTCCATAATTTTGCTATCATACTTTAACTCTACACGAGTTACGGCAAAGCCAGTATTGTTATCTACATATAGCTTGATTTTAAAAGTATCACCAGGTTGAGCAGTAGCGTTATCTACACGAAGGCTTACACCACTTGCAGCAGCACCCTGTTCAGATACTGAAGCTGGTTGACCTACAGTAAGAGTACCATTCTGTACGGTAAAACTTACATCGTTTCCGTCTTGGTCAGTAAATTCGCCATAGTCAATCTCTATAGGATATGTACCGTCAGGTGCATCACTCTGAACCTTAAAAGTATATTCAGCAACTGCACCAGAATCGTATACGTTCTTAGCGTCATCGGCTAACCAAAGTATTACAGAATATCTGTTCTTAGCAAAGTATAACTGAGTACTTTCTGTATTAGCTACAGTGTTGCCGTTTGCGTCAGTACCTTCGGTAATAGAGATTACATTACTATTCTGTGGATTTTCTTCATTAGAAGAATCGTTAGCAGTAGTAGTACTATTATCATTAGCACTTTCGGTATTAACTACTACTTGAGTAACTACGTTGCCATTATCGTCGGTAATTACTGAACCGTTAGTATCCGTTAAAGCTACAGTTTCGGAAGCCTGACTATCACCATCGGAACTACTATCGTCTGATGAGTTATCGTCACTACCGCCATCGTCTTCGGTAGCATCTCCAACGTCTGCTGAATTGTTATTGCCTGTAGTAGTAACAGCACCACCCTGTTCGGAACCAGTAGAACCGCCTCCACAACCTACAGCACCTACGCCTAAGCAACATACTAAAGATAAGCATATTAATACTTTTTTCAATCTGTTCATAACTTTACTCGCCACTATATACTCGTAATATATAGTAGCATCTCCTTTCAAAATATTTTTTAATAATAGGTATTATGCAGTTAATATTATGTATCTATTAAGTATCGACCAAACTAATACTATAGTTTAGCCATAAAAACATTATACATACAAAAAAGTAGTATGTCAACTGTGTAATCACAAATAGTATGAACTTACCATTATGAAGAAGATAGTTAGTCTAATATTATTACGTTACAGTACAAAGTTAAGAACTATGTGTCATGCTATTAATAGCACTCGCTAATGCGTGTATAGACGATACTATAATATCGGTATTTATACCTGCACCCCAAAAGATTTGGTCATCGTTAGAGGCTATACCTACATATGCTACCGCCTTAGACTTAGAACCTACTTGTAGTGCGTGTTCAGTATAAACAGTAATGTTAAACTCTAAGTTTAGTATCGATTTGATAGCGTTACTTACTGCGTCTAAACGACCGTTACCAATACCAGTAGCCACCATAGTATTATCATTATACTTTAGAGTAACAGTAGCCTCTATAGTGTTTTCTTTATCTTCCTTTAGTTGTACAAAGTGAGCTTCGGTAATATCTAAAGGAGTAGTCTTGTTTACGTATCTATTTAGGAAGATATCGTATATTTCGTCTGGCATTAGTTCCTTGTGTTTATGGTCGGATACACTCTTAACTGCATAGCCGAAATTTTCTTTCATCTTAGCAGGAAGGTTAAGACCATAGTTCTGTTCCATTATGTAGCCTATGCCACCCTTACCCGATTGACTATTAACTCTAATAACGTCGGTTTCGTACTTACGATTTACGTCGGCAGGGTCTATAGGTAGATATGGTACTGTCCAATGCTGACAGTTCTTTTCTTCACGCCACTTTATACCCTTAGCTATAGCGTCTTGATGTGAACCGCTAAACGCTGCAAATACTAACTTGCCACTATATGGTTGACGTTCATAGACGTGCATATTAGTAACTCTTTCGTATAGTTCCACAGCCTCTGGCATATTAGAAAAGTCAAGATTAGGTTCTACACCTTGAGAGTACATATTCATAGCTAAGGTTACTATATCCACGTTACCAGTTCTTTCGCCGTTACCGAATAGAGTACCTTCTATTCTGTCCGCACCTGCTAATAGACCCATTTCGCTATCTGCTACGGCACAACCACGGTCATTGTGTGGGTGTAAAGATACTACTACGTTTTCACGATACTTTAGATTATCGCACATATACTCTACTTGGTTTGCATATACGTGTGGCATGGAATGTGATACTGTAACTGGTAGATTAATGATAACCTTATCATTAGCAGTAGGTTGCCATATATCTAATACGGCGTTACATACTTCAAGAGCGTACTCTGGTTCTGTACCAGTAAAACTTTCAGGGGAATATTCAAATCTAAAGTTACCAGTAGTTTTTTCTCTGTACTCTTTGCATAGCTTAGCACCGAATATGGCTATCTCTTTTATGTGTTGCTTATCCTTTTTGAACACCTGTTCTCTTTGAGATACAGAAGTGGAATTATATAGGTGAACTACTGCATTTTTGCAACCCTGTAGAGCCTCAAAAGTTTTAGCTATGATGTGTTCTCTTGCTTGGGTTAGCACTTGAATAGTAACGTCATCAGGGATTAAGTTATTTTCTATTAAAGTACGACATAGTTCATATTCAGTTTCAGAAGCGGCAGGAAAACCTATCTCTATTTCCTTAAATCCCACTTTAACTAAGTACTTAAAAAATTCTAACTTCTGTTCAAGGCTCATAGGAACTATTAGTGCTTGGTTACCGTCTCTAAGGTCTACACTGCACCAAATAGGAGCTTTTTCGATATAGGTTTTAGTTGCCCACCTCATAGGGGCGTTTTTTACTGGATAGAACTGTCTGGTGTACTTTTCAACATTTTTCATCTATCTAACCTCCAAAAATATAATAAATAGTATAAAAAAACTTCGCACCTCTAAATAGTCATAAAACTACATAGAGAGGCGAAGGTATAGTATATACTTCCGTGTTACCACTCTCAATTAACCCTACCTTGCGATAAGGGTTCACTCTGCCACATCTAACAATGTGTAACTCTGTAACGGGAGTACCCGTTCTAACCTAATTGAACCTAAGTTCTTTCAGCCGAAAGCTCAGGGAGGAGTAAGTTCCTAATCTATATACTATCTTTCACCAAACGATAGTTCTCTGTCAATATCGATATTGGACTGTGTTCCCATCATAGCTTTTTTAAATATTCAATATATTTATAATACTATACTTTTGATATAATGTCAAGTATTAGGAAGAAAAAATTTAAAGGCTTTTTAGTGTAGTCATACCTAAAAAGCCTTTAGAATATATAGTATTAAGTATTAAGGTCTAAAACTTATAGAGTAATAGTAGCTGTAGTAGTATTAGGAGCAACCTCTATAGTAGTAGAGTTATCGTTTACTATAGCGGTAACCTTAAACGACTTTTCAGTTTGAGTATACTCTAAATTGATAGTGTTACCTACTCTGGTAGCAGTTAAGACTAATACTAAGTTAGCGTTACTATCGTATACCTTAGTAGTAGCAGACTTTCCGTCTTCAAGGTTGTATACTTTAAATTCGGTATCTTGAACATAGTCATAGACTACGTTACTGTTAAAGTTACCGAAACCTACTATACTATTAGGCTTAGCTAATATAGGCATTTCAAGGAAGTTACACTTCTTTTGATAGTACTTACCACCTACATAGGTTTCGCCAGTACAGATATCCGACCAAGTACCCTGTGGTACATAGAACTGTGAAATGCCGTCTTCTCTTAGTACAGGAGCACATAGTAGGCTATCACCGAGCATATACTGAGTATCTAAAGTTAAGCAAACAGGGTCTTCTGCATAGTCTATAACCATAGCTCTCATCATAGGAACACCAAGAGTGGAAGTCTTAACAGCCTGTGAATATAGATATGGCATTAGCTTGCCCTTTAACTTAGTAAAGTATCTTAGTACTGCACAAGCGTTTTCTGGATTTTCTGGAGTATCCTCTTCATATGCCCAAGGCACTCTATAAGAGGTTGAACCGTGTAGACGGCTATGTGTAGACATTAAACCAAAGGCACACCATCTTTTGTATACGTCAGGAGAAGCAGTCTGTTCAAAACCGCCTATATCGTGGCTGAAGTATCCAAAGCCTGAAGCACATAGAGATAGACCACCTCTTAAAGTTTCTGCCATAGATGAGTATTCCGCAGAACAGTCTCCGCCCCAATGCACTGGGAACTGTTGTCCGCCTACTGTAGCACTTCTTGCAAATAGACAAGCGTTATTTTCGCCATAGTATTCCTTTAGTGCGTTGAACACTGTCTTATTGTATAGATAAGTATAATAGTTGTGCATCTTAATAGGGTCGGAATTATCGAAGTACTTAACACCCTTAGTAGGTATTCTTTCGCCGAAGTCTGTCTTGATAGCAGTAACGCCCATATCACATAGTTCCTTAATCTTAGAAGCGAACCATTGGCAAGCCATAGGATTAGTAAAGTCTACTATAGCCATTCCTGGTTGCCACATATCAGTTTGGAATACGCTACCGTCGGTATTTTTGATAAAGTAACCATTCTTTACGCCTTCATCGAATAGTTTAGTACGTTGTCCAACGTAAGAGTTAATCCAAACACATATGCCTAAACCTTTTTCTTTTAGACGTGATAGCATCTCTTTAGGGTTAGGGAAACATTCATTATCCCATTCAAAACCGCACCATTGGAACTCTTTCATCCAAAAACAGTCAAAGTGGAACATCTGTAGTGGGATATCTCTTTCTGCCATGCCGTCGATAAAGCTATTTACAGTCTTTTCGTCGTAGTTGGTAGTAAATGAAGTAGATAACCATAGTCCGAAAGATGAAGCTGGTGGAAGTGCAGGCTTACCAGTTAATGTAGTATAGTTAGATAGTACTTCTTCTAAGTTTTTACCGCCTATCATAAAGTACTCTAACTTTTCACCAGGGATAGTAAACGATACCTTAGATACAGTATCGGAAGCAACTTCAAAAGATACGTTATCGGAACTATTAACGAATATACCATATCCTCTTGAAGATATATAGAATGGTATGGACTTATAACTTTGGTTTGAGCAAGTACCACCGTCAGCGTTCCAAACGTCTACTACTTGACCGTTCTTAACGAATGGTGTGAACTTTTCACCAAAACCATATATATATTCCGAAGTAGATAGAGTTAGCTGTTCTCTAACGTAGGTAGTATGTGGGTCTGCTGGATAAACCCAGAATGGGTCATCTTTTTGTAAGTTTAAGCGAGCGTCTGCTCTAAACTGACTTTCTTTGACATAAGAGGTAGCTCTCCAACCGCCACCAGTTAGTAGCTTATCTTTGTAGTAGTATTTAACGTCCCAGTTTCTGCCTCTGGTTTGACCAAAGCATATTACTACTTTAGTATCACCAGATATTAATTCTATACTGTCTTCTAAGTCGTTTCCGTTTTCGTCTTTAACGTAGTGTCTGTTAATAGTAGGAGTATATCCTAAATCTTCGTTAAGTTCAAACTTAGGTTCGTGAAGGTCATAGTCACCTTTAAAGTGTCTAATAGTAACCTTAATAACGTCTTTAGCTTTAGAAGAGTATGTAATTTCTAAGTTTTCGCCACCTAAAGTCATGCCCCTGTTCCAAATAGGATTTGGAGTAGCAATAATAGTTACAGAGTTAGTATCTGTAATAGCTTCGTAGGCTTGAGAAGCGTAAGATACTTCGTAACCTCTTTGATTTAGCCACATACCGTCTGAAAATTTCATAAGTTAAAAGTCCTCCTTAAATATGATATAGTATAGTTATTAGTTTCACGAAATATTGTACTTTAGTAAATATTGCCTGAAAACGATTTCAAATTGTAGAATAAAAAATTCTTTCTTTACTACCGATATTCTAACATACTTTTTTATATATTGCAATAGATTTTCAAAAATATTTTTGAAAATCTATTAAATACTTTTAGAACGCTCTTTCTTAATAGTCAGTATCAACTTTAAACATAGAATAAATATTACCGTTCCCACTATAGAACCGCAAAAGTCTATACATACGTCTCTAAACTGACCACTTCTACCTTCAACGAACAGTTGGTGAACCTCATCACTTATAGCGTATAACAGACTTATTCCTAAAGATATACATACCCTGCTATACTTTTTTAGACTGCTATAGAATAGCGTTCCAAAGTGAGTACATATTCCAAGCATGGCATATATAGAAAAGTGTGCTAACTTTCTAATATAGAACTGTATACTCTCTATTAAATCAGCCTGTACACTATCGGATAGACTATCATACCCTTTATAAAAGATACTAAGTACAAAACTGCATACTCTACCACTTGTACCGTCTGAAACGTTAGCCACTTCAGAAGACAGTCTAAAAATAGTAACCATTACTATTATAGTAGGTATCCAACAGATAATTTTTTTATAGTCTTTTAACTTCAAACAGTATCACCTCTTATAAGTATACATTATACTACAGTTACAAAGATATTTCAACCATAGTATGCTAAAAATATTTTGGAATAATTTCTAAAAAAAATAACTAAAAAGACTTTATTTTTTTTTAGAAATATGTTATAATTGAATACACAAAGAATATCCTTAAAAAATATTTATTTCAGGCTTATAATTTTTTAAAAATTACTCTTGTAAGTTAAAAGATATCATGTTATAATGAATAAAGTCGACCACAATCCCAATGGCTTTAGGCAGTGGGTTCAGGTTGAAAAATAAAATGATATGATATAATAAAAAGAGGTTTTCAAAAGTTGTTCGTAAAACAGCAGTACCGCAGGGACTGTGGAAAGGGTTCGCCTCCTAAAAAACCCATAGCCTCGGAAACTGATGCCCATAAAATACAATCCCTTTACAAGGTTGGGTGGATTAGAGGAAGCCCATTAGATTTAAACAATGGGTAGTTCACTAAGCCGTGTAATTCATAATATGCAGAAACATAGTATATAAAGAATTTCTGTATGAAAGGAGTAATATTTTTTTATGGATATGATTAAGAGCTTTTTTGGTAATAAGTGGACTAAACGGTGCGTATCGGTCTTTAGTATAGTATTTTTAGTAATACTCTTACTTTTAGACTATATGGCAATGTTCTATGACGTGCAAATTACCAATTTACAAAGTTTTCTGGTTACTATTATTATAGTATCATTAGTATTAGGTGCTATAATGATATATACACGAAAAAACTTTATAACGTCTTTAGTATCTATGTTATCTATACTGGTGTTCCTGCCGTTAGTACTGCTATGCTTTGGAAACTGGGCTTTACTAATTCCGTTAGCTATAGTATCGGTGGTAATGTTTTTTACGTGTAACGCAAGCGAAAATACTAAGACTATATTAGGTACTATATACGTAATGCTATTTATTATGGGAGCTATAGCATACCTATTATATACAAGTTTGATAGTAGGTCAAACTCAAGACTCTAAGTCGGAAAGTTACATATCTAATAGCCAAACTTACAGATGTTACATAGTGGATACGGTGGACAGTTCTACTGGTAGTACTAAGATATACGTTGAACCTAACGACTACGACGTAAACTATAATGGTATCTCTTTTATAGCTGAAGGATATCAAAGAATAGTATACAACGTTAGAGAAAGAAAGTCTGTAGATATTGAATGGCGTGACGACGACCTATACGTTGACGGTCAACTACGTTTTAGACACTCCGACGCTACCGAAAACGACTGGTTTGAGTTTAAAACTTTTAGTTCTCGTATAGACAGTGCTAAAGAATACACTTCCTCTATAATAGAGAGAGTTAGCAAAAAGTTGAAAAAGTAACTATTAACATATTATAGATAGTATATAGACAGCTTATAAGCTGTTCTATATATAGCTACTATGTAATCGTTTTATAGTAAGTATTTTATTTAGTCTTTACGACTAATTAATGTATATATATTTTATATTTGGAGGTTAATTCCTATGAGCGAATTTTTTAAAGAGATTGGAAAAATCCAGTATGAGGGTAAAGACTCTACTAACCCTTTAGCTTTTAAGTACTACAATCCAGACGAAGAAGTTGCAGGCAAGCCTATGAAGGACCAACTAAAGTTTGCACTATCTTGGTGGCACACTATGGGTGGTGACGGTACCGATATGTTCGGTTGTGGCACTGCTGATAAAAAGTGGGGCGGTTCTACTCCTGAAGAAGTATCTAAGAATAAGGTATACGCTGCATTTGAAATCATGGAAAAGTTAGGCATCGAATACTACTGTTTCCACGATAGAGACCTTTCTCCTGAATACTCCACTCTTGCAGAAACTAACGAAAAACTCGACGAAATAGTATCCTTACTAAAGACTATGCAAGCTGAAACTGGCAAAAAGCTACTATGGGGTACTGCTAAGTGCTTCGACCACCCAAGATATATGCATGGTGCTGGTACTGCTCCTAATGCAGACGTATTCGCTTACGCTGGCGCTCAAATCAAAAAGGCTGTAGAAAGCACTGTAGCTCTTGGCGGTAAGGGTTACGTATTCTGGGGCGGTCGTGAAGGTTACGAAACTCTACTAAACACTAACATGGGCTTAGAGTTAGACAACATGGCTCGTTTAATGAAGTTAGTAGTAGACTATGCACGTTCTATAGGTTATACTGGCGACTTCTACATTGAACCTAAGCCAAAAGAACCTACTAAGCATCAATACGACTTCGACACTGCTACAGTATTAGGATTTTTAAGAAAGTACAACCTTATAGACGACTTTAAGATGAACATAGAAGCTAACCATGCTACACTTGCTCAACATACTTTCCAACATGAACTAAGAGTAGCTCGTGAAAACGGTGTATTCGGTTCTATCGACGCTAACCAAGGTGACGTTCTACTCGGTTGGGATACAGACCAATTCCCTACTAACGTATACGATACTGCTCTATGTATGTACGAAGTACTAAAGGCTGGTGGCTTCACTAACGGTGGTCTAAACTTTGACGCTAAAGCAAGACGTGGCTCTTTTGAACCTGTTGACATCTTCCATAGCTACATAGCTGGTATGGATACTTTTGCACTCGGTCTACGTATAGCTGACAAGATGATTAAAGACGGCAGAATAGACCAATTCGTAGCAGACAGATACTCTTCTTGGACTACTGGTATCGGTGCTGATATCATCTCTGGCAAGGCTACTCTACAAGACCTTGAAAAGTATGCACTCGAAAAGGGCGAAGTAGTACAAGCCGTTAAGAGTGGTCGTCAAGAAATGCTTGAAAGCATTATGAATAACATAATGTTCAGCCTATAATCTTATACCAAATAAATAGTTTCCATATGGGTGGGTTGAAATATATCCACCCTTTTTTAGAAAGGATTTTTTATTATGAACGTTCGCATGGTTCAAGAAAAGGACATAGACAGAATGTTGGAACTATTAAAGCAAGTCAACTTAGTACACTACAACGGAAGACCTGACCTATTTAAAGTCAACACTAAGTACTCTAAAGAACAGTTAAAAGATATCATTAAAGATACTAATACTCCTATATTAGTAGCCACAGACGATAAAGACGTTCTTATGGGTTATGCTTTTTGCATCTTTAAACAGTACAAAGACGATAGCATATTAACCGACGTTAAGACTCTATACGTCGACGACCTATGCATCGACGAAACGTGTAGAGGTCAACATATAGGTAGTACTCTATACGATGCAGTAATAGAGTTCGCAAAAAGACACGACTGCTACAACGTAACTCTTAACGTTTGGAGTTGCAATCCTAACGCTATAAAGTTCTATGAACATTGTGGACTTAAACCTCAAAAGATAACCATGGAAAAGATACTATAATATAAAGGAGCTGTATTAAAATATGTCATATGTAATAGGTGTGGACTTAGGAACGAGCGGTACTAAAACGGTACTATTCGATGAAGTGGGAACGGTAATAGCTTCCCATACTGTAGAGTATCCACTATATCAAGAAAAAAACGGTTGGGCAGAGCAAGACCCTATAGATTGGTACGATGCTACTATAACTACTATCAAAGCAGTATTGGAAAAAAGTCGCATAGACAGTGCAGATATCAAAGGTATTGGACTATCAGGTCAAATGCACGGCTTAGTAATGTTAGATAAGGATTTTAACGTATTAAGAAAGTCCATAATCTGGTGCGACCAACGTACTGGTAAAGAATGTGAAGAACTTACCGAAATAGTAGGTGCTGAAAAGGTTATCGAAATTACTGCTAATCCTGTACTAACTGGATTTACTGCCTCTAAAATTCGTTGGGTTATGAAGAACGAACCTGACGTATTCGAAAAGTGCAGATACATACTACTTCCTAAAGACTACGTTAGATATATGCTAACTGGTGAACTTGCTACTGAAGTTTCCGACGCTTCCGGTATGCAACTATTAGACGTTCCTAATCGTAAGTGGTCTAAGACCATGTTAGACGCTCTAAACGTCACCGAAGATATGCTCGGTAAGGTGTACGAAAGTCCAGAAGTTACTGGAGAAGTCACTCAAAAGGTTGCAGACTTAACAGGTCTAAAAAAAGGCACTATAGTAGTAGGTGGTGCAGGTGATAACGCCGCTGCGGCTGTAGGTACTGGAGTAGTCACTAACGGAAAAGCGTTTACTACTATCGGCACAAGTGGAGTAGTATTCGCACACACTTCCGAAGTTACTATAGACGCTAAAGGTAGAGTACATACTTTCTGTTGTGCCGTTCCTAACTGTTGGCACGTTATGGGAGTAACTCAATCTGCTGGACTATCCCTAAAGTGGTTTAGGGACAACTTCGCTACCAGTGAAAAAGAAACCGCTAAACTAATGGGTGTAGACGAATACTATCTAATGGACAAGGAAGCAGAAAAGATTAAAATCGGTGCTGATAGACTACTATATCTACCATATCTAATGGGCGAAAGAACTCCACACTTAGACCCTAATGCAAGAGGTATGTTCTTTGGACTATCTGCAATGCACACTAAGTCCCACTTACTAAGAGCAGTATTAGAAGGTGTTGCATACTCTCTTCGTGACTGTGTAGAAGTCTTCAAGGAAATGAACATAAGCGTAGACGATATGATGGCTTGTGGTGGTGGTGGCACTTCCCCACTATGGCGTCAGATGTTAGCAGACCTATACGCTTGCCCAGTTAAGACTGTAGCCTCTAAAGAAGGCCCTGCATTAGGTGTAGGTATATTAGCGCTTACAGGTTCAGGAGTATACTCCAGTGTACAAGAGGCTTGTGCTAACATAATAAAAACCGATAAGGTACAACAACCTATAGCTGATAACGTTCCACAGTATGAAAAGTACTATCAACTATACAAGGAAATCTATCCACAAGTTAAGGCACAGTGTCAAAAGTTAGCCACTCTATAGTAGTATGGAAAGGACAAGTTACAAAGTAGCGTTAGGTGGAATAGTTTCGGCACTATGTTTAGTAAGTATGTTCTTAACGGGAGTTATTCCTGTATTAAGTTTAGTACTACCTATGATATCGGGAGTACTAATGCTAATAATAAAAGAAGAAGTAAGTACCAGTTGGTCGTTTTTGACCTATACGGCAGTATCGTTGCTATCGTTGTTTGTAACGTTCGATAAAGAAAGTTCTATAATGTTTATATTCATATTTGGACTATATCCCATACTAAAGAACTTTTTCGATAAGATTAAACCCTTAATACTACGAGTACTATGCAAGTTGATATACTACAACGTATTCGTAACTATAGCTTTTCAAATAACGTTTGCAATATTCGGTATGCAAGAACTTGCCGACGAAATGAACCAATACTTTGAACATGGTATGTTAGTACTACTAATAGCTACTAATCCTGTATTTCTCATGTACGACTACTCTTTAAGTGGTTTTGAACAGTTCTACTATAAAGTATTAAAACCTAAGATATCTTCTACTAAAAGATAGAAAAATATTGCGACTGAAGTATATATTCAGTCGCATTTTTTCTATTAATATTATAGGTTAATAAGAAGTATAACTGTTAGTCTTTTTAGGTCTTAATAGGTATCCAAATATACCTCCACACGCTCCACCTATTAGATGTGCTAACTGTGAAATATCGTCATTAGAAAAGATACCATTTAAGATTTCGTTACCTAAGTATAGTACAGCTACTAATATCACGGTTAGTGGAATACCCTCTTTTTCTTTAGCACCTGCAAAAGAACTCAAAAGTATCAACATGAATACTATTCCACTTGCACCACATAGCATAACGTTAGGAAAGAATATCGAATTGATAATTCCAGTAATGCCAGCCGTAAAGAGTATCATATATAATAACTTCTTGCTACCATACTTTTCTTCTAACATAGGGCCGATTAACAGTATATACATAAAGTTTCCAAAGTAATGGCTTAATCCTGCGTGTCCTAATATGTGAGTAAACAGTCTTACATAGTATAACGGATTTAAAAGACTACTTCTATAAGTAGAAAATAGTAGCGAAGTAGCAGTTCCACCAGTAGCTATTCCTACTATAGTCACTATAAAAGCTAATATAGTAAAGCTGAGTATCACTGGGGAATTATACGATAGTTTTATTTTGTGTCTATTCTTATTCATAATATAGTTCCTTTCTAAGTATTGTTACTTTTAATCTTGTTTCGATACTGTAAAGATAACTGTTCTTGCTTGTTGTCACCAAAGGTATAGTATACTCTATCTTTAATAGCGTCTGGAAGATACTGTTGTCTTACATAGTGGTTAGGGTATTCATGAGGATACTTGTACCCTTTAACTCCTAAACTTTCCGCACCGTTATAGTGACAGTCTTTTAGATGTTTAGGAACGTCGCCACAGTTGACACTCTTAACGTCGTTTAGGGCTAAGTCTATAGCCTGTATGCAAGAGTTGGACTTTGGCGAAATGCACAACAGTATTACGGCTTCTGCTAAAGGTATTCTTGCTTCTGGAAATCCTAACTGTAAGGCACTATCTACACAAGATTTGACTATACTAATAGCGTTAGGATATGCTAAGCCTACATCTTCACTGGCTATTACTAATAGCCTTCGGCATATAGATTGAATGTCGTTAGCCTCTATTAAACGTGCAAGATAGTGCAACGAAGCGTTTTCGTCTGAACCCCTTATTGACTTCTGAAAAGCTGACAAGATATCATAGTGACTATTACCGTCTTTATCGTAACGCATACTACTCTTTTGAGTAAACTGTTTAGCACACTCTAAAGATACTTCTAACCTATCGGGATATACTTCCCCTGATAGTACACACATTTCCACGGAGTTCAAAGCCTTTCTAACGTCACCACCACAATGGTTAGATATATATTCCACTACTTCATTAGAGTAGCATACTTGAGTATTCATTTCACGACCTAAAAAGTCGAACGCTCTAACTATAGCTTTTTGAACGTCTTGTGGAGTAGTCTGTTTAAACTCAAATATAGAACATCTACTTAATATAGCGTTGAATATGGCAAAGTAAGGATTTTCTGTAGTAGAGGCTATCAACGTAACCTTACCGTTTTCTATATACTCCAATAGGGACTGTTGTTGCTTTTTGTTGAAGTACTGTATTTCATCGATATATAGTAGTATTCCGTTACTGCCCATTATAGTATCAGTTTGAGCTATTACTTCCTTTATATCACCTATACCAGAAGTAGTAGCGTTAATATGATACATTTCCATATTGGAACTCTTAGCTATGATATTAGCAAGAGTAGTCTTACCAGTTCCAGAAGGTCCATAGAATATCATATTCGGAATATATCCTTTTTCTAATACTCTTCTTAAAGGTTTGCCTGTACCTATTAAGTGTTCTTGACCTACCATATCGTCTATAGTAGTAGGTCTAATTCTTTCTGCTAAAGGTACTATAATAATCACCACCTTGATATATATTCTACTGTAGTTACATTAATACTAAATTAAACGTTAGGATTAATAACTTCTTTAATATACTTATAGGATACGTATTCGCATAGCCACACACCGTTTTCGGATAGGTAGAACTTAATACCGTCTTGATATGCTCTGTTAGTATCTATAGTGAGTACTACCACCTTTCCGTGACGTTTACCCACTTTAACGGCAGTCTCGAAACTACTGGATAGGTGTACATACTGTCTTGACTGTTTGGTAATACCGTCTGTTAGTATACTATTCAAAAATCGGGTAGCAGTACCATGATATAGTACATCAGGCGGAACTTTTTCCACTAACTGCAAATCTACTGGAATAGAGTGTCCTTGATTAGCTCTAATCTTTGTGTAGTCATCATTAAAGGAGTATCTTTGCTTATTATCGGTATCTACTATATGTTTTAACCGTTCAAAATCGATAGCTACTCCGTTACGATTGAAACTATCAATTAGTTCATTAACGTACGCATATCCGAACCTATCGAGTGTTAAGCCTATACTTTCAGGGTGATGCCTTAACACATAGGAAATTTTGATGCTAAGTTTAGTTATAGCGTCTTTACCTTTACTGTAAGCCATGTAAAGTATCCTCCTTTTAATAAGTATATAAAAGGGTGGATATAGTATCCACCCAGATATATTATGTATGTAGTATATTAGTCTTCATATAGTGGGAACTTTTTACAGATTTCTGTAACACCTGCTCTAATGCTATCGGCGGAGTTTTCAAAGTCTGTAGCACATAGATAGATGTATTCAGCTATCTTATCCATTTCTTCAACGCCTAAACCACGAGTAGTAACGGCAGGAGTACCAATTCTAATACCACTGGTTACGAAAGGTTTTTGAGGGTCGTTATGGATAGCGTTCTTGTTTACTGTGATGTATACTTCATCAAGATTGTGTTCAAGTTCCTTACCAGTGATGTTGAAAGGTCTTAAGTCTACAAGCATAAGGTGATTATCTGTACCACCACTAACAAGATTAAATCCTCTCTTTAGTAGACCGTCTGCAAGAGCCTTAGCGTTTTCTACTACTCTCTTTTGATAGTCTGCAAATTCAGGCTTTAGAGCTTCACCGAAGCATACAGCCTTACCAGCTATAACGTGCATTAAAGGTCCACCTTGAGTTCCTGGGAAGATTGCAGACTTGAACTTCTTGTATAGTTCTTCACTATTAGTTAGTATCAAACCGCCTCTTGGACCTCTTAAAGTCTTATGAGTGGTAGTAGTAGTAACGTCGGCATATGGTACTGGTGATGGGTGTTGACCAGTAGCTACTAAACCAGCAATATGAGCCATATCTACCATTAGATAAGCACCTACAGACTTAGCAATTTCGGAAAGTCTTTTAAAGTCTATAATTCTTGGATAAGCACTTGCACCAGCTACTATTAGCTTAGGTTTGTGTTCTTCTGCTAACTTTTGAACGGTATCATAGTTAATCATTTCTGTTTCATCGTCAAGACCGTAAGATACAAAGTTGAAGTACTTACCAGAAATATTTACTGGTGAACCGTGTGTTAAGTGTCCACCGTCTGCTAAACTCATACCAAGAACAGTATCCCCTGGTTGTAGTAGAGCAAAGTATACGGCAGTATTAGCTTGTGCTCCAGAGTGAGGCTGTACGTTAGCATACTTAGCACCGAATAGTTTGCACGCTCTTTCCATAGCGATATTTTCAACTATGTCAACGTATTGACAACCGCCATAGTATCTTTTACCAGGATAGCCTTCGGCGTACTTATTAGTTAGTACCGAACCCATAGCAGCCATTACAGCAGGTGATACTATATTTTCGCTTGCAATAAGTTCAAGGTTTCTTTTTTGACGAGCTAACTCTAAGCCCATAGCATCGGCAACTTCTTTATCGTATTTGGATACGAAGCCAATGCTATCCATTAAATCATTATACATAGCTAAAACGCTCCTTTTAATTAAATAGTATATCAAGATTATACCATAGATAGAAAGATATTGCAACTAAATTTTTAAATTTAGATACTACTTATATATAGCGTACTTTTCGCCAGTACTTAAAGTTATAGATATAAACTCCCCACGACTTAGGCACTCTTTATAGTTAAGATAGTTAATACACTCATACTTAAGTCCATCTTGACCGATTATGTAGTACTTTTTGATAGTCTGTCTAAAGTCTTTAACTAAAGTGCCATTCTTACTATTAATATCATTATAAACAGTAACAGTATTCTTTTCTTCCACATCTCGACCATGTACACGTTTCTTGACTACCGTAGCATTGGGAGTAAATATTTCGTTTTTAATGTGACGATAACTCATAGTACTTTTCCAGTTCGTAAGTACCAATAATAGACTCGTTAATAGTACTTCAATAATTTCGCCTTGTACACCAAGTAGCATAATAAAACCTATGGATAATATTAAACCTGCTACTCCCATAGTAAAGCCTATTCTGTTCACATAAGTTTTGTCTTCTACATACTTATATACGGCTTGCCTTTGTGCATTAGATAGTATTAATAGTTGATTAACGTCCATAGTTTCCTCCAAGAGCAATATTTAGGGATATAATACCAAAGTAAGATTAAAATAAGATTAAAAACAAAAAAGTCTGTTCAATAGATACTGAACAGACCTTAGAGGCGCCACCCAGATTTGAACTGGGGATCAGGGTGTTGCAGACCCACGCCTTACCACTTGGCTATAGCGCCATATAAGAAATATGTGAGAGCGGATTACGAGGATCGAACTCGCTACCTCCACCTTGGCAAGGTGGCGCTCTACCAGATGAGCTAAATCCGCATATTAACGACTCGAATGGGACTCGAACCCACGACCTCCGCCGTGACAGGGCGGCGTTCTAACCAACTGAACTACCGAGCCATAATGGGAACAACAGGGCTCGAACCTGTGACCCTCTGCTTGTAAGGCAGATGCTCTCCCAGCTGAGCTATGCTCCCATGAGTTTATCGCTTGCTGACGACTTAATTATTATATCACAATATTTTGAATTTGTCAAGTGTTTTTTTAAAAAACTTTTTAACTTTTTTAATATGTAATCTAAAATAGAAACTAATAAACTTTCTATCATCAAGTTACTGTCCTCAACCGACTACTATAGTATATCACAAAGTATTGAGAATGTCAATAGTATTTTTAAAATTTTTTGAAAATTTTTTAAAAAAATATATATGTGGAAACCTCACACAGAAGTTTCCACATAGATGTGTTATTTTTTAATCAAGTCTAAAATTTCCTTAGAAGTAAAGGTATACTTTTTATCGCAGAAGTGACAACATACTTCAGTTACTTCCTGTTCTTGTGCCATTTTAGAAAGTTCTTCTTTACCCAAACTGGTTAGAGCGGTTTCCACACGTTCTTTTGAACAGTCGCACCTATATTCAGGATTAGCACTATCTAATATGTTAGGTTCAAGACCCTTTAACAACGTTAAAGCTATATCTTCAACGGACATACCTTCGTCTAACATGGTAGTCATAGGCTTTATATCTTTAATGTTGTCTTCTATAGTAGATATTACTTCTTCACTTGCAAAAGGTAGTAGCTGAATTAAAAATCCACCAGCCTGTTTAATAGTTAAATCAGGATTTACCAACACACCCAAAGCACATACTGTAGGAGTTTGCTCACTGGTTGCGAAGTAGTTAGCGATATCTTCAGCAACTTCACCAGAAACTATAGGAACTGTACCGCAAAAAGGTTCTTTTAAGCCTAAGTCTTTAATTACCGATAGTGTACCGTCTGTACCGATAGCACCTTTAACGTCTAACTTGCCGTATTGATTTAAAGGAATTTCCACTACCGGATTAGATACGTAGCTTTTAACGTTTCCGTGACTATCTGCAACGGCTATTAAAGGACCAGTTAGACCTTTTCCGTCCATTCTAACGGTAACGCTGTCGGTATCATTTTTTAGACCATAACCTATTAAAGAAGTAGCTATAGTAAGTCTTCCTAAACCCGCAGAGACTACTGCGGAAGTCTTGTGTATCTGTTCTATTCTGTTTACTATATCGGTAGCGTCTAATACTGTGGATACTACCGAAGCATCTTTAGAAATAGCTCTTTTTAAAATACCCATAAAATATTACCTCACTTTTTTTGATACGAATACCACTCTTTGGGAGTGTTCACTTGGAGGATTAAAAGTATCGTCATCATACATAGCGATAAGTTTTAAACCTGCACTATCTAAAGCGTTTAAGATATCGTCTATACTGTAAGCCCATTCAGAAAACTCTTCTATATACCTGTTATACTTACCGTCGGTATTACAACGTTCAAAGAAGTTTAAAGTGATATCTACACGGTTGCCAGAAGCATTATAGTAGTTTTCCCAAGCACAGAATACGTCGTCAGTTTCATAGACGTAGCTATTATTAGCGAGTACTTCCTTATGCTTGTATAGAGTGTTCATATCGAATATGAACAGTCCATCAGGTTCGGTAAACAAAGATACTCTGTTAAACGTCTGTTGAATATCCTGTATAGTAGGCAGATGGTTTAAGCTATCCAAAACGCACAAGATAACGTCCATAGTACCGAACATATCCAGTTGACGCATATCCTGTTTAACGTACTGAATATCTAAACCACTATCGAACTTTTTATCCATAGCGACGTTTAGCATACCCTCGGATATATCAGCACCTATTACGTCGTAGCCAAGTTTAGCCATTTCCTCACATATACTACCAGTACCGCACGCCATATCGAGTAGAACACCTGAAGTGTTACCGCCAAACTTTTCTATTAAGCTATTAAAGTATAAGGCTCTTTCGTGGTAGTTCACATTTTGAGTTAAAGCGTCGTAGTAGGTAGCAAAGATACTATAGTAGTTATCACTATTGTTGACCATTTTATTCACGTTCCTTTAATCGAGAGAATACTATATCGTAGCCGTCGCTACCATAGTTTAGTGAACGGTTTACTCTGCTAATAGTAGCAGTACTTGCCCCAGTCTGTTTGACTATATCGCTATATACGTTGTGTTCGTTCAATAGTTTAGCAACGTGTAGCCTTTGCGATAGCGACTTCAACTCTTGAACGGTGCAAAGGTCTTCAAAGAACTTATAACATTCATCTATATTTTCAAGGCAAAGAATAGCTTTAAAAAGGCTATCTGTAGACTTATCTCTAATCTTATCGTTCATAAATAAAACCCTTTCTTGGTTAATAATATTTATATATATATTTTAACACACTACAGTATAAAAGTAAAGAGTTTTTTTGCAATTCAGTCTATCAATATATAATTTACTAACTCTGCTGAGATACTTCATCTATAATCTTTCTAATATCCTCTACACCCTCACGAGTTTCGGAGGAAAATGGAATTATAGTAGTTTCGTCATAGTAAGGGATTTCAGACTTAAAAGCCTCCATACGTTCAATACGAGCCATTTTTTTAAGTTTATCAGCCTTAGTAAGTACTATAATATAAGGAAGTTCCATACTTACTAAAAAGTCTATCATGTTTAGGTCGTCTTTGCTTGGTGCGTGACGCATATCTATTAGTTGAATAATCAGTCTAATATCCCTATTAGAGTTTAAATAGCCTTCTATTAAGTCTGCCCAACGTTGTTTTTCCGACTTAGAAACTTTAGCATAACCGTATCCAGGGAGGTCTACAAAGTTCACATTTTCGACGTTAAAAAAGTTTATAGTAGCAGTCTTTCCAGGTACGGAAGATACTCTTGCCAAACTCTTACGATTGAATATCTTATTGATAAGAGTAGACTTTCCCACGTTAGAGCGTCCTGAAAAAGCTATTTCAACCTTATCACAAGAAGGTATCTGTGCAAACGTACCATAAGATGCCACAAACTGTACATTGTTATAGTTCATAAAAGTTTCACCCCAATCTTAATAACTATAAAAATAGAACGTTAAGTACTAACTATCCATTAGTTAGATAGTATAGTACTCAACCGTTCCGAAAGACCTAATCTATAGTAGTAACGCTATACTGTACACTCATCAGTTTCACGAACGTTAGATACCAAAGCGGTAGAAAATACATCGTCTAAAGTTTCTGCAAGTACAAAGTTTACCGAACTTTTAACTATATCGTCGACTTCCTTTAAGTCTGATTCGTTACCCTTAGGAATGATAATAGTCTTAATACCTGCCTTATAACCTGCCATAGACTTTTCACGTAGACCGCCTATAGGTAACACTCTACCGTGTAGAGTAATTTCACCAGTCATAGCCACATCGTGACGAACTGGTATTCCTGAAAGTGTAGACAGTATAGAAGTAGCCATAGTCACACCAGCCGAAGGGCCATCTTTAGGAACTGCACCCTCTGGAGCGTGAATATGTATGTCTTTATTCTTATAAAAGTCTTCATCTATGTTGAACTTATCAGCTATACTTCTAACGTAGCTAATAGCTATGCTTGAACTTTCCTTCATAACGTCGCCAAGAGAACCAGTAGCTTTAACCTTACCAGAACCTTTTAGAGCGATAGTTTCGATAGGTAGTAACACGCCACCTACAGAAGTCCAAGCTAAACCGTTTACCACACCCACTTCATCGGACTTCATAAGCTCATCGGAAAGATACTTTTTAATGCCTAAGTACTCTTCTAAGTTATCAGCAGTAAAGACTATACGTTTAAAAGAACCCTCCAATATTTCCTTAGCGGTTCTACGGCATAGTTTAGCAATCTTTCTTTCGAGAGTTCTAACACCCGCTTCTTTGGTGTAGTAGTCTATTATGGAGTATATAGCACTATCTTCAAACCTAATCTGAGTGCCTTTTAAACCATTTTCTTTAACCTGTTTAGGAATTAAGTGTTCTTTAGCTATGTGGAACTTTTCCTCTCTGCTATAGCTTGAAAGTTCTATAAGTTCCATTCTGTCCAATAGTGGTTGAGGTATATTTTGACTGTTATTAGCAGTAGTAATAAACATAACCTCGCTTAAGTCAAAAGGAACTTCAATATAGTGGTCTACAAAGTTTACGTTCTGTTCCTTATCAAGAACTTCCAACAGTGCAGAAGAAGGGTCTCCCTTGTAGTCGTTGCCCAACTTATCCACTTCGTCAAGAAGTATCAAAGGATTTTTAACGCCAGCCTCTAACATAGCGGACATAATTCTACCAGTCATAGCACCTATATAAGTCTTTCTGTGACCACGAATTTCAGCCTCATCACGAACGCCACCTAAAGATATTCTAACGTACTTTCTACCCATAGCTTTGGCTACCGATTTGCATATCGAAGTCTTACCTATTCCAGGAGGTCCTGAGAGGCATAGTATATTACCGTTATGTTTAGGTGCTAAAGTTTGAACGGCTAAAGTTTCCAAGATACGTTCTTTAACGTCTTTTAAGCCGTAGTGGTCTTTATCCAATACTTTTCTGGCGGTCTTAATGGATACGTTCTTATACTTAGGAATATCCCAAGGAAGTTTTAGTACGGTATCAAGATAGCTTGTAATGACATAAGATTCTTGAGCTTGAGCGGGCATCTTTTCCAACTTATCCACTTCAGCGAACAGTTTAGAAGATATAGCCTCGTCATATCCATTGTTTAATATCTTTTCTTGAATAGCCTTTCGATAGTTGTCAACGTCTTTTTCGCCGTCGTTTAGTCTATTGGATAGAACCTTTAACTGTTCACGCATATAGTATTCACGTTGATTTTTATCTATGTTAGACTTTACTTCTTTGTGGATATCCTTTTGTAGAAGTAGTATATCCAAATCGGATAGTAGCATAGAGTATAGAGTAGTTAGACGTTCAAATAGAGTATCCGTTTCCAAAAGATACTGTTTATCTTCCACACTAAAAGGAATGTTAAATACTACCGTCTTAAATAGTTGATAAGGGTCATCACATAGTACTAAACTTTCTATCAACTTAGCAGGCATTCTGTTAGGAATAGCGTTGCAATACTTTTCGCAAGCGTTGTTTATAAGTTTAGTTATAGCTTTAACTTCGGACACTTCCTCATTAATTACGCTGTTTTCGTCTTTAATGGTTTCAACGTCGGCGGTACAGAAGTCACCATTAGTATCTATGTTAAGTAGTTTAGCCCTACAAATTCCCTCTACTAACACTCTTAAAGTACCCTCTTGATAGTTTACCACCTGTTTAATTTCAGCTATCACACCCACTTCGTATAGGTCTTTAGTAGACTTAGGGTTTTCCATAAAAGTATTTCTTTGAGTAACTACAAATATGCGTCTGTTAGCCTGTTTATTGGTAGATATAGCGTACCTTATAGCCGAAACGGACTTGTCACGAGCTACGTCGAAACTCATATTCATATCTGGAAATATAACCACACCTCTAAGCGTAATGGTTGGAATAGATAACATTTTTTCACTCACTATAGAGAGCCTCCTTTATATATAAATTCCAAATATCCCCCTCTGTAATCATATTGTTAGAGGGGGAAAGTAACATAACAGATAGAGTAATAATAATACTAAAGTACTACTGTTGAGTATCCACTTTAGGTTCTTTAAACTCAACTATAGGTGTAGGGATAGTAGTATCTTCTTCAGGAGTATTATACTCTATTAAAGGTTTAGCGTCGTTTAATACACAGTCGGCAGTAATAGTAACTTTTTTAACGTTCTTTTGAGAAGGAATTTCAAACATAACTTCCATTAGTATCTTTTCTACTATAGACCTTAAACCTCTTGCACCAGTCTTTTGTTTTAAAGTCTTTTTAGCAATCTCTAATAGAGCGTCGTGTTCCACTTCAAAGTCAACATCATCGTATGCGAATAGCTTTTTATACTGTTTAATCAAAGCGTTTTTAGGCACTGTTAGTATGTTAATTAGAGCGTTTTCGTCAAGTTCATCTAATACAGTAATTACAGGTAAACGACCTACCAACTCTGGAACTATACCAAACTTAACTATATCTTGAGTAGTAGCCTTTCTAAAGATGTTAGACTCAGCTTCTTTTTTAGAGACTATTTCAGCACCAAAACCTATGCCAGAAGTTTCGGTTCTCTTTTGGATAATCTTATCAAGACCGTCAAAAGCACCACCACAGATAAATAGAATGTTTTTAGTATTAATCTGTATGCACTCTTGGTTAGGATGTTTTCTACCGCCTTGAGGAGGAACGTTAGATACAGTACCTTCGATAATCTTTAATAGAGCCTGTTGTACACCTTCGCCACTAACGTCACGAGTAATAGAAGTATTTTCGGACTTACGAGCTATCTTGTCTATTTCGTCGATATATATAATACCTCTTTCAGCCATTTCCACGTTATAGTTAGAAGCCTGTAGTAGTCTAACCAATACATTTTCTACGTCG
Organism: uncultured Oscillospiraceae bacterium; assembly: GCA_934444765.1. Classification (GTDB taxonomy): domain Bacteria; phylum Bacillota; class Clostridia; order Oscillospirales; family Ruminococcaceae; genus UBA5884. The sequence goes on from CAKSDC010000002.1 coordinate 146,776, forward strand.
TCGCCAACGTAACCAGCTTCGGTAAGAGTAGTAGCATCAGCGATAGCAAAAGGAACGTCTAAAGTTTTAGCTAAAGTTTGAGCTAAGAAGGTCTTACCTACACCAGTAGGACCTAATAGTAGAACGTTGCTCTTTTGAATTTCAACGTCGTCGTCGCTATCGTTAGTGCTTAATATTCTTTTATAATGGTTATATACCGAAACTGCAAGAGTAGTCTTAGCCAAGTCTTGACCTATAACGTACTCGTCTAATATTGCCTTAATCTCTTTAGGTGTTTTTAAGTTCATAGAGTTTAGGTTGTAACTCTTATTATTATAGATATCCTTGTTAGGATTTACTGCACCATTAGTAGTGTTTTTCTTCTTAGTAGAGTTTTCTTCTTCGGCACGTTCGTCTTTTAAGGACTCTAATAGCATATTGTAGCACACTTGAACGCAACTATCACATATACTATATTCACCAGCAGAAAATAGACTGTTTACCTTGTTTTCGCTCTTACCACAGAAGTTACATCTTTTAGTAATATTTCTGTCATTTATAGCCATTTATTACACCTACTTTATAACTATCTATTAGTAATAACCTTATCTACAAGACCGTATTCCATAGCCTGTTGAGCAGTAAGGTAGTTATCTCTTTCGGTATCCTGTTGAATAACATCTAAAGGTTTACCAGTATTTTTAGAAAGAATTTCGTTTAGCTTTTCTCTAACCTTAACTAAGTGGTCGGAGTGTATCTTAATATCGGTACATTGACCAGATAGACCACCACCGCCGATTAATGGTTGATGTATTAATATTTCACTATTAGGTAGAGCAAAACGCTTACCCTTAGCACCGGAAGAAAGTAAGAAAGCTCCCATAGATGCAGCCATACCAATACATATAGTAGAAACGTCACACTTTATATAGTTCATAGTATCGTATATAGCCATACCAGATGTAATAGAGCCACCAGGACTATTAATGTATAGGTTAATATCCTTTTCAGAGTCTTGGCTTTCTAAGTATAGTAACTGAGCAACTACTAAACTTGCGGTAGCATCGTTTACTTGGTCAGAAAGCATAATAATTCTATCGTTTAATAGTCTTGAGAATATATCGTATTGACGTTCTCCTCTACTGGTTTGTTCAACGACGTAAGGCACTAAAGTACTCATAAAAATAACTTCCTTTCGTTCTAAGTATAATATATATTATGTATACTAAGCATAGGCTTAGTATACACATAGTGTTAATAGTCTATAGTAGTACGGATACTATCGTATATATACCGTATTAGTATAGTTTTTTTAGCTATAGAACGCCCCAAAGGGCGTTCTGTAGATATGTTAAATAAACTATTATTCAGCAGTAACTTCTTCAGACTTTTCAGCAGGAGCTTCAGCAACAGCGTTTTCGAGTACTAAGTTGCTTGCCTTTTCAACTAATAGGTCAGCCTTAGCATTTTCTACGCCTATAAATTGCTTAACTAAGTTTACGTCTAACTTATTAGCATCAGCTATAGTGTTAAAGTAGTTGTCTAACTCTTCATCAGAAACTTCAACGTTTTCAAGTTCTGCAATCTTTTCAAGAGCAAGTCTTAAAGTAACTTCGTCCTTAGCTCTGTTCTTAAAGGAGTCCTTAAAGCTATCCATATCCATACCAGTGTATTGTAGATATAGTTCTAAGGTCATATTTTGAGCCTTTAATCTCTGTTCAAAGTCGGATACTAAACGGTCTATTCTTTGGTTGAACATACACTCAGGAATTTCGCCTTGTACTAAAGTAATAACCTTTTGCATAACGTTGTTATCAAATTCAGCCTTAGAGTTATTCTTCATGTTTTCTTCTAACTTAGACTTAGCGTCGTTCTTGTATTCGTCTACTGTATCAAATTCAGAGATTTCCTTAACAAAGTCGTCATCAAAGTCAGGTAGTTCTTGAGAAGAGATTTCGTTAATCTTAATCTTGAATACTGCAGGCTTACCAGCAAGAGTTTCCATGCCATAGTCTTCAGGGAAAGTAACGTTGATATCAAACTCTTCGTTTAGACCGTGACCTACTATAGCTTCTTCAAAACCAGGGATAAATTGGTGAGAACCTAAGTTAAGTTCAAAGTTATCAGCCTTACCGCCATCAAAAGCTACGTCGTCAACAAAGCCTTCAAAGTTGATGTTTACGATATCGCCCATTTCAGCGTTTCTGTCGTCTACAGAAACCATTCTTGCGTTTCTCTTTCTCATCTGTTCGATTTGGTTTTGAACGTCTTCGTCAGTAACTTCTTCGGAAGGCTTAACGGCAGAAATACCCTTGTAACCTTCGATAGTAATTTCTGGCTTAGTAGTGCATATAGCCTTAAATACTAAACCGTCGTTAGTATTAACAGATACTACTTCTACAGAAGGAGTGTCTACTACTTCTAACTTTTCAGTCTCTATAGCTGTAGGAATTTCGGAATTGCAAATATCGTTTACAGCGTCTTCCCAGAATACATTTTCGCCGTATAGCTTTTCTACTAACTTTCTTGGAGCTTTACCCTTTCTAAAGCCTTGAACAGAAATATCCTTTTTTTGTCTATTGTAAACATTGTTTACAGCCTTATCAAAATCTGTGCCACTAACTTCTATAACTAACTCATAAGTGTTAGTAGCAGTCTTTGTAGATGATTTTAAACTCATTATCTTTTATCCTCCGTGAAAATATTCTAAAACATATTTTTTATTATAACATAGAACGCCGTAGTTTTCCACATAAAAAATACTGTTCTACGTTTTGCACAAAATTATAGTACTTTTACAGGGTCAAACTGTATATAGTCACCAGAAACTAAGTGAAAGTTGATACCGTCACGTAGTCCGTTAATAGCGTACTTGTGTTTATCTGCCCCGTGAATGTGTCCATAGTAGCACTCTTTTACGTTGTGCCTATATAGAACCTCTAAGATGTCGTAGTTGTAAGTATTAGCAAATATCGGCGGATAGTGTAAGAACACTATAGGTATTAATCCGTTAGCCTCTGCTAAAGATATAGAAGTTTCTAACCTTTGAACTTCACGCATAGTAACCTTTTGATTATCTACTATACCATTGTTAGTAATGGTTTCGCCGTCTATGTTTATCCAACCACGAGTACCACATATAGCGTATTCGCCGTACTGATAGTAGTTGTTAAATAGAAGATGTAGCGTATCAAAACCGTGTTCATTGAAAAACGTTTCAACTTTGTGCTGAGTAGTCCAAAAGTAGTCGTGATTACCTTTACCGAGTATTTTAGTACCGTTTAGGGAGTTCAAAAACTGAAAGTCTTTAACAGTATCTTTAAGTTTAAGTCCCCAAGAGATGTCACCACCTACCACTACGATATCCTGTGGTAGCACCTTGTTTTGCCAGTTCTCGTATATCAAGTCTTGATAGTCTTTCCAACCGTTAAAGACTTCCATATTCTTTTCTGGATTACCCATAGCAAGGTGCAAATCACTAATAGTATATAACGACATTATAGACCTAAAGACTTAACTACAAAGTCCTTCATATCTTGCTTTTCTATAGAACCAGTAAAACGTCTTTCCTTGTCTTTAAGTTCTGCTAAAGACTTTGGAATTGGCATCTTAGAACGTTCAAATAGAAGTTCTACCATATCATACTCATCAATATCAGCCACTTGACCGTCTATTGCGGATAGTACGCTCTTGCTGAACTTGTATGGGCTGGCTGTAGAAGCTATAATAGTCTTAGTAGTATCACCAGTTTTAGCCTTGTAGTCTTGATATACCTTAACTGCTACGGCAGTATGAGTATCGCAAGTATAACCGTACTTATCGTATACTTCCTTGATAGTCTTTTTAGTATCGTCATCGTCACAGAAACCTGCAAAAAATTCTTCACTAAGAACCTTTTTAACTGCGTCGTTTACTTCATACTTACCTACGGTAGCTAACTTACCGAACCAATCCTTAATTAGGGTATCGTCTTCACCAGTAAGTAGGAATAGTAGTCTTTCAAGGTTAGAAGAGATTAGTATATCCATAGAAGGTGAGCAAGTAGCGTAGAAGTGTCTGTTTCTATCATACACACCAGTATTGATAAAGTCAGTAAGTACGTTATTAATATTAGATGCACATATTAGCTTATCTATAGGAACGCCCATTTTCTTAGCATAGTATCCAGCTAAGATATTACCAAAGTTACCAGTAGGAACTACTATGTTTATCTTTTCGCCTAATTGAACTTCGTTATCTTGTACTAAGGTAGCGTATGCAGATACATAGTATACTATCTGTGGTACTAATCTACCCCAGTTTATAGAGTTAGCACTTGAGAACATATATCCGCCATTAGATAGAGTATCTTTAACTTGACTATCAGTGAATATAGCCTTAACGCCGTTTTGACAGTCGTCAAAGTTACCCTTAATAGCACATACTCCAACGTTGTTACCTTCTTGAGTAGTCATTTGACGCTTTTGCATAGGAGATACACCGTCTTCTGGGTAGAATACCATAATTTGAGTACCTTCTACATCTTTAAAGCCTTCTAATGCAGCCTTACCAGTATCGCCAGAAGTAGCTACTAATATTACTACCTTTTTATCTACGTTTAACTTTTTAATAGAAGTAGTTAAAAAGTATGGTAGTATCTGTAGAGCCATATCCTTAAATGCACAAGTAGGACCATGCCAAAGTTCAAGCATATAAGTACCGTCGAATAGGTGTGCTATTTCGGCTATGTTTTCGGTATCAAAATTTTTAGTAGTGTATGCGTTATCGGTACAGTAATGAATTTCAGCGTCTGTGAAGTCTGTTAAGTACTTTTTAAACACACTAAAAGCTCTATCGGAGTATGACATATTAGCCATATCTTTAATTTCGTCTAAAGTAATCGAAGGTATAGCCTCTGGTAAGAATAGTCCACCGTCTGCGGAGATACCCTGAGAGATAGCAGTAGCACTATCTACTCTTAACGAACTGTTTCTTGTACTTTTGTAAAACATAAATATCACCCTTTTTAATTTCAATCCATAGTCGGTAATGTTAGTATATGTTGTGGAGAACACCGACTATATAAGCCTCCACCATGTTATATCTATATATAACCTATAATATAGGAATGTATATTCCAGTACCAGTAGTATCGAAAGCGTTAGAACAGTATTCAACACTTGCTATACTAAGATTACTATTCAAAGTAACCAAAGCCACATCAAAGCGTGGTTGAAGTCTAACCTGATACTTACTACAGAAGTTAGAAGCCGTCTTTAATATACAACGCTTTTTATTAATAGTAATAGCGTCCCAACCGCTACTAATGTAGTTTAAACTTCGAGTTTTAACTTCCACGAATAGTATATAAGTATCGTTACAGGCTATAATATCCACTTCACCACCACGAATGGTATAGTTAGTACATACCACTTCAAAGTTTAAGTCAGTAAGATATCTACATATAGCCATTTCCCCGATATTGCCTATATCTTTGCTATTGTAACTTTTCATAGAACTTTTTTAAAAAAGACTGTCTATGAATATCGCAAGCACCAAATTCGGTCAACTTTTGATAGTGTAGCTTAGTACCATAACCCTTATGTTTTTCAAATGCGTAGTTAGGATACTTTTTAGATAGTTCTACCATATATCTATCTCTGCTGACTTTAGCCAGTACCGAAGCCCCTGCTATAGAAAAAGACTTAGCATCACCTTTAACTATGCATTCCACTGGAATATCTAAGTTAGGGGTTTTGTTACCGTCTACTATTACATAGTCAGGTTTAATAGCAAGACCTTCAACTGCTCTTTTCATAGCAAGCATAGAGGCGTTTAATATGTTAATACTTTCAATTTCATCTACAGTAGCGGTAGCCACTGAATAGCACATACAAGTATTAACTATTTCGTCGAACAGTCTTTCACGCTGTTTAGCGGTCAACTTTTTGCTATCGTTAAGACCGTCAATAATAGTATCAGGATTAAATATTACTGCACTTGCGAACACTTCGCCAGCCAAACAACCACGACCAGCTTCGTCCACACCGCATACTATCTTATTACCATGAGATAGTCTGTATTGACTATCGAACAGTATTAAACTATTTTCCATCTTCATTAGATAACGCTTTCTTTAACTCTTCCTCATGTAGTGCAATAGACTTAGGAGTTTCAAGAGTAATCCTTCCCAACTTGCCACCTCTGAACTCATCTATTACCATAATAGAAGCTCTTTCGGTATTTACTTCACCACCAGAGATTAACATACCTCTTTTTTTACCTATTTTGTTTAGTAGTATAATACCGTCGTCTTGGTCTTCTACAGATACTTTATAACGTTCGGTTAAACACTTAGAATACTCTTTAGAGACGTTTTCCAATAGCATCATAGATAGAGTTTCTATGTCAAGTATATCGTCTTTTACTGCACCAGTGAACGCCAACTTATGGGCTACCGTTTGGTCTTCAAACTTAGGCCAAAGAACTCCTGGCATATCGAGTAGTTCAACGTTATCGCCAAACTTAACCCATTGCTTGTTACGAGTAACCCCTGGGCGGTCTTCTACTTTAGCACGTTTACCGCCTGCCATCTTATTAATAAACGAAGACTTTCCCACGTTAGGTATACCCACTATCATAATACGAATAGGCACACCAGTTAGACCTTTATTATTACGACGTTCCAATAGTTCTTTAAGAACGCTATTTTTTAGTGTAGGTAAAAACTGTTTAACACCCTTACCGCTCTTACAGTCTATAGGTAGTACAGCCGAAAAGCCTTTATTTTTATAGTAGTCTATCCACATATTAGTGACGTTAGGGTCTGCCAAATCGGACTTGTTAAGTAGTAACATTCTTGGCTTATTGTTTACCATTCTGTCCATTTCGGGATTTCTACTGGAGTATGGTATACGAGCGTCTAAGATTTCTACTACACAGTCTACTAACGAGAGGTTTTCTTTAATCATACGTCTGGTCTTAGCCATATGTCCAGGAAACCACTGAATATTTTTAACTTCCATAATGCACCCCCATAGTTATTAACGAATACTAAACCAACGAAACGGCATATTAATAGCCGTTTCCAAAAACTAATCTACAAAACCAAACTTTTCTATTGGGGATATTCTAAATACCACTTTACCGATAATATCTTCAACAGGTATTAAGCCCACCTGATAGCTACGGCTATCTTTAGATACGCCTCTATTATCACCAAGAACGAAAACGTATCCGTCTGGAATAGTAATAGGATATTCAAAACCGCCCTCATCTCTGTCCGTAAGGTCGTTTATATAAGATTCGTTTATTACTTCTCCGTCTATGTATACGTTGCCCGTATCAAAGTCGATATCCAAAGTTTGACCTGCGGTAGCTATTACACGCTTAACTATAGGTTTATGTAAGCCGTCACCAAGTTGAACGGTATCGTCGTTATTTCTAACGCCGTCGCCGTTAGTATCTGGTAATAAGTGAGCATCTTGAGCGTTAATAATAACTATGTCCCCATACTTTGGATTGTTATAAAAAGCAGAGGCAACTATTAGTTTGTCATCCTGTTCAAGAGTAGGAACCATAGAAGTACCCACTACAGATGCAACCTTAAATAGAAAAGTAAATATTAATATTACTGCAAATATAGAAAATAGTACAGACTCCACCATATCGCATAGTTCGTCAAAAAAGTTAGTCTTTTTTGATGTAGTAGTTTCCGAACTGGCGTTTTCGTTACTATTAGATTGAGTTTCTGTGTTTTTAACTTCGTTAGAGTTATTATTAGTATTTTCCATAAGTAACCTCCGAAACTTTGCAATATAGCAAAAAAGGGACATAGCGTCCCCCTTTTAACAATAGAAAGACGGTATTTTAATAGACCGTCTAATACTAACGGATAGCACTCTTAACCTTAGCAGCCTTACCAACTCTATCACGTAGGTAGTATAGCTTAGCTCTACGAACCTTACCGCTTCTAACGAGTTCAATCTTTTCTACTATTGGAGAGTGTACTGGGAATACTCTTTCGATACCACAACCATGAGCTACTCTTCTAACAGTAAAAGTTTCGCTAATGCCACCATGCTTCTTAGCTATAACAGTACCTTCAAATACTTGAAGTCTGTACTTATCGCCTTCCTTAATCTTAACGTATACCTTAATAGTATCACCAACGTTTACTACAGGTGCGTCCTTCTTCATACTATCTTGAGAAATAGTTTGTAATGCGTTCATTTTAAATCCTCCTAAAGTTCTCAATATCCGTGCATAGAGTTATTAATACTGTACAGGTCAAGCGAAACTCTGCCATCTCGGACTTTGTTTCTTCCATAATAAAAATCGTATGCAGAGGAATATTAAATTTAATGTTATACGTGTGTATGCATTAACCGTTATAGAAATCTTACAAAAAGAATACTCTTTTAAGTTTCATTCCTTTAGCCGTTAGAGTAACTACTAAAGGCATATACTTCCCACTAACGTGCGGGTATAATAGTAGTCTAAGTATAGACTATGTTATAACTATAATCCTCATTGAACCCATAAAAAGGCACAACGGATTTTAAATGCCTTATTATCATAACACATATTTCAAAAAAAAGCAATAGTTTTTATAAAAAAACCTCTCCATTTTGTGAAAATATTTTTTCTCTAACATAACTAACTCTGTCTATGGTAATATTAGTATACTGTTTAAAACTATCGGTTATTAAAGTAGGGTTCAAGTTTAGACCGTTACCAGCAGGTAGCATAACACTAACTATTAAGTTCTCATCGTTAGTAGATAGACTTAATACTTGTATATTAGGCTTAATATTAGTTTCAATCAGTAGTTTCTTCTTATTCTTTTTGTATACTATAATAGTATCCTGTAGTAGATACTCTTCAAACTGTGATAGTAATAGCATAGGTTCGTTAGTGGAAAACTTTATAGTATACTGACTAAAAGCTATATCTTTAGTCTTCATCACTGGATAGTATAGCTTTACTATGTTTAAACCTTCGGGCATGACTTTTTTTAAGCGTTCCTCCAACTCTTCTAAAGGTATATCGTCTACTATACGGAAGTCCATAATTTCACAAGAACTCTCAAAACCCAACGAAAGAGCCAAAGCAAAGTTTAAATACAGTCTTGAATTATATCCTTGTGTATACCACACTGGAAGTTTAGCACGTTTAAAGGCACGTTGCATAGCTCTGTATAGGTCTAAATGGGATATATACTTAGCTCTATCTTTTTTAGTAAATATTGCCCTAACGTCTAAAAAGTTATCGGTTGCATTAGGATTTTTCCCCTGAATACTCAAAACAAGCCCTCCTTAAAGAAGTATTTACGCCACAACCTGCACACTGTAGCTTACAATTTTTAGTAGTAGTCTGTTGATTTACTGCTTTAGAGTGTTCTCTAATTAAAAATTCCTTACTGACTAAGTAGTCTAAATGGTCCCAAGGTAGAACCTCATCATAAGGACGTAGTCTATTAGCATAGAACCCCATATCTAAACTACAAGACTTAAACGCTTGCTCCCAAATGTTATAGTTAAAGCATTCGTCCCAACTATCGAACTTTGCACCATTTTTCCAAGCGGTGTATATCACGTTGCATAGTCTTCTATCGCCACGAGCCAAGGTAGCCTCTAATATGGAAGTGTTTGGAGAGTGCCAACTAACGTTTAAACTTCTGTGGGAGTTATCTAATAGTATAGACTGTTTATGTTCTATCTGTTCACGAGTAGCTTGTGGTTCAAACTGGAAAGGAGTAAAAGGTTTAGGGACAAAAGTAGCCACACTACCTGAAATTCTAACTTTACCTTTAGGGTGATTAGGTAATGAATAGTATAGTTCGGTAATTCGGTCTGCAAGTTCTATGATGCCCAATATATCTTCATCGGTTTCGGTAGGAAGTCCCATCATAAAGTATAGCTTAACCGAAGAGTATCCACCTTCAAACGCTATTCTACAGGTATTCATGATTTCTTCTTCCGAAACGTTCTTATTAATAACGTCTCTTAAACGCTGAGTGGAAGCCTCTGGAGCGAACGTTAGACCGCTCTTTTTTACTGAACTAATCTTCTTTAGTAGACTATCAGTAAAGTTATCCACTCTAAGAGAAGGTAACGATAGGTTAATCTTATCTTGATTAGCATACTCCATTAACATGGTAAGCATCGGTTCTATTTGAGAATGGTCACTGGTACTTAATGAGGATAACGAAAGTTCTTCATAGCCAGTATTTTCGCATAATGCCTTAGACTGTTTTAGTATAGTCTCTTTAGACTTTTCTCTAAAAGGACGGTATATAAAGCCTGCTTGACAGAAACGACAGCTACGCACACAACCTCTTAATACTTCTACCGAGGCTCTGTTGTGTACTATATCGGAGTATGGCACTACGAACATATCAGGATAGTATACTGTGTCGAAGTCTTTAATTATGCGTTTTTTAATAGTTTTAGGAGCATCGCCTATCGGTTCTACGGCGTTAATAGTACCGTCTGAATTATAGGATACACTATATAGCGAAGGTACGTATATCCCCTCAATATGACAGGCTTCACGTAAAAATTCAGACTTAGACTTACCTTGCAACTTCATATCATGGTATAGGTCTAATAGTTCCAAGTTTACTTCTTCGCCTTCACCGAGTATAAATAGGTCAAAAAAGTCTGCTAACGGTTCAGGATTACAGACACATGGACCACCAGCCACTACTATTTGAGTAAGTTCGTCGCCTCTATCTTTAGCGAATATAGGTATTTTAGCTAAATCGAGCATATTTAATATGTTGCTATAAGATAGTTCATACTGTAGAGTAAAGCCTATAAAGTCGAAATCTTTAATAGGGTCTAAACTTTCAAGGGCGTATAGTGGAATGTCATTTTCACGCATCAACTTTTCAAAGTCCACCCAAGGAGCGAACACTCTTTCGCACCAGTAGTTAGGTCTACTATTGGTTAAAGAGTATAGTATCTTCATGCCAAGGTGGGACATACCTATATCATAGCTATCGGGAAAACAGAAAGCGAACCTAACGTCCACTTTAGACTTATCTTTAACTATGCTACCCATTTCACCGCCGATATACCTTGAAGGTTTTTCAGCCTTTAATAAGATACTTTCTATCTTTTCTGGTATCATAAATAATAATCCTCCATATAGTTTTTTATCATTATAGCACACACACGATATATTTTCAACAAAAAAGAACGCCCATAAAGGCGTTCTGTTTAATTAATATTATTAAGCAAGTTTGTAGTCTTCAGTTTCGGTTTCAAGTTCAACTTCAACATTCTGTGACTGTTTTAAGCTTAAACGCTTACACAGTACCAAACTTGATATTAGCAAAGGAACTATAGCAAGCCAAATACCCATCATACCGAGAAAGATATACGAAGTATAAGATACTGCTACTCCTAAATGGAAACCTAATAGTGTACCACCAAAGAACTTACTCTTATCTAAACTTTTAGCGTCACCGTCCATAAAGTATTCCATTAAAGAAGTGGTAGCTTGCTTTAAGTTGTTAGTAGAAAATATGGTAGAACTGGTATATCCGTCAGCAGATTTAAAAGTGTTCCACTGTATAGCCATAGCAAAGAATACTGGATATAAGTACACTAAGTCGTTACCACCTAAAGGTATTACTGCCAAAGATACTATACATATAGCGTCTACTATTAAAGAAAACACTTCTATGTTTAGCTTAGTATATTTAGGTATCCAAATAGAGAAGAAGAAACCTGAAACGTATACTAATATAGCCACCAATCTAACTAAAAAAGATTTTAAGTCGCCTCCTAAGATACTATGTACAAACAGTATCATGTTAGCAGTTTGAGCATTACCTAATATTTCGTGACAGTTTAATAAAGAGTATGCTCCTAAAAAACCGCCAATACCACTAACACAATAATGTTGTAGTCTGTCCCAATTCACGGTCTTTTTAATAGTTGCCATTATATATCACACAGCATTCCATAAAAATTTTAACGTATTAACGTTAAGTGTTCTTTATACTATCATTATATATCTTTAAAGGCATTCTGTCAATAGTTAAGTTTACCACAAATAGCACTAAAATCTCCAAAAATTTTGTATAATAATAAACTTATCGCCTTAGAAATTGGTACTTTTTAGTTTGACTTTTGCTAAATAGTATGATATATTTATAGTGTAAGAAAGGCGGTATACTTATATGAGTATTAAAGAAAGATGTGAAATTCCACAAGAATACAAGTGGGCTATAGAAGATATATTCGCTACTGACCAAGATTGGGAAAACGCTCTTGAAGAGGCTAAAACTTTTCCTAAAATAGTAGCAAGTTACAAGGGTAAACTTAGTACTTCCGCTAAGGACTTACTATCGTTTATACAGTTCGGCGAAAAGATGTCTACCCTATTCGATAGCCTAATAAACTATGCACAACGCAAGTTAGACGAAGATACCCGAAAGTCACAGTATCAAGATATGGTAGCTCGTTTAATGAGCGTAATGGTAGAAGTAAATAGCAACGGTTCGTTTGAAACCCCTGAGATACTCAGCATGGAAGATGCTACTATAGAACAGTATCTAAAAGAAGTCCCAGAACTACAACTATACAAGCTATACTTAGACAGAGTTAGAGAACAAAAAAGTCACATACTATCCGAAGAAGAAGAAAGACTGATATCTTTAACTGGTAAGATGTCCAACTCTGCCGATACTATCTTTTCTATGTTCAACGACGCTGACCTAACCTTTGATGACGCTATAGATAGCAATGGCAGTAAGCATACTCTAACTCACGGAACCTATACCAGTCTAATGCAGAGCAAAGACAGAGTATTAAGAAAGTCAGCATTCGATAGCCTATATAGTGCTTACGGAAAGTTTAAAAATACTACTTCTGCTATACTATCTTCACAAGTAGAACAGCTAACATTCCATTCTAAAGTTAGAAAGTACAACTCCAACTTAGAGGCTTCATTAAGCGGAAATCACGTACCAGTAGAAGTCTATCATAACCTAATAGAGTCCGTACACAAGAATATGCACTATATGTACAAGTACGCTAAACTAAGAAAAAAACTTCTCGGTGTAGATGAACTTCATATGTACGATATGTACGTACCTTTAGTAAACGACTATGAAGTAAGCATTCCATTCGATATGGCTAAACAAGAAGTAGAGGCTTCTCTATCTGTAATGGGAAAAGAGTATGTAGATATCTTTAAGAGTGCGTTCACTCAAAAGTGGATAGACATATACGAAAACGTCGGAAAGTGTAGCGGTGCTTATTCAGCAGGTGCAAAGGTTCACCCTTACGTACTACTAAACTACAACGATACTTTAGATAGCGAGTTTACTCTTGCTCACGAAATGGGACACGCTATACATTCATACTATTCTAACAGATACCAACCTGAAATATACTCTAACTATGTAATATTCGTAGCTGAGGTAGCCTCTACTTGTAATGAGTCTTTACTTATGCAGTATCTACTAAAGCATACAGACGATAAGAAACGCAGAGCATACCTAATAAACTACTTCTTAGAACAGTTTAGAACTACACTATATCGTCAAACCATGTTCGCAGAGTTTGAACTTAAAATAAATACTATAGTAGAACAGGGACAGTCTTTAACTGCCGATATGCTATGCGAAATATATGGGGAACTTAACAAGTTATACTTTGGTGACGACGTAGTAATAGACGATAACATCAAATTAGAATGGAGCAGAATACCTCACTTCTACTATGACTTCTACGTATACCAATATGCTACAGGATTTTCTTCAGCTATAGCACTATCCCGTAAGATACTAAACGAAGGTGAACCAGCCGTTAAAGATTACATCAACTTCTTAAAGGGTGGTTGTAGCAAAGACCCAGTAGACCTATTAAAAGGTGCAGGTGTAGATATAGTATCAGGTGACGTAGTAGGCGACGCTTTAAAACTATTCGGCGAACTTATAGACGAATTAGACAGTCTACTATCTTAGTCTTAGCACCCGTTAAAATTGATACTACAAAAAATAGGAACGTCACACATTGACGTTCCTTTTTTAATCGATATCGATATACTATATACAGTACAGATTAACTTCCCATGCTGGAATGTACATCTGTTTTCTGATATACAGTTTAAGTTTTGGATTTATACTGTGTATCAATAGTGGAATATAGAATAAGTCTTGGTTTCTATGATATAGTGCAGTAACTACTCTACTACCGTTTTCTATGATGTGCTTGCAACCTAATATAGCTTGTCTATCTGCACCTTCTACGTCTAACTTTAGTAGTGTAGGCATATCCTTTGAACTGTCAAACAGAGTATCCACGGCGATAGCTTGTACTTCCTGAACTTTAGTAGCATTACCACTATTCACAGTAGACATTCTACCCGAACCACTTGAAAACTCTAACGTAGTTTGGGTATCCCAAGAGGCGTAGTTATAGACTTCTAAACTTTTAACGTCTTTGGTATTTTTGCATAGCCTCTTGAAGTTTTTAGCGTTAGGTTCTAAACCGATAATCTTTTTATACTCACCTTTAGAGTACTTTAAAAATTCAAGAATAGTATCACCATTGTAAGCCCCTAAGTCGACGTACACTTCATCATTAGAAAGACGTATTAGATTAGTAAATACTTCATCTGTAGAAGTGTAGTCTAAAAGGTATCTAAAGTTACCGCTTATCTTGTAGTTTATAACGTCAGCGAAAGTCTTTTTAGAGGTTTCATCTGCTAACATACTATATACAGTGTCTATATCCTTTTGATGTTCAATACAGTATTCATAAGTAAATAGTGTACCGTCTGGAAATACTGGAACGTCTGGAACGTACAGAGTATGTTTCTTAGAGAGTTCCAATATACTATCATAAGTAGGTTGACGGCATACGGCAAATGCCAATACTACTACAAAGTCGTTGCATATAGCCTCTATTTCGGATAACTTTTGAACTTTAAATTCATGAAAAGACTGTCCTCTAACAAAGTCGTCACTTGCGAACACTCCCGAAGCCTTAATACCATACTGTTCAAATACGGATAGTATCTTGTCTGCACCGTCGCCCATACCGTATAGATATATAGGTCTAACCTCATCTTTTAGAATATCCCAACAGTTAGTATGCTCTTTAATAAAAGATAACATATTCACCAAACCTCCCAAATTAGACTATCTACTATTATATCACAACTCAAAAGTGATTGTCAACCGACTAAATATATTGTTGACTTTTTGAATATTAGGGGGTATAATATAGGTGTATTCTAACGATTAGAAAGGACTTGATACTACCATGATTAATTTAGATGAAATCTATCGTGCTAAGTATGTATTAAACAGTGTTATTAGAGAAACAGACTTAATTAAAGCTCCTAAAATTAACGAAGATAGTGAAATATATCTAAAGCCTGAGAACTTGCAAGTAACTGGTTCGTTTAAGGTTAGAGGTGCTTGTTATAAAATTTCTCAACTATCCGATGAGGAAAAAGCAAGAGGTGTTATAGCCTGTTCAGCTGGTAACCACGCTCAAGGTGTAGCCCTTTCGGCTACTAAGAACGGAATTAAGTCTTTAATCTGCTTGCCTAACGGTGCGCCTATCTCTAAGGTAGAGGCTACCAAAGGTTACGGTGCGGAAGTATGTCTTGTAGACGGCGTATACGACGACGCTTACGCTAAGGCTTTAGAGTTAAAAGAAGAAAAAGGTTATACTTTTATTCACCCATTCGATGACGACAAGGTTATAGCAGGACAAGGCACTATAGGTCTTGAAATTTTAGACCAGTTAGCTGACGTTCAAAACGTAATAGTACCTATTGGTGGTGGTGGACTAATCTCTGGTGTAGCATACGCTATAAAGAACATTAATCCTAAAATTAAAGTATATGGCGTTCAAGCGACTGGTGCGCCAAGTATGTTCAACTCCATTCACGACCACAAGATTGAAACTTTAGACCATGTAAGCACTATAGCAGACGGTATCGCCGTTAAAGAACCTGGTGAAAATACCTTTAAATACGTAAATGAATACGTGGACGATATAGTTACAGTATCGGACGATGAAATTTCTACTGCTATACTAACTCTAATAGAACAGCAAAAGTTAATCTCCGAAGGTGCTGGTGCAGTATCAGTAGCGGCTGCAATGTTCAATAAAGTACCTATCAAGGGTCAAAAGACCGTATGTTTAGTATCAGGTGGTAACATAGACGTAACTATTCTTTCAAGAGTTATTAAAAGAGGTCTAATTCGTTCTGGTAGAAACTGTCTATTAACCATAGAACTACTCGATAAACCAGGACAGCTAAAGAGAGTATCTCAACTAATTGCCGATTTAGGCGCTAACGTAACCTCTATACATCATGAAAGAGCCTCTGAAGGTTCAGATATTAACGGTTGTTTCTTAAGAGTTATCATAGAAACTCGTAACTTTGACCATATCGAACAGATTCGTACTGCGTTGATAAACGACGGTTTTAAGTTAGTAGACTAACTATATATCAAGTTAAGTATCTCCTCGCCTATCAGCTTAGGCGAGAAGTATATTATATATCTTTAAAATTTGAAAGGAAGTATTAACATGGAAAAAGTATATACAAGCAATGCCCCTGAAGCTATAGGACCATACTCTCAGGCTATTAAAACTGGTAACTTAGTATTCACTTCTGGACAGATAGCTATCAACCCAGCTACTGGCAATGTAGAAAGCACTACTATAGAAGGTCAAACTGAACAGATTATGAAAAACTTAGGTGAAGTATTAAAAGCCTCGGGAGCTTCTTTCGATACTGCCGTTAAGACCGTTTGTTTTTTAGCTAATATGGACGACTTTGCTAAGTTCAACGAAGTATATGGTAAGTACTTTACTTCTAAGCCTGCAAGAAGTTGTGTAGCAGTTAAAACTCTACCTAAAAACGTTCTTGCTGAAGTAGAAGTTATAGCAGAAGTACTTTAATACGTTAGTAGCACTATAACCACTACGTATATATGAATAGTAAAACTCTAAACGGTTCAAAAAAGACACGCAAGAGTAGTCATAAGTTAAAAAACGTATTAGCGATAATATTTAGTACTAAAGCATTAGTTTTTCTAATGCTTTTAGTACAGATAGTCTTCTATGTGTTGTTGGTAGAAAAGTATTATCATCAAATACTGTTAGCCTCTATTATACTAACCTTTATAGTAATAGTATATATAGTAAATAAAGACTACAACCCAGCGTTTAAAATATCTTGGATAGTACCTATAGTAGCAATGCCCGTATTTGGAACGTTAGTATTCTTAGCGAGTAGGTTTCAAATTACCCGAAAAGTATTCAATCAAAAAATTATAGATAAGTTTGAAGAGACTAAACCCTATCTACAACAGGATAGACTGACCACTCTTGAACTTGAAAAAGACAACGTATACGTCAAGAATATCTCTAAATATGTACACCACTATGCAGGATATCCTATACATAAAGGCACTAAGACTAAGTACTTCCCTATCGGTGAAGACTTCTTTGAAGACCTAAAACAAGAACTTTCTAAAGCTGAACACTTTATATTTATGGAGTTCTTTATTATAGGTGAAGGCAAAATGTGGGGTGAAGTATTAGAAATACTCTCAAAAAAAGCCTCCGACGGTGTAGACGTTCGACTAATATACGACGGTATGGGCAGTCAACTAATACTACCTCATAACTACAATAAAAAACTTGATAAGATGGGCATTAAGTGTAGCGTGTTCAGTCCGTTTGTACCGTTATGGTCTTCCGTACAGACTAAACGTGACCACCGAAAGATAGTAGTAATAGACGGTCACACTGCATATACGGGCGGTGTGAACCTATCCGATGAGTATATAAACCATGTAGAACGATTTGGTCATTGGAAAGATACCGCTATTAAAGTTCATGGAGAAGCAGTGGTAAACTTTACTATGATGTTCTTTAATATGTGGAACTACACCAATAGCACTTCAGAAAATAACTACAAAAAATACTTTCCACACGTCTACCACCCACAGGCTTTCACAGACGACGGATACGTAATGCCTTATGGTGACATTCCTATAGACAATGAAAACGTCGGTAAGAATGTATACCTTGATATCATAAACAAGGCTAAAAAGTACGTATACATAATGACACCGTATCTTATACTGGATAACGAAATGGTTACGGCTCTATCCATAGCCTCTAAAAGTGGTATAGACGTTAGAATTATAGTCCCTGGTATACCTGATAAGTGGTACGCTTACGGAATAGCTCAATCGTTCTTTAAAGACCTAACTAAGGTGGGAGTAAAAGTATACACATACTCTAAAGGCTTTGTACACGCTAAAAGTTTCGTATCCGACGACCATACAGCAGTAGTAGGTAGCATCAACTTAGACTTTAGAAGTCTATATCTACACTTTGAAGATGCCGTATTTATGTACAAATCCAGTGCAGTAGGCGACGTAAAACAGGACTTTTTGGATACTCTAAAAAGTTGCAATCTAATAGATGAAGACTACATCAAAAATATTCCACTATGGAAAAAGACTATTAACGCTCTATTAAGAATGTTAAGCCCTATGTTATAGATAAAACCCTCACTTTTAAAGTGAGGGTTTTTAATATATAGTATATATAACTAACTGTTGTGATTTCTCTTAGCGAGCATCTTTTTAATCTTTTCGTGAGGGTCTATAACGTTGCTAATAGACATATCGTGATTTAAAGCTAATATAAAGTGTGCCATATACTTAGATACGTCTACTTCATAGAACCATTCACGGGAGAGTAGTTCAGGACTTCTGTAAGTAAGGTTAGTACCGAATACGCCATCGATATAGCCGTCTTTAAACGCTTGGTCGAACTTTTCAAGACCGTTTACGAACATACCATAGGTAGCATAGGCGTAGATTTTTTTAGCGTTCTTCTTCTTTAAGTTGTAAGCAATGTCTAACATAGATTCGCCTGAAGATATGATATCGTCAGCTATGAATAGAGTCTTACCTTCTACCGAATCGCCAAGGTATTCATGAGCTACTATAGGGTTTCTACCGTTTACGATTCTTGAATAGTCACGACGCTTGTAGAACATACCTAAGTTTACTCCAAGTGCAGAAGCATAGTACATATTTCTATTTAAAGCACCTTCGTCAGGACTAATAACCATAAAGTGGTCTTTGTCTATTTCAATATCAGGTAGATACTTAAACATAGCCTTTAATACTTGATAAGTAGGCATAATATTATCAAAGCCCATAAGAGGTACTGCGTTGTTTACTCGTGGGTCGTGAGCATCGCAACATACTATGTTAGAAACGCCCATAGCTTGAAGTTCTTGTAAAGCACAAGCACAGTCTAAAGATTCACGGTAACTTCTTCTATGTTGTCTACCGCCATATAGTATAGGCATAATAACGTTAATACGGTGAGCCTTACCAGATGCAGCTTGAATAATTCTCTTTAGGTCTTGATAGTGGTCATCAGGGGACATAGAATTTTCCTTATCGTACATGGTATACTTGCAGTTATAGTTGCCAACGTCTACTATTATAAATAGGTCTTTACCTCTAACGGTAGACTTAATTAAACCCTTACCGTCACCAGAGGAGAACCTTGGACACTCGCAATCTATAAGATAGCTTTCTTTAGCATAAGGAGAATTTTTAAACCAATCCACTAAGAATGAATTAATCTTTTCGCCTAATTCTGTAGCACCTTGCATTGCTATAATACCAAGAGGTGCAACACAGGAGTCCTTATCTAAAATAATGGCGTCTCTACTTGAAGTTTCTTCCATCGTATACATTCCTTTCATTACTTACAGAAGTTGTTAATGTAGCTATCAATATCTTTAGTAACGATACTAATAGCACTTTCGCAATTTTCAATCTCATCGACAGCAGTAGTCTTGTTTTCTAACTCTTTGTACACTTTAAAAAAGTGAACCATCTCTTCAAAGATGTGTTTAGGAAGTTCGGAAATATCCTTGTAAGTGTTATAGTTAGGGTCTTCAAAAGGTATAGCGATAATCTTATCGTCGTTTCTACCGTTATCTATCATACGAATAACACCTATTGGATAGCATCTAACCAAAGTTAAAGGTGCAATAGTTTCGGAGCATAGTACAAGAACGTCCAAAGGGTCTCCGTCGTCGGCATAGGTACGTGGAATAAATCCATAGTTTGCTGGATAGTGTGTAGAAGTATATAGTATTCTATCCATTAATAAACAACCAGTAGCCTTGTCTAACTCATACTTAATCTTGCTACCTTTAGAAATCTCTATTACTGCCATAAAGTCGGTAGGAGTAATTCTTTTAGGACTAATATCATGCCAAATGTTCATACGAAGCAACTCTCCTTTTTAAATTTTCACGAGTATATTATACTACGTTCGTCGATGATTTAATGTTTGAATTACGATATAGTATTAATTACCACATATTAGTAAAGAATGCTATTATAAATATTCCTTACTTAGTAGCAATAATAACAATAATATTATAGCTTAATATTATTAGGTTGTCAACCCAACACTTATATTAGTTAAGAAAATATTACCTAAACATTAACTATAAGTTAAGTTGAACTAACTATTTTTTACCGTTTTTAGACTTAAACTTTTCTGAGATATCTTTAATAGTATTTTTAACGTCTTCTTGTGAGATAGTCTTAGGTAGTTTGTCCATAATAGGATTTTCTTTGTGTATTACGCTTTCGTCGATATTTTCGTCATCAAACTCCCGTTTTTGAGGAAAGTCGCAATGTTCACCTTTAATATGCATCTTACCGTAGTATCTTTTATCTTGAGGCATATTCTTTTCTTTTAGGCGTTGCTCTATAAAAGAATTAGCCAACGTATATAGTATAGTGAATACTGGAACGCCTATTAACATTCCCACAAAGTTGAACAGTCCACCAAATACTACTATAGCAAACATAATCCAGAACGTAGAAATACCCATCTTATCGCCTAATATTTTAGGACCTATGATGTTACCGTCTATCTGTTGTAGAATTATTATAAATATCACGAACGCTAAAGTCTTATCAGGTTTAGATAGTAGTACTAAGACTGCCGAAGGTATAGCACCTATAAATGGTCCAAAAAAAGGTATCATATTAGTTACACCTACCACTAAACTGATTAGTACTACGTATGGCATATTCATTATATTCAAAGTTATTAAAGTGATAAACCCTATTATTAAAGAGTCCACAGCCTTGCCGACTATAAAGTTATAGAATATATCGTTGGACTGTGAACCTATTACCAACACCTTTTCGCAAAAATGGTTCGGGAATATAGCGTACATACACTTTCTAATTTGAGCTATAAACTCTTCTTTACTATATAGTAGATAGATTGAAATGATTAATCCTATACTAAAGTCTTTTAAACCGCCTAATATTCCAAATAGACCGTCCCTTGCTATAGCCACTATGCTTTCAAACTTAGGTTGCAAGTTAGAAAATAGGTTTAAGACTTCTTTTTGAATGTTAGAAAATCCTTGGTCGAACCACGTCTTTATATTAGAGTTAATATCTGCGTGAGCGTCCAAAAAGTTACTAACCTGTAAGTATAGGTTACTCATATAGTATGACAGGTTATCAAAAAAGCCACTAATACTATTAATAATTTCTGGAACTATCATAGCCACAATGGCTATTATTAATATAATAGTTATAAGTTCCGAAACTC
The DNA here is from genome assembly GCA_934444765.1 of uncultured Oscillospiraceae bacterium. Lineage (GTDB taxonomy): Bacteria > Bacillota > Clostridia > Oscillospirales > Ruminococcaceae > UBA5884. The sequence goes on from CAKSDC010000002.1 coordinate 168,408, forward strand.
CTACAGCTATGGCTCTAACACACTTTTTCTTTTTTTGAACTTGATAACGTTGGTCGTTAGAAATAGTAGAAAAGTCTACGTTTAGGTCTTCTTTCACGGTCTTTTTGATTATAAGTCTTTCTATTAAACTCATAAGTGGGTTTATTAAGTACGCTATCACTACGCCCCATATTATAGGCGATAGCACGTGCAAAAACTTACCCAAACCAACACATACGTCCGATAGTTGAGTAATTAAAACTGCTATTAATACACATACCGTAAATACTACTACTACGTACCACGATATAGTATTATACTTTTCGTTAAAGTTTATTTTCAAGCAAATTCCTCCTACTAAAATACTAATTCACAAAATACACTTACTCTTAAACATCTTAAAAAAGATATAATATATTATACCACAAATATTTAGCATTAACAAGTAGAATATTCACATTGTATCTTTAATATAGTATATCACAAATTTATAATATAGAGTATTCATAAAACTATGAAAATTGCAAAAATATTCTAATAAACCCTAAAATAACTCTTTTCTTAATACATTAATTGTGATATAATAAACTTATTATAGTTTAGATATTTTTTAAATGAAATGGAGAGAATATTTAATGTCATCAAATAATTATATTGAACTAAAACGTAACGCTTTAAAAAAGTTCTTTCGTCACCTTAACCCACAACAGCAAGAGGCTGTATTCAATATTAATGGACCACAATTAATATTAGCAGGTGCAGGTAGTGGAAAAACTTCTGTAATAATAAACAGAATTATAAATATGACCATATTTGGCAACGCATACCATGACGAAATGGTTCAAGGTAGCAATGAAGATATAAACGCTATTAAAAACTTTATAGACGGTTCTACCGATGATATAGAATCTTTAAGAATGGCTACCGCAGTCGCTCCTGTAAAACCTTGGAACATAGTGGCTATTACCTTTACCAATAAAGCAGCTAACGAGCTAAAGTCAAGATTGACTAACGCTTTAGGTGATAAAGCATACATGATAAACGCCTCAACATTCCATTCACTATGTTTAAAGATACTAAGAAAATATATACACGTTTTAGGCTATAATAATAACTTTACTATATACGATAACGACGACAGTCAAAAAGTAATTAAAAGCTGTCTTTCTGAATTGGATATCTCAGAGAAAAACTTTCCACCTCGTAACGTATTAACTACTATCTCCTCCGCTAAGAGCAAACTTATGACCCCTATGGACGTTAAGTCGGCTTACGATAAAGACTATAGAATGAACGTAATCAGCAAGATATATAGTCTATACCAAAGCAAACTAATAGACTCCAACGCTTTAGACTTCGACGATATTATTATGCTAACAGTTCAAATGTTTGAAAAACATCCCGAAATACTATCTACATACCATACAAAGTTCAAGTACATAATGGTAGACGAATATCAAGATACCAACCTTGCACAGTTCAGACTAATAAGTCTACTATCTAATGAAAATAATAATCTATGTGTAGTAGGCGATGACGACCAGAGTATATATGCGTTCCGTGGTGCAGATATCAGCAATATTCTAAACTTTGAAAATCAATATCCTAACTGCAAGATAGTCAAATTAGAACAGAACTACCGTTCTACTAAGAATATTCTGGAATGTGCTAACAACTTAATATCTAACAACGAAAATCGTACCGATAAAAAACTTTGGACTTCAGCAGATAAAGGCGAACTAATAACTCTATACAAGGCTATAGACGAAAACGACGAAGCTAAATACATATGCGATACTATCCGTTCTTTAGTAGACGGTCAAACTTGTAAGTATAAAGACTGTGCTATACTATATCGTGTAAATGCACTATCTAACGCTTTAGAAAAGACTATCATTAAAGAGGGTCTACCTTACAGAGTATACGGTGGTGTTAAGTTCTACGAACGTAAGGAAATTAAAGATATAATAGCATACCTTAGTGTTATAAACAACGAATACGACACCCTTAGACTAAAAAGAATTATCAACGAACCTAAACGTGGTATAGGTGACGCTACTATAGAAGTCTTAGAAGAAATTTCCCGTGACTTAAAACTATCACCACTACAGGTAATGCTCAACGCTGGGGAATACTCTCTATTGACTAAAAAGGCTACCAGTCTAAAAAATATAGCTAAGATGTTCAACTACTTATCCAGTAAGGCTCAAACCGTTAAGTTAGACGAATTTTTGGACGTTCTACTCGAAAAGACTGGCTACGACGAATACTTAACCAAACTCGGTGAAGAAGGCGAAGTTAGACGTGAAAACATTATGGAACTAAAGTCTAACATGGTCAAGTATATGGAGGCTACCGAAAATCCTACACTTAACGGTTTCCTTGAAGAAGTCGCTCTATATACCGATATAGACAATCTTAACAGTGAAAACGACTGCATAAGTTTAATGACGGTTCACAATGCCAAAGGTTTAGAGTTCCAAAATGTATTCATAGTAGGATTAGAAGACGGTATCTTCCCTGGTTATAAGTCTATGGAAGACGAAAAAGAACTCGAAGAAGAAAGACGTGTAGCCTATGTTGGCATAACAAGAGCTAAAAAAAGACTATATCTATCTTCTACTTCACAAAGAACACTATACGGTCTAATACAACGCAACTATCAGTCTAAATTTATTAGTGAAGTGGGTTCGGAACTACTAAAAAAAGTATCCCATGCTAAACAGGATACTTCCAAAAACGTTACTAAAACTCCTACTGCTTATAAGTCCTTTACACTACAACAGCAGATAGCAAGTAACAGGTCTAAAGAAAAGGTATCTTCTACACCACAAAACGTAACCTTTGAAGTCGGTGATACTGTACTACACGCAGTATTCGGAACTGGTACTGTAATCAGTGTGGACAACGTCGGCGGAGACTGTATGCTGAAAGTAGACTTCGCTAAAGTGGGTACTAAGACTATTCTTACTAAGTATACTAAAGTTAAAAAGATTACCACTCAATAATACATAACTAAAGAAAAGCCATCAGTTAGACTGATGGCTTTTTTTATACTATTTTTATTAATCCTCTATAGTGAGTATTTCCTCTACGTTTGGAATAGTTATAGCATATATTCTATCTTGTAACTGTTGGTTTTCCTCATTTAAGAATAAAAACTCATTAAGATAGTTATATACTTCTTCGTTAGTCATGTTCTGATAATTTTGTAAGATATACATATACGCACTGGAATATTTTTCTATATACTGGTTTACTGCCTCTACGTCTTCAGGTTTTTCGCCTACTACACCTTGATACTCTTCTACAAAGTTTCTCATATTACATAGTATTTCAAAGCAGATACCTGCCATGGCTTCTTTATCGTCTTCGATTACACTATCAATAAAGTAAGTTAGTCTATTTACACCATATTCAAGGCATAGTACATTATTGTGATGAATTTCATAGTTTTCCATGCACTCTTTTTCTAAGTCGTATACCTCTTTAGTTACGGTATTATTTACTTTAACCTTATCGAATGGATAGCCTAAGGAGTTAATCTTATCTTCTGTTAAATTGCTCCTATAGTATTCATGTTTAAATTGATAGTATGCTTCTTCAATCTCTTGGTGGTTTGGATATAGACTTTCAGTAAAAGTAGGAATACCGTCCACATAACTAAGAGTTTCTATTCTTGTTTTAGCCTCATCGTCTAACATCTTGTAGTAACTATCTACTGCTGGATAGTTTGTCTTTAAGTCTATAGGATAACGCTTATTCATAGCTTTTACAGATAATATAGTATATTCAGCATCTTTTGTATCACAACCTTCACTTAAAAAATGTGAGGTAGCACTATATAAATATACGCTTTCTATATACGAGGAAATATTATTATATATATCTTCTTTAGTTTTGCTTTCGATATAAGGTGTAAGGTCTAAAACTTTGCTTTCTATATCAGAAATTCCTATTACTACTTCGGGTTTCATTATAGTAATTATTTCAGTACCAGTAGTAATTTCTTCAGTAGTATTTTGAAGTTGAGAAGTTCCTATAGTACTACCTGTTGAACCTACTCTTCCACAGCCACCTAATAGTAATATCACAGATAACACTATACTTATTTTAGATAGTCTATTCATAATATATCCCCCTTATCCATTAACCCTAATTATGTACTTATATGGTCGTATACCTTCACCAGAAGAACTTTGATTAATAGTTTCAAGCTCTGGTGATAGACGATGTTTATGCACTTCAGCAAAGTCTCCTCCAGCACCATATACTGCCACGTTAGAAGAAGCTGATGCGGTTAGTTCATATGGCATACCATCATCATTAGGATTAGTAGAAACTACTACAGAGGTATGACCGTCATATACTAATATATCTCCAGGATATATTACTGTATTATTATTTATTTTTATTAAAGTTAAAGTATACCCTGATTTAGTACAGCGTTTTAATTCATCAAATCTTGATATCATTGAACCTGTATTTAAGTACTTGATTTTAATAGTTTTATTTACCTTATCTTCATCTAAAACTCCACTACTATATAATGCAAGCATAACCGCAGTAGAACAGTCGGTTCGGCAATTAGAAAAAGATTGCCCATTTATAGTATAATTTCTACTTACTTGTTGATTATACTCATATCCTTTATGAACATACTCATATATAAATTCACCAATAACATCCCTCATATGAGATAATACTATACTGTTACTACTACTAATTTTCGCATGTAAGCTGTTTATAGAACCTTCATCATAATTGGTATCTCCAAGTAAGCATTTTTTAACCATTAATAAATCAGCCACAGTAACTCTTTTATCTGTATTAACATCAGCTGTTTTAAGTTGTGTAGAAGAAAGTGATATTTCACCTGTAAGATATTTTTGTAAAGGTAAAATATCAGAAGTTCTTAAACTATCATCATCTTCTGCAATATCACCTATACTATACCTGTAACTTCTGTTAATATCTACTGCAGAAACATTAATACATAACGCAGTATTAACCATAGTTAAAGCTACAATGCCCGATAGTATACGTTTTATAAGTTTTTTGTTTTTCAAGCAAATTCCCCTCTCGTGAATAGTTTTTTGTTTTTTAAAAAAGATTTTTTACTATCATACCGTTGCAACAAAGATATATGATTTCAAAAGCAATTCAAATAAATGTACCATTCAAAAAGATTGCAAACATATTATATCATTAATATGCATGTTTGTCAATAGTTTAAAGGAAATATTTTTAAAAATAGTATAAATATCACATATAGACAAAAAAATAGAACGGCATAATAACCGTCCTATTTTAAATATATTCTGTAATATCTACGTTATAGTGGTGTAGATTGACCTATCATGTGTGATAGTATAGCTATACTCATGCAAGCCTCTACACAAGGAACGGCTCTTGGAACTATACAAGGGTCGTGTCTACCTTTGATTTTTATTACGTCGTTTTCTAAAGTTGTGTAGTTTATAGTCTGCTGTTCCTGAGCTATAGAAGGAGTAGGTTTAATAGCTACTTTGCATACTATAGGCATACCAGAAGATATTCCGCCTAATATTCCGCCGTGATTGTTAGTCTTAGTTCTAACTCTGTGACGGTCGTCTACATAAAAGTTGTCGTTGTCCTGACTACCAGTCATATTAGCCACTTCAAAGCCTGCACCGAACTCTACACCTTTAACGGCTGGTATACCGAACATCAGTTGAGAGATAGTATTTTCTAAACCGTCGAACATAGGCGAACCTATACCCGCTGGAACGTTAATAGCTACACATTCTATAATACCACCAAGAGACTCCATACCCTCACGAGCCTTGAGTATATCTGCTACCATCATTTCGCCCTTAGCGTCACTAATAGTAGGGAAACTCTTTTCTCTAACGTCAAGAATGTCATCACGACTAACGGATACTGCATCAAAAGACACGTCTTTGATATTATGTATCTGTGAAATGTGTGCACCTACGTATATGCCACGTCTTTCGAGTATCTGACTACATACAGCACCTACAAAACATAGTGGAGCGGTAAGTCTACCTGAAAAGTGTCCACCACCTCTAACGTCGTTATAGCCTTTATAACGAACGTTTCCTGTATAGTCTGCGTGTCCTGGGCGTGCCAATGTAGAGACGTTCTTATAGTCGTTAGACTTAGTATCAGTATTCATAATCATGGCACATAGTGGAGTACCAGTAGTCTTATCGTTTAATAGACCTGATAGCACTTCTGGAACATCCTTTTCGGAACGGTTAGTAGTAGTACCGTCTTTTTTAGGGGCACGTCTTTGCATATACTCAGCTACTTTTTCCATATCTATATATTCACCAGAAGGTAGATTATCTATTACTACGCCTATAGCTTTACCATGAGACTCTCCGAATATAGAAAATGATATATTATTCTTCCACATTGACGACATTAAATATTCCTCCAATATTTTTAAAATCCCTAAAAAAGTTAGGGTAAGATTTTTCTACGGCGTTAGCACCTAATATAGTCACATCATCAGTAGAACGTGTACTTGCAATAGCTACCGACATCACTATTCTGTGGTCGCCAAAGCTATCTACAGTACCGCCTGTAAAGTGGTCTATAGGTTGAACTATAAGACCATCTTCAGTAGGAGTAACTCTACCGCCTATTCTGTTTAAAGCGTCAGCAGTGGCTATAAGACGGTCACTCTCTTTAATCTTAAGACGTTCTGCACCTACTATCTTAGAAGTACCATTTCCGAAACTACCTAACACCGCCAAAATCGGTACTAAGTCTGGAATGTCCTTAGCGTTGATAGTAAAGCTATTAAGTCTATCGCCCTTGCTAACATTATAACATGAGTTATTACATATTTCAACGATTTTTTTATCGCCCTGTATGGAACTATCCAATAGATTTTGTAGTACTATATCGTTACCGATAGCATTAGCCACGTAAAAGAACGCCGATTGAGAATAGTCACCTTCCACTTTGTGGTCTAAAGCCTTGTACTTTTGATTACCCTGTATATAGTAACCATAGTCTGTTTCGGTAACTTCAACTCCATAACGGTTCATACAAGAGATAGTCATATCCGCATAAGGTTTAGACTGTAATTCCGAAGTCATGACTATCTTAGAGTTTCCGTCTAACATAGGTAGTGCGAATAGTAAACCTGTAATGAATTGAGAAGATATATCCCCTTCTATTTCAAAAGTGCCACTGTGTAACTGACCACTTATCGAAAAAGGCATAGTATTATTATAGTCGAACTCTACGCCATACTTAGGTAACTCTCTAATATATGGTGTTATAGGTCTTTCAGGAAGTCTTCCTTGACCTATCAAAGTAGCACTTACTCCCAAAGCACCTACTATTGGAACTATAAATCTTAAAGTAGAACCGCTTTCGCAACAGTCTATAGTGGCATTACCTTTAGGTTGAGATATTCCGTGAATAGTAATAGTATCTTCATGTATTGAATAGGTTGCACCCAAACTTTCCATAGCAGATAGTGTAGCGTATATATCCTTAGAAAAGGTTACACCACTAATATGAGAAGTCCCTTCACTTAAAGAAGCACATATTATGTCACGGTGGGTCATACTCTTAGAAGAAGGTATACTTACCGTTCCATGTAACAGATTAGGTTTTATAGTAATGTTCATAAGTTTCAAATACTCCTTTAACTATCTTTCCACTTCCATGAAGTCATAAAATTCTGTAACTAACATCTTTTTAATGTGGCACTTTCCTATATCGTCGCAGAGTATTATGCTTATGGAGTCGTTATCACGTTTTTTGTCGTTACAACATAGAGGAAGTAAGTCTTTTAACTGTGCAGGGACGGTAGTAGGTAGACTATAGTTCTTAACACAAGATATTAGACTATCTAACATCTGCTTAGAACCTATTCCATGTTTTACAGCCTTTTCGGTTATGATGCACATACCTATAGCTACGCCACTTCCATGAGTATAAGTATCGTAATGATAGTAACCCTCTATAGAGTGTCCTATAGTATGACCAAAGTTTAATATCATACGTTCGCCAGTGTCGAACTCATCATTTTGAACCACATCACGTTTAATAGATACACATCTGTATACTACGTCTTCTATAACGTCCATAATGTTATCCATATTGTGGGATATTAGTATATCGAATAACTCTTTCTGTCTAATCATGCCATACTTAATTACTTCTGCCATACCGTCAGAAAAAGTTTCAGGCTTCAAGGAGTTTAGAGTATCTATATCACATATAACGCACTTAGGTTGTTTAAAAGCACCTACTAAGTTTTTACCTGCTGGGATATCTATAGCAGTCTTACCACCTACGGAACTATCCACTTGAGCTAATAGAGTAGTAGGTATTTGGATATAGTCTACACCCCTAAGATATGTAGCACAAGCGTATCCAGTGATATCGCCTACTACACCGCCACCGAGTGCTATAACGCTATCACTTCTTGTGATACTATTTTTAATCAAAAAGTCATATATATTATTAAGATTGTCGCTACACTTAGAGTGTTCACCGTTTGGGAATACATACTTACTAACTTCAAAGCCACTATCTTTTAAAGAAGATATTACAGTATCGCTATATAAAGCGTCCACAATATCGTCAGTAACTATAGCTATTCTTTTAGTCTTAACGCACTTAGAGACTATCTCACCGCACTTACTAAGTAGACCTCTATCTATTATAATATCATAGTTTTGACTGGCATTAACATTAACTACTTTCATAAAAAATACACCTTTCATAATATAGTATGCGTATATATTATATCACGTATTAGAGTATTTATCAACTAATTTTAAGTATATTTTTTATCATAGGAGGGTTTACGCTATGTACGATAACGACCTTGAAGAAGACTATACTACACAAGATACTCCCAAAAAGTGTAGGTTTAGCGACGTAATAGTAACGCAAGTGATACTATGTATAGCTATACTATTAACTATATTAATACTGAACATAGTCAAACCAGAAGTATCTTATAGTATAGTTAATAAGTTTAAAGAGTATACACAGTATTCCACTAAAGATACTCTGTTACATATTATAACTTATCTAAATGATAGAGTTTAAACTATACGGTGTAGTGTATACTATCGACTTTTCATTCTTTCTACTGTGGGCGATAATATATACTCTTGGAAGACAGTATATAGTAATACCTACCTTTATAGCTTGCACAGTCCATGAATTTGGACATCTAATACTTATAACACTGTCTAAAAGGACTATTCGTTCTATAGAGTTCAAAGGTACGGGCATTAAGATAGTCCCTAACTATGATAGACTACTACCTATCTATTGGGACTTAGCCATAATGAGTGCTGGTTGTATGTTCAACTTTATACTATCGGCAGTGGTGCTATGCTTAGATATAACCTCTTTAAAAGAGGTTGCATATATTAGCCTATCGTTAGGAGTGTTCAACCTGTTACCGTTTAAAAGTTTAGACGGTGGTTGTATAATAGAGTATCTAAAGAGTATACACTAAAAATGGAACGTCCTACTTAACACTAAGGACGTTCCAAACTTTTAAGTTATAATATAGTATGCGTTAGAGTATCCGACTATACCATTGTACTCTATAACGTACCAAACGTCATCATAAGATGCGTAGTAAGTACCATATATAGTCACTTCGGAACTGTTAGGAATAGTACCTATTACAGTAGCGTCTATAGAGGGATAGTTTCTGATATTAAGGTTAGAGTATCCATTGGTTACTACTGTACCTTTAATAGTTCTGCTTGGTTCTACTAATGGAATGCCGAAGTAGTCGCATATAGACTGTACTAAGTTTTTAGCCATAGCGTCCAAACTACTCTTTATCCACGCTTCATCTTCTGGGTTGTCGTGATATCCCAACTCACACAGTACGGCTACTGCTTTAGTACGGAGTACTTCGCCTAAGTAGTCAGTAGGTAGAGTGTTCACGCTATCGGGGTCAGGGTATATATCTTGTAGGTTGTTAGCTACTATGGTAGCAAGTCTTCTGCTTTCGGAACTGCTTGGAGCATAGTATATATCTATACCCTTTAGTTTTCCTGAATAGTACCCTGCACCAGAGTTAGTATGCAATGCAAAGTGGATATCATAGTTTCCCCTATTGCTTTCTGCTATCGCCTCAGATACTGGCTTATTTCTATCGTTGCGAATATACTTAATGCCACTTGAACGTAAGTAAGGTTCCATTCGGTCAGCCAGTAGGTTCATGTAGTATTCTTCGTCGCCCTCTATAAGATACTTATTATACTCTTGTGTAGATGGGCTTAGATATACTGTATACATTAACATATCACCTCTTTTTGAGTATATGCACACGCCGACCAAAATATTATAAAAATATCCCCATAGTGTGAACCACGGGGATATATAGTCTATACTATAATAATACTGTACCGTTATTATCTATAGTCAAGTCTTTAACTTGCCAATCGTTAAGACCTCTAAGGTCAAGTTCAAACCTCATCTTACCTGCAAAGTAAGTATTTTCATCGTTTACTATAGCCATAAGGCTTGGACCTGCTCCGCTAATATACATAGCATAAGCACCCAACTTATAACCCACCTTGAACACTTCTTCAGCATGAGGAATTAAAGGTAGTCTATAAGGTTGATGTAGCCTATCGTCTACGGCAGTACGCAAATTTTTATACTTACCAGTTAGCAAAGAAGCCGTAAACAGTGAAGCTCTTGAAAGGTTATACACAGCGTCTTTATGGGATATCTCTTTAGGTAACGCTGAACGGGCTTTTTCGGTAGAAAGTTCAAAGTTTGGAACTATGACCACAAACTTTAAAGAAGTATGAACTTCTTGCT
>CAKSDC010000003.1 GCA_934444765.1 uncultured Oscillospiraceae bacterium
GGAGTTTCCTCTGCCTTTGGAGTTTCTGTCGACTGTTCATTGACGTTAGGAGTTTCCTCTGCCTTTGGAGTTTCTGTCGACTGTTCATTGACGTTAGGAGTTTCCTCTGCCTTTGGAGTTTCTGTTGAACTCTCTATTATATCGTTGATTGAAGGTACTCTTTCTAAGATGTTTTCTTTAAAGTCTTCTTTGATAGTTTCCGTAGTTGCGATAGTATCCTTTTTAATGGAAACTTCACTATCGTTAGGGGCAACGTTAGAACTTTCTTCAAACTCTTCTTCTTCGTCCTCAACCGTAAAGAACTCTATCATTCGTTCTTTAAAGGTTTCTTTCTTTTTAGTTGGAGCTTTGTCTTTAGTAGTAAATAGGTCTACTATGAACTCTTTAAAAGTTTCCTTTTTCTTAGGTTCTTCTGTAGCCTCTACTTGTGGAGTAGGTTCTTCTGTAGCCTCTACTTGTGGAGTAGGTTCTTGTGGAACTTCTACCTTTGGAGTAGGTTCTTGTGGAACTTCTACTTTTGGAGTAGGTTCTTGTGGAACTTCTACCTTTGGAATAGGTTCTTGTGGAACTTCTACTCTTGGAGTAGGTTCTTGTGGAACTTCTACTTTTGGAGTAGGTTCTTGTGGAACTTCTACCTTTGGAGTAGGTTCTTGTGGAACTTCTACCTTTGGAGTAGGTTCTTGTGGAACTTCTGCTTTTGGAGTAGGTTCTTCTATAGCCTCTACTTTTTGAGGTTTAGTAACCTGTTCCATTTCTATTTTGGTATTAGTGGAAGTATACTCTTCATCTTCATCTACAGGAATAGTATAGTAGTTTATTATTCTTTGGAGTATAGAACCTTTATTTTTTCCCTTAGGTTCTTTTTTAGGCTTTTCTGACTTAGTATTTTCAGAAGTTTCTACTAATATACTATCTTCTAAAGTTTTGGCTTTGCTTTTAAAGTTAAATACAGACTTCTTTTTAGGTTTAGCGGTCTTAGTGCTATCCGTATTATAGGCTTCAGTAGTGACAGCGTCGGTTTTTGGAGTAGGTTCTAAAGTTTCGGAACTGCTCGTATTATCGGTATCTTTTAAAGTTGTAGTATCTTTAATGGTCTTCTTTTTAGAAAAGTTAAATAGTGGAGTTTTTTTCGACTTGGAACGTTCTACACTACTGTTAGTGGACTTTTGAGTATCTTGTGTAGTGGTAGCACTTTCAATAGTATTCTGTTCCTGAACGGTTGAAGGTTGTCTATTAGTTTGACTTAATAGTTCGTCCACTTCTTTAAGTGTAGCACTCTTAACTGTTTCTTGAGGTATAGTCGTAACGTGATACTTAGCGTTTAGTTCATTAATCTCTAAGTCCTTTTTAGCCTTAGCCATTTTTATACGTTCGGACATTTGGTTATACTCTTCACCAGACATATCGTTATCGTGTCTTTTGGAGTGAGAGTTACTTCTACTTTTAGACTTACTATTAGTAGGTTCTTTTCGGTCTGGTCGAGAGTTTATTTTTACTACGCCCTTATCAAAGTAAGGATTTTCTGTTTTAGGGTTTTCGATAACCTTGTTAGGTCTATTTGTGTATGTAGAGTAGTTAATAGAAAAGTCGGACAGTTCACCTTGAGATATAGCGTCAAGACGTTTTTTTTCTAAGTCTTCAAGGGAAACTTTTTCATTAGTAGCAGAATCCGAACTATTATGCTGTTCGTCATGTGAACCGTTGGTCGACAATTCTTTTAGCACGTCATCTACTGAGATATTTTTGTTATCGTTCGACATGAAAAAATCGTTCCTTTCTAACGTTATTTTTTAATAAGTCGCTGTCTTACCGCCTCATAGATAAATATTCCGCCAGCCACCGAAGCGTTTAAAGAGTTTACCTTACCAAACATAGGTAGACTAAGTAAAAAGTCGCACTTATCCCTAATAAGTTTGCCCATACCAAACCCTTCAGAACCTATTACTAAAGCTATACCACCTGTTAAGTCTACATTAGTGTAGTTTTCACCGTCTGCATCTGTACCATATATCCAAACGTTATTCTGTTTTAAAGTTTCTATGGCACTGGCTAAGTTAGATACTCTCGCTACTGGAACGTAACTTACTGCACCTGCGGAAGTCTTTCTTACAGTAGCATTAAGAGTAGCACTTCTACGTTTAGGAATTATAATTCCGTCTACGCCAGCAGTTTCGCAAGTTCTTATTATAGCACCTAAGTTATGAGGGTCTTCTATTTCGTCACATATTACTATAAATGGAGAAGTACCTTTATCTTTAGATACCTTTAGTATATCCTCTAAAGAGACGTATTCTGCACTACCTATAGTAGCTATTACTCCTTGATGAGACTTATTATCACACATAGAAGATAACTTTTTATCGGAAACATTCTTTATAGTAATGTTCTTTTCTTTAGCTAAAGCTACTATATGAGATATTACTCCACCTGTAGAGGATATATATAATGTATCTATAGTCTCATTGGACTTTAAAGCCTCTAATACAGGATTTCTGCCTATTATTATACTTTCAAGTTTATCGTTATAGTTTTCCATACTTGTATTCTTATCCTTTATAAAAAATTTTAAACACTTTTAATTATAGCATTTTTTTAGGTGCATTACAATTGATTTTGTGAAATTTTTTAAAATATATATAGTATTAAACCCACCTATCACATAGACAGGTGGGCAATAAAGATATTAAACTATTATACTATCTATCTTTCCAATTTTTTAACGATACTGTGGTAGCTATCCATATTGCTACAAAACACACTATAGATACAAAGCATACTATTCCCGTAGTAGCTATAGCTTCATTAGAAGTAAAGTACTTACTTAATATATAATCTGTAACTGAAACTATAGCTATCGAAAGAGTAATAATAACACTTATTATCTTTTCCTCATACTGTTAGTTGAGTACACTCAACCAGTGGTAGAGTTATGAAATAAAACCCACCTATCACATGGATAAGTGGGTAATATCACAAAATATATATTCAAACGACACTATTAGCCTTTTAAGATTTTATCTTTAAGAGCTATTAAGTCGAAGATGTTTAAAGTACCATCTTGAACTAAGTCTAAAGTAGTAATATCTTCTACTTTTGCTATTCCTAAGATGTGCTTTTTAAGTCTTAATAGTTCAATGGAAGTATAGTTAGTAGGTTCTACTCTTTTAACACCCTCAGCAGTAATAGAAACGTTACCAGTAACCTTTTCAGCTGAGATAGTTAATACTCCATTTTCAAAAGTATAGCCGTCCTTTAAGACTGTATCGCCAACCTTTACAGTTACACTATTAGGTAGAGTATAGCCTTCATCTGCCGTTAGAGTGGCTTTGTACTCTTTACCATGAGATACTACTTCTGCTCCGTTAGACTTAACGTTCGCTAAGTTGGAAGTTACTGTGTATTCGTTAAGGTTAGCAGTAGCCTCAATAGTGATGTTTCCAGTAACCTTTTCAGCTGAGATAGTTAATACTCCATTTTCAAAAGTATAGCCGTCCTTTAAGACTGTATCGCCAACCTTTACAGTTACACTATTAGGTAGAGTATAGCCTTCATCTGCCGTTAGAGTAACTTTGTACTCTTTACCGTGAGATACTACTTTTGCTCCGTTAGACTTAACGTTCGCTAAGTTGGAAGTTACTGTGTATTCGTTAAGGTTAGCAGTAGCTTCAATAGATACATTATCTGTTAGGTTGTCCTTGAATATGGTCAATACGCCGTCTTTTAGAGTATAGCCGTCTTCTTTTAAGACCGTATCTCCAACTTTGATAGTTATATCTTCAATAGATATATTATATCCAGTATTTGGCGTTAGAGTAGTTTTATAGTCTGTATAAGTAGATATTCTACCGCTTTCAGGTACGTTACTTGAACTTACACTATCAAGAGTGTTTTCTAACGTTACTGCATAGTATACATGAAAATTATCATCTTCTTCTGGGAAAGTATAGTCTTTAGAATCGGACTTTAAGCAGTCTATAACTACATCTAACTTAGAGTGACCACTAAAAGCAGTACCAGAAATAGTATCCACACTATTTGGAATATTTATAACTTTTAAAGAAGTACAGTTTTCAAAAGCAGAATTATATATCTCATTAACACTATTAGGAATGGTTATATCTTTTAAAGAGGTGCAATTTTTGAAAGTATTATCGGCGATATACTTAACTCCATTTGGAATGTTTACTTCTGTTAAAGATTTGCAGTTTATAAATGAACTAATACCTATATTAGTAATACTACTTGGAAGTTTTACACTCTTTAAAGAAGTACAGTTTTCAAAAGTTCTTTCTCCTATAGTGGTAACGCCTTCTTGAACCACTACACTCTTTATATTTGGACACTTATTAAAAGCTCCTCCAGAGATACTGACTACATCACTTGGAACAGTAACTTCCGTTACATCTGATTGCTCCTTGTATTTACATAGTATATTATTGATTATTACAAATCCATTGACATCCTTAAAGTTTTTAAGGTATGGTGTATCATCAAAAGCCTCATAACCAATAAAGATTACACTATCTGGAACTTTTATAACATCTAATGATTTACAACCTCTAAATGCAAAGTTTCCAATGGAAATTACACCTTCTGGTATTTCTACACTTTTTATAGTATCGCAATTCATAAAAGCACCAGAGTCTATACACCTAACCTGAACACCATTAATTTCGGAAGGTATTACAACGTTTGTGACAGTACCTACATACTTAGTAATAGTTTTAGTATCTTTATCAAAGTAGAAGATATTTTCAGGTAGAGTACCACTATCAGATATTTCAAACTTAGAGCTATCAATATTACTATTGCATACATACACAGTATTTAAACTATTACAACCATAAAATGCAAGTTCATCAATAGAAGTTACACTATTTGGTATTTCTATACTTGTTAATGCTTTACAATTGCCAAATGCATTGTAACCAATAGAGGTTACAATACTTGGTATTTCTATACTTTTTAATGCTTGACAATTGCAAAATGCAAATTCACCAATAGAGGTTACACTACTTGGTATTTCTATACTCGTTAATGCTTGACAATCGCGAAATACAGAGTCACCAATAGAGGTTACACCATTTGGTATCTCTATGCTTGTTAATGCTTGACAATTACAAAATGCCAAGTTACCAATAGAGGTTACACTACTTGGTATTTTTACACTTGTTAATGATATACAATCATAAAATGCACCGGAACTAATAGAGGTTACACTACTTGGTATTTCTATACTTTTTAATGCTTTACAACCATAAAATGCATAGTTACCAATAGAGGTGACACTACTTGGTATTTCTATACTTGTTAGTGATGTACAACCATAAAATGCATAGTTACCAATAGAGGTGACACTACTTGGTATTTTTACACTTGCTAATGATATACAATTATAAAATGCCCTTTCACCAATAGAAGTTACACTACTTGGTATCTCTATGCTTGTTAATGCTTTACAACCATAAAATGCAGAGTTGCCAATAGAAATTACACCCTTTGAGATTACCACACTTTGTATTGAAGTATTACCTTTAAACGCTTCAATGCCTATAGTAGTAACATTGATACCATTTATAGTAGATGGTATTGTTAATTCTGTAGCTGAACCTATATACTTAGTAATAGTACCAGTAGTTTCATCAAAGTTGAAAATATTTTTAGGTAAGTCTCCATTAGCATTTATTTTAAACTTAGAACTATCAATACTACTATTGCATACATACACAGTATCTAAACTATTACAACCATTAAATGCATCATCACCAATATATGTTATAGTATCTGGTATACTTATCGTTTTTAGTGAAGTACAATCCTTAAACACATTTTTATCTATGGTAATGACTTTACCACCGTTAATTTCAGAAGGTATTACAACATCTGCATCTGAACCGTCATATCCAGTAATAGTACCAGTACCTTTATCAAAGTAGAAGATATTTTCAGGTAAGTCTCCATTAGCATTTATTTTAAACTTAGAACTATCAATACTACTATTGCATACATACACAGTATCTAAACTATTACAACTATTAAATGCATACATACCAATAGAAGTTACACTACTTGGTATTTCTATACTCGTTAATGATGTACAATTATAAAATGCATATATACCAATAGAAGTTACACTACTTGGTATTTCTATACTCGTTAATGCTTTACAATTGCGAAATGCAGAGTCACCAATAGAAGTTACACTACTTGGTATTTTTATACTTTTTAATGATGTACAACCATAAAATGCATTGTCACCAATAAAAGTTACACCTTCTGGTATTTCTATACTTGTTAATGATGTACAATCAAAAAATATACCTTGACCAATAGAGGTTACACTACTTGGTATTTTTACACTTGCTAATGATATACAATTACAAAATGCACCTTCACCAATAGAGGTTACACCCTCTGGTATTTCTATACTCGTTAATGCTTTACAATTATAAAATGCATTGTAACCAATAGAGGTTACACCCTTTGGGATTACCACACTTTGTATTGAAGTATTACCTTTAAATGCGTCCTGACCTATAGTAGTAACTTTAACACCACCAATTTCGGAAGGTATTACAACGTCTGTGGCAGTACCTACATACTTAGTAATAGTTTTAGTATCTTTATCAAAGTAGAAGATATTTTCAGGTAAGTCTCCATTATCATTTATTTTAAACTTAGAACTATCAATACTACTATTGCATACATACACAGTATCTAAACTATTACAACTATTAAATGCAGAGTTACCAATAGAGGTTACACTACTTGGTATTTCTATACTCGTTAATGATTTACAACCATTAAATGCATAATTACCAATAGAAGTTACACTACTTGGTATTTCTATACTCGTTAATGCTTGACAACTTTGAAATGCAGAGTTGCCAATAGAGGTTACACTACTTGGTATTTCTATACTTGCTAATGATGTACAATTATGAAATGTACTTTCACCAATAGAGGTTACACTATTTGGTATTTCTATACTCGTTAATGATGTACAATTATAAAATGCATACATACCAATAGAAGTTACACTACTTGGTATTTCTATACTCGTTAATGCTCGACAACCGCGAAATGCATAGTAACCAATAGAAGTTACACTACTTGGTATTTCTATACTTGCTAATGATGTACAATCATAAAATGCAAGGTTACCAATAGAGGTTACACTACTTGGTATTTCTATACTCGTTAATGCTTGACAATTGCGAAATGCACATTCACCAATAGAGGTTACACTACTTGGTATCTCTATGCTTGTTAATGATTTACAATCATAAAATGCAAAGTTACCAATAGAGGTTACACTACTTGGTATTTCTATACTTTTTAATGCTTTACAATGGAAAAATGCATAGTCACCAATAGAAGTTACACTACTTGGTATTTTTACACTTGTTAATGATGTACAATTTTCAAATGCATTATTTAAAATTTCAGTAACACTATTAGGTATTTCTATATCTGTTAATGATGTACAGCCTTTAAAAGCATACATACTAATAAGTTCAACAGTATTAGGTATGTTAATATTATCTAATGATGTGCAACCCATAAATGCACCATAATCAATATTTTTAAGTTTTGAATTTTCTCCAAAAGTTACCGTTTTTAAATTTGTACAACCTCCGAATGCATTGTTACCAGTATATACAAGACTATCTGGAAGATGTATATCAGTTAAGGAAGTACACCCATTGAATGAACTTTCACTAAAAGAGGTTAGTCCTTCTGGGAATTGTATACTCTTTATAAATGTACACCCTTTAAATGCGTCCTGACCTATAG
The DNA here is from genome assembly GCA_934444765.1 of uncultured Oscillospiraceae bacterium. Taxonomy (GTDB): domain Bacteria; phylum Bacillota; class Clostridia; order Oscillospirales; family Ruminococcaceae; genus UBA5884. The sequence goes on from CAKSDC010000003.1 coordinate 7,798, forward strand.
TAGTAACTTTAACACCACCAATTTCGGAAGGTATTACAACGTCTGTGGCAGTACCTACATACTTAGTAATAGTTTTAGTATCTTTATCAAAGTAGAAGATATTTTCAGGTACGTCTCCATTATCAGATATATTAAACTTAGAACTATCAATACTACTATTGTATACATACACAGTATCTAAACTATTACAACTATAAAATGCACCGACACCAATAGAAGTTACACTACTTGGTATCTCTATGCTTGTTAATGATGTACATTTTTGAAATGCATAGTAACCAATAGAGGTTACACTATCCGGTATCTCTATGCTTGCTAATGATGTACAACCTTTAAATGTATAGTCACTAATAGAGGTTATACTACTTGGTATTTCTATACTTTTTAATGCTTTACAACCATAAAATGCACTGTCACCAATAGAAGTTACACCTTTTGGTATTTCTATATTCGTTAATAATGTACAATTATAAAATGCATAGTTACCAATAGAGGTTACACTACTTGGTATTTCTATACTTTTTAATGCTTTACAACCATAAAATACATAGTTACCAATAGAAGTTACACTACTTGGTATTTCTATACTCGTTAATGCTCGACAACTCTCAAATGCAGAGTTACCAATAGAGGTTACACTATTTGGTATTTCTATGCTCGTTAATGCTCGACAACTCTTAAATGCATATTCACCAATAGAGGTTACACTATTTGGTATTTTTACACTTGCTAATGATGTACAACCCTCAAATGCAGAGTAACCAATAGAAGTTACACCCTTTGGGATTACCACACTTTGTATTGAAGTATTACCTTTAAACGCTTTACTGCCTATAGTAGTAACTTTAACACCACCAATTTCGGAAGGTATTACAACGTCTGTGGCAGTACCTACATACTTAGTAATAGTTTTAGTATCTTTATCAAAGTAGAAGATATTTTCAGGTAAATTACCATTATCAGATATCTTAAACTTAGAACTATCAATACTGCTATTGTATACATACACAGTATCTAAACTATTACAATCATTAAATGCAGATTCACCAATAGAGGTTACACTACTTGGTATTTCTATACTCGTTAATGCTTGACAATTGCAAAATGCATAGTCACCAATTGAAGTTACAGTACTTGGTATTTCTATGCTTATTAATGATGTACATCCTTGAAATGCAGAGTTACCAATAGAAGTTACACTATCTGGGATTTCTATGCTTGTTAATGATGTACATCCTTGAAATGCACAGTTACCAATAGAAGTTACACTACTTGGTATTTTTACACTTGCTAATGATGTACAATCCTCAAATGCACCATAACTAATAGAGGTTACACTACTTGGTATTTCTATACTTGTTAACGATGTACAATCATCAAATGCACTATAACTAATAGAGGTTACACTACTTGGTATTTCTATACTTGTTAATGATGTACAATTTTCAAATGCACCGCCACCAATAGAAGTTACACCCTTTGGGATTACCACACTTTGTATTGAAGTATTACCTTTAAACGCTTCACTGCCTATAGTAGTAACTTTAACACCACCAATTTCGGAAGGTATTACAACATCTGCATCTGAACCGTCATATCCAGTAATAGTACCAGTACTATTATCAAAGTAAAAAACATTTTTAGGCAAATCTCCATTAGCAGATATTCTAAACTTAGAACTATCAATACTGCTATTGTATACATACACAGTGTTTAAACTACTGCAATTTAAAAAGACATTATCACTAATATCTTTAACTTCAACGCCATTGATTTTGGATGGTATTGTTAATTCTGTAGCTGAACCTACATACTTAGTAATAGTACCATTACTATTATCAAAGTAAAAAACATTTTTAGGTAAATCTCCATTATCAGATATCTTAAACTTAGAACTATCAATATTATCAATACTATTGCATACATAAACAGTATTTAATCTATTACAACCATTAAATGCAGAGTCACCAATAGAGGTTACACTACTTGGTATTTCTATACTCGTTAATGCTCGACAACTGTGAAATGCACCTTCACCAATAGAGGTTACACTATTTGGTATTACCACACTTTGCATTGAAGTATTACCTTTAAACGCTTCACTACCTATAGTAGTAACATCGATACCATTTATAGTAGATGGTATTTCTACATTTGTAGCTGAACCTACATACTTAGTAATAGTACCAGTAGTTTCATCAAAGTAGAAAATATTTTCAGGTAAATCACCATTATAAAACATTTCAAACTTAGAACTATCAATATTATCAATACTATTGCATACATAAACAGTATTTAAATTATTACAACCATAAAATGCACCATCATTAATAGTAGTCACGCCACTTGGAATAGTTATATTCGTTAATGAATAACAATTACCAAAGGTGTATTCCTGAATAGTAGTTAAACTATTTGGCAATTTTACTTTTTTTAACAAAAGACAATCTTCAAATGCACTAAATTTAATTTGACCTACACCCTCTGGTATTATAACGCTTTCTAAAGATTCATTGTCCCAAAATGATTTATAACCTATAGTTCTGGTTTGACCACAACGAGTTTTAGAAGGTATTACAACGTCTGTATCAGTACCCTTATATTTGGCTATAGTACCATCATCATCGATTTCAAAATCAGATTCATCAGTAGGGGTTTGGTTTCCTTCTGTTGCACTTGCCACAATAGTATTAGTAGCACCTTGCATAGCCACACCACCTAAAGGACAGAGTATAGTTAGGGATAGCATAAAAGCTATAACTTTTCTGTTATTCATAAAAAGCCTCCTTCACACACAATATATTATAGTTAAATAATACCATAATATTGGAAGATAGTCAACTGTATTTTGGAAATTTTAAAATAATATTAATATTTTTTTACTGTGCAACATATCTAAGTGTAAGGTTGTATTATATATGAAGTCAAAAGGAGGGCGAAACTACTTGAACGTTCAAACAGAAAAAGCATTTGAAGAGACTATTAATAAGTACAAGGATATGGTATACAGGTTAAGTTATACCTACTTAAAAAACTCCCATGATGCCGAAGATATCACTCAAGAGGTATTCTTAAAGTACATAACGTTAAATAAAACCTTTGAAAGCGACGAACATCTAAGATATTGGCTCGTTACAGTAACTATTAATCGCTGCAAGAACCTATTAAGGTCTTCTTGGTTTAAAAAGACACAACCCCTTGATGAGACTGTACACTTTGAAGAAGCTAAAAACTACAATCTATATCGTGCAGTTATGACACTCCCAAAAGACTATAGAACAGTAATATATCTGTTCTATTACGAAGACTATTCTACTAAAGAGATAGCCAGTATACTGAATAAAAAAGATAGTACTATCCGTTCACAACTTGCAAGAGCAAGAAAAAGATTAAAGAATATTCTATTGGAGGACTGGAAAGATGAATAATCATAATGAAAATAAAGACTATTTTAAAGATACTTTTAAAGTCTTTCACGCTCCAGAAAATACCACTAAGGAGGTATTGAATATGGCTAAAAGACTAAGCGATATCAACCAAGACGATGCTAATAACGTCGTTCAAGAAAGTGTAAGTACTAACACTAAAAGAAACTTATATGCAAAGTGTTTCGCTATTGCTTGTGCATTTACTATTGTAATAGGTGGCGGAACATACTTACATAATATGACTAATAGAAGAGTAGCAGTAGGTAGTAACTCAACTGAAGTAGCTACCGAAATAGAAACTGTTCAAACTCCACCTGATGACCAACAGAAAGTAGTAGCAATTGGAAATTCCGAGAGTGAAAATATTAAGTATGATAACTTTATGGGAACGTTCTATGACGTGGAAAACCTTTCAGTATCCTACGAATACAGAAACGATAGTATGGAAGTAGCATCTTCTTCTATAACAGGTGCATTAACTCCTGAAGAAGTAGACTTAATAAATCAAGCGATAGATTTAACTACCTGTACAGTCTCTAATGAAGATACCTTTAATAACAACAATCCTAAGTATAATCAAGACCTAATAAATCAGAATGTTAATCCAAATAGTGCTTCTATTACGTTCGATAGCACAGGAACACACGTAATAGTATATATTATCAATAACAACATTGCTATATACTACTATGACGGTTCTACACTCTCTAATACTGATTACTATACTACTAACGATACTAAACTATTAGATACTATTAATGATATAGTTAAATCCAACGTTGAAAATGTATACATAGAAAACACTATAACAGAAACTTCCTCTGAAGATAGTACACTATTTGGAATTATTCCATTAAGCGAAGATGATACCTTCCAAGGTAGTGTAGGTATAGTTGATGAAGTTACAACTAATCTAACCTACGACGATATAATGCAAATTAACCAAGCGTCTAACTATGAAAATTGGTTTGAATTGGACTTTTCTTCATCTGAAATTAATGTAGGTACTAATCAATCTCAAGAAGATAACTCATATTCAGACGTTGCTACTATATATATCAATTCAAACGATAAATACAACTATATAGTAACTATATTCTCAACGGTTGTAGAAGTTCAAACTATCAGCGACGACGAAAAGTTTATAGACTACTACTCCACCAATGAACCTTTTGAAACAGATACAGATATCTATGCAGAAAGATTGAATAGGTTCATTTCAATGAAAATCGCCTCACAAGAAACTACAGAATATACAGAAAAGACTACTGAATACTACGACTACACATTCTAATATATCTATACAGAACAAAAGAATATATACTCAAAAAAAATCCATAGATAAAATATCTATGGATTTTTTTAAATATATTTTTAATGGGACATACGTCTGTCTTGATGTATAAGTATAATATAAATATACAGTACAGATAGCATTAAATACGCTATCAAAATATAATACACAATATTAAAGGAGGACTTTTTTATGTCTGCTATAGTTTCAATGCTTGCTATTTTTTGGACGGTGGTTGTACTAATACTATATCACAAACTATTTGACGTAGTATACTTTAATCTAATTAATGGAATCGTTAGAGAATTAGTAGTATCATTTATAATAGCTATGGTGATAACTTTCATAACTATTAAATTATGGTGGGTAACTGCCATTATATTAGTCATTGCAGGTATACTACTTTCTAAAAAGACGCTAAGTAAAGTACCTTTAGTGATTACCATAATACTTGCAATAGTATTCTCATCACTTTCAGGTAAACTTAATGAAGCAATACAAAACAACAGTTCCAACAATACTACATACGTTTATACTGTAAGTCAGAACGATACCAATAACATATAGTTTTTTCATATACCTCTAAAACATAAGCCTATAGATACTATATTCTATAGGCTTACATTATTGAATTTTATTAGTTCTGTGTAAATATAAACAAAAAAGTCCGTAGAACAAGTATCTACGGACTTTAACATATTGGCAGGGGTGGTAGGAATCGAACCCACGTCAAAGGTTTTGGAGACCCCTATTCTGCCATTGAACCACACCCCTAAACGACTTAATTAGTATATCATATATTTAAGGCGTTGTCAATAGGATTTTCAAAATTTTTTAATATTTATTCAGAATACATTTATTAGTAACTACTCAAAATGAAGTTTCATGTTGAATAGTATTCTAAGTATAGACTATACAATCTCCCATAGAAATGAATCTATAGGAGATTTTGTTTAAACGTCAAGGTATATCTGCTAAATTAGATTAGAAAGTATGCTTGCAGTTAAGTCTTTATCTTTAGGTTTAGTATACTCAAGCTTAGAATCTTTATCATCAATACCATAACCATCTGATGTTATATTATTAAGTATTGAATTTTCTACTTTAATATGATGAACTTTTAACATTTTAATACCAAATATTAGATTTCCCTCTAAATTATTAAATGTGGTATCATTAATAATACCAAAACGCTTAGACTTAATAATAGAATTAAAATCATATATTCTATCAAAAGAACATCCACCAATAAATACAATATACCTACAAGAAATTAAATCAGAGTTACTATTAATATTAAATTTTATATCATGGAACGAACATGCTTCAAAGCTTAACTGATATTTATTACATATACATGAAAATATATCATTGCTTAAAATACTACTTGAATAAAATTCGCAACATACAAACTGAACGCATTTGGCATCAGCTTTATCAAAATTAAAATGGCATTTGCTCACATCTAATTTTGCATTTTGTAATATAACTCTATTCCAACTTTCAAATTCAAAGTGATTTTCCACACCATTTACAGAAAATTCACAAAAATCAAAGGTTATTTCACATCCCATTATAGTTTTTATTATAATAGTTTTTTCATCCTTTTCTATAATAACTTCTTGAATATTATACTCCTTAATATAGCATTTAAAATATTTAGTATAGTCTATAGTTTCGCATAGACTATTTAAAATATCTACACAGTCACCTTTTTTTACTGTATCAAGAAAGTTTTCAGATAACTTATCAAGCAAAGTTTTTTTGTCATCTTCTATTTTTAGTAGCATAGCCATATCTGAAATAAACTTAGTACTTTTACTATCGTTTGCAACTTCTGTAATAGCAGTAGTACCTTTAACCATTAGCATATCTAAATACAGATTATATTTAATACTATTTTCAGTGAATAGGTCGATTAAGATATTTACGAACTCTCTATCGATTTTAGAAGTCTTATCTAAGTACTGTTCAATAGGTTTGATGTTATCAACACTTGAAACTATCTTTATTATGTAGTCGTTAGAAGTAACAGGTTCATCTCCGAACTTACCCACGGCACATAGTAAAGTCAAATACATATCTACCATTTGACTATCTACAATATTTAAAGGGTGATTTTCAAAAGGTGCTCGTTTATTTTTTGTATCTATTTCTTTAATCTTATTTTCAAAGATGTTAGTATCGAAGTCTATCATATTATACCCTCTTTCTAAAAGATATTACATACTATATATTATATTTCAATATCAAAACTTTGTCAAATGATTTTTTCTGTAAAAAGTTCAGTCTTGAAAATTTTCAATATTCATTTTAACCATAAAAAATCCCCTATCTAATAGATAGGGGTAGTAATTGCAACTATGAGATGTCATCATCTTGTATAATAACGTTTTGAACTGCTTGCTCTACTGCATTATCATTATCCTGAGTATCGTCTTTAGGTGCTACTACGACAGTTTGACTATTAGTATTCTGTTCACTGACACTAACAAGAATATACTCTTTAGGGATTAGTACTATACTATCATTATATAGTACTTCTTCGCAGTTTTGGTCTAAAGATAGGCTTTCATATTCAGAGACGAACTCTTTAGCGTGTAGAGTGTGTTTTAAGTTGTACATATCATTATAGCAGACGTCTAAGATATTATAGGATACTCTAACGTTCTTATTTAAGGAGATACATTTAACCGATTGCACACCATTTGTAGAATCATCGTAATACGTTTGAGGGTCGGAATATATAGTAGATAATGATATCGCACTAAATTGATAGTTCATATCTACATCTGTAACACCCGTAGCACCGTTTTTGGACAGTACAGAAGTACTAATTAAAGTAACACTATCGTAATATGGAGAGTACACCTCTACCAACCCGTTAGAACCGTCTAATACAGACTTATATAGACTATATAGTTGACTGCATGATAGACTATCTATTAGAGTAGAATACGATGCACTATAGAACGATACCACACTTAGATTAGTATAGTACATATTTCCGTCCTGAGTATATACTTCGGTGTCTATATCATCTTGAGCAGTAGCTATTAAGTCTTTTTGAAGTTGACTATTAGCATCATAGTTCAAGAATAGTTGTTTATAGCATTCTTCGGAATAGTAGCCGTCAAAATACTCATCATAAGAAGCCTCTACTATAGTAGTAGACTCACTGCAAGTATCGTCTATATAGTCACTACTTGATAGATAGCCTACGATTCCCATAATAGAACCCATTAATACCAGTCCACTAAGCACACCTACTAATATTTTTCCATCTTTAGATAGTCTAAATTTTTTGTGAATACTGCTATTACTATTGCTACTTCCAAAAGTATAAGAGTACTTAGTCCTAAGCTGTTCGTTGGTAGGTACAGATAGTCTTTTTAAAGACATACTATCTTTTTTTTTGATAGGTACGGGGTCTGTAATATAGTCATAGTTAGTATTAGGAACTTTAACTCTCTTAGAAGTTTCATCTATAGGAACGTTTTCGACTTCATCATTATCATCAAAAATATTAGGTTTAGTGAGTACTATCTTTTTGCTTTTAGACTTTTTATCTTCTTTAGACTTATAACTGTTAGTACTAAATATATCCTCATCGTTGCCCTTTAATAGAAGGTCTAAAGAGGTATTAAAGTAATTGCTAATGTAGATAAGTTTATCTATTTCGGGATATCCTCTACCGCTTTCCCACTTAGAGACTGACTGTCTTGAAACCCCTAAAAGTTCGGCAAACTCTTCTTGAGAAAGTCCTTTACCTTTTCTAAGTTCTTGTAGTTTATAAGCAAATTTCATTAATATATCATCTCCGAACTGATTAATAGTTAATAATAATATTATAACTGTATATAGGATAAGTTTCAACCAACTTTAAGTAGCACCAAAAATTTTAAGTATTTGTAGGAATATATTGCCATGCAACTTTAAGTTGCGACTAAAAGCCTTTTAAAAACTAACGCCATAGTACCGTATAGTACTATGGCGTTAAAAACCTGTTATATACTAATATTAGTATTAGTTCATAATAGTCTTTTCAGTTTCCTTATCGAATAGGTGTAGCTTGTAAGGGTCTAATACTACTTGAATAGTATCTTCTGGCTTAGCAGTAGAAGTAGGAGCTACTCTTGCAGTAAGAGATAGACCTTCACAACTTAGATATAGATAAGTTTCAGCACCCATCATTTCAGTAATTTCAACGTCGCAGTTGATAACACCAGTAGTAGCGTACATAATAGTGTTAGGGTCATCAGAGATGTTTTCTGGTCTAATACCGATAATAACGTCCTTATTAACGTAAGCAGGCATCTTATCGTTTACCTTGTCAGCTGGAATAGCTACTTGATACTTAACGCCCTTAGAAGACTTAGTACTTTCAGAACCAAATTCAACATAGTAAGTACCGTTAGCGTCTTGCTTTAGTTCACCGTCAATGAAGTTCATTTGAGGAGAACCTAAGAAGCCTGCAACGAACTTGTTACATGGTCTTTCGTATAGTACCTGTGGAACGTCGATTTGTTGGATAAAGCCGTCCTTCATAACTACTATTCTATCACCAAGAGTCATAGCCTCTGTTTGGTCGTGAGTAACGTAGATGAAAGTAGTACCTAATCTCTTATGGATTTTAGAGATTTCTGTTCTCATCTGAGCACGTAGCTTAGCATCAAGGTTTGATAGAGGTTCGTCAAGTAAGAATACTTGAGGATTACGAACTATAGCACGACCCATTGCAACTCTCTGACGTTGACCACCGGACATTGCCTTAGGCTTTCTGTCTAATAGGTGAGATAGGTCAAGGATTTTAGCAGCCTCTTCAACCTTCTTTTGAATTTCGTCCTTAGGAACTTTTCTTAACTTAAGACCAAAAGCCATGTTGTCGAATACTGTCATATGAGGATATAGAGCGTAGTTTTGGAATACCATTGCAATATCTCTATCCTTAGGAGCGATATCGTTTACTAATCTGTCTCCAATATATAGTTCGCCTTCAGAAATTTCTTCAAGACCTGCAATCATTCTTAAAGTTGTAGACTTACCACAACCAGAAGGACCAACAAGGATAATAAATTCCTTATCTCTAATTTCTACGTTAACGTCTGAAACGGCTACTACACCGCCTGGGTATTTTTTGTAAATACCACGTAATGATAAACTTGCCATATTTATAGGCCTCCCACACATAATATAAATTTTATTGCCAATCTCCAGTCCAATTGACTCTATATATATAATACCAAATTTTTAATACAAATTTCAAGTAGACAAATATACAAATTTAAAGCTAAATGTTTAGTACATATGATGAAATTTTGGCTTGAAATTCCTCTTGGGAGAAAATGCCGTCAGTATTTTTCAAGATTTCTTTCAAATCTTTGTGCAATATTTCCAAAAACGCTCCTTTGGGTAAAGCTGGTAAAAGTTCAAGATTTCCTATTTGAAATCTAAATAGACCCTCTACATGATTGCCAACCGAGGCGAACATTCTTTTAATTTGATGATACTTTCCCTCATACAGTTCCACCACTGCCAAAGTATTACAGTTTGAATATTGCATCACATTAGCAGGAAGACACACTTCACCATTAGAGAGTACTATGCCATCTTTAAAGGCTTGCACATAAGAACTTTCAAAAGGACGACTAAGTCTAACTAAGTAGTACTTAGCCACATGATGTTTAGAAGATAGTATCTTATGAGAATACTGTCCGTCGTTGGTTAGTAGTACAAAGCCTTGACTATCCTTGTCCAATCTACCCGCTGGGAATAGACCTTTATCTTGTAACTCTTTAGGTAGTAAGTCTATAACGGTAGTGCTTTGGTCATCCTGAGTAGAACATACTACGTCTATAGGTTTGTTTAGCATATAGTATTTTAAACCGAACTGCACTATAGACTTACCACACACTTCTATTATATTAGTATCCGTATCCACTTTAACGTCGGACTTTTTAGCTATAACGCCGTCTATAGTTATAGAGTTACTCTTAATAAGCTCTTTAATCTGCGAACGGGAGTATTCCGTATTGTTGCTGATATACTTATCCAATCTAACTAAAGCCATATTTGATATACAGTTCCTTTCTTATCGTTAAAATATTCTTTTGATACCTTGCGTTGAAACTCATGCTATGATTAAACTTCTGTACTACTATATCGGATAAGTTGTGGTTACTTCTAAGTTTCCCAATATATCCACTCCATTAGTAAGCTGAAATATAGTATCTTTTTCAAGCATCTGTTTTAAGGTATCTTTTTCATACTCCACAAAGCCAAAAGTATATTGACTTTCATCGACCTTTTTTGCGACTATTACTTTGCATTTTTGAGTTCCATTTTTTATTTCTAAGATATTATTTTCAAAAAGTTCATTAGTCTTTTTATCTGAAATAAAGTTCGCACAAAAGACGGACTTTAACTTATTAGTAGTTACAAAGTGTTGTCTTTTACGATTAGAATAGAATATACTGTAGTTCCACCAAAGATTAACGACTATCCAGTATACTATAGCTACCACAAAGAAGAATAGCACGTCTTTTTTATATATAGATATTGATATGATAACTATTAATCCCAATATAGATAACACTAATTGAAGAGGTATCTTTTTTCTATTAGTATTGTATATTGGACTTTCGCATTTTCGACACATTCCAACTCTGTCTTTATCGATAAACATATTCTTTATCGTAGCAGAATAGTTTGACTTATGTTTAAAATAATCAACAAAGTCAATCTCTTTACCACAAATAGGACATATTTGAGTATTTTTCATTTAAACCACCTTTCCCAAACGTTGATAACTATAGCAATGGACTATTCCAACGTTTAAATTAGAACAGTCCATAATACTATAATATGATACAGTATTGACTACTTTTTGGAGTTACCAAACTTTAGTCTACCTTTTTGATACATAACTATTAACGCTATACAACCTGCACCCACAAAGAATAGTACTATACCTAATCCCAAACCTGCTGGGAAGAAGCTAAACGTTACAGTATGAGTACCAGCGTCCATAGGTACACCCATTAAACAGTTGTATAGTTCTACAGGTTCTACCTTGTGACCGTCTACTTTAACAGTCCAACCCTTTTCTAAAGGTATAGAAGTAAATAGTACTTGATTATCCTGAGCAGTAACTTCAGTAGTAAACTTAGTAAAGCCACCGTTGTTGTAAGTCATGTTCCAACCACCAGCGGATAGCTTAGCTACTGATTCATCTAATAGATTAGTATCTAATTGATAGAATAGTTGGTCGGACATATAGCAGTATTCATTATCTATGGTACATCTTACACAGATATATTGACCTGCCTCAAAGTTTTGATTACCTAAACGTTGAATACAATAGTAAGAAGTTTCATAGTAGTAGTTTAAGAAGGTGAAGTCGGTAAACTCTTGAGCCTCGTTATCATAAGTAGTACTGTACCAAACGTTAATCTTCTTTTCGTTGATAGCTGGGAAGTAGAAGTATATAGGAGCGTCCTGTTCAGCTTGAATAATAAAGTCAACAGTATGGTCACCTGAACCAGTAGCGACATACTTAGTCTGTTCGCCAGCATCCTGAGCCTCTACATTGTTGTATATAGGGTCTGCTACTACGTCTATTCTCTTAAAAGCCTCTACATTGTAGCCTAACATAGTAGATAGCATAGTATTTTGATTTTCAAAAGGATTTTTGCTTGAAATATCCGCATACTGAGAGTTAGTATTAACCATATATCCTATAGGTAGAGCGTTTTCGTTTTGATAAGTAGCAATAGAAGTTTCAGCATCTTCTTTAATCTTTGTATATTCGGAGGCTACTTTTCCGTCAGTATCTAAGATATACTTAATACCTAATAGGTCATCGGTTAGTAGAGTGTTACCGTCGTATCTTGTATAGTGACCTCTTTCGACGTATCCTAAGTTAGATAAAAAGTCTATAGCCTTAGCATTCATGGTAGAACTGGAGTGTGTAACACCTTTTAGACCTAATAATAGGTTGTCGTTTACGGTTCTAACGTAGGTTTTTTCTGCTCTGTATAGAGAAGTATCGTAATCCTGAAGTTCCTTAGCTACTGGTAACCAAGTCTTAACTAACTTATCTTCATAGGATTCTCTGGTACTATAGGTAACGTCGGCATCGATATCCTTAATAGTCTGAGAAGCGTTAATAGTAAGTTCCGAAGTGACTATCAATATTAATACTAAAGGTATAGCCTTACCTTTAGGACTATTCTTAAATCCATAGAATAGTAATCCAAAGCAGAATACTAAAGCTACGGCAAACCATAGAGAACCTAAAGTATCTAAGTTTTCGTACTCTCTGGTTTCAGCCCAAAGAATGTATATCAAAAATCCAGCTATTACACCTGCTATATCTCTGCCACTAACACCGTCAAAGTGTTTAAAGCATTCAGCACTGATAACTATTAGTATGCAAGATAGCATAAATGAGTATCTGTAAGGTAGCCAGTTAGGAACTTGTCCACCATGCCAAAGCATATCTATAGGCTTAATATACATAGAGAAGAAGAATACAGCTAATAGTATAGTATAGCCTATCTTTCTATTAGGTTTAATCTTTTTGTTTAGAATATATAGTGGAGTTAATAGTATACATAGACAGCCACAATATATATCTGCTAAACCTTCGTTTCTACAAGTATCGTAACAAGAAGGTAATAGTCTGGTCATCAAGTCTATAGCGGTAAACTGTAGCTTTAGACTATAGTCAGGGTCGGTAAAGTCGAACTTACCTAACTTTAAAGAATAGTATACTGGTAGTATCATAAATGCAGCAAGCATACCAGCCACTATAGAAGATATTCCAAACTGTACAAAAGTAATAGCCTTTTCGGAAGTCTTATAATATTCTCTTTCGGAAGCAAAACTGAAGTAGAATAAAAAGTATATTACACAGAATATAGCCATCATAAAACCAATATAGAAGTTAGCTACAAATAGTAATGCTAATGGAACTATATAGCGTATCATCTTCTTTTCATCTACTATTTTTTCTACACCGTACATGATTAATGGCATATATACAAGACCGTCTAACCACATTGGGTCCATAAGTTGTACTATGTTATAAGAGCAAGCACCCCATAGTGTAGAAAAGATTACTGCGTGTAAAGGTTGTAACTTTTTAGAGTGTCTTAGATAGAAACTCATAGTTACACCTTCAGTACCTAACTTACATAGTTGCATGATAAATAGGCTTATAAGCATATACTTATCAGGCAATAGTACCGTAATTAGGGTGAATGGACTGGCTAAGTAGTAGCCTATAATACCCATAAATTCACCTGAAAGGTTTCTTGACCAGCTATAGAATATACTATCTGGACCTAAAATAGCCTTTCTAAAGTATTCAAAGTAGTACACGTACTGACCGTTAAGGTCTAATACTAATACTGAGTGTTCGCCATCGGGTTTAGCAGGATAGGCATCAAATAGATAGTAAGCTATATAGCATACTATTACTGGCAGTATAAACGCCAAGAAGTAGTATCTTTTATCTATAGCCCAATCTTTTAGACGTTCAAACATACTACTATTTTTTTTACTGTGTCTGTTAGTACTATTAGAACTGTCTGTCTTACTGTCGTTCTTAGACGGTGGTTCTTCGTTAGGGGTAGGTTCGGTAGTAGTCGTATCGTTAGTATCGTCTAAATTTTCGTCTACCAAAGCGTCTAACTCCTCACGAGAAAACGCCAGACCGTCTGTGTTTTCTTCTGGGGTTAGTGGATTATTCTCCATCTTAAAAAATTTCCTCCTTTTAGTGTTATAACGCATAGTATAGATAGTATCTACACCATGAATACTATATTAGGCATACTAAATATATGCATATATTAAGTATTATACTATATCTTCTTAGTATTTACAAGAGATTTTTTAACAAATTTTTTAGGCACTATCAAAACAGTTTAGAAAGTCCTAATAGTATAAGTAGCACTCCGCCTATAGCTGAAAGGTTAGGTACTTTAGAACACTTTAGACCTATAATAGAACCTATCCAAACGGTTACAGTCTGAATAGCCAACGTTAGTATCAATACCGTGGCTACGTTTAAGGAACTTCCTCCAGCTATGCCACCTGCTAAGGTATCTATAGACATCAACAACGATACTATACAGGCTTCTTTAACGGATACCACTTTAGAGTGGTCACAGTCGGCACAACTACCACATAGGAACACGTCTAAAACAGAGGGCAAATCGTTAGTAGCACTGTTAGTATAGTCCAAATTTTTTACTCTGTTAGAGCGTTCCAACATAGACTTAGTAATGTTCATAGTACCTATGCTACATAGCACGGCACAACAGATAGAGTTACATATATCGTCAGGAACTACCATACATACCAATTCAGAACAGTATACCGATACCGTCATAACTATAGCACCTATCACACCTACGCATAGTGCCGATTTAAAGGGTATCTTAATGCAGTCTGTTCCACACGCTAACGACATCATAAAAGTATCTATCGAAACTGCTAATACTAACAATAGTTCGTTTAGCATATACACACCACCTAATCGCCAAATATTGCACCTTATAAAATTAACACAAACGAAAAAAATTCTCTTGATAAATGGCTCTGTTTGTGCTATGATATTATAGTGACGTTACTACGTTACATACTATGTAACTTTGATTAGATTGGTGATATTATCTATGAATAGCAAAGATGAAACTTTAAAAATACTATTAAACAATAAGGGTAGTTATACTTCTGGAGAGGCTATAGCCAATCAGTTGGAACTATCACGTAATGCCGTATGGAAATGCATAACTAAACTTAAAGAAGAAGGATACCCTATAGTATCTTCTAAAAAGTTAGGATATATGCTCCCTGAAGATTTGGATATTCTATCTTTAGATGAAATTAAGAGTTACTTAATAGACGAACTTAAAGGCGTGGATATCCACTTACTAAAAACAGTAACTTCCACTAACGACTATGCTAAAGACTTAGCCAAACACGGTGCGAATAAGTATACTTTAGTAGTAGCCGATACTCAAACCAACGGCAAGGGTAGAATGGGCAGAACGTTTATTTCGCCTGCTGGTACTGGCATATACATGAGCATGATATTAAGACCTAAAACCAGTATAGAAACTACTCAACTAATCACAGCCTGTGTAGCTGTAGCAATATCTAAAGCTATAGATACTGTATGCAATACTAACACTAAGATTAAGTGGGTAAACGACGTCTTCTTAAACGATAAAAAACTTAGTGGTACTCTTACCGAAGGTGCTATAAACTTTGAAACTAATACGTTCGACTATGCTATAGTAGGTTGTGGTATAAACGTCCGTTCGATTAAGCATCTACTAAGTGAAGACTTATCCAACGTGGCTACTTCCATAGAAGATGAAACTTCTTTAAAGGTTAGCAGAAGCCGTTTAATAGCCGAAGTGTTCAATAATGTGTATCTACAGGTTAAGGATATAGAAAATAAACACTTTTTAGAAGACTACCGTTCACGTTCCATGATTATTGGCAAGCAAGTATTAGTGTTAGAACACGGTAAAGAAACTATAGCCAAAGCCATAGGTATAGACGATACCGCAGGTTTAATAGTTCAATTTAAAGACGGTTCTACCAAAGTGTTAAACTCTGGTGAGGCACGCATTAAAAGAAATTAGTCTATTTTTTTTAATAGATTTAAAATTTTCTTGAAAAATATTCGCATATATGGTAGAATAAAACTATATGCAAAAATTTAATTATTTTAGTTAAGGAGAATTACTTATGAGTACAAACTATGATAGCTACGAAAGTCCTTTCTGCACAAGGTACGCAAGCAAAGAGATGCAATACATCTTTTCCGCCAATAAAAAGTTCACCACATGGCGTAGACTATGGGTGGCTCTTGCAAGAGCAGAAATGAAACTCGGTCTTAACGTTACTCAAGAACAGGTAGACGAACTTGAGGCTAATGTAGATAACATAGACTATCAAGTAGCAAAAGAACGTGAAAAGGTTTGCCGTCACGACGTTATGTCTCACGTATATGCATATGGCGTTGCTTGTCCTAACGCTAAAAAGATAATCCACTTAGGAGCTACCTCTTGTTACGTAGGCGATAATACCGACGTTATAGTTATGCGTGACGCTATGCAGTTAGTAAAGAAGAAGTTGGTAAGTGTAATAGCACAACTTTCCGACTTTGCTATTAAGTATAAGGATATGCCAGCATTAGCATATACTCATTTACAACCTGCACAACTAACTACAGTAGGTAAGAGAGCTACTCTTTGGACTAACGAACTACTTATGGACTTACAAGAGTTAGACTTTAGAATACAAAATCTATGCTTATTAGGTTCTAAGGGTACTACAGGTACACAGGCTTCTTTTAAAGAGTTATTCAATGGCGATGCTGAAAAGGTTAAACAGTTAGAAAGCATGATAGCCGAAGAAATGGGCTTTAATCCTAATAACGTAGTGCCAGTATCTGGACAGACCTATTCAAGAAAAGTAGACTATCAAATAGTTAGTACACTATGTGGAATAGCTCAATCTTGCAGTAAGTTCTCTAACGATATGAGAATACTACAAAGTTTCAAAGAAATGGAAGAACCTTTTGAAAGTGGTCAAATAGGCTCTTCTGCTATGGCTTACAAGAGAAACCCTATGAGATGTGAAAGGATTACTTCTCTATCACGTTACGTAATGGTAGATAGTCTAAACCCTGCATTCACTTCTGCTACACAGTGGTTTGAAAGAACTCTTGACGACTCCGCAAACAAGAGAATATCCGTTGCCGAAGCCTTTCTTGGTGTAGACGCTATACTTAACATTATGCTAAACGTTACTAACGGTTTAGTGGTATACGATAAGGTTATCCGTCAAAGAGTTATGAACGAACTTCCATTCATGGCTACCGAAAACATAATGATGGACGCAGTTAAAAAGGGTGGCGACAGACAAGCACTTCACGAACAGATTAGAAAGTACTCTATGCAAGCTGGTGAACAGGTTAAAGTATACGGCAAAAAGAATAATCTTTGCGACTTAATAGTAGCTGACCCTATGTTTATGATTACTAAAGAAGAATTAGACAAGATATTAGTACCAGAAAACTTTACAGGTCGTGCACCTGAACAAGTAGTGGAATTTGTTGAAAACTGTGTTAAACCAGTACTACAAGCTAACAAGGACCTATTAGGTGCTACTGCTGAAATTAACGTATAATAATCAGTTATAACATATTATGGTATTAAGGACACGCTATATATCTACTATATAGTAGTCCTTATACACTATATAAAATAATATTTTAGGAGGCTTTTAAACTTGAACAAGAAGATTAAAAAACCCGTGTTTTTTATCGTCTTTGCCATTATTATGATATTTAGTATATCGGTATATACAGGTTTTTCCACTTGGTATGGCGATATAGAAACTGAATACATAAAGTCAGTAAGCGATATTAGACTGGGTATTGATATTCAAGGTGGTGTAGACGTAGCTTTCGTTCCTGCCGATGATGTAGAGGCTACAGACCAACAACTCGACGCAGTTATGGAAACTATGAAAGTCCGTCTTAACTCCTTAGGCATAAACGATAGCGAAACCTATGTAGACTACGACAACGACAGAGTAATAGTCCGTTTCCCTTGGCAATCGGGCGAAGAAAACTTCGACCCAGAAAGTGCCGTACAAGAACTCGGTGATACTGCCATGCTACGTTTCATCGAAGGTACAGACTACGACTTAGACAAGGTAATTCTTGAAGGTACTGACGTTACCACTTCTTACGTATCGGCTACTAAGGACGACGTTACAGGTGAATATACCTACTTAGTATCCCTTGAATTTTCTGATGACGGTGCTACTAAGTTCGCAGACGCTACTGGCAGACTATATTCAAGTAGTGGTTCTATTTCCATATGGATGGACGAAACCTGTGTAAGTACTGCTAAAGTATCGGCACACATCACCGACGGTAAAGCAGTAATTCAAGGTGACTTTGACTACGATAGTGCTAAAAGTCTATCCGACAAGATAAACGCAGGTGCGTTACCTTTTAATCTTGAAACTACAAGTTTTAAGACTATCTCCCCTACTTTAGGTAATGGTGCTTTAAATGCTATGGTTATCAGTGGTATTATAGCGTTCGTGATAATAGCTATATACATGATAGTAATGTATAGACTAATGGGTCTAATAGCCGATATAGCTTTAATAGGTCAAGTATGTGGTACACTTGCCGTAGTATCGGGATACTTTAGCTTTATGAACAGTTCTACATTAACCGTACCAGGTATTGCGGGTATCATATTAGCTTTAGGTATGGGTGTAGACGCTAACATCATCACTTTTGAACGTATCAAGGAAGAACTTGCTAATGGCAAGTCCATAGATACTTCTTTAAAGAACGGTTATGCAAGAGCCTTTTCAGCCGTACTCGACGGTAACGTAACTCAAATTATAATAGCTATAATATTAATGGGTGCGTTCGGTGTTCCTGATAGCTTCTTTGCTAAGGCGTTGAACTTTATATTCTTTGCGTTCGGAACTACTACCGATAGTACTATCTACTCATTCGGATTTACCTTAGTAACTGGTGTAGTACTAAACTTAATCATGGGAGTATTAGCTACTCGTTTAATGATGATGTCACTATCCAAGTTTAAAGGTCTACGAAACAAGTCGCTATACTGCTACAAAGACCCTAAGACTGCTAAACCTAAAAAGCACTTCGACTTTATGGGTAAAAAGAAGGTATTCTTAACTATTTCAGGTTGTTTAGTAGTACTATCTATGCTATCCACATTCATTGGTGTTAAGTTAGCTATAGAGTTCAAAGGTGGTACTATGATTACCTATGCTTATACTGGCGACCTTAACGGTGACGACGCTAAAGCCAAAATAGAAGAAATAGCAGGAACTTCAGTAACTATTCAACAAGGTGAAATATTCGGAGATGAACAGGGTAGAAACAGTATTACTGTATCGTTCGTTTCAAGCGAAGGTTTAACTTCGGATAAGCAAACCGAAATTACTGACGCTATGCAAGAAACCTTTAAGGATAACAACATTGAAATATTAGACTCCAGTGACGTTACTCCTACTGCTGGTAAGTCGTTCCTTATGAAGTGTCTAATGGCAGTATTAGTTTCAGCGATACTATTAATCATCTACATCGCTATAAGATTTAGAAAGATAGGCGGTTATACTGCTGGTGTATGTGCAGTATTAGCTTTAATTCACGACGTAATAATCACATATGGTGCATACGTACTAATCGGCTATGAGATAAACGCTAACTTTATGGCGGTAATACTAACTATATTAGGTTACTCCATAAACGATACTATTATCATATACGACAGAATACGTGAAAACAGAAACTTACACCCTAAGGAAGACTTAGTAACCTTAGTAAACGATAGTATAAATCAAACCATATCACGTTCAATAAGAACTTCAATAACTACTATTACAGCATTAGTAGTAATATCTGTAGTATGTAGCATCTACGGAGTTACTTCTATACTATCATTCTCTATTCCACTATCTATAGCTATGTTAGTAGGTACATACTCATCACTATGTGTAGCGTCCCCACTATGGGTTATTTGGGAAAAGCATAGAGAGAGCAAACCTAAGAAGGTTCAACAAGACTAATACTCTTATCGATAACGTATACAGAAAGACGACCACTTATAATATTATAGGTGGTCGTTTTTATACTCCATGGTAAAAAAGATGACACTATATAGTGTCATCTTTAAAATATATTAGTAACTATATTATACTACTTTGTTTGTTTCAATCCACAGTCGGTAATTTCACAGAGTCTGACAAGCCAGCAGAACACTGACTGTAGTTTGCCTCATGTCAGTGGGGGATACCGATTTCTCTCCGCCCACCACTGCCGTTATTTTTCCTACTTGCAATTCATCTCACTCACCTATAGAGTTGGGGAATCCTTGCTATTATTTGTTGAAAGGTGCCAAATATCACGGGCGTAGTCTTCTACTGCACGGTCAGCTGAGAATATACCAGACTTAGCAGTATTGATTAATGACATCTTATTCCACTTGTTAGTATCGTTGTATAGTTCGGAAGACTTCTTTTGAGCCTCTCTGTAAGAGTCAAAGTCAGCAAGAACCATGTAAGGGTCTTTCTTTCTTAAAGACTCTGCTACTTCATTGAAAGTACAACCGTTAATACCCTTGTACATTCTTTCGATAGCGTCCTTAATAATAGGATTGCTATTGTAGTAGCTTTCTGGATTGTAGTTAGGCTTTAGACGTTCTACTTCTTCAGTCTTCATACCGAATATGATAATGTTATCCTTACCTACTGCATCACCGATTTCAACGTTAGCACCGTCAAGAGTACCAAGAGTAATAGCACCGTTGAGCATTAACTTCATGTTACCAGTACCAGAAGCCTCAGTACCAGCAAGAGAAATCTGTTCAGAGATGTTAGCAGCTGGCATTAAAATTTCAGATAGTGTAACCTTGTAGTCTTCAAGGAAGTATACCGATAGCTTTTGTGAAATCTTAGGGTTCTTTCTAATCTCTTCAGAGATAGCCCAAATCATCTTGATAATCTGTTTAGCTAAATAGTAACCAGGGGCTGCCTTAGCTGCGAATATATAGGTCTTAGGAGTAAAGTCGGCATTAGGATTGTTTAGTAAGTAGTTGTAGTCTGCTATGATGTTTAATGCGTTTAAGTGTTGACGCTTGTACTCGTGTAGTCTTTTAACTTGAACGTCAAAAATACTATCAGGATTGAGTACTACATTAGCAGAGTGGCTTTTAACGTACTTAGCAAAACGTTCCTTGTTTTCTCTCTTAATAGCTTGAATCTGGTTTAATACGTCCTTATCGTCAGCGAACTGCATAAACTTTTCAAGATTAGAAGCGTCGTCTAAGAAACTTGTACCTATAGTATCCTTTAATAGCTTAGTTAGACCAGGGTTAGATTGATATAGCCATCTTCTGTATGCTATACCGTTAGTAACGTTCTTAAACTTAGTAGGAGTATTTTGGTACTCATCGTTGAATACTGAGTCCTTAATGATTTCGGAGTGTAACTTAGATACACCGTTTACGCTATGTGAACCTACTACGCATAGTGTAGCCATATGAATGGTGTTATCCTTAACTATAGACATACGGGTAGTCTTAGCGGAATCGTAACCACTCTTTTCCATTAAGTCCTTGCAGTAACGATTATTGATTTCGATAATAATGCTGAAGATACGAGGAATAACTTCCTTGATAAGGTTCATATCCCACTTTTCAAGAGCTTCTGCCATTACTGTGTGATTAGTGTAAGCAAAAGTATTAGTAGTAATATACCAAGCGTGTTCCCAAGAGTAGCCACAGTCGTCAAGAAGTATTCTCATAAGTTCTGGTATAGCTAAGGTTGGGTGAGTATCGTTAATATGAATAGCTACCTTTTCGTGTAGATTGTCTAAAGTGCCATATACTAACATATGGTTGTTTACTATATCGCCGATAGATGCAGCACACATAAAGTATTGTTGTCTTAATCTTAAAGACTTACCCTGTAGGTGATTGTCGTTAGGATATAGTACCTTAGATATAGCGTTAGCAATACTATTTTGACCTAAAGCCTTATCGTAATTACCTTGATTGAACATAGCCATATCGAAACTTGGTGCTTTAGCAGTCCATAGACGTAGTACCGAAACAGCATCGGAATTATAACCTGAAACGTATAAGTCTTGTGGAATAGCAGTTACAGTATTATAGTTTACGTGTGAAATATGGTGATATTGATTATCCCAATATTCGTGTAGTTCGCCGTCGAAGTGTACATCGATAGCTAAGTCAGGCTTACTATCTAACCATACACTACCACCAGGTAGCCAGTTATCAGGAAGTTCTGTCTGCCAACCGTCTTCCATTTTTTGCTTGAAGATACCGTATTCATAGCATATAGAATAACCCATTGCAGGGTAACCGTCAGTAGCAAGACCGTCAAGATAACAAGCTGCAAGACGACCTAAACCACCATTACCAAGACCAGCATCTGGTTCATACTCATATATAACGTCAAGATTAACGTCTGTAAAGGTATCTTTTAATACTTCCTTAACCTCATCTACTAAACCAAGGTTGTATATACTGGTTTTTAAAGAACGTCCCATTAAGAACTCCATAG
Source organism: uncultured Oscillospiraceae bacterium (assembly GCA_934444765.1). Lineage (GTDB taxonomy): Bacteria > Bacillota > Clostridia > Oscillospirales > Ruminococcaceae > UBA5884. Next base: position 30,688 of record CAKSDC010000003.1, read on the forward strand.
ATAGGTAGTATACTTGCTTTTTACCCATAGAATGAGCCTTATTAATAAAACGTTGTCTCTTTTCCTTTAATATAGAAACTATTACGCTTGAAAGAGCCTTATATATTTGAACGTTAGAGGCTTCGTTAGGTGAAACGCCACATTCGGTATCAAGAATATTGATAAGCTCTTGTTTTAGCTTAGCTTTAGTTATAGCTTTTTCCATCATTAACACTCCATTTCTGCTTAATACAATACAAACAGTACCCCAAAACTAATAGGTACTGGTTTAATTATATACTATATTAGGAAGTTTGTCAATGCTGGTACTATGGATTTTACCAACATTTAAAAAGAGCCTTAACTATTTTAAGGCTCTTTACACAAAAATATTATGTATACTATACTACTATTAGTCGTTTTGAACGTATGTAGCTACTATTTCGCCAACGAATGCGGTATGTATAGGATTAGTTTCGCTGTACCACTTTAACTGTTCCTTGTCTACAAAGCAGTCTTGACTTAGTGTTTGAGCGTATAACTTTTTGCATACGAATACTAACTTAGCCTGTTCAAAGGTTACGGCTTTGTTTACTGCTAAAGGTTTTAAGCCAGTCTCTTCAACCTTGTTGCAGTCTCTACCAGAATGAGAACCACAAAAACTTAGTATATCCTTGTACTGTTCAGGTAAGAACGAAATAGTAAAGTATTCGCCGTGGTCTATGTAGTTGTAAGTATGACGGTTACTTCTGATAACTGTAGTTACTACGTTTTTGCCCCACATAACGCCTACGCCACCCCAAGAAGCGGTCATAGTGTTGAAGTCTTCAATGTCACCAGCGGTAACTAAGAACCATTCTTTACCGATTGCAGTAAACGGATTAAACTGTAAATCGTCGATGTTTACTTCTTTTAAACCCATTAAAAATCAATTCCTTTCGATATAGAGTATATATAATCTTATGGAACAGACTTTTAACTATTCCAAAAGATATTAAGCCTTTAGTACTGCCTTGTATTTTAAGCGTAGCTTATCAGTTACTAAGGCTATAAATTCGCTATTAGTAGGCTTACCCTTGCAAGTATTAACGGTGTAGCCAAAAAAAGAGTTAATAGTATCTAAGTTACCCCTATCCCAAGCTATTTCTATAGCGTGGCGGATAGCTCTTTCTACTCGTGAAGGTGTAGTATCAAACTTTTCGGCTACGTGTGGATATAGTTTTTTAGTAACGCTTTCTAATAGAGCCTTATTACCTATAGAAGATACTATAGCCTCTCTTAGATAGTGATATCCTTTAACGTGTGCAGGTACACCTAACTGATGTATAATATCGGTAACTATAATTTCTAAGTCGCTGATAGGTATAGACTGTTCGTTCTTGTTAAAGCTACCGTTAAAGTCTTTTTTAGAGTTAGTATAGTTAGTTTGATTGAATAGAGCCTCTATTCTGTCGCCAAGAGCCTCTACGTTAAACGGTTTAATCATAAAGTAAGAAGCACCGTTTTCCATAGCCTCTTTTTGCCAAAAAGGATTGTCATACTCAAAGGTGATAATAAATAGTGGACGTTTAACACCACTTGCGAATACCTTCTTCATAAGTTCTATAGCGTCGTACTGAGGGATTACCATATCAATAACTACTACGTCAGGCTTTTCGTTTTTAATAGCCTCTAATAGTACCTTGCCGTCTTTTTGACGTGTGATAACGTAAAGACCTCTCTTTCTTAAAGAACTTGCACACATAATGCCGTATTCGGCAGTATCGTCACCAATAAGCACTTTTAACTTATTTACCATAAAAATATTACCTCCTAAAGTTTATTACTTCCATATTTTAACATATATTTTTATGGAATACAATACCAATTTCAAAAATATTTAAAAAATTTTTTAAACTATAAGGTATTAACAGGATAGATAATATCTAATACGGTCGAAATATGTTATATATTGCCACAAAGTTTCTATAGTTGACATATTGGATATTAATACCAAGTATTTCAAACTGGATACATAGTTTCGACAACTTAAACATGGCAAATGTGATAGTATATATTACGCACTTAGTCTATAATCTTTTCGCAAGGGGCATTTTCTTCTTCATACTTTTTTAAACGCTTTTGCTTACGTTTAATACGGTTTTCATAGGAAAAGTGTCTAACTACGCATATAGTTATCAGTAGTACTAATGGAACTATAGTTATAATGTGTCTGTTAAAGTACTTTTCGGAAAGGGGTTGCATATTACTATCGGATAGACCGTACTTATCGGCAATAGCGGAAATCTTGAACATTATAACCATACACATGGTAAATCCAGTAGACTGCAACACTATAGGAACTACATTAAACTTGCACAGACAAAGCATCATAGCTAAAACCATAAGTACCGAAGAAGCTATCATAGTCTTACCATAAGTAACCATAAGGTTCATTAAGTCTTGCTGATAGGCTATCATATCGGGATATTCGTTAAGATTATCCTTAGCTTGAACTATTAAACCGTAACCTCCTAAAAAGTTTAACACCATAGGCGAAACTATAGTAGATACTACCAATAGTATCTGTAGTACTATCATTAACACTTTGAATTTTTTAATATATATCACTTCCAAATAGTTTTATACTACTATTATATCATGAGATTGCGTTAAAATCAACATATAAATATTTTAGGCATTAATATACTCTTATAATTATAGATATTATGCTAATATTATATAGTAGAAGCATTACTACTATTAATAGATATTTTTAATAATGCTCTAACACAGTATAAAGGAGATTTTTTTAATGAAAAGTTGCTTGAAAGTATTTTCAGGTGTGGCTATACTGTTCCTTATAAGTATATGCATGACGATAGTATATTATACGGCTACGTTGCCAGACTCCTTTGAACTAACTAAAGGCTCTACACTAAAGATACAGTCTATGGATAGAATATCTTCTACACCCGTGTTTAACAGTCAAGAAGTTCAAACTTCCAATAGTGATGAAAAACCTATGCTACAGTCTTCCACTCTAAGACTGTTCGGTGTGATACCCATAAAGACCGTAGAAGTCAGCACCGTGGAAACTAAACTATTAGTCCCAAGTGGTGAACCGTTCGGCATAAAGCTGAACATGGACGGTGTAATGGTAGTGGGTATAGGTGAAGTAGCTTCTACAGAAAACCTTCACAGTACCCCAGCAAAAGACGGTGGTATTCAAAAAGGAGATATAATAGTATCACTAAACGGCGAAACGGTAGAAAATAATCAGGAATTACAAGATATAATCTCTAATAGTGACGGCAATCTATTACAAGTGGTGATAAGACGTGAAGACCAAACTATTCAGACTACCGTTCAGCCAGTATACTCTAAGAGTAGCAACTCCTATGAAACGGGTATGTGGGTACGTGATAGTTCAGCAGGTATCGGAACTATAACCTACTATACCGCTGACGGTTCTTCTTTTGGTGGACTGGGACATCCTGTATGTGACGTGGACACAGGCGAAATAGTACCTATATCTTATGGCGAAGTAGCTGAAGTTAGTATAAATGGCATAAAGAGTGGCGTTTCAGGTTCTCCGGGGGAACTTATAGGTAGCTTTACTTCTAATACTTCTATAGGAAATATTTCGCTTAATAACCAATGCGGAATATTTGGGACTATACAGGCTGATATATCTAATAGACAGGCTATACCTATGGGTTACAAGCAAGACGTTCAAATTGGCGAAGCCACCATTCTAACCACTATAGACGGTAACACTCCTAAAGAGTATTCCATTGAGATAGAAAAGATAGACTATAATAGCGATGAAAGTTCCAAAAATATGATAGTTCAAATTACCGACCCTAAACTATTACAACAGACGGGCGGAATAGTTCAAGGCATGAGCGGAAGTCCTATAATACAGAACGGAAGATTAATAGGTGCTATAACTCACGTATTCATTAGCGACCCTACTAAAGGTTATGCCATATTCTGTGAAAACATGGTAAACAATAGCTATTAATAACATAGTATCCCCTACTATATACATAGTGGGGGAATACTATAGGAATATAAAAAAATAACGTATTAAGAATGTTCTTAATACGTTTAAAATACTATGTTTTAGTATCTATTATAGTTTTTCTTCATTAAAGCCACTTTCAACGAGTTCGATAAGTGCTTCTACGGCTACCTGTTCGTCTGGACCGTCAGCAATAACCTTAATATCAGTACCGCCAACTATACCAAGTGAAAGAATACCTAATAAGCTCTTAGCATTAACTCTACGTTCTTCCTTTTCTATCCAAATAGAAGACTTAAATTCATTAGCCTTTTGAATAAAGAATGTTGCTGGTCTTGCGTGTAGACCAACTTGATTTTGTACAGTTACATCTTTTACAAACATAAATCAATCTCTCCCCTACAAAAAATCATTAAGAACATTAAAGGGTATATTAACGTTCTTGTCTATTGGTTTCTATAATTAATTATACTCATAAATTAAGAGTTAGTCAACTTATAAATCAATAATATTATAGTATTTTAGGAATTTTCTACACTTTAATGAATGTACCAAAGAGTTGACCCCCTCTTTTTTGTTTATAATCACTAATTTTTATTGAACATTCATAATTTCCAACAGTAAATTATGTACAAAATACACTACACACAATACAGTTTTAAAGAAATATCAAAAAAATTGGTAATATTGCACAAAAGAATATTTTAATATATTACCAATTTTTTTAGGCGACTATTCATCTTGTAGGTATTTTTTATACATATCTGGACGACGTTCTTTAGTAATCTTTACACTTTGGAACTTACGCCAATCAGATATATTTTTGTGATGTCCCGATAGTAATACTTGTGGTACTGCTGAACCGTTCCAAACTTCTGGGCGTGTATACTGTGGATACTCCAATAGACCGTTATAGTGACTTTCTTCGGTATAGCATTCTTCGGAAGCTAATACACCTTCGCAAAGTCTACCCACGGTATCGGCGAACACTAAAGCAGGAAGTTCTCCACCCGTTAGTACATAGTCACCAATAGATACTTCCTCATCTACTATAGTATCCAATACTCGTTGGTCTATACCCTCATAGTGACCACATAGCAAGAAGATATAGTCCATTTTAGAGTACTCCACCGCCTTATTCTGAGTTAATACTGTACCTTTTGGGGACATATATATAGTATAAGGTTTTTCACCGATAGTATTACATACGTCTAACCAACATTGATAGATAGGTTCGCATTGCATAACCATACCGTTACCGCCACCATAGGGGGTATCGTCTACACGTTTGTGTTTATCGTTAGAGTAGGCTCTTATATCGTGGCAATAGAACTCTATAAAGCCTCTCTTTCTTGCTCTGCCTATAATACTCTCATTAAGTACAGCATCGCACATACTTGGAAAGAGAGTAGCAATATCTATTCTCATGATTAAGCCTCCTCAAGAGGTCTAATAGTCATGCGATTACCCTTAATATCTGTTGATACTACCACATCAGGGATAGCAGGTATTAAAAACTCTTTGTGAAGTTCTTCGTTTTTTATAGTGTACACATCATTAGCACCAGTTTCCAAAACGTCGGAGAGTACGCCATAGTATTCGTTAGTATCGGCATCGAACACTTGCAAGCCTATAAGGTCTTGAATAAAGTAAGTACCTTCTTCTAATTCAACGTCTTCTCTATCTATGTATAGCACCTTATTTTTTAGTTCTTCAGCCTGTTCTATAGTATCGATGCCCTTGAACTTAATAAGCACCATATTCTTTTGTATTCTGCTACTTTGAACTTCCATAGGTACTGTACCCTTATTAGTATATAAAACATCAAACTGACATAGTACTTCGGGACTATCGCACCAAGGATATACTTTAACTTCACCTTTTAGTCCATGAACGTTTACTATCTTGCCAGTTTCCAAGTACTGTTTTTTCAAAGTATATACCACCTTTCAAAATAGTTAATATTGGGCGAACTATAGTACTATAATTCGCCCATACACCGCATAGAATAGAATATTATACTATTCTATTTCAACGTTTACTTTCATATTGTACTTAGTAGCACCCGAACGCATAATAGTACGTATAGACTTAGCTATTCTGCCTTGTTTACCTATTACTCTGCCCATATCGTCTGGTGCAACGTGTAAGTGGAATATAGTAACGCCTTCTGCGTTAGGTTCATCTTGAGTGATTTCTATAGCTGAAGGGTCTTCTACTAACTTTTCCACGATAACATATAGTAATTCTTTCATAATGATAATTCTCCTTATAGCAAAAAAGGGCAGTCTGCAAAAGACCACCCATTTAGAAACGTGATTAGAGAACGTTGTTCTTCTTAAAGATAACCTTTACAGTATCAGTAGGTTGTGCACCGTTTGCAATCCATTGCTTAGCCTTTTCAGCGTCAACCTTAACTACTGAAGGTTCTTTAGTAGGGTCATAGTAACCAATTTCTTCTATAAATCTACCATCTCTTGGACTTCTGGAATCAGCTACTACTATACGATAGAAAGGAGCCTTTTTAGCACCCATTCTTCTTAATCTAATCTTAACTGCCATCTTAATTCACCTCCGAAAATATTCCCTGTACTGAACAGTACAGTATTTAAAACCACACAAGTGGGAAAAAATCTATATTAATGCTAAAGCACTAATTATCTTAAACTATACTACTAAAGCCCAAACGCCAAAAGTAACGAATAGTATACCAAATATACCGTAGTATATTCTAAGCGACTTTTGACTGACTTTTTTAAACATCTTAGCGTTTTTTGGTGATAGTACTTTAAAGTCGCTAAATGATTGTACCATTAATAGAATGCCTGCTATCAAACATATAACTGCCGATATAGTTTCTGTACTCATAAAAAGCACCTCCAAACGAATACGCTAAGTATTAGTTACCAAACTTTCTTAAGTCCATGCCAGCTAAACGCTTTCTAATCTTCTTAGTAGCCTTGCCGTTTTTACCGAACTGTTTCATAACGCCTTGCATCTGTTCAAACTGACGGAGTAGTCTGTTTACGTCTTCCACCTTGCAACCGCTACCCTTAGCTATACGCTTCTTTCTTGAAGGGTTAATAATGCTTGGCTTGTTACGTTCTGCTTCGGTCATAGAAGTTATCATAGCTTGTATTCTAACGAACTGACGTTCGTCTATATCGGTATCTTTAATCTTTTCGCTGATACCTGGGAACATACCTAATAGACTTCTAACAGAACCCATCTTTTGTATCTGTTGTAGTTGATGTAATAGGTCGTTCATATCGAACTGATTATCTTGAAGTTTTTTAGTAAGTCTTTCAGCCTCTGCATGGTCTACTACTGCCTCAGCCTTTTCTACTAAGGAGAGTATATCGCCCATACCTAATATACGGCTTGCCATTCTTTCAGGGTGGAACTTTTCAAAGTCGTCTAACTTTTCGCCCATACCCACAAACTTGATAGGCTTACCAGTAACGGCTAATACAGATAGAGCAGCACCGCCACGAGTATCGGAGTCTAACTTAGACATGATAACGCTTGTAATACCTAATACGTCATCGAACGATTTGGCTACGTTTACGGCATCTTGACCAGTCATAGCGTCTACTACGAGCATAATTTCGTTAGGATTTACTTCATCCTTAATGTTTTTAAGTTCTTCCATAAGAGCGGTATCTATGTGTAAACGACCAGCAGTATCTATAATCAATACATCATAGCCGTGGTCTTTAGCATACTTAACGGCCTCTTTAGAGATAGTAACAGGGTTAGATTGACCCATTTCAAAAACGTGTACGTCTGCCTTTTCACCGACTACTTGTAACTGTTGAATAGCAGCAGGTCTGTAAACGTCGCAAGCTACTAACATAGGCTTATGACCATTTTCTTTTAGATACTTAGCCAACTTAGCGGAATGAGTAGTCTTACCAGAACCTTGTAGACCACACATCATAATTACTGTAGGAGGCTTAGAGGAAAAGTTTATCTTTTCGTTAGACTTACCCATTAAGTCGCAAAGTTCCTCGTTTACTATCTTAATAACGTGTTGACCAGGTGTCAAACTTTCAAGCACTTCAACACCTACGGCACGTTCGGAAACCTTTTTAATAAAATCCTTAACTACCTTATAGCTAACGTCTGCTTCAAGTAGAGCGAGCTTAACCTCATGCATAGCTTCTTTAACGTCAGACTCTGTTAATTTACCACGGGATTTTAACTTTTTAAATACTTTATTTAGTTTATCTGAAAGACCTTCAAAAGCCATAGTCGTATCTCCTTTTAATATATTATACTTTATAAATCCACGTACACACAGTAAGTACGATATCGTGTCTATAATTAATAGCTAACTCCAACATATATAAGAAAGTCTTTGCTGGTTTTGGCAAGTTGGGATACTTCGTTAGCTAACCTAACTACTTCTTCTTGTGAGTTAGTGCCACTACTAATACTTGCTATCCTATTAGATTTAGCTTCTATTTTATTAACTATACTACATAGTCTGTTGTTGCTTTCAACAAAGCCGAGTTTATTTTCTAACTCATCAAGATAGGTTTCGGCACGTTTTAAGCTATCGTGAACGCCTTGCCTTGTAGTACAAGTATGTTCAGCGATTTCGGAAAGCGAAAGGTCATCATAGTAGTAAAGTTCCATAGCGTTTCTTTGCTTTTCGGTTAATAGCGAACCATAAAAGTCCATTAAAGTAACATACTTCATGTCTTTACTCATAATGCAAGCCCTCCCAGACTGTAAAGTCATAAACCTTTATAAGTATATACTATCAAAAAGATTTTGTCAATACATTTTTAAAAATTTTTTTGATACCCACCACACGTACAGCAAAATTTTAAATAAATGCTTGCAATTAGCACAACATTATGATATAATCTAATGTGTACAGTCGCTATATGCTAAAATGTTGGCATATGGCATATTCTATTATTAATTCTATTTAGTTAGGGGTTGAAGTTTTTTGAGTCCATTTGAAATCGTATGTGGTGTAATATTAATAATAGTAAGTTTAGTATTAATAGTAATATGCTTAATGCAAGATAATAAGTCACAAAGTAATATGACAAGTGCTATCGGTGGTGGTAACAACGAATCGTTTTACGATAAAAATACTGGTAGAACTAAAGAAGCTGTGCTTGCTAAGTCTACCAAAGTAGGTGCAATAGTATTCTTTATAGTAACTTTACTATCTACTATAATACCAAACCTATTAGGTTAATTATATAATTAATATATATATTATTTATGTGTGCTATTACGAGATAATGGCACATAAATTGGAGGTTTTTTACAATGAGCAGAGTATACAACTTTAGTGCTGGTCCTGCAATGCTTCCTGAAGAAGTATTACAAAAAGCCAGTGACGAAATGCTTGAATATGGTAATAGTGGTCAATCCGTAATGGAAATGTCACACCGTTCTAAAGAGTATAAGGCTATTATCGACGAAACCGAAGAACGCCTAAGAAGAGTAATGAATATTCCTGATAACTACAAGGTACTATTCTTACAAGGTGGTGCTTCTTCTCAATTTGCCATGATACCTTTAAACCTTATGAATAAAACTGGCAAAGCAGACTTCGTACTAACTGGTCAATGGGCTACTAAGGCTTACAAAGAGGCTTGCAAACTATGTGGCGAAGAAAACTGTAACGTAGTAGCATCTTCTAAGGATAAGACTTTCTCTTATATTCCTACTTTAGATGAAAGCAAGTTTAATCCAACAGCAGACTATTTCCATATTTGCGAAAACAACACTATATATGGTACTAAGTGGTCTAAACTACCAGACACTCACGGTGTACCACTCGTAGCTGACCTATCTTCTTGCATACTTTCTGAACCTGTAGACGTTTCTAAGTATGGCATGATATACGCTGGCGCACAAAAGAATATGGGTCCTGCTGGTTTAACAGTAGTTATTATTAGAGAAGACTTAATAGGCAACGCTAAAGCAGGCACTCCTACCATGTTTGACTACTCTACCCATGCCGAAAACGGTTCTATGTATAATACACCACCTACTTATGGTATATATATACTAAAGTTAGTTCTTGAATGGGTTGAAAACAAGGGCGGTCTTGAAGCTATGAAGAAGATTAACACCGAAAAGGCTAACCTTCTATACAACTTCTTAGATAACTCTACTATGTTTAAGGCTACAGTAACTAATCCACAAGACCGTTCTTTAATGAACATTCCTTTCGTTACTGGTAACGATGAATTAGACGCTAAGTTTGTAGCTGAAGCTAAGGCTAACGGCTTTGTAAACATTAAGGGTCACAGAAGCGTTGGTGGTATGAGAGCCTCTATCTACAACGCTATGCCTATTGAAGGCGTTCAAAAGTTAGTAGAATTTATGACTAAGTTTGAAGCTGAAAATAAGTAACTAACAACATATTCTTATAGATAAATATTAGGTGCAGTATACTGCACCTAATCTATTATTAATATATTTAGGAGGTCTTTTTAATGTATAACATTCTTACTTTAAATAAAATTGCTAAGTGCGGTACTGATAACTTTGATACTGCTAAGTATACTATCTCTGATAGTGTAGAAAATCCTGACGCTATATTAGTACGTTCCGCTAAGATGCACGATATGGAATTTGGTTCTAACCTATTAGCTATAGGCAGAGCTGGTGCTGGTACTAATAACATTCCAGTGGATAAGTGTGCTGAACAGGGTATATGTGTATTCAATACTCCTGGTGCTAACGCTAACGCAGTTAAAGAGTTAGTAATAGCTGGTCTACTACTATCTTCAAGAAGAGTTGCCGAAGCTATCGATTGGGCTAAAACTTTAAAGGGTAACGGCGACGAAGTTACTAAGATGGTTGAAAAAGGTAAGTCTCAATTTGTAGGTCCAGAAGTTTCTGGTAAGACTTTAGGTATTATCGGTTTAGGTGCTATAGGTAGATTAGTAGCTAATACTGCTGTATCTTTAGGTATGAACGTAGTAGGTGTAGACCCATTCTTATCTGTAGAAGGTGCGTTATCTTTAAACCCTGCCGTTAAGGTAGTTAAGTCTAACGACCAAGTATACGCTCAAGCTGACTATCTAACTATACACGTACCTTGCAATGCTGATACTAAGGGATTTATCAATGCCGAAACTATCGCACAGATGAAGGACGGCGTTAGAATACTAAACTTCGCTCGTGGCGAATTAGTAAACGATGCTGACATTCTATCCGCACTAAGCACTGGCAAGGTGGCTAAGTACGTTACAGACTTCGCTAACGATACCGTTCTATGCAACGAAAACGTAGTAGCCCTACCACACTTAGGAGCTTCCACTCCAGAAAGTGAAGACAATTGTGCTATCATGGCAGTAAACGAACTTATTGAGTACATCGAAAATGGTAACATTATTAACAGTGTAAACTTACCTAACGCAGTACTAAACGCTAACGGAACTAAGGTTTGCATAATTCACAAGAACGTTCCTGATACTGTAGCACAGATTACTTCTGTCTTTGGTTCTAACGGAATTAACATCGAAAACATGGTTAATAAGTCAAGAGGAAACTTTGCTTACACTATGTTAGACGTATGCTCCGAAGTATCACAAGACGTAGTAGCTAAGCTACAATCTAACGATGCTGTTATTAAGGTTAGAGTTATCAATAAGTAGTAGTCTATTTTAATACACTGTTAATATTAACGTTGTATAATGTACTCTAAAAGAAAAGGAGGAACGACGACTATGGAAGACCAACACAAAAAGAGTAAAATATCACTTTCAAAGCCAGAGGATATTCCACAACAGACCTACTATGACAGTACCGAAGATGAGTATCCTTATCAACCACAGAACGCTTACAACTCACAGTATCGACAGAATAGCCAGCCACAGTATAATAACTATCAAGAACCACCAAGACACTTACCTAAACAGAACGATAATCCTCAAGTATATAGTCAAAATCCTAACCGTTCTCCAGTAATTAGAGGAAATACACCATTTCAAAATACACAACAACAAAACCAACAGTATCCAAACGGTCAGTATCAACAGAATAACTACTATACTCAAAATAACACATACATAAACAATGTTACTAACATAAACTATAATGCTAATGGAATTAGTAACAAGTCAAAAGCTACTGCTGGCGTATTATGTGCTTTGGGACTTTTAGGTTTTAGTGGTCTACACAGAATATATACTGGAAAAATTTTCAGTGGAATACTGTATCTACTAACTGGTGGTTTATTTTGTATAGGAACTATAGTAGACCTGATAAAGATTATCAATGGTAACTTTACCGACGGTCAAGGCAGACTATTAAAAGGCTAAACGTAAACGACTATATAATAATATGGCGACTATCTTATACTTTAGATAGTCGCTATTATTATACTATACAAAATAGATAGATAGTCTAACTATTCGGCATACGTTACTTTGGTATCTTCATCGAATACTTCCATACCAATAGTAATATCTTTTCTTGGCAGTACGATTTCTTTTAAACTGCTACAACCTCTAAAAGCCCAGTCACCGATAAACACCACGCTCTTTGGAATGTTTATACTTGATAGACTACTACATTCACAAAAAGACCAATGAGCAATACACTTTACGCCATCGGGAATACTAACCTTAACTAAATTGGTACAACTTGCAAAAGCGTTAACGTCTATAACGGTAACACCGTCTGGAATTACTACTTCTTTTAGTCTGTTATTTCCGTAAAAAGCTAACCCACCTATAGAATCTATTCCGTTTGGAATTATAACCTTTTCGCTTTCGCCAGTATACTTACGTAGAACATCATCTTCTATTACAAAATCGCTCATAGTATCAAACCCTTTCCTTGATATATTATAGTTATTATACCATGCTATTGACTGAAAATCAAACCATATAGCAAACTTTTTTTAATATCATTTAAACTAATATTTTCTTGACATAAACACTATGCCGTGATAAAATATTAATTAAGTTCTAAAATGGACTATTACGGCTTATAGACTAATATTCTTTTATGCTAAAAGTCGATATTATTTGGAGGGTTAATATTTTATGGCAACTAAAAAGAAGAAAAAAAAGGGTATAGCCATACCGTTTTTAACTACCATACTGCTATCGTTGATAATAATAGGTATACCTACTTATATGTTCTATCAAAATATAGCCGTTAAAGACGAACCAGAAAAAACAGAGGACTTTTATGGTAACTATATCCCATCTACTAAGGATAACTGTACCATTCTATTTATATTAGACTTAGACGATACCGAAGGTCAAGATACTTTTATGCTATTTAGAACTATGCCTAAAATAGACATATTCGGTTGTGTACCTATAGCAAACTCTACGCTATCTACATATGAAAATACTGCTGATACTATAGAAAATATATATCTAAAAAACGGCATAAGCGGAGTACGTCAAGCTATAGAAAACACCTTTGAAATCAAAATAGACCGTTACATTAAACTTAATGAACAGTCTTTTCAAAAAATATGTGACATATTAGGTGGTGCAAACTATTACGTTCCGTCTGACGTTAAGGGATTTAATCAAGGTCAGATGTTTTTAAGTAGTCAACAGATACAAAGTTTAGTTACTCATTATGAGTTCGACGACGAAGACCGTAACTATGTAATAGGTTCACTAATTACCACTATGTTAAATCAAGCTATGGGTGATAGAGTATCCGAAAACTTAGACAATTCTTTCAATTCTCTAATAGATATCATGGATACCGACGTAACCACTATAGACTACAAAAACGGTAAAAAAGCCATTCAGTATATGTTCAGCGACGATAACTACTACGCCGAATACAAACTACCTAAAGGCAACTATAACGCCAATAATCAGTTCATAGTAAGCGACGACTTTAAACAAGAACTTGCCCTATGGTTCGTTGGTGAAGTAGAAGAAGTTATTACCGAAACTACTCTCGCAAATATGGGTGGCGATACTACTACTGCAATAGTTACCGAAGAAGTTCAAACTGCTGTAGATACTCAAATGGGCGAACAGACTATAGATAACGCTTTTGACGGTGGCGAAACGTACGACCAGACTACATTAGAAGAAGATACTCAAAATAGTTATGAAGAAGATACTACTACCGAAGAAGACTATTCTTATAATGACGATAGTTATAGCGACGATAGTTCTAATGACTATAACTATTAACTATTAATACCATAATCTTATTAAATACACTAAGCATACACCCAAATTGCTTAGTGTATTTTACCACGTAATAGCTTATATTTTAAAAAATGGATTGATTTAGTCTATATTCTATGCTATAATTATATTGCAGTATAACGCATTAAAAGCACTATATTAGAAAGGAGAAACTTAATTCCATGAATGAAGAAAATAAAAAAGTCATAGCTTTATATCTTACCAAAATAAATATAGAAACACAACATCAAATATACGTTTCGGTATACCAACGCATTAAAGAACTCGGTTATGCTTTAGTACTAATTAATACTTCCAACGATATGTACCACTATAACGGACTATCTACTGGCGATGGCGATATCTTTTCGTTAGTAAACTACGACTTAATAGACGGTGTAATAATACTAAGCGAAACTATTAAAGATGATATAATATTAAGCAACATAATATCTTCTGTTAAAAGTCACAACGTACCTATAGTATCTATAGATAAACATATTCCCGAAGTGTACAACATAAACTTTGACTACTCCGAAGCTATGGAAAAAATAGTCCGTCACATAGTAGAATATCATAAGTGCAAAAGGGTAAACTTTATAGCAGGTATTAAAGGTAATAGCTTTTCGGAAGAAAGAGTAGACGCTTACAGAAAAGTATTAACCGAAAATGGCATTCCTGTAGAAGAAGATAGAATAGGTTACGGAGACTTTTGGGATATGCCTACGGTTAAGGCTTTAGATACGTTCTTTTCAAGCGATTTAGAACTTCCTGAAGCTATAATATGTGCTAACGATACTATGGCTATTACTACTTGTGAATATCTAAACAACAAGGGTTATAAAATTCCTGACGATATCATAGTTACTGGTTTTGACGGCATAGAACCAGAAAGATATCACATACCACGTTTAACTAACGCTAAACAGAATAACGAATTGGCAGGAAAGACTGCCGTAGATATACTACATCAAATATTCACAGGAAACACTCCTACACAGAAAGACTATAAGATAAAGCATCAAGTAGTAATATCAAGTTCTTGCGGTTGCAAAAAGACTAACATATTAGCTTCTAACTCCCTACTAAGCACACTATATCGTAAAATAGAAAACTTTAGATACTATGAATGCAAGATGCGTAACATGATATGTTCTTTAAACGATAGCAAAGCTATGTACGACTTAATAGACAAAATTCCTGAGTTCGCAAGAGGTGTATATTCCGATGAGATGTGGATATGTCTATGTGACGAATTTTTAAACAACGTAGAAAAAGATACTTCTACACCTTATAAGACCATGCACTTAATATATCATGGAAACCAATTAGAGATGTTCTCCCAATGTACGTTCGATGCGAAAGAAATACTACCAAACTTCAATAAGATACTCAACGAGGGTAGAAACTTTTTAATGTTCTCTCCACTACACCTACAAGAAAGAACCATAGGCTACATGGCTATAATAGTAGACCCTCTTAACTTTGAATTCAGCTACGATAACTACAGCACCTTTAACGATAACATAAGCAAAGTATTAGAGATAGTTCAAACCAGAGAACACCTTAAAAGTGTAATCTCTCAGTTAGAGAAGGTGTACATAAGAGACTATCTAACTGGACTATTAAACCGTCGTGGCTTCTATCAGCAGTTAGAAGATAAACTATCTATAGTAAACTGCGACGACAATATGGAACTTATGGTTATATCTATAGACTTAAACGGTCTTAAATACATAAACGACGTATTCGGTCATAATGAGGGTGACAACTCTATAAAGACTATAGCTAACTATTTAGTATCCAGTGCAGTAAATGAAGACGTATGTGCAAGGTTCGGCGGTGATGAGTTTGTAGTAGCTAATGCTATACCTAAAAGTTCTAACTATCCTAAAAGCTATATAGATAACTTTAAGCAGTCGATAGTATACTACAATAACACTTCCAATAAGCCTTACAAGATAGGTGCAAGTTGCGGATACGTAATAAGTAAACCTACTTCTATTTCCGAAGTAGACGAAATGATTAAAAAAGCTGACAACATAATGTACATAGAAAAAAGCAATACTAAGTATATTCGTGGAAGATAGTACACTATATATACTTACAACGTATTCCAATTTGACAAACCACAACAGGTGTTGTATAATATACTCAACGTATTAGGCATACCATACGGTATGCACATAAATAACACTTTAGGTGGTGATTATATGCAAGCAGGGGTATCTTCTGCGTGTCTATATCCTGAAATATTAGAGGACTCTATTGAAAGTTTAGCTAAGTTGGGTATAAAAAACATGGAAATATTTGTGAATAGCGACTGCGAACTAACTACTACCTATATTACCGAAGTTAAACATATACTCGACTTTTACGGAAGCAGTTGCCGTTCAATACACCCATTCACTGCACCCATAGAACCTATGCTATTCTTTAGTGCCTATGAACGTCGTGTACAAGACGGTATAGAGTACTACAAAAAGTACTTTAACGCTATGAACATCTTAGGTGCTAAAATATTGGTGTTACACGGTAATAAGAGTATAGTTCCAGTAGAAGAAAGTCTATACTTTGATAGGTTCTATAGACTATATTCGGCAGGTAAACAGTTTGGTGTTACAGTGGCTCAAGAGAACGTGGCACGTTGTCAATGTAACAACATTCCGTTTATACAACACATGATACAACAACTCGGCAAAGATGCCAACTTTGTAATAGACCTTAAACAGGCTATACGCTCCAATTTAGACGTGTTTGAAGTCTTTGATACCGTTAAAGATAATTTGGCACACGTTCACATTAGCGATAGCAACCAGTACAAAGACTGCTTGCCACTGGGTAAAGGTACTTTTGATATTCCTAAGTTAATAGATACTTTAAAAAGTTACTCTTTTAATGGATATATTATGGTGGAACTATATAGAAACAACTTTAAGTCCGTTAAAGACCTAAACGAAAGCTATATATATCTATCCGATACTATTAAACATTCTTACGAAAGGTGATATGTTCTATGAAATGTATCTTTTGTGGTTGCGATGACCTAACGGTTGTGGACTCCAGACATATAGACGATAAACGCATTAAGCGTCGCAGAGAGTGTCTAAACTGTAAAAGACGCTTTACTACCTACGAACAGGTCGAAAAACCTATACTTACCGTTAAAAAAAGAGGCGGTGCTTATGAACCATTCGATAAGCACAAGTTAGCCCGTGGAATATACTCAGCTATCAAAAAGCGTCCAATAGACGCTTCTAAAGTGGATAGCATAGTGGAGTATATCGAAAATACTTGCGAAAACGCTATGCGTACACAGATTTCCTCCACAGAGATTGGAAACATGGTAATGTCACGCCTAAAATCTATAGACCCTGTAGCGTATATCAGATTTGCCTCAGTGTATAAATCCTTTAACAACGTAGATGAGTTTATAGAGTTTATCTCTAACATGGATAAAGAAGAAGATACTTAAAAATTACTATACCTTTAATGATACTTTAATATATGGCATATATACTATATATCATAGTAGATTAAAACATAGACGATATACTAAGTATATCGCAGTCTTTAAGAAAGAGGTATTTATATGGAAAATTCTAACTTATTCAACACCCCCGACCATACAGACGAATATGACTATAACGAAGTTCAAAACGATAATATAGTGGTATTAGCACTTACATATATACTATTCTTTTTACCATATATCTTCTTACCAAACTCAAGATATGCTAAGTTCCACGCTAACCAATCTTTAGTGCTATTAATAGCTACTATAGTATTAAATATAGCGTGTAGTATAGTATCTGCAATACTATGCTTAATACCAATAATAGGACCTGTAATAGCAAGTATAATATCTATACTAATTAGAGGCGTACTATTAGCACTATTTATCTATGGTATAGTGAACGTATTCAACAAAAAGGCTAAAGAACTTCCTATAATAGGATTTTTAAACATAATAAACAAATAGTCAATATTACTATATTTGTAAACACTACCTCAACTTTTAGTTGAGGTAGTTTTGTCTTTGTGATATAATAGTAGTACATACTATAATAACAGAAAGAAGTCTTTAACTATGGAAAACAAAAAGTATAAAGGAATAGTGTGTATAGTACTTTCGGCACTATGTTTTGCCCTAATGAATATGTTCGTTAGACTTTCAGGTGATATACCTACTATTCAAAAGTGTTTTTTTAGAAACCTTATAGCTATGGTATTCGCATTAGCCATACTGTTAAAAAGTCATGATAAGCTAATATGGAAAAAGGGTAATCTAAAATACTTAGTACTAAGAGCAACGTTCGGAACTATAGGTATGCTATGTAACTTTTACGCAGTGGACCACTTAGTACTATCCGATGCTTCCATGCTAAATAAGATGTCGCCATTTTTTGCGATAGTATTTTCATACCTTATACTAAAAGAACGTGCTACTATAACACAATGGCTTATAGTATTGGGAGCGTTTTTAGGTAGTCTTTTAATTATAAAGCCTACGTTCAGCAATATGGAACTACTTCCGTCTATAATAGGATTGTGTGGTGGCTTAGGAGCTGGTATAGCCTATACTATGGTTAGAATACTCGGTCAAAAAGGAGAAAATAAGAGTTATATAGTATTCTTCTTTTCAGCCTTTTCGTGCATACTAACTCTACCGATATCGCTACTAAACTACTGCCCTATGAGTGCTAAACAGTGGATATTTTTACTCTTAGCTGGATTTTGTGCTTGTGGCGGACAGTTTGCTATCACTTCGGCATACTGCTATGCACCAGCTAAGGAAATTTCAGTATACGACTACTCACAGATAATATTTTCGGCACTGTTGGGATTAATAGTCTTCCAACAGATACCAGATATTTTTAGCATCGTAGGATATATAGTAATATGTTCTATGGCTATAGTAATGTTCATCTACAATAACAGAACGCCTAAACGTGATTAATAAAAGTATTCTAAAGTATACTAAACATTCTATTGACTTTATGATAATATTATTATAAAATATTAGTGTACACTAAATACAAAGGAGACTTACATATGAAAAATCTAAAAAAAATAGTCATCTATATAATGGCGATATCCATGGTAGGTGTGGTAGCAGTATCCAATACCTATCCACAATTACAGAGTATCTTTGCGGTATCCGAAAGTACGAATAACTCCAAACAAGCCAAACAGTTAATAGACAAGGTAAATGAATATCGTAAATCTAACGGTCTAACACCGTTCAAAACTTGCGACGTTATGAATACCATGGCTACTATCAGAGCCGGCGAAGTAACCGACGATAACTATACTAATCGTGCCAATGGTGAATACTACTCTACAATATTCACAGAGTATAATATAACACCTACGGCATATACTCAAAATGTATATTGGGGTGCTACTCCTTACGATACCGTAGACAGTGCTTTTGAAAGTTTTGTTGAAACCGACAGACAAAAGAATAACATTCTATCTAAAGACTATGAATACATAGGTGTAGGCGTAGTACAAAAAGATGGTCGTACATACTACTATCAACTATTCTGTACTTCTAAAGACTTAAAAGAAGATAGTTCCGACACTACTACAGATATAACCACCACTACAGAAGTTTCTGATACCACTACAGATACTACCACTACTACAGAAGTTTCCGATACCACTACAGATATAACCACTACTACAGAAGTTTCTGACACTACTACAGATATAACCACTACTACAGAAGTTTCCGATACCACTACAGATATAACCACCACTACAGAAGTTTCCGATACTACTACAGATATAACCACCACTACAGAAGTTTCCGATACTACTACAGATACTACCACTTCCGATAGCCTATTAGAAAAGTATAATCTTGACGTAAACAAGGACGGAAAAGTATCTACTGCCGACTTACTAATACTAAAGAAGTATCTATTAGGTATGCTAACTGAATAGTCTAACATGGTTGATATATACGGAAATTCCCCTAACAGTAAACGTTAGGGGAACTTCTTTTTGGCTTTAATATATTTTAGGAGATAATCTTATAGTTAGTCTTCTGTACCTTGTAGAGCATCGTAACCACGTTCACCAGTACGAACCTTAACTACGTCTTCTACATCGTATACGAATATTTTACCGTCACCAATTCTACCAGTGTATAAGGTCTTACGAACGGTTTCTATTACTAAGTCAACAGGTACTTTAGATACTATAGTATCTATTTGAACCTTAGGTAATAGAGTAACTACTTCACGCTTAACACCACGATAGTATTCTTCGTGACCCTTTTGTAAACCGTAACCCATAACGTTAGATACGGTAATACCACTAACACCAATCTTGTTAAGAGCGTCTTGTAGACTCTGTAGACTGTTTTGACGGCATATAATAGTAACCTTAGTAAGTTTATGACCGTCCTTAGATACGCTACCACTAACAGGAACTGCTTGGTCTACAGTTACACTCTTAGGAGCAGTAGTTGGAATAGCGTTAGGGTCTACTACACCAGTAACGGCTTCAGCCTCTGCCATATCTGGGTCTGTAGGGGAAGGTAAAAAGTCTGCATAAGAAGATGGTAGATTGTGTTCTGTAGTGTCAAGACCTTTAATCTCTTCTTCTACACTTGCACGTAAACCTAAGAAAGGTAACTTTTTGATTACAGTAAATGTGATAATCATAGTAACTACTGTCCAAGCTATTACGCATACAGCACCTAAGGCTTGAACGCCTAATAGATGAACTCCGCCACCGTAGAATAGACCAGCAACTTCAGTACCAGAACCGTCGGAGAATAGACCTACACATAGAGTACCTAATAGACCGTTTACAGCATGAACGCCTACAGCACCTACAGGGTCGTCTATCTTTAGTTTTTGGTCTACAAACTCTACGCCTACTACTATAGCTATACCAGCTATAATACCTATTATAGCAGAACCTACAGGAGTAACAGTATCACAACCAGCCGTAATAGCTACTAAACCTGCTAATGAACCGTTTAAAGTCATCGAAACGTCTGGCTTACCGTACTTAATCCAAGTGAATGCCATAGTAGTAACGGTAGCTACTGCGGCTGCTAAGTTAGTAGTAACGAATATCTTACCTGCGCTTTCAATAGCACCGCCTTCCATAGATACTGTAGAAGCACCGTTAAATCCAAACCAACAGAACCATAGAATAAAGCAACCTAAAGCACCTAAAGTTAAAGAGTGTCCTAATATAGCTCTTGGTTTGCCGTCCTTATCGTACTTACCAATACGAGGTCCAAGGATTGCAGCACCTACTAAAGCGGCTACACCACCAGTCATATGTACGGCGGTAGAACCTGCAAAGTCGTGGAAGCCAAGGTTGGATAACCAGCCACCGCCCCAAACCCAGTGAGCCTCTATAGGATATACTACTGCGCTAATTACTGCACTATATACTAAATAAGACTTAAACTGAGTTCTTTCTGCCATAGCTCCTGATACTATAGTAGCCGAAGTTGCACAGAATACAGTTTGGAATATCAAATATGCCCAAAATGGAACGCCGTCAGGTGAAACGCTTGCATAGTTTTCTGGAGAAGCTATACCGTTCCAAGCACCTATAAATGAACCACTACCGAACATCAAACCAAAACCTAACAACCAAAATATTGGTGTACCCAATGAAAAGTCCATTAAGTTTTTCATAATGATGTTACCCGCATTTTTAGCACGAGTAAAACCCGTTTCTACCATTGCAAAACCTGCTTGCATAAAGAATACTAATGCAGCACCAAGCAATACCCATATGGTGTTTACTGCTGAATATTCCATACAAATACCTCCTTAAATAGAAACGGTGCTACAGTTACCGTGAAACTTCACTTAAAACCATAGCACCATTGCTAAAATATATAGTTTAATATTAATATTATACTTCTTCTGTGGTGGATTGCACCGCATCGTAACCAGTTTCGCCAGTACGAATTTTAATAGCCTGTTTAATATAGTAGCTAAAAATCTTTCCGTCACCAGGATTGCCAGTATATGCAGTCTTTTTGATAGCGTCGATAGCCTTTTTTTCCCACTCTTCCGATGAGACTACTATTTCAAACTTAATCTTAGGTATTACTTGAATCTCTACCTTTTGACCTCTAACGAACTCAGACATACCACGCTGAACTCCACAACCTACTACTTGATATACGGTAATACCGTTTACACCGATATCAGATAGTACCTTTTTTACTTCTACGTACTTTTCTTCTCTGACTATAGCCTCTATCTTAATTAGAGTTGAACCGTCTTCTGCCATGTGTATACCTCCTATTCTAAACCGTTAAACGAAGGATATGCAGACTCACCATGTTGAGTAATGTCAAGACCAAGCATTTCTTCCTTAGTATTAACACGGATACTTCCACCGCTAAGAGCCTTAGCTATATAGTAACAGATTAAAGTTCCTATTACGGCTATTACTATTGTGACTAATATACCTACTATTTGAGCGACAAACTGTGAAACGTCGCCTTCTAATAGACCAGCGTAACCGCCCACACTCTCTTTAGCGAATATACCTGTAAGAATGCCTCCCCAGATACCGCCAGTACCATGACAGCTAAAAGCATCTAAAGCGTCATCAAAGCCGAACTTCTTTTTACCATAGGAAATCATAAGATAACATACTGGACTGGTAGTTAAACCTATAACTACTGCTGCCCAAATAGGTACAAAACCTGCACCAGGAGTAATACCTACAAGACCTGCTACCATACCAGTACAAGCACCTATTAAAGTAGGCTTTTTATTCTTAACTATATCGCATAACATCCAAGATAACAAAGCTGCACCAGCTGAAGTTGCTGTAGTCATAAAAGCGTGTGCCGCTTGACCGTTAGCCGATAATGCCGAACCAGCATTGAAACCGAACCAACCAAACATCAATAAAGAAGCACCTAATACCACTGTAGGTATATTATGAATCCTGTAGACTGCATGGTCGTAATCGCAACGTTTACCTAATAGTATACATAGTACTAATGCTGATACACCAGAACTTATATGTACTACGTCTCCGCCTGCAAAGTCTAAAGCGCCTAAGCCCTCTAAACCTAACTTACCACCTATGCCCCATACCATATGAGCTAATGGATAGTATACTATAATAGTCCAAGTAACTATAAATATAAATAGTGATTTAAACTTCATTCTACCTGCTGTAGCACCAGTAATTAGGGCTGGTGTGATTATGGCAAACATCATTTGGAATGCACAGAATACCATGTTAGGTATTGCTGAACCGTCTGTATAACCTTCTTCAAGGGATACCCCTTCAAGACCAAACCATCTAAAATCACCTATAACGCCATTATCAGTAGGTGCAAAAGATAGAGAATATCCGAATAAAACCCACATTACTATTGCAGTACCTATAATAAATATAGAAGACATCATAGTATTAACAGTATTCTTTTTACGTACCAGACCGCCATAGAAACAGGCTAAACCTGGTGTCATAAAGAATACAAAAGATGCACAAAGAAGCATAAAGCCTATATCTCCAGCATTCATAAAATAGTCCTCCTTTTTGAATTAAAGCCAAACGTTAGTGCGTTATCTACGGTACCAAATAGCATAGCGTACTATAAAATAAAAAGGTGCTGTGAGAGTATTACTATAATAAGTAACTCCCACAGCACCTTTGCTGTTATGATATTAGTATATAACATATTTTTTAATTTGTCAAGAGTTTTTTTTCGATTTTTTTAATATCTTCAATAAATAGTATGGCATTATAAACAAATTTCAAAAAAAGTTATACATCAAAAATATGGATATAGTACAAATAGTTCCATAGTAACTTAAATATATTAAGTAATATCTAATATTTTTTTAAAAAAGTTTGTACGTTTAGGATATCTACCATGATATATTAAGTATGTTACTATATCGCTATAGTGTACACACTATGTATAGCAAGTAGCCGTTACTCTTTACATAAAAACGTGGTTATGATATAATATATCTTATGGGTTGAACCTACTAATTAACGCTAAGTGGTAGGTTCTGCAAACGCTATTAATATATAAAAGGAGACTTTTAGCTATGAACTATTCCTCATTAGATATACTATCTTTTGTAGAGCAGAACGACGTTAAGTTTATCAGGTTAGCTTTTTCGGACATATTCGGCAGAATGAAAAACATTGCTATACTACCTACCGAACTTAAAAAGGCTTTTGAATATGGTATGCCTATAGACGTATCCGCCTATTTGGGAAAAGACTATGTAACAGGTCACGAATTAAGACTGTTCCCTATAGCCAGTACTTTAACTTCTATGCCTTGGAGACCTAAAACTGGTAGCGTAATTAGACTACTCTGTGATATTAAAGAGTTAGACGGTTCTACTTTCGAGTTAGACCAACGTTCCCGTTTAGTAGACTATTACAACTACCTATCCAAACTTGGTTACTGTTGTGACGCTGGTACAGAGTGTGAATTCTATCTATTTGAACGTGATAACGACGGTCAGCCTACACATAAGCCTCACGACTACGCTAACTATTTAGACACTTCACCTTTAGATAAATGCGAAAACATTAGACGTGAAATATGTATAAGTTTGGAAGAGATGGGACTATCACCTAAGACTTCAAGGCACAAATATGGCCCTGGGCAGAACGAAATAGACTTCACTAATGCCGACATAGTATCTTGTGCCGACAACTTCAATCAATTTAAAGTAGCCGTTAAGACTATAGCATATCAAAACGGACTATTCTGTTCGTTCCTACCTAAGCCTATACCAGATAAGACAGGTAGTGCTTTAATAGTAACTATGAACATTCTTAAAGACGGCAACAGAATATTCAGTTTAGACAAAGAAGGTAGTATGAACTCTTGCGGTGAACACTTTATAGCAGGAGTACTCAACCGACTACCTGAAATGTCTTGCTTTTTAAACGCTAACACCAACTCTTACGATAGGCTCAATCAGATTAAAAAGGATAACAGTATGCCTAACCTAATTAGAATACAACCTGATAAGACTTCTCAACGTATAGCTATATGTTCCCCTGACCCTATGTGTAACATATATTCCGTACTAAATCTAATAATGCACGCAGGTATAGAAGGTATAGAACATAACACTCTACTTAAAGACGTTAAGTGCAAAGACTTTTCAAGTCTACCTTCTTCTTTTGAAGAGGCTCTATCTATCGCAAACGATAGCGAATTTGTACATAGCGTAGTAGGTTCAAAGACTATGCAAAGTCTACAAGATAGCCTTGGCGAAATAGTAAGAGAATACAACCTTACAGACGACAAGAGTGCTTTTAATTACAATACTTACTTAAAATACTATGGTTAAATCCAATTAATAAATAAGTATCTATTATAATGACGGGAGAGATAATATGGAAAAAGCACTTATTGTATCTGGTTCTTCTCAAGGTTTAGACGTTTTAGTTAAAATGGTAGTATCATGTTCTGGCATTAATAACGTTTCCACTATCACCAGTGGTGCGGAAGCTCGTAGATTGGTATCTAATACCGACTATAGCCTTATAGTAATAAATACTTCACTTTCCGATGAGTTTGGACACGAACTATCTATATACTTAACCGAACATACCAGTTCTGGCATTATACTACTATGTAAGTCCACTATAGCCGACGAAATTTCCGACCGTGTTATAGACTACGGCGTATGCGTAGTACCTAAACCAGTAAACCGAACCATATTCTATCAAGCTATAAAGTTAGTATCTTCTACAAGAGCAAGGTTAGTAGGATATCAGCGTGAAAACAACAAGCTACAGGTTAAAATAGATGAGATTAAACTTGTAAATCGTGCTAAGTGTGTACTTATGCAGTATCTAAAACTTACCGAACCTCAAGCACATAGGTATATCGAAAAGCAGGCTATGGATACTCGACAGACTAAAAAGGAAGTCGCAAAAAGCATACTACTTAGATACGACCAATAGACTACTATTAATATATCAAAAACCCCGAACGGTAGTTATATACTACTATTCGGGGTTTCATTTAGACTAATACCTTATTTTTTTAATATCTTATATACCCAACGTTCAGTGTAGCCATACTTTTGGGCTAATTCTTTAACGTTTTTTCCATTGTACTCTTGCTTAATCTGTTTTTCGCAATAGTCCTGTGAAACTATTCTCTTAGGAAAAGATATCTGTTGTCCACCGTAGATAGCGTTTAGTTTAACGGCGTTTTCAATTCCTATAAGTTCGGCAAGTTCTTTATATATGCGATTAAATCCATTGAAATCCATTAAGACTACACTCCTTTTGACGTATATGTACAGTATATACCATATATATTGATTAATCAAATGATTTTTTCATTGTATAATTCTAAGCTATTACTAATAGTTATGAGTATATTATAGCGATAGTATGGTACATATGTATGTCTTAGTGAAAATATTTTAGCGAAAAAAATACTGTCCTGATAGTAACTATCAAGACAGTATTATATATTATAATAGTATTACATATTACAAAAGTATTTGTGTATAGTAATATCTTCGGTTAGTTCTGGATGAAAAGAAGTAACTAATACGTTATCCTGTTTAGCCGATACTATATGACCGTTTAAGTTACATAGTACCTTAACGTTATCCCCTACACTTTCGATATAAGGTGCTCTAATAAACACTAAAGGTAGAGGCTTTTCGGAAAATTCGGGAATAACTTGGTCACAAGAGAAGCTATCTAATTGAGAACCATAAGCGTTTCTCTTTACAGTAATATCCATGCACTGTAAATGAGCATCTTCACCGACGATATTATTAGCTAATAGTATCATGCCAGCACAAGTACCCCATACAGGCATACCGTCTTGAATACGCTTTTTAAGAGGTTCAAACAGACCAAAAATCTTTAATAGCTTAGATATAGTAGTACTTTCGCCACCAGGGATTATTAGTCTATCTATTGAGTTGATACCCTCAATAGTCTTAACTTCTACAGGAGTTATGCCATCTATCTTAGATAGTGACTTCATATGTTCAATAACAGAACCTTGATAAGATAATACTCCAACAGTATTACCCATTATTACCAACCTCTTTTATCAAATCTGTATTGAGGTGGAATTTCGTCTATAGATAGACCCTTCATAGCTTCACCGATACCAGTAGATACTTCAGCAATAACTTCTGGGTCGTTGTAGTAAGCGGTAGCCTTAACTATAGCTCTTGCCATAACCTTAGGGTTAGAAGACTTGAATATACCAGAACCTACAAATACACCCTCAGCACCAAGTTGCATCATAAGAGCAGCGTCGGCTGGAGTAGCTACACCACCAGCAGCAAAGTTTACTACAGGAAGTTTACCATTTTCGGCTACATAGCATACTAAATCATAAGGAGCGTTATTATCCTTAGCAAAAGTCATTAACTGTTCCTTAGGCATATTCTTTAATTGATTAATAGCAGACATCATAGTTCTCATGTGACGAACAGCCTCTACTACGTTACCAGTACCAGCTTCGCCCTTAGTTCTAATCATAGAAGCACCTTCGCCAATTCTACGTAAAGCCTCACCGATGTTTCTTGCACCACAAACAAAAGGAATTTTAAAGTCGTGCTTGTTAATATGGTACATATCGTCAGCAGGAGTTAATACTTCGCTTTCGTCTATGTAGTCTATACCAAGAGCCTCAAGAATTTGAGCTTCTACTATATGACCTATTCTTGCCTTAGCCATTACAGGAATGCTAACAGCATTTTTAATCTCCTTAATCATCTTAGGGTCGGACATTCTTGCTACTCCGCCTTGCTTACGAATATCTGAAGGTACTCTTTCAAGAGCCATAACGGCTACTGCACCAGCATCTTCGGCAATTTTAGCTTCTTCAGCGGTAGTAACGTCCATAATAACTCCGCCCTTTAGCATTTGAGCGAGGTTTTTATTTAATTCATTTCTATTTTCTGACATTTCAATCAATATCCTTTCTAAAGAAATTTTAACTAACATAGTCTATTATACCTAAAAAAAAAAAGTTAGTCAATAGATATTAAAAATATTTTAATATCATGGGCATAATATGTAAAAGTAACATACTTATTAGCTACAGTATGGGATACTTTTAATGGAAAACATCTAAAAAAGAATAGCGTTTAATACTACTATAATCTTTAGGGATATTAAAAATGGGTCTGTACTGCTAAAACTCTTGCAATCAATAATTATACCTTTTATAGTATGTACCAGATGTTAAACTATGGATATCTATTTAAATAGCACTCTAAAAAGTAGATATAACCATTCAATAACAATGTTAATATTTAGTTTCGTTTCCTTATTTTATAGCTTTTTGCGACTTGACAACTATACCATAATATGATATATTATAGTATGTGTACGACGTTCAAGAAAGGGGAATTGATATGAAAAGATACTCCATAGTATTAATATTTATAACTATTTTACTTACATCTTGTGGAAACAGTCTTGAAAACTTAAGCTATGACCAACTACCTAACGTTGGAACTTCCGAAACTGTTGGGACTTCAATAGGTACTTCCGAAGTTTACACTACAAACACTATCGATAATACTATTACTACTACTGCTGAAACTGATACTACTACTACTACCACTGCACCGATACAGACTACCACTCAAGAGACTTCTACTACACCTCTTTCATACGGTTTTGACGACGAGCAACTATTAACTTTAGCCCAATCTTTACACACTATAGCTTGCGAAATGTATTGGAACTACTACTACGGTTCGCCATATAGTGTGGACTATTCTAACTATATAGAAGATAGTGTAGGCACTATGTACTTCCTTATAGACGACGAAAACATTAACTCTTTAGAAGACGTTCAAAACGATTGGTACGAAATATTCTCTAAGCGTAACTTAGTAACCGACTTTGACGGTCACTATATAGAACAGGACGGCAAAGTGTACATCAATGAGGCTTCTAAGGGAGCTAACGTATACTACACTAACACCGAAATTTCCGAAATCAGTTCTCGTACCGAAGACGAAATATACTTTAACGCCGTATCGCACTACACAGACCCAGCCGACAACACTATACAAGAAGACCAAACTTACAAATTTTCTATAGTGTTAGAAGACGGTTCTTACCACGTGGGAGAGTTTACTCTACCATACTAACATATATTCACAAAAGAGGCTT
This sequence comes from uncultured Oscillospiraceae bacterium, assembly GCA_934444765.1. Classification (GTDB taxonomy): domain Bacteria; phylum Bacillota; class Clostridia; order Oscillospirales; family Ruminococcaceae; genus UBA5884. The sequence continues at coordinate 59,992 of CAKSDC010000003.1, forward strand.
AAAAAATGAAAAAAGTACACCTATACGTGATTACTTCTATAGCGTTATACTTAGTGGGTTGTGGTACTAACTTAAACGATGCCTCTACCGAAGACTACACTACTACTACTATAGGTACTTGTAATATAGTCATAGGTGATACAGTAACTACATCGTTAGATACTACTACTTATTCTAAAGACACATCAAGTACTAACGTAACTACACAAGTTACTACTATAGCAGAAGGTTCTAAAGTAGTCGACGCTACTACTACCGAAACTAAAATATTCGGCTATACGGTCAGTCAAGTGGATAGTGTAGCTAACGAAATGTTCAATACTGCCTGTCAAAAGTACCGAGATATATTAGTAAACTGTATATACGGTGTAGACTTCAACGACGGTGTAGTAGATGAAGAAGGTAGAAGCTACTACTTAGTTACAGACCCATACCATAACACTATGGATAGCGTTCTTGAAGATTGGCACACAGTATTTACTAATAACTTTGACGACTTAATATACCAAACGTATACCGAATATAATGGCTATCTATACGGATATACTGGCATACTACAAGTAAATTCTAACTATAGCTCTACTACGTTACAGTACTACTCTACTAATAAAGATGAAGTTATATATAAGGCTACTTGTCACTACTCTTCAGGAGATAAAGTGTTCAAATTTGCTATGCGTTACTACCCTAAGACTAAAGAATGGCGTGTAACTACCTTCACGATGCCTTATTAATATATTAGTAAATATTATCATTGGAGTTGATTATTATTAAAAGGTTAAAACTTATTACCGCTACAATATGTTGTGTAAGTCTTATGTGTTGTAGCTTAACTAACACGGTGTATGGTATAACTTCGGACGATACCAGTTTTGACACCACTACTATTAATACTGACGATACTACTATATCGGATACCTATTCCGAAGAGTATTCCGATACAGTATACTCCGAAGACGTTCCCGATGACCAACCTATAGACCCTATTCCAGAAGAACCTATAGTAGAACCTGTTACAGAACCTCCCGTTATAGAAACCACTACCGAAACTACTACTACTACCGAACCGGTTCAAGAAGTAGCGTTCATATATGGTGTAGTAAATAACGAGGCTCAACTTATAAGCTGTAAAACTCCCGCTTTAAGTCTAATAGACGTTCCAGAGTATATAGACGGGTATCCAGTAACTGGAATATCAGCCAATACTTTTGCGGAGTGCTACAATGCAGTACAGATAAACATTCCATATTCGGTAAAAACCATAGACGAAGGTGCTTTTAAGATGTGTAATAATCTACAGTACATAGGCGTGGCTACCGAAAATAAACACTATAAGTCTTCTAACGGTGTGCTATACTCTTACGATGGACAGTCTTTATTATGCTATCCTGCACATAAAGAAGATACTTCCTACACTATAGCGGATACTACTAAGTATATCGGACAAGGTGCTTTTAGCAACTGTACCAACTTAGAAAGTGTTACTCTACCTTCTGGAATAGCATTAATCGGACAAGGTGCATTCAACGGTAGCATAGCATTAAAAGAAGTAACCGTTATGAATAACATAGAACTCACTCTAAGTATGTTTGAAAACTGTCCTTTAGAGACTATTAACGGCTACGAAAACTCTAAATCTCAGGAGTTTGCACAAAAGTATCTGTTAAACTTCAACTCTATAGGCGTTATGGAAACTACTGCTACTACTGTATCAGAAACTTCTGCTACTACTACTATAGATACCACTACGGTGGATACTACTACTGTAACTCAAGAGGCTGAAAGCCTATCGCTATACGCTCCAGAACGTAACAGTGGTACTGATACTACCGAAAAAGTAGTAATGATTATAATAGCCGTGGCTCTTATAAGTTTAGTAATAGCTATAGCTTCTAAAAATCACAAACCTGATGATGATGATGACGACGATGAAGATGAGGACGAAGAAGAAGACGATAGCGATGACGACGAAGACGAAGAAGAAGATATCGAAGATGAAGAAGAAGATATCGATGACGAAGACGACGACGAATAGCATATACCAAACGCTCTGCAACCGTATGCAGAGCGTATCTTTATATTCTAAATATTATATAAATAGTGCGAACCCTATCTATTAGAGTTCGCACCTATACTATATTATTGACATTATCAAACCATCAAGTTTAAATACTATTCACTATATAGAGTAACTAACTTTTGTAGATATTCGTATCTATCCTTAGCGTTTTGTACTGCCATATTGAATAGGTTTTCAGCTCTTTCTGGGTTAGAACGTGCAAGTGAGTTGTAACGTACTTCACCCATTAAGAATGCCTTGTACTTTTCGTCTACTGCTGGAGCCTTGCTATCGAGTGAGAATGGGTTCTTACCAGTACCCTTTAGGTCTGGATTGTATCTGTATAGATGCCAATAACCAGCCTCTACAGCCTTCTTTTCTTCTGCTTGAGCAGTAGCCATACCAGTCTTGATACCGTGGTTGATACATGGAGCGTAAGCTATTACGATAGATGGACCGTCATAAGCCTCTGCTTCTTGCATAGCCTTTAAGCATTGAGCAGGGTTAGCACCCATAGATACGTGAGCTACATATACATAGCCATAACTCATAGCAATACCAGCTAAGTCCTTCTTTTTAACTACCTTACCAGCAGCAGCAAACTGTGCTATAGCACCAGTAGGAGTAGACTTAGAAGCCTGTCCACCAGTATTAGAATATACTTCAGTATCGAATACTAATATGTTTACGTTCTTACCTTGAGCTATAACGTGGTCTAAACCACCAAAGCCGATATCATAAGCCCAACCGTCACCACCGAATATCCACATGGACTTTTTGCTTAGATAGTCTTTAGCCTTTAGTACTTCTAAAGCCTCAGGCTTGCCACAACCACAGTCTTGAATAGCCTTAACCATCTTTTGAGTAGCTACTGCGTTAGCCTTGCTATCGTTTAGAGTGTTTAGATAGTCTTCAATTAGCTTCTTAGTATCTTCTTTTTCTGCAACTTGATATAGTGCCTTAACCTTGTTAATAGCTCTGTTTCTTAGAGTATCTTGTGCTAAGAACATACCGTAGCCGAACTCTGCATTGTCTTCAAATAGAGAGTTTGCCCAAGCTGGACCTTTACCTGCCTTATTAGTGGTATAAGGTGTAGATGGTGCAGAACCGCCCCAAATAGAAGAACATCCTGTAGCGTTAGCTATATACATTCTATCGCCGAATAGTTGAGTTACTAACTTAGCATAAGGAGTTTCACCACAACCTGCACAAGCACCAGAGAACTCTAACATAGGTTGTAAGAATTGAGAACCCTTAACGGTAGTATCCTTGTACTGAGTTACTACTTCTGGCTTAACGTCTAAAGTCATAGCATAGTCGAATACTGGTTGAGAACCGAGTTGACTTTCAAGAGGTTCCATAGATATTGCCTTAGTAGGACATACGTTAGCACATACGCCACAACCTGTACAGTCAAGAGCAGATACGACCATAGTATACTTCATACCGTCTATAGCCTTAGGCTTCATATCTACTACTGTAGCACCCTTAGAAGTAGCTACTTCGGCTTCTGCATCGGTCATAGCGATAGGTCTAATTACTGCATGAGGACATACATAAGAACATTGGTTACACTGTACACACTTAGAGGAGTCCCAAGCTGGTACGTTTACTGCGATACCACGTTTTTCATATGCTGATGAACCTTGTGGAAAAGTACCGTCTGCCATATCTACAAAAGTAGATACTGGAAGAGTATCACCCTTTTGAGCGTTACAAGGTTGTTGAATGTTATTAATAAAGTCTATTAAAGTCTTATTATCGCCTATAGCCTTATCCATACCCATTTTAGTATCTTCAGCTTCAGCCCAATAGTCAGGAATCTCTATCTTCTTAATGTTTTGATAACCAGCATCTATAGCGTTCCAGTTCTTCTTAACTACGTCTTCGCCCTTCTTCATGTAAGAGTTCTTAGCTGCGTCCTTCATGTACTGTAAAGCGTCTTCAAAAGGAATGATATCAGCAAGTTTAAAGAATGCAGATTGAAGAATAGTATTAATTCTTGTACCCATACCAGTTTCTACGCCCAACTTAACACCGTTAATAGTATAGAAGTTGATGTGGTTTTTAGCTAAGTATCTCTTAACTTGACCTGGTAAGTGCTTTTCAAGGGTTTCCATATCTTCCCATTGACAGTTTAATAAGAAAGTACCGTTTGGCTTGATATCGGAAACTATATCGTACTTGTTAATATAGGATTCGTTATGACAGGCTACAAAGTCTGCTCTGTTTATTAGATATGTGGACTTAATAGGAACGTCACCAAATCTTAAGTGAGATACTGTAACACCGCCAGACTTTTTAGAGTCGTAAGCAAAGTATGCTTGAGCGTACTTGTCGGTGTGGTCACCTATAATCTTAATAGAGTTCTTGTTAGCACCTACAGTACCGTCAGCACCAAGTCCCCAGAACTTACAAGCAGTAGTACCAGCAGGAGCGGAGTCTAAATGGTCACCAGTTTCAAGAGATAGGTTAGTAACGTCGTCTATAATACCTATAGTAAATCTCTTCTTAGTTTCGTTGTCGAATACTGCCTTAATCTGTGCAGGGGTAGTATCCTTAGAACCTAAACCGTATCTACCAGTAAATACTGGAGTAGTCTCAAACTTAGTACCCTTTAAAGCAGCTACTACGTCTAAGTATAGAGGTTCGCCAATAGAACCAGGTTCTTTAGTTCTATCAAGTACAGAAATCTTCTTAACAGTATCAGGAATAGCTTCTACAAGTTTATCAGCTCTAAAAGGTCTGTATAGTCTAACCTTAACTAAACCTAACTTAGCACCCTTAGCGTTTAGGTAGTCGATAGTCTCTTCGATAGTATCGTTTACTGAACCCATAGCTATGATAATCTGTTCAGCATCTTCAGCACCATAGTAGTTAAATAGCTTGTAGTTAGTACCAATAGTTTCGTTTACCTTGTTCATGTACTCTTCTACTATATCAGGGATAGCATCGTAGTACTTGTTACAAGCCTCTCTTGCTTGGAAGAAGATATCGCCATTTTGTGCAGTACCTCTTAATACTGGGTGTTCTGGATTTAAAGCACGATTTCTAAAGGCTTGAGCAGCGTCCATATCGAGCATACCCTTTAGAGTTTCTTGGTCCCAAGTTTCAATCTTTTGAATTTCGTGAGAAGTACGGAAACCGTCAAAGAAGTGTAAGAAAGGTACTCTACCCTTAATAGTGGAAAGGTGAGCTACAGCACCTAAATCCATAACTTCTTGTGGGCTTGAAGAACATAGCATCGCAAAACCAGTCTGACGACAGGCGTAAATATCACTATGGTCACCAAAAATATTTAAAGCATGAGAAGCTACACATCTTGCAGATACGTGAATAACACAAGGTAGTAGTTCACCAGCGATTTTATACATATTAGGTATCATAAGTAGTAAGCCCTGAGAAGCAGTATAAGTGGTAGTTAAAGCACCAGCAGCTAAAGAACCGTGTACAGTACCAGCAGCACCAGCTTCGGACTGCATTTCAGCAACTCTTACAGGGTCACCAAAGATATTAGTTTGTCCCTTTGCAGACCATTGGTCTGTAACTTCTGCCATTACGGAAGAAGGTGTAATTGGATAAATAGCAGCAACGTCTGTGAATGGATATGATGCCCATGCAGCAGCATTGTTACCGTCCATAGTCTTCATCTTTCTTTTTATTGACATTGTAAAAACTCCATTCTATAGTAATATATAGTCTTATAGAGGGTTTTTACACCCTCTGCACTTAAGTATATTTTAGCACAACAGAACCGCTATGTCAATAGTTGACTATCATTTTTTTATGAAAAATAGTCCATTTAATGTGTTGTTTTTGTGAAATACTTATAATGATGACTAAAAATAGTTACATATTTTGGAAAATAGAGTAGATAAAAAAGTTGCAGAACAAACGGGTTCTGCAACTAAAAAACAAAATATAAAAAAATGTGTAGAACAAAAGAAAGGAGACAACAAAACGAGTGTTACATATTTGTTTCAAAAATCCGTTATACTAATAACAGATACTACGATAACATCAATTAACACTATATATATTATATATCATAATTGGGAAATCGTCAACAGTAAATTGGCTAAAAGGAGAATTTTCGTAACTATTATACAACAAAGTATGTGATGTTTTAGTGAAAAAGATAAAATATCACTATTATTATGCCTATAATATGAGCAATATTCAAGAAAATTTTATCAATACTGTAGTAACGATTTAGTTTTTGGGTAATAGTACCATACAGTTGGAATACTATGGATAACTAAAATTTCTACCAAAATGATACATACAAGATACAAAAATCGGTACAAGAGAATAACTCTTATACCGATATAGTTACTAACTTTTAGTATAGACTACATTTCATTTCTATTTTCGAGTGCCTTGTTAATAGTGGTATTGTCCACATACTCAATATAGCTACCTACAGGAATACCGAATGCTAAACGAGTAACTTTAATTCCTAAAGGTTTTAACAGTTTAGCAACGTATATAGCGGTAGCATCACCCTCTACGGTAGAGTTAGTAGCCATAATAACTTCTTTAACGTTACCATCTTTAACACGTTGTAGTAGTTCCGAAATTTTCAAATCCTGAGGCATAACGTCGCTTAAAGGGGATATCAACCCGTGTAGTACATGATACGTACCGTTATAGTCGCCACTCTTTTCAAATACGGCTATATCTTGTGGAACTTCTACTACGCATACTGTAGAAGTATCTCTCTTAGTATCGGTACATAGTGAACATATATCCTTATCGGTAAAGTTCTGACATACTGGGCATAGGTGAATATCTTTTTTAGCACTAACCAGAGCATTTGCGAACGCTTTAACGTCGGTATCACTCATAGTAGTAACATAGTAAGCAAGACGTTTAGCAGTCTTGATGCCTATTCCGGGGAACTTAGCAAAGTTTTCGGCTAATATGGTTAAAGGTAGTGCGGTATAGTCTGCCATTACAGATTAATTAAAATAGACCTGGTAGAGATACGCCACCAGTAATAGCGGACATTTCTTCTTCGGTAGTCTTTTCGATGTTAGAAACAGCTTCGTTAATAGCAGCTATTACTAAGTCTTGAAGCATTTCTACGTCTTCTGGGTCTACACATTCAGGCTTAATAGTTAAGCTCTTAATAGTCTTCTTACCAGTAAGAACTACTTCTACATTACCGCCACCTACAGAAGCAGTAAATTCACGGCTTTCGATGTCGTCTTGTAGTTTAGTAATTTGGTCTTGCATCTTTTGGGCTTGCTTAATCATAGCGTTCATGTTTTGTGGATTATTGCCCATAGCATTCTTTGGAACTCTTGCTTTCATATTAAAAACTCCTTAAATTTTATATAGTGTGAAAAAGTGTCAATCTAATTGAGAAGTAGGAACGTTTAACGAATTAGCCTTCTCAACCAAACTGCGTATACTTGTAACCTCTGCCGTAGTATTTTGGGCATAGTTGTTATTATTATTAGTAGAGTGTTTAGTGTCGTTGCACCTAATTAAAGGCGTGTAATCACCATTAAGAACTCTATCTATAATAGACTTTAGTAAGGTAGCATTATTTCTTAATATGCTACAAAAGAAGTTAGTGTTTACCACTATCATTACATAGCTTTCGTGTTTGTGAACGTATGCTTTAGAATTACCTAATAGACCAGCTATTGCAGGATTTTCCTTAGTAAGTATGTTGACTATTTCTTCCCATTTGGATAGTGAAGTAAAGTCTGCACCGTTAAGGTTTGCATACTTTTTATTAGTAGCATTAGCACGAGCGTTTGCACGTTCGGTATTAACGTTACTCTGTGGCTGAATGGTCATACTATGAGCCACTCTGTTTTCTAAACGGTTAATACGTTCTAAAAGGTCTGAAACCTTATTAATGACGGTACTGTCTATATTTGAACTCTGTGCAGTACTATTAGTAACAGAACCACTCTGATTGCACACGTTAGCCAAACAGATTTCTAACTCTATGCGTCTGTTGTTGCTCTTGCTCAACATATTGTTAGTATCTTCCAGACCGTGTATAATGTATAGTATATCGTCTAAAGATAGTGTATCGGCGTAACGTTTTAAAGTCTGTAATTCGTTAGGCATACACACTATAGAACTTTCTTGATTAGGTGCTAACTTTAGTATCATAACGTTGCGTAACTGAGTAAGTAGTTCGTTACAAAACACCGTCAAGTCTTTAGAGTCTATATATAGGTCGTCTACCAACTTAAATAGATTAGCCGTATCCTTATTGATAATATACTCCAAAGCGTTAAATAGATACTGTTTACCAGCTATGCCCGATACTAAAGATACTACTTCTTCTGTAATATCGTTAGAAAAAGCACTGCATTGGTCTAATAAAGAGATAGCATCACGCATACCGCCCTCGGATAGTTTAGCTATAAGAAAAGAGGCGTCTTGATGTAAGTTAAAGCCCTCGTTATCTGCAATATAGTTTAACCTGTTAGATATGTCCTCTGGAAGTATTCTTTTAAAGTCGAACCTTTGACAACGTGAAAGAATAGTAGCAGGAACTTTGTGTAGTTCGGTAGTAGCAAGTATAAACTTAACGAACTCAGGAGGTTCTTCCATAATCTTCAGCAAAGCATTAAAAGCGTTAGGCGATAACATATGTACTTCGTCTATAATGTATACCTTATACTTGCAACGTTCAGGAAGATATATAGCACCTTCTCTAAGGTCTCTAACGTCTTCTACACTGTTATTAGAAGCGGCATCTATTTCTATAATATCGCTAATTTTAGAACTTTCTGCATCCTTGCAAACTTCACACTCTAAACAAGGGTTACCGTTTACACTGTTAGGACAACATAGTGCTTTAGCAAATATTCTTGCACAAGTAGTCTTTCCTGTACCTCTTGAGCCTGTAAATAGGTACGCATGAGCGGTTTTGTTAGTCTTAATCTGATTTTTTAAGGTGTCGGTTATATAGTTTTGAGATATTACATCGTCAAACGTTTTAGGACGCCATTTTCTATAAAGAGCCTTATAAACAGCCATGCAACCATCTTCCCTTCAAATAACGCTTGATAATTTAACCGAGTGCAAAACTATCTATCTAAAAATAGATATAAAAAATCCGGAACATAGGTGTGCAGGCTGTCTACGGCACACAACACAGTCCGCTTAATGCTGCTCGGTTCCCCGCCTGACATGGTTCACGGCGTCTTGTTGCATAGGGCCCGCACACCTATATTTCGGATTTATAATACTATTAGTTATAGTGTTAGAGTGCTAAACTCTAACAACGAATATTATTATACCATAACCATACTTAAAATGCAATAGTATTTTAAAAAAAATTTTAAACTTTTTGTGAATTTTCTATTTACAACTTAATAAATGTATGCTATAATCTTTTTGAAAACACGAATTCACGTATAAACATTAAATACTATGTAGACTACTTTGGCTCTTAATCGTAATGCACGTTTAGAGCCTTTTTTGAATGGAGATATATACTATGAATTTAAAAGTTATAAAAAAGACCTCTATACTGTGTGTATGTTTAGCTTTACTATGTGGTTGTAGTAATAATAGTAACAGTAGTGCAACCGTACAAGATACTTCCACTACTACCACAGATAGTATAGTAACTACCACTGTTACAGATACTTCTAAAGAAGAAGATACTATCGAAACTACTCCTTTTGAACCCGTAGAGTATAACGAACTTCCTATACCTATGCTATCCCATAGCGAATACGTTACACAAGATATGTGCAAAGAGGTTTCGGAATACTTTAACTCTATGGTCAATGTAGACGTGGATACTTTTAAGCAAAAGCATTTACCAGCCTATAATAGCTACTTAGAAGACTCTTTACAAGATACTAACTCTAACGTGGAAGAGATGCTTAAAACCTATTGCAACAATATATTAGCCTCTAACAATGATGATACTACCAACTATACCGACTTTAAGTTCAACAACATATCTTTAGAGTATCCTAACGATTACGACTCCATAATGAACACTATGAACTACATCTATCAATTAGACGATATTACCAATAAGTATGATAACTATACACTATCCAAAAAATTAAGTGCATACTATCAACTCACTTACACTATAGACTACACTCTAACTGGTGAAAACTTAGAAGACTTCAACAACAGTTATAAGGGTAGTCTGTTACTACTCCAAATGGACGGTCAAACGTATCTATTAATGCTATAATAATAGTAAAGTTGACTAAAAATCCTTCCAATAAAATATATAAATAGTGCATTGACAATAAACCCATAATTAAGTATAATATTTAATATATAATACCTCGAAAATGGTTAATATAGATTTATGGAAAGGAAGTGTGTTATTTTCTATGAAAAATAATAGACTAAAAAAACTATTGACTGGTGTAATGGCACTATCTATGATGTTCTCAGTATGTGCTTGTAGTGGTGGTTCTTCAAGTGACGGAAGTGGCGATACTACCACAGTAGAAAGAACTAAGGAAGAGGACGACGTTCAAATCAATGGAGACGACGCAAGCACTAAGTATCCTAACGATGTAGATATCTCTGGTACTGAAATAGTATGGCTTGCAGACTACGACGTAAACCCAGTAGGTAATGCAGATAGAAGCGTTGCACTTACTCTATTTGAAGATACTTATGGCGGTAGTGTTAAGTACGTTCAAACTACTGCTGCTACTAAGTTTGACGACTTAGCTAACATGATAAATTCAGGTGACGCAGTGGATATGTTCCCTTATGAATGGGACGCAGTTCCAAACGGTGTATATAAAAATCAATATGATGCTTTAGACGACTACATCAACTTAGACGATGACCTATGGTCAGGCGTTAAAGATATAGCCGATAGTTACGAATACGACGGCAAACACTATGTAATACCTTACTGTATATCCGACCCTGTATGTATTCAATACAGTAGAACTCTTATGGAAGAAGAAGGTTTAGACGACCCTTACGAACTATATCAAAAGGGTGAATGGAACTGGGATACTTTCTTAAGTATGATGGAAAAGTTCGTAAACAACGCTGACGACGATGAAGAACGTTTTGGTATTAACGGTTGGTTCGGTCAAGCAGTAGTACAGTCTACTGGTAAGACTATAGTAAACTACGACGGTACTACCTTTACTAATAACATTCACGACGCACAAATCGAAAAGGCTGAACAGTTACTACAGACTATATCAGAAGAAAACCTATACGACCCTACTTGGAAGTCCTACTTCCCTGACGACGGTCTAACACTATTCTATGCTATGGGTGGTACTTGGTCATTGGGAGACTCTAATGGTAAAAATCCTGATAGCGACATTATGATAGTACCATTCCCTAAAGACCCTGACGCTGATAAGTACTACGCTTGTGCCAACTTTGGTGCTAAGATGTTAGTTAAAGGTTCTACAAAGGGCGACGCAGTAGCTACATACATAAAGTGTGAACGTATAGCTCAAGTAGACGAAGACTACAAACAAGCAGCTAAAGAAAAGGCTTTAATTACCACTCAAAACGCTGCCGGTGAAGTAGTATCATTTATAACTGAGGAACAGTATGACGCATATACTGACTATGTAGAAAACGTTATCACACCAGTATTCGACTGGGGTTATGGTATGGGTTCAAGAATGTATGGCGACGGTGACTATACTTATGAAACTCGTGGTGTTATGAATAACCTATCCGAGGCTTTACTAAACGGAGAAGTTAGTACATGGGCTGAACTCCGTGAAGCATGGTCAAGTGTAATAGATACCGAAATTTCCGCTTACAATAAGTAGTCAAAAGAGTATAATATTCACATAGACTAAAACAAGGCTATCCTTTAACTAAAGGGTAGCCTTGTAACGTATTCCTTGATATGAGTTTCTGCTAACTAATAGTTTATCTATTTCGTTCATAACCACGAACTTTTTTAACGTCCATAAAGGAGCTATAAGGTCATCTTTAGCACCGTCGCCAGTGACACGTTGAATAATAGTATCACTCGGTAGAACCTCCAATTGGTCGCATACTATAGTAGCATATTCTGGTAACGACAACATCTCAAACTCCCCATTTAGATACTGTTCCGCCATTTTAGTACCTTTTAAGACGTGTAACATATGTATCTTAATGCTATGTGGTTTAAGTTCTGCTATAGCTTTAGCGGTTTGTAGCATCATAGAATAGGTTTCGTTAGGCAGACCGTTAATAATATGAATGCATACGTTTAATCCTTTAGACTGCAACTTATAGTACGTATCCAAAAACTGTTTAAAAGTATGCCCACGATGTATATACTCTGCCGTGGTATCGTGGATAGTCTGTAGACCAAGTTCTATAGTAAGATACGTCTGTTTGGAGAGTTCTTGTAAATAGTCTATAGTATCGTCGGTTAGACAGTCGGAACGTGTAGCTATTGCCAAACCTACTACATCTTTTGGAAGTAACGCCGTCTGATAGAGTATCTTTAGCCTTTCAAGTGGAGCGTAAGTGTTAGTACCTGCTTGAAAGTATGAAATATATAGTCCGTCCTTCCACTTGGTACTAATGCTACGCTTTTGAGCCTCTATTTGACTAAGTATACTATCTTTAGGATTGCCTGCAAAGTCTCCGCTTAGACTTCCTGAACAGTACGTACAACCACCGAAACCTTTAGTACCGTCTCTGTTAGGACAGCTTAAACCAGCATTCAAGGATAGCTTTATGACCTTTTTACCGAACCTACTCCTTAGATAGTAGTCCTGAGTATAGTAACGCTTGTTAGTATCGGAATACTTAAACGGGTTGGTATCTTTTTGAGACATTATATCACCTCTTACTTAGAATTTTGTGGCATTAGAGTGGTGAGTAATAACTCCATAACTTTGGTAGCCTTTTCACCCTTATTGAGTTTTACGTTAATAGACTTTTTATCCTTGCTAAGGTCGGAACACATTCTGCCTTTAAATATCTTGTTAAGTTTGGATATATCGTCATCTGTAAAGTATGCAGAGTGGAACGTTACCCAACTATCTTGTAGACCTATATAGTTTATACCTATAGTAGAGGACATATTCCTATATAAAGAGATATCTATTAGACCCAGTACCGACTTATTAGGTTCACCATAACGGTCGGTAAGTTCGTCTATCATATCCATGCGTTGGTCGTTGGTACTTATTACGGCTATACGCTTGTATATATCCAAACGTTGAGCCATACTTGGGATGTACTCATTAGGAATATAGGCATCAATTTGAACGTCCATAGTACAGTCGTTAGACTTTTTAACGGGTACTTCGCCTTTTTCCTCTGCGATAGCTTGAGATAGCAACTTAACATATAGTTCATAGCCCACGGCTTCCATGTGACCGTGTTGACTACCACCCAATATACTACCTGCTCCACGAATTTCCAAATCACGCATAGCTATTTTAAAGCCACTGCCGAACTGAGTAAACTCCTTAATAGCCTCTAAACGACGTTGTGCCGTAGTAGATACACTCTTGTTAGGTTCAAAAGTCATGTAAGCGTAAGCACGTCTGTTAGAACGTCCAACACGACCTTTTAGCTGATATAGTTGTGAAAGTCCGAACTTATCGGCATTGTCTATTATTATAGTATTAACGTTAGGAACGTCCACACCAGTTTCTATAATAGTAGTAGATACCAATATATCTATATCGCCGTCGATTAAGCGTTCCCATATTTCAGAAATCTGTTCTTGTGACATCTGTCCATGTGCGAAAGATATTCTCGCTTCTGGGAGTAGTTCTCTAAGTTGAGCAGTAACTAAAGAGATAGTTTCTATTCTGTTGTGTACATAGTAAGCCTGACCGCCACGCTTTAACTCTTTAGATAGAGCCTGTGCTATAACTTCGATATTGTGTTCCATAACGTACGTTTGAATAGGGTGTCTATCTTGAGGGGCTTCTTCTATTATGGACATATCTCTAATACCACTCATAGCCATGTTTAGAGTTCTTGGAATAGGCGTAGCTGAAAGAGTGAGTACGTCCACGCCAGAAAAAGCCTGTTTAAACTTTTCCTTATGAGCCACACCAAAACGTTGTTCCTCATCTATAACTACAAGACCTAAGTCTTTAAACTCAACGTCCTTTTGTACTAAACGATGAGTACCTATTATTAAGTCTATTTCGCCACGTTTTAGCTGTTTCAGTATTTCATGTTGTTGTTTAGTAGTTCTAAAACGGGATAGTAACTGTATCTTAACTGGAAAGTTTTCAAAACGCTTTAAACACGTTTGAAAGTGCTGAAAAGCTAATACAGTAGTCGGAACTAATATTACCGCCTGTTTACCGTCGTATATGCACTTGAATATAGCTCTAAGAGCTACTTCTGTCTTACCAAAACCCACGTCCCCACAGAGTAGCCTGTCCATAGGTCTTGCTTTTTGCATATCCGCCTTAATTTCAGCGATAGACTTCAATTGGTCATCAGTTTCAACATAAGGAAATCTTTTTTCAAAGTCCAACTGCATATCATCGTCTTCAGAGAACGCAAAGCCTACAGACTGTTCACGTTTAGCGTATAGTTTAATAAGTTCGCTCGCCATATCTTTAACGGACTTTTTAACTTTACTCTTAGTACGTTGCCATTCATTGTTAGATAGCTTGTTAAGTTTAAGGTCTTTAACATCTTTACCGCCCATATACTTAGATACCATGTCTAACTGAGTAATAGGTATAGATAGTACGTCTGTACCAGCGTACTGAATAGTTATGTAGTCACTGGTAACGCCCTCGAACGTATCCTTTTTAACGCCCAAAAACTTACCTATACCATAGTTTTCGTGAACTATATAGTCACCTATAGCTATATCGGATAAGGACTTAATCTCTTCTTGAGGCTTTTTTTTCTTTTTAGGCTTAACCTTGTAGTTTTGGTATGAAGAGACTCTGTTTTGGCTTATCAAAGCCACTTTAACGTCTGGATATTCAAAGCCAGCCGAAACGCTTCCCGATAGCAGTAATACTCTATTAGGTTTAACCGTATGACCTTCAGTGTAAAGGTCACAAGGAATATTCTGATTTCTTAAATCGTCCGCTAATATAGGATTAGTCTTATCATTACCAGCCATTAATATTACTGAATAGTGTTCACTTAGTAGATGGTTTAAGTTTTCCAATAGTTCTTTAGTATCGCCACTCCAAAGAGAACTTTGTATAGCATACGTAGATAGTATCTTAGAAAATTCCACTTCATCAGTATTGGTGCTATTGTAAGTAGTCATATGTATTAGACTATAATCTTTAACTTTAGCAAGCCATTCCGAAATGGTTAGAGTATACCCACATAGTTCTTTGGTAAGTTCGCCATTAGCTATACTTTGAGTAATGTCTTCCGATAGTTGTATCCAAAGATTTTTAGCATACTTTATGCAGTCGTCAAGTTCACATATAGCCACAAAGCCGTCTATATAGCTAAATATAGTATCGTCTAAGTTAGGATATAGCATAGTATAGTATCTATCTATAGTAGGAAGTTCGGAAGTATCGCTATTTAGTAGTTTAAAGTCCTTTATAACGTTTTCTTGAAACTGTCCAGTAGAACCTTTAGCTAAGGTTCTTAAACTTTCAAGTAGAGTATTCTTATCGAATATACTCTCTCTTGCAGGAGGAATATATACACTATCCACGGTGTCCATACGTCTTTGAGTATCCGTATCAAAGTAGGATATACTGTCCACGTCGTCGCCCCAAAGTTCTATTCTAATAGGATACTCTTCATTAGGTGGAAAAACGTCTATAATATCGCCTCTAATGGAGTACTGAGCATAACCTTCAATCTTTTCAGCACGAGTGTAACCACTACAGACTAACTTTTTAGAAAACTCTTCCATAGAGATACTATCACCTAAAGATAGCTTAATAGTATTATCGAATAGCACCTGTTTAGGAATAGTACGTTGTAGTACAGCCTCTATGCCAGCTACTACGTATCTAATCTGTGAAGTTGTAGCCTTAGTTAAAGTTCCCAAACGTGCAGTTTCGTACTCACGGGAGATGCCTTGCACGTCCAAAAAGCAGAACTCCTTAGATGGCAACAGTTCTGCTATGGTAGTATTACAAAGTCCGTTTATATCGTCACATAGTCTTTTAGCATGGGCTTCAGTATCGGTAACTATTAAAGATATCCTATCGTTAATAGCCAAACCGTTTAGATAGTGTGCCTTATGTATAGCGGATAGACCTTCTATAGATATAGCACTAACGCCATGGTCAAGATACTCTTTTAGTGTATTAAAAGATTGCATCTGTGTTAATACTTGATTAAAGATATTCATATTAAAGTTAGCACCCCCACAAAATAGTATATATATTATTTATACAAGCCTATGAGTTATACTTATTCATAGCTTGGTCGATATTGCCCTGAACCATTAACTCTATGCAGTCTACGGCGTTATTACAAGAAGTCTTCATAAGTTCTAATTCATCAGGTTTAAAGTTAGATAGTACCCAATCGGCTAAGTTATAGTCTGGGTGAGGTTTTTTTCCTACGCCAAGTTTAATGCGTGGAAAGTTATCCTTACCAGTTAAATAGATAATACTCTTAATGCCATTGTGTCCACCGTCTGAACCTTTGCGTCTAATACGTAGTTTAGAAGGTTCTAAAGAGATATCATCATATACTACTATTAGGTTTTCTATAGGCACTTTGTAGAACTCCAAAGCCTCTTGTACGGCTTGACCGCTGTTATTCATGTAAGTAGTAGGCTTCATCAATAGACAGTTTTTACCGTTGATACTTACCGTTCCACACAAAGACTTAAACTTTAACCTATCGGTTTTTACGTTGTACCTACTGCATAGCATATCTATAGCCATAAATCCAGCATTATGACGAGTATTTAAGTACTTAGTATCAGGGTTGCCCAAACCAACTATAATATACTCTGGTTTAGAACCTCCTGTTGAACCGTTACTACTTTCTATCTTTTTAAAAGCGTCGAAGATACTCATTAAAAAATCCTCCTTGTCGATATTAGTATATGAAAAATGACGGGATACCACCATTTTAGGTATCCCAAATATATTTTTAAATTAATGTATATGTAACTTTAATCGATAAAGTCTACTATTGGTGTGTTCGGATATTTTTTGCACACTATACTATAGACTAAGTTTATCCAACTATAGCACTTATTTAAGATAATAGCATCGGAAGTTATAACGTTAGACTTACTTTCAAGAATAACGTCAGCATTAGGAACGAGTTCAACTTCCACTTCAAAAGGAAAGCCTTGCAATAGTTCGTATATACGTTGACTTAATCTTCCCGTATTGGATACAGGACTATCTAAGTAAAACATAACCTTAGATACTTTTAAGTTAGCAAGTTCTTCACCGATTAGTCTAATAGCCGTATCGGTTTTATCTATAAGTTTGTAAGTTCCACGAAGTCCGCAAAGGTCACGTAGAGTGTTATCCATGCACTTAATAAGAGTAGTTTCCGAAAGTATAGTTTCTAATGTAATTATCACGTTTAGACCGTCTATATATACGGTTTCGTCTTCACAATGGGTTTTAAGTTTATCCAAACGAGTCTTAACGTCAACAGTAGGAGAGACTGCCCTAACGATAGCAATTCTTTGACGTTCCGAAAGTTGATAATGATTTCCTACGAATGTAGACACACTTTTAATAGGATATCCTCTATCTATGATAGCTGATACGTCACTGCTGGCAAGTTTAAGAGTTTCTATACTTTTAGAGGAAAAGTCTCGAATATCCGTAGCGACAAAGCCACGTTTAACGCTATCTGCCATGACTATCTATCTACCTTTTCGCCTAACTTTTTGATGCTATAGCCATTCTTAACGTGGAAAGGTGCTCTTTCGATAGCTAAAGCGTAATCTGGAACGTTCTTAGTAACTGTAGAACCAGCACCAGTATATACACCCTTTCCGAGTATCACAGGAGCGACTAAGTTAGTATTACAACCGATAAAGCAGTTATCCCCTATTACACAACGATTTTTAGATACGCCGTCGTAGTTTACAGTGACGCAACCACAACCGAAGTTTACGTGTTTACCAACGTCGCTATCACCAATGTAGGTTAGATGTGCTACGGCAGTACCCTCACCGATAGTAGAGTTTTTAATCTCCACAAAGTCGCCGATTTTGACCTTATCACAGATGTGTGAGTTAGGTCTTAGCTGTACATAAGGACCTATTTTAACGCCGTTATCCACTACAGACTGTGTAGCTTGAACGTTGTTTAGTATAGTATCATTACCAATGGTAGTATCAGTAAGTATGGTATTAGGACCTATTACACAGTTAGAACCTATAGTAGTATCGCCCATTAGTATGCTACCCTGTTTGATTTCTGTACCAACGCCGATTTTAACGTCTCTACCGATAGTAACGCCATCTATACAGGTAAACTCCACACCGTTTTCAAGGTGTTTATCGATAACGTTCATTCTTGCAATGGTGTTCAAGTTCAATAGACCTTTTCTATCGTTAGCACCCAATACTACATCAGGATTTTCTGATAGATAAGCGTTAGCACGTCTTCCCTTGCCAATAGCTATGAATACAGTATCGGTTAGATAGTATTCACTTTGGGAGTTGTTTTGAGTAAGTTCACCAAGAGCCTCTATTAAGTCAGCAGTCTTGAACCAGTAAGCACCTGAATTTACTTCCTTGATAAGTTTCTGTTCTATAGTAGCGTCTTTTTCTTCCACTATAGAGGTAATACAGTTACCCTCTCTAACTATTCTGCCATAGCCTGTAGGATTATCTAACATAGAAGTGATAACGGTTACAGAGTTATTTTCAGCCTGATGTAGTTCTAAAGACTTTTTAATAGTATCTTGGTCTATAAAAGGAGCGTCTCCACATAGTACCAAAGTATTACCGTCAACGTTCTGTTCCATAAAAGGAATAGCTTGCATTACTGCGTGACCAGTACCAAGTCTTTCTCTTTGAAGTACAGTAGTATATCTACCGTTAAGATATTCGTCTATAACTTCGGACTTATAACCCTTAACTATACATATATTAGAAAGCCCAGCACCTTCACATGACTTAATAACCCATTCAAGCATAGGTTCGCCCAATACTTTAAACATAGGTTTAGGCATATCAGCCTTCATTCTTTTACCTTGACCGCCTGCCAAGATTATAACATTATTCATAACAGAATACCTACCTTTCAGCAACTTTAATAGAATAGATTAATGTAGGCAGTTTAAGGAACACAACACATAGTATAAACAACAACTCTAAAATAGTAGGGGATACCCTTAACGTTCCGCCCCTACCATATAGGATAGGTTAAAAATAAGTATATATATATATTATCGCATTTTTCAGCGAATATTTCAATATGGCATAAGTACCATGTAATACATATACGTATGCTATAATTTTGTGCATAATTACCCAAACGGAACACGCAATTTCTAACCACTAAATAGAAGATAACAGTTGACAAAATTCTGTGAATATGTTAAACTAAAAATATAGGGAATTGATTATAATCTAATGTGTGTTAAACCATTAGCACATATTTTGATTAATATATTGAAAAATTTTTTGGAGGTAAATTACCAATGGCAAACAAATATTGTTACCTATTCTCTGAAGGTAATGCTACTATGAGAGAGCTTCTTGGTGGTAAGGGTGCTAACTTAGCTGAAATGACTAACATCGGTCTACCAGTTCCACAAGGTTTTACTATCACTACTGAGGCTTGTACTCAATATTACGAAAACAACGGTATCAGTGATGAAATTATGGCTGAAATCAACGAATACATCGTTAAGATGGAAGAAATCACTGGTAAGAAGTTTGGCGATAAGGAAAACCCACTATTAGTTTCCGTTCGTTCTGGTGCAAGAGCTTCTATGCCTGGTATGATGGACACTATCTTAAACTTAGGCTTAAACGAAACTGTAGTAAACACTATAGCTGAAAAGTCTAACAATCCAAGATGGGCTTGGGACTGCTACAGAAGATT
The DNA here is from genome assembly GCA_934444765.1 of uncultured Oscillospiraceae bacterium. Classification (GTDB taxonomy): domain Bacteria; phylum Bacillota; class Clostridia; order Oscillospirales; family Ruminococcaceae; genus UBA5884. The sequence goes on from CAKSDC010000003.1 coordinate 79,999, forward strand.
TATCCAAATGTACTCTGACGTAGTTATGGAAGTTGGTAAGAAGTACTTTGAACAACTTATCGACAAGATGAAGGAAGAAAGAGGCGTTACTCAAGACGTTGAACTTACTGCCGAAGACCTAAAGGAACTTGCTGGTCAGTTTAAGGCTGAATACAAGTCTAAGATTGGTACAGACTTCCCAGACGACCCTAAGGAACAACTTATCGGTGCTATTAAGGCTGTATTCCGTTCATGGGATAACCCAAGAGCTAACGTTTACAGACGTGACAACGATATTCCTTTCTCTTGGGGTACTGCTGTTAACGTTCAAGCTATGGCTTTCGGTAACATGGGTGATGATTGCGGTACTGGTGTTGCATTTACTCGTGACCCTGCTACTGGTGAAAAGAAGTTAATGGGTGAATTCTTAACTAACGCTCAAGGTGAAGACGTTGTTGCTGGTGTTAGAACTCCTATGCCTATCGCTGAAATGGCTAACAAGTTCCCAGAGGCTTACAAGGACTTCGTAAGAGTTTGTGGTATTCTTGAAGACCGTTACCACGATATGCAAGATATGGAATTTACTGTTGAAAACGGTAAACTATTCATGCTACAATGCCGTAACGGTAAGAGAACTGCTCAAGCAGCTTTAAAGATTGCTTGTGACCTTGTTGACGAAGGTATGAAGACTGAACAAGAAGCAGTAGCTATGATAGACCCAAGAAACTTAGATACTCTACTACACCCACAGTTCGACGCTAAGGCTCTAAAGTCTGCTACTCCTATGGGTAAGGGCTTAGGTGCTTCTCCTGGTGCTGCTTGTGGTAAGATAGTATTTACTGCTGACGACGCTGTAGCTTGGGCTGAAAAAGGCGAAAAGGTTGTATTAGTTAGACTTGAAACTTCTCCAGAAGACATTACTGGTATGAAGGCTTCTCAAGGTATCCTAACAGTTCGTGGTGGTATGACTTCTCACGCTGCCGTAGTTGCTCGTGGTATGGGTACTTGCTGTGTATCTGGTTGTGGCGATATCAAGATGGATGAAGCTAACAAGAAGTTCGAACTTGCTGGTAAGACTTTCGTTGAAGGCGACTACATTTCTATCGACGGTTCTACTGGTAACATCTACGACGGCATTATCCCTACTGTAGACGCTACTATCGCTGGTGAGTTTGGTAGAATTATGGCTTGGGCTGATAAGTACAGAAAGCTAAAGGTTAGAACTAACGCTGATACTCCTACTGACGCTAAGAAGGCTCGTGAACTTGGTGCTGAAGGTATCGGTCTTTGCCGTACTGAACACATGTTCTTCGACCCAGAAAGAATTGGCGCATTCCGTGAAATGATATGCTCCGATACTGTAGAAGAAAGAGAAACTGCTCTTGCTAAGATTGAACCTATGCAACAAGCTGACTTTGAAGCTCTATACGAAGCTCTTGAAGGTTGCCCTGTTACTATCCGTTTCTTAGACCCACCTCTACACGAATTCGTTCCTACTGAAGAAGACGATATTAAGGCTTTAGCAGAAGCTCAAGGCAAGTCTGTTGAAACTATTAAGAACATCATTGCTTCTCTACACGAATTTAACCCTATGATGGGTCACCGTGGTTGCCGTCTTGCTGTAACTTACCCAGAAATCGCAGTAATGCAAACTAAGGCTGTTATCAAGGCTGCTATCAACGTATCTAAGAAGCACCCTGATTGGAACATAGTTCCTGAAATTATGATTCCATTAGTAGGCGAAGTTAAGGAATTAAAGTACGTTAAGAAGTTCGTTACTGATACTGCTGACGCTGTTATCAAGGAAGCTGGTTCTGACTTAAAGTATGAAGTTGGTACTATGATTGAAATTCCTCGTGCTGCTTTAACTGCTGACGATATCGCTAAGGAAGCTGACTTCTTCTGCTTCGGTACTAACGACCTAACTCAAATGACCTATGGTTTCTCTCGTGACGACGCTGGTAAGTTCTTAAACGCTTACTACGACGCTAAGATTTTCGAAAGCGACCCATTTGCTAAGTTAGACCAAACTGGTGTTGGTAAGCTAATGAAGATGGCTATCGAATTAGGTAGACCTAACAACGCTAATATGCACGTTGGTATCTGTGGTGAACACGGTGGTGACCCAAGTTCTGTAGAATTCTGCCACGAAATCGGCTTAGACTACGTATCTTGCTCACCATTCAGAGTACCTATCGCTCGTTTAGCTGCCGCACAAGCTGCTATTAAGGAAGCAAAGTAATATATACTATTTAGTATAATATATAGGTTTCCCTGTGCTTAGCATAGGGAAACTTTTTTATATTCAAGGAAAAAATATAAGCGTCTAAACTCTGTGTTCAAGACGCTTATATTTTTTAAGTATATTAGTATTAATCTTTACCGCCCATGCTCTTAGTTCCGTCACCTATACCGCCAACGTGTTCGGCAAATACTTCGGTAGTTTCTGGGTCTTTGTTTCTGTAGCCCTTGCAAGCGGTGTAGGTAAATTGAAGTTCACCATCTACAATCTCAAAATTAACCTGATACCTATCCCACGTCTTTTTAGACATACATATTAGGTTAGTCTTCTTCTTCTTAAACTGTGGTTCTTTGCCTTGACGTAGCGTTGGATTTTCGGCTGCATCTTTATCTATTACGCCTTGATTAGCCAATATTTTAGCTATATTCTTACTTGAAGTACGAATTTCATCGTTATCTACATACACATAGCCATAGTTAAATCCAGCCCATGGGCTACTTGAATCTATACTATTGCTGATATCTTCGGCTAAAGACTCTTGAAGTATAGTGTATATCTTACGGGCGTTAGCAACGTCAACCTTATTGTTAGCATATTCAACGTACTTACTAACCGAAGGGATTAATATAGCTGACAGTACGCCTATAATAGCTAATACGACCACCAATTCTACAAGGGTAAAACCCTTTACTCTGTTCTCCTTTAAACTTTTCATAATATCACCTCAAAAAAGAATATTAAACCTCATAACTTTGTAGTAAGTGTAGCATACTTTAAAATATTTTCCAAATGCAACCACAGTGTTTTCTTATGCTCTTTGATAGTTTATAGTCGTTTAGTATAAAATATCTCATTTAAACAGAAGAATATTAGTAATTTAGTACTACTATTGTACCACATATTAGTCGAATTGTAAAGAGATAATACTAAAAAAGTATCAATAACGTTTAAGATTTTTATAAATAGTATTAAAGTATATCACTCAAAATAGGAATATCTATCTAAATTTCACTAAAAACAGATATTTTTCACTACAGCACTTGACAATCTTAAAATAGTATGTTATACTATATTAGTTGAATATATGGTATTATTGGAAACGAAACATTCTCTGAAATGATAACGAACAACACATAGTAACGTTGATGCTATCTATTAAGGAGGATTTTTTTATGCCCAAAAACAAACTTCAGGAAGTAGTATTTGGAATACTAATGGTTATAGTCATGGTATATGCTATGGTATGTTACAACATAGCATTAAACTTAGGAGAGTTCACTAATAGAGTGTTTTTAATGGCACTTTCCGAACTACCTATAATGTGTCCCATAGCGTTTATAATAGAAATGGCTTTTGTAGGTAGACTATCAAAAAGCATAGCCTTTAAGATACTAAACCCACAAAAAGATAGTCCATTTTTCATAACTCTGGCTATATCATGTGTAACGGTAACGTTCATGTGTCCTATTATGAGTTTAATAGCTACAGTGTTATTTAATCGTGGTGGCGAAATACTTTCCACATGGATTAAAGCCTGTGTACATAACTTTCCTATGGCACTATGTTGGCAAGTGTTCTATGCTGGACCATTAGTTAGAACCGTATTTAAACTTATCTTCAAAGATAAGCCACTAACCAATACTGAAATCGCTTAAAACGATATACATCCTCTACACTAACCGTGCAGAGGATTTTTTAGTTACTATATTAAAAATTCAAAGTGATACGATAGTATTTTTAGTAGCTATTGACATATTATCTTATAGTGTGGTATTATAATATTAACACATAACACGTTACATATACAATATATCACTTAGGAGGATTTTTTATGGGATTAGTAAAAGCAGTAACCAGTGCAGTAAGTGGCAACTTAGCCGACCAATGGCTTGAAGTAGTAGAGGCTCAGGGAATGAGCGATACTACCGTAGTATGCAAAGGTGTAGTAGTATCTAACGCACCACAAAAAAGAGGTCTATTTGGAGGTGGTTCTAATAATAAAAGAACTTCTAACATAATCTCTAACGGTTCTAAGATACACGTAGGAGTAAACCAAATGATGCTACTCGTAGACGGTGGCAAGATAGTAGACTATTCAGCAGAAGAAGGATACTATACCGTAAACTTATCTTCAGCACCTTCGATGTTCAACGGCGAATTTAAAGACGCAATTCAAGAAACTTTTAATAGAATTAAGTTTGGCGGAGTACCTTCACAGTCACAAGAAGTATACTATATCAACCTACAGGAGATAAAGGGTATAAAGTTTGGAACTAAGTCACCATTAAACTATTTTGATAGCTTTTACAATGCAGAGCTATTCTTAAGATGTTTTGGTACGTACTCCATAAAGATAATAGACCCTTTAAAGTTCTACGCTGAGGCAGTTCCAAGAAACAAGAACATAGTAGATATTAAAGATATAAACGAACAGTACATAGACGAATTTATGTGTGCTTTACAGACTACCATAGCTCAGATGTCTGTAGAAGGCGTTAGAATATCCAACGTGAACTCTATGGGACTAAAACTTTCCAAACATATGGCTCAATGCTTAGATGAAGATTGGACTAAAAATAGAGGTATAGAAGTAGCTTCAGTAGGTATAGCCTCTATCAACTATGATGACGAAAGCAAAAAGCTAATAAATATGCGTAATCAAGGTGCTATGATGAGCAATCCTAACGTCAGTGCAGGCTACATGAACAGTGCTATCGCTCAAGGACTACAGAATGCAGGTTCTAATACGAGTGGAGCTACTAACGGTTACATGGGCATGACTATGGGTATTAATACGTCAAGTCCATTCATACAGAACATTCCACAAACACAAGCAACCCCACAACAGCAACCTCAAAATGGAGCTAACTCTTGGACTTGTAGTTGTGGTACTACCAATACGAGCAACTTCTGTATGAACTGTGGTTCTAAAAAGCCAGCACCAGTACAAAGCGATTCTTGGACTTGTAGTTGTGGCACTACTAATACAGGTAACTTCTGTATGAACTGCGGTTCTAAGCGACCAGTACATAACACTTCTTGGATTTGTAGTTGTGGAACTTCCAACACTGGTAAGTTCTGCATGAACTGTGGTTCTAAGCGACCAGAATAATCTTAAACTATCATATACAACGGGAGGGTTTTTATGGACAGTACTGTACAGTATAGATGTCCTAACTGTGGTGGAGATATTCAGTATTCAGCAGAAAAAAAGGGTTTTGAGTGTGAATACTGTATGTCCCACTTTACACAGGCAGAGTTTGAAGAAATATTCAAAGAAGTAGAGGCAGAACACGAAAAAGAACTTAACAATCCCACTACCACCGAATTTGAAGAACATACCAACCTATACGTATGCAATAGTTGTGGTGCCGAAATTATAGCAGACGACAATACTTCTGCTACGTTCTGTTGTTACTGTCATAATCCAGTAGCGTTAAAGGGCAGACTATCAGGAGAGTATAAACCTAAAAGAGTAATTCCATTTGACATCAATAAGGAACAGGCAGAAAAAATATTCAAAGACTGGGTAAGCAAAAAGAAGTTCACACCTACAGACTTCAAATCCAACAGAACCCTTGAAAAGATGACTGGTCTATACGTACCATTTTGGCTTGCAGACTGCACCACTAAAAGTCGTATTACTGGTTTAGCAAAGTCGGAAAAAAGTCTGGGTAATAACAGAACCGAAGTTTCGGAGTACAATATAGTTAGAGAACTTAACGCTACATTTTTGAAAGTTCCAGCCGACGGCGAAAAAAAGATAGAAGACGGTCTTATGCAAGCCATAGAACCTTTTGACTACTCTAAACTAAAAGACTTTTCTATGTCATATCTAAGTGGCTATTATGCCGATAAGTTCGACGTAAACAAGTCGGAAGTATTCCCCAACATAAAGCAACGTGTAAGCGACGGTGTAGTTAGCATAGTAAAGAACGACGTATCTAAGTATACATCTTTTGAGATTACTGGTAAAGATATAAACTTCTTAAAAACCGATTGGGAGTACGTACTAATGCCAGTATGGTTTTTAAACTACAAGTACAAAGAGAAGTTCTATACTTTTGTAGTAAACGGTCAGTCAGGCAAAGTAGCAGGAAAACTACCACTAAGCATATTCAAACTAATCGGCTTTGGAGTTATACTTACTATAGTGCTTACTATGATATCGGGACTATTCTTATAATAGAGGTGTACACATATGAAAAAGTTTAAGACTATACTAATAACACTATTGAGTGCTATAACTATGATATCTTGTATGGGTGGAACTTCCACTATGGCTGAAACTGAAAACGGTACTAACTCACAACAAACCTATTATGGTGGTGACGAAATAGACGAAGGCATTGGATTTGGTGGACGATTAGCAATATGTATAATAATCAGTGGTGTAGTATGTTTTTCTATAGCGGGTGAATACATATTTCATAAAACCACTAATAGTTCTATATACACTAAAGATACTAACGGAAAAAAACTCATAAAGTTCACACGCAAAGAGGATACTTTTAAACGCAAGTACATAGTGGATAAAAACAAGTAGATACAAAAATATTTGGGTATGGTAGAAACACCATACCCAAATATACTATTCTTTTCTATTTAACCAAGCATAAGCTAAGTCTAACGCTTCCAATAGAGTGGAACGTTCGCCACTTCTTACTATAGAATCCATTAAACTTAACCCCTCCTTAGTGGATACTTTATATATAGCAATTTTATCAGCAACTTCTATACTTTGCAAGGGCTGTTTGTGAAGTACTTGCATTCTAATAAAGTATTCGTCGCTCATACTACCCAAATAGAGTTCATCATCTTTTCTTAATAAAGGGTAACCCTTATATGTAAGAAAACTTTTTTCTGTACTGGTTTCTTCTATACTCATATATGCAACCGCCTTTCAATAATTATTATACGATACAATAAATATTATATCACACTTTGAATTTTTTTGCAATATGCACAAATGAAAATTATAAAAGCACTAATATTTTATAGACATTTTGGGAATATTGTATATCACATTCGACTATTTTCTATATATTACCAATTAGTTACAAAGTCTGTATCGCCTTCTATATTAGCAATATTAGGTAGTAAAGAGTTATCTAAAAAGCTTGAACGACAAGCAAAACTTACTAATCCGTTATGGACTATAGCCACTTTTCTATCGTTAATGCGGTAGAACTGAACCACATCAGGTTCACCGCCAGACTGTAGATTAATAGTTACAGTAACTTCAGGTTCACCAGATACGGCATCTAAGTATAGTTCTTCGGCAGGTGCTTTGATTAGTGCTTGATAGAAACTCTTGTATCTGTTAAGGTCGAAGTCTTTACCGTTTAGTTTAACCGAATAGTCATCGGAAGTACCTTCACCCTCAAACTTTAAAGTAGTATCTTTAGTGGTAATAGTCATATCTTTGATATCGTAGATATACGTACCAAATACTAACTGAGAGGTAATATCCATAGGTTTTACGTTCAACCAAGGGACAGAACTTTCCGAAAATGCGAATAGTATATCTATACCTTCAAAGTATCCAAAGTAGGCGGTATAGTCCTCATCGTAAGAAGTGGAACTATAAGAAGAACCTATCTTTAGATTATAAGTGTTTCCGTCGTCACAGACCATAGTAACTTCACAAGTAGGGTCATTTATTCCAGCCACTTCTAACTGTTCTTCTGTAGGTGATAACGATACTATACTATCAGCAGTAAGTCCGAACATACTATGTGTAATATCTTGTGAGTTATCCGCATTAAGGTACGCATATACTGGAGAAGTCATAATATGACTTGCCGAAGTACCGCCTATATAGTCTTCGTCGTCGGCTCTGTGGTCGTATTGGAGTACTATATCATAGTCTAAGTCTTTACGCTTTATGGTTAAGTTTTCGACTGTAGGATATTCATCATCGGCAGGAGTTTCTAAGCACACTCTTGAGATAAAGTAGTTACTATCTTTTTGGAATACATATAGTGGATTACTACTTACCGTATATACTGCGTCTTCATCGGACATCTTTAGATACATACCCTCTACAGGACTGTTATCCCCTACTAAGAACGTTTCGGAGGAACTATCGTCAAAGTATACGGTAACGGTAGCGGAAGGGTTGTCCAAACCGAACTGACTTAAATCTGTAGGGTTTTCGTCCACCAGTTCCAAAGCCTCTAAAGAGGCGCAGTTATTAGCTATAGTAGATACTATAGTATCGTTTTGAGTATACTTAGAGATTTCATCTATAGAGTATTTAGCGTCGATATCGTCTGTAGCTTTAGCGGTACGTTCAAGAGTATAACCACCCGATGGATTGTCCACTACTACCTTGTTTACTTCGCTACTATCGTGTTGATAGAATATATGGTTAGCTTCTGCTATTAAAGAGTCTCCCACCTCAGCATCTTCACTATTAGAACTATCCGTTAGCTTTAAAGCCACCAAACCACCACCCAATAGTACTAAACATACACTACAAGCTATTATTCCCTTAACGGTTTTATTCATATAAAAGGCTACCTCCATAAAATATTAATATGCTAACTTAGTACTATAGAAACGTACTAAATAGCACGTTTCTATGTACCATGGTACTTTAAGTTACTTATTTCTACGTTTAGCGAATACTATAAATCCTATAACGACTACTACTAAAGGTACTACTATTACTAATATAGTCTTAAGTACGTTGTATTGAAGGTTACTAATTTCTACGGAAGATACTACTAAGCTCTTAGGTACTATAGTAATACCTTGAGACTTACCAGTCATCTTATTTATAGCGTTTAGTATAAATTCGCCGTTGTTATAAGAAGTATCCGAAGTGATATATACGTCGGTCATGAATGCAGAACCCATAACCATAACGTTGCTGGTAACTTTTTCGTTGTTATCGTCGAATATATACTTAGAACCCATAGCCATAACGTTCTGTATACCGGTTACAGCAGTAGAGATATCAAAAGTATTATCAGCGTCTAAAGGTACTAAAGCAGAAGTGCTTGAAGTATTAAGTATAGTACAAGTTTCCCTGTCGCCGTTGGTTTCCCAAAGAAGTTCGATAGGTCTTGCAACTGGTACTGCTATAGGTAGTGTAGTATCGGATACCAATGAAGAGTAGTCATCATTAGCTATAACGCCTATAGAAGAGTTTATATAGTTATTTAAACCATATACACCTACAGTCTGTGCGGAAGAACTATCAGTTTCTACGACGTAGTTATCGCCAACTTTTAAGCCCCATTCTGCCAAAAATTCATCTATATGAGTAGTAGTATTTTGGTCATAGTTAGCCACATATAGCATATTCTTGCCGAGTTTACCGTCATTGTATAGATAGTCACTAATCTTATCTATAACGGCTGAGTTGAAGTCGTTTAATGGAGAGAATACCACTAATAGGTCGGTACTGTCTACGTCTATATCGGAAGTAAGAATATCCAACTCTTCAACGTCGTAACCGTTGCTTTCTATCATGTTCTTTAAAGCATAGCTTGCGTACTGTACGGAATTTGGCATATCAGCACTTACTAATACAGCCTTTTTAGGGTTAGCGTCTGTTACGTACATAACGGCAGAAGTAAGTTCTTGCTCTGCTTTAGATTGAGTAACCGAACCGTTACCGCTATCATCATAGGATATAGTAAATAGGTCGTTTAGAGTTAATACTTTAATTCTATCGCTATCGTTTTCGCCTGTACCCTTACGATATACTACTATATCACCTTCTGTTAAGTCTCCACTATAGATACTCTTAAACTTAGATACGTAGTTAGGATTTTTATTCATATTGATGTACTCTACAGTAACCTTATCGGAATACTTAGCGTACTTTTGAATAACTTCTGAAGCCTGTTTATAGTATATAGCTTTATCTTCAAAGTTACTCTTATCGGAAAGTACTATAATTTGAACGTCCTGTTGTACGTCGTTTAGATAGTCTATAGTATCTTGTGAGATAGTAAATATATCATCATTAGTCAAGTCCAAAGTAAGGTCGAAACGGTCAGTAACGTTAGTAGCTATCACGTTTATAACTACTACTATAGCGACCACTATAACGGTAAGAGCAGTAGCTAAAGAGCCATACTTTAGTTTCTTTTTGTTTATAGGTTGCTTTTCCTTTTTAGGTTTAGACTGTTTTTCCTTTTTGTCTTTCTTGTTATCTTCGCTCATGTTTATCAATACCTCCTATATATTAGCTCCAACGACGTTTTTCAAACACTCTAACGGTAAAGAAGTTAAACAGTGCTATTACGCTAACGTAGAATAGTACACTGGACAAGTCGAAAATACCCTGTGTAAACTCATAGTATCTGGTATAGAACGATAGAGAGTTTAATATGGTAACTAAAGGAGTCCAAGAGATTAAAGAAGATAGGCTATCTAATAGATATAGTACTAACAGTGCAAACATACCACCTATAGCAGCTACTATCTGATTTTCGGTCAATGCAGATACGAACATCGCAACCGAAATAAATGCTCCACCTAATAGCAATAACGCTAAACAGTTAGACAATACTAAAGCCCAAGATACACTTCCAAAAAACGCTAATATTAAAGCGTATACTAAAAAGATAGCTATTCCTAAAGCGTATAGTGTAAACGCTGAAAAGTATTTACCCAATACTATCTCGGTTAAACTTACTGGTGCAGTCAATAAACCCTGTTCGGTCTTCTGCTTTTTTTCTTCACTCATTAGACGCATAGTGGTAATAGGAATTAAAAATAGTATTACCATGAACATAGAGGAAAACACCGAAGACATATCCGTATTACCAGAGTATAGACAATTTAAACTAAAAAACAACGCTGAGAAAAAGTAGAACACATCTAAAAAGATATACGCAATAGCAGAAGAAAAGAACGCTCCCATTTCACGCCTATATATAGCACCCATTACTTACTACCTCCGTCTTTAATAACTTCTTTATTTTTATAGATATTTTCGCCCATAGTAATCTTTAAGAATATATCTTCTAATGATATTTCGTTATTCTTCATCATTAGAATGTTAAGGTTATTTTCTTTGCATACTCTGTTGATATCGTAACGAACGTCCATTCCTTCTTTAGCTTCTATATCGAACTCCCAAACGTTGTCTTCTCTAAGCATATCAGCCTTAACCGATACTATACCGTCAATATCACGGATAAGTTTAATAATCTGTTTTCTGTCAGCACCGTCTATTCTCATAATAAGCCTGTGGTCGCCTGATACGGTTTTAGAAAGGTTATCTATAGTATCTTCGGCGGCGACTTTTCCGTTGTTAATAATAATAACACGGTCGCATACTGCCTGAATTTCGGATAGTATATGTGAAGATAGTATTACAGTATGTTTTTTACCTAAACGTTTTACTAAAGTTCTAATTTCTATAATCTGTTTAGGGTCTAAACCTACAGTAGGTTCATCAAGAATAAGTACTGGCGGATTGCCTATTAACGCTTGAGCTAAACCTACTCTTTGCTTATAACCTTTAGAGAGGTTTTTAATAATACGTTCGTATACATCGTTAATCTTAACTAAGTCGCATACGTCGTGTAAGTGTGACTTTCTTGGAAGTTTGCACTTTTTAAGGTCGTACACAAAGTTAAGATAGTCTTTAACGGTCATATCTAAGTATAGCGGTGGAATTTCTGGAAGATAGCCTATATTTTTTTTAGCCTTAATAGGTTCTTCAAAGATATCTATTCCGTTAATAGTAGCACTTCCCGAAGTAGATGAGATATAGCCAGTAAGCATATTCATAGTAGTAGACTTACCAGCACCATTAGGACCTAAAAAGCCCAGTATTTCGCCGTCCTCCACCGTAAAAGATATGTCATTTACCGCCAACTTGTCGCCATATCTTTTAGTAAGATTTTTAATTTCTATCATAGAAAAAATCGCCCTCCTGATAGTTTAATATTACATACCATGCACAAGCACTATTATATTTAAAGTATGTGAAAGTTATATGATAGTAGTATATCTTGAATATGAAAGTTTTAACACACTAACTCTGCTTGCAAGAACATACTGCAATATCGTTATATATAGCCTGTTTAAGTTCTTCTATAGAGTTAAACTTGTGTTCTGGTCTAACGTAGTCGTATAAAGACACTCTAACCACTCTATTATACAAGTCACCCGAATAGCCTATAATATGAGTTTCTGCAACGGGAACACCCTCATTAGTAACGGTAGGTTTCACGCCAACGTTGGTCATAGACGGGTATTCTATACCGTCTATAGTGGTTATAGAGCGGTACACTCCGAACTTAGCTATAACCTGTCTTTCTCCGAATAGTTGATTTATAGTAGGAACGTTTATAGTACGTCCTATCTGTGTTCCGTGAACCACCAACTTATTAATATAGTAGTTATATCCCAATAGAGCGTTAGCCTCTTTAACGTTACCTTCGCTTAGTAGTGTTCTAATCTTACTGGAAGATACTATACCACCATTAGAGGCTATAGACTGCATAACTTTAACGGTAAATCCAAACGTCTTTCCATAGTCGATTAAATCGTTATGGTCACAAGTAGCACCTTTTCCGAACCTAAAGCGTTGACCACATACTACTACTTTAGCGTGCATTCTATTGGATAGTATATCCTTAGCGAACTCCAAACCGCTCATATTCTTAACGTCGTTGAACTTAGGACAGAGTATAGTATCCACACCCATAGACTTAAGCATATCCAGTTTAGAGTTATTGTCTAATATGTAGTGTAGTTCTCTGCCCTGTTTGATACGCATATCTTCAGCTGAAAAGGTAAATATACCAGTCTTAAGTCCCATAGACTTATACTTTAAAGCCTCACCTATTACGGCTTTGTGTCCCAAGTGTACACCGTCGAATATTCCCAAAGCTATAGCGTATTCGTCTGCCATAGTATAACACCACCTTAAATAGTCTAAAAGTTTTTACCCACTCTTAATACGCCCTCTGTAGGGTCTACATTAGCAGTACCTATAAAGACACCGTCAAAAGAGTACACAGCATAAGTAGAGTACTCAGTAGATACGTTAAGTTCTAAGATTGGTAGTTTAACGCCGTTTCTGTACTGTTTAGTTTGAACTTCTGAAAGGGATAGTTTAGGATAGTCTTTAAAGATAGTTTCAGTAGGTACTATTAGACTATCTATAGAACTATCTAACATAGCGTTAGTAACGTCTTCAAAGGAGTAGCAGTCTTTTAATTCGAAGCCACTGGCAGAAGTTCTAACTAAAGAAGTCATATAACCACCCACGCCTAAAGCGTCGCCGATATCGTTTATAAGAGTTCTAACATAAGTACCCTTACCACAACTAATTTCTAAAGTACCTGATAGAGTATCCGCACCATAAGATAGTACTCTAATACTGTATACTACTATCTTACGTGGTGGACGTTCTACCACTATATTTTTTCGAGCCAAATCGTATAGTCGCTGACCGTTTATAGACACTGCCGAATACATGGGCGGAACTTGTAATATTTCGCCTATGTAATCTTTTAAGACGCTTTGAATATCTTCAATAGTAACCTTTTTAGGTTCAAAAGTGTGTGTTATAGTGCCTGTACTATCTTGAGTATCGGTAGTAGCACCGAATTTGAACCCTGCAATATAGCACTTATCATCGTTAGGGAGTATATCGCAACACTTAGTAGCCTTTCCGACAAATACAGGAAGTACACCCGTAGCCATAGGGTCTAACGTTCCAGAGTGACCCAATCTTTTAAACTTCAATATACCTCTAAGTTTGCCTATAACGTCGAACGAAGTAAAGCCAGCAGGTTTGTTAATACATAGTATACCGTCTTTCATTAAGAAAGTTCCTCCGATACTGCATCTACTAACTGTTTGATAGCGTCGTTACAAGATATATTTTCCAACTTGCAACCGCCAGCCTTTACGTGACCGCCACCGCCGAACTTAGCACATACTTTAGATACGTCCACATCACTAACCGAACGCAAAGATACTTTAAAGGTATCTTTTTCCATTTCCTTCATAGTGATACCCACACATACGCCTTCTACTTGTGTAGATATAGCAGTAATACCTTCAAAGTCGTCTAACGATAGGTTTAAACGCTTAATCATATCTTGAGTGATACATACTACGGTACACTTGCCGTCAAGATAGTAGCTAATGTTAGACATAGCCTCTTTTTCGGCATTAAGTCGGCTTGGACTTTTAATATCAAATAGTACTCTGTTAATAGTTGCGTAGTCTATATTAGGGTACTGTTCCATAATTTCGCTAACTATTCTATGAGTTTCAGCGTTGCAGTTGCTGAACTTAAAGCAACCCGTATCGGTAGCTATACCAGTATATAAGCACTTAGCGACTATTTCAGAAATTTTAATACCCATAGTCTTAAATAGAGTATATACCACCTCACAGTTAGCCGAAGAGTTAGGAGATACCAATAGATACTTAGAGTACTCTTTATTAGATATATGATGGTCTATACATAGGTAAACCTTATCGCCATAAGGTTCGTTTAAAGAACCTAATAGTTTAGTATCGGCAACGTCTGTAGAAACTATATACTTTGGAGTAAACTCTAAGTCCACATAGTCTTTAGTGATGTAGTCGTATTTGTGATGAAAACTATCGCTACATAATACTTTAGCCTTTTTTCCCATACTGGTTAGAGTGTAGTATAACGCTAATCCTGAACCTATAGTATCACCGTCTGGGCTTTGATGTGTTAGTATATATACATAGTCTAAATCTTTTAATATTTCAGCGGTTTGCTGATAGTTTAGTTTGATGCTCAAATATATCGCCTCCTGTAAGATTATACTTCGGTATCGTCTTCTGTAGTTTCGTCTTCGCCTAAGTCGATATCCTTAATAATTTCGTTAATCTTAGTAGAGTACTCTATACTATCGTCTGCTATAAAGTGTAGGTCAGGACACTTTCTCATTTTCAAGCGAGCGAATAGTTCTCTTTTAATATATCCTGAAGCGGACTTTAGTCCCTCTACTGATTTTTTAGTACTTTCCATACCGTATAGACTGGAAACGTACACCTTACAATGAGATAAGTCTCTGGTAAGGTCGCATTTAACTATAGATAGCATACTGTCTATTCTTGGGTCTTTAAGTTCTCTAAAAATAGCAGTAAGTTCTCTGTTAATGTCTTCTTCAAGTCTTTGTGATTTAAAGTTTGGCATATTATACCTCCAAAAATATTAACTGTACATATATTCTACGGGCAGATAATCTTAAAAAAATCCACCCGTTGAAGATAAGTATTATAGTAATACTAACGTTAAAAGTTAGTCTTCTCTATATTCTTCCATTATAAATGCTTCTAATATGTCGCCTTCCTTAATGTCGTTAAACTTAGTAAGACCTATACCACATTCATAACCAGAAGCTACTTCTTTAGCGTCGTCCTTAAAACGCTTTAGACTGTCTATCTTGTCTTCGGCTATTACTATACCGTCACGAACTACACGAATTTCGGAAGAACGAGTAATCTTGCCGTTTAGCACGTAAGAACCAGCTATTTGACCTACGTTAGAAATCTTGTATACTTGACGAACTTCAGCTCTACCAAGTTGAACCTCTCTAATCTTAGGAGCGAGCATACCCTTCATAGCAGTAGATACTTCGTCTATAGCGTCGTATATTACTCTGTATAGTCTAATATCCACGCCGTCACGTTCAGCACTTTCGGAAGCTACTGGGTCTGGTCTAACGTTAAAGCCAACTATTATAGCGTTAGATACTGACGCAAGCATAACGTCGCTTTCGCTTACAGCACCTACAGCCCCGTGAATAACCTTTACTCTAACTTCGTCGTTAGATAGCTTTTCTAAAGACTGCTTTACGGCTTCTACAGAACCTTGAACGTCCGCCTTAACTATGATAGGAAGTTCTTTCATTTCGCCCTGTTCAATTTGAGAGAATAGATTATCAAGAGTAACCTTTTGATAGTTTTTAAACTGTTGTTGTTTAGCCTCATGTTTTCTTTGCTCTACTAACTCTCTTGCGAGCTTTTCGTCTTCTACGGCGTTAAAGGTATCACCAGCAGAAGGAACTTCGGCAAGACCAGTAATTTCAACAGGAACGGAAGGACCAGCAGAAGTAACCTGTTTGCCCTTATCGTTAGTCATAACTCTAACTCTACCTACAGAAGTACCTGCGATTATTACGTCGCCTTGATGTAAAGTACCATTCTGTACTAATATAGTAGCTACAGGACCTCTACCCTTATCTAACTTAGCCTCTATGATAGCACCCTTAGCAAGTCTGTTAGGATTAGCTTTAAGTTCTTTAACTTCGGCTACTAATAGGATGTTTTCCAATAGGTCGTCAATACCTTCACCAGTCTTAGCGGATACTGGAACGCATATAGTATCACCGCCCCACTCTTCGCAAACTATACCTTGCTCGGTGAGTTCTTGTTTAACTCTATCAGCGTTAGCACCTTCAACGTCCATCTTATTTATAGCTACTATTAAGGTAACGCCTGCTGCCTTAGCGTGATTTATAGACTCTATAGTCTGAGGCATAATACCGTCATCGCCTGCTACTACTAATACTGCTATATCGGTAATGTTAGCACCTCTTGCCCTCATAGAAGTAAAAGCCTCGTGTCCAGGGGTATCTAAGAATGTAATATCCTTACCCTGATAGTTTACTTGATAAGCACCTATATGTTGAGTGATACCACCAGCTTCGGAAGCCGTAACGTGAGCGTGTCTAATTCTATCAAGGATAGAAGTCTTACCATGGTCTACGTGTCCCATAACTACTACTACTGGACAACGTTCTTCTACATTGTCGCTATCGTCATCGCTATCGTCGATAAGACGTTCTTCAATAGTAACTATTACTTCCTTTTCTACTTTAGCGTTAAATTCTTCAGCTATTAAGGAAGCAGTATCAAAGTCTACAGTTTCGTTGATACTTGCCATAATGCCTAAGCCCATAAGTTTTTTGATTACGTCGCTAACGGTAACCTTTAAACGAGAAGCGAGTTCACTAACTACTATTTCATCAGGAATTAGTACTTTAAGTTGTTGTTTTCTTGCTCTTTCGAGTTCTAAACGACGAAGTTTTTCAGTTTCGGTTTCCTTCTTAGTGGAGTACTTTTGTCTTTGCTTCTGTGCAGACTTTTGGGTAATCTTCTGTTTCTTAGAGTAGTTATCTTTTTGTCTGTTAGCAGGAGCTATCTGTTCGTAGCGTTCGTTGTACTTATCTAAGTCGATATAGCTACTACTACTACGAGTGTCCACAGTTCTAATAGTTTGGTTAGGAGCTACCATACTTGATGAGGAAATATTAACGTTAAGTTGAGTCTTTTCCCCTCTGTTGTGTGGTTTAGCTTGTGCTTTTGGCTTAGGTTGATACTGTGTTTTAGTAGTAGTATCGTTGGACTTAGCCTGTGGCTTTTGAGTTTTAAAATTAGCACTCTTGTTAGTAGTATTATTAGTAACGTTAGTCTTGTTAGCGTTTTGGTTTTGACTACTGTTACTATTAAATCTGTTGTTACCGTTGCTATTGTAGTTGTTAGTTCTGTTGTTATTGGTGTTGTTAGAACCATTCTTTGAATAGTTACCGTTGTTATTTCTATTATCGTTGCTATAACTGTTTGAACCCTGTCTGTTATTAGACTTGTTACCGTTGCTGTTATAGTTTCGACTATTTCCTTGTCTGTCTGTTCTGTCCTGTCTGTTACTATTATTAGACTTATTATAGTTAGAGCTATTAGTAGTACCTTGTTGTGAACTATTCTTTCTATCAAAAGGTTTATTATTAACGTCTTTATTAGTATTACTGCTACCGTTTTTAGAGTTAGCGTAGTTATCAAAAGATGATACTTGGTTTTTTTGAGTAAAGTGTTCTAATACCAAGTTTACTTCTCCTTCGGAAAGTTGAGACGATGGCTTTTTACGAGGTGCATTGCTATTATACTTAGCAATAACGTCTATAATTTTGCTCTTGTCTACGTTTAAATCTTTAGCAAGGTCTAATAGTTTAACCTTTTTCTGCATAAATAGAAACCCCCTTAAATAGTGGCGTAGTATAGCCAGTCTGTATGCGTAACAGTGTACGCATAAAGACCAACTAATACAATATTACTGTTACTTATTATTAGACCAACTTTTTAAAAGCCTTAGCAAAGCCGTCATCACATATAGCGATAACGCCTACGTTAAGACCTATATATTGGTCTACGTCGGATATAGTCAAAGGAATGCTTAGGAAATCTACCCCTTGTACGTTTTGACTATCCACTCTATACTTTAACTCTTTAATAGTCTTTTCCGAGGTGTTAGAAGCTACCAATATACACTTAGACTTATGCTTAACTATAGCTTCTAAGGTAACGTCAAAGCCACCTACTAACCTACCTGCCCTTCGGCACATGGTAAGCAGATTAACTATCTTTTGAAAGTTCATCTCTCATCACCTCATAGACTTCTTCAGGTATTCTGCAAGAGAATACTCTTTCTATCTTTCTGCTCTTTTGAGCAACGTTTAGACACTCTACTTTAGGGCATATGTAAGCCCCTCTGCCAGACTTTTTTCCGGTTTTGTCCAAAGAAATTTCACCTTCAGGCGACTTAACTATTCTAATAAGTTCACGCTTAGGTAAGTTTTGACCGCAACCGCAACACATTCTAATAGGTACTTTTTTATGTTTCATCATAAAACTTAGTCTTCCTTTTTAGCGTTCTTTTTTTCTGCCTTGATGTCTATCTTGCACTTAGTTAGATTAGCCGCTAACTTAGCGTTTTGACCGCCATTACCTATAGCTAAAGATATTTGGTCTTCTGGAACGGTAACACGGCATACTGTAATTTCCTTAGGTGCATGAGTCTTATTGTCTATAATAGTTTCGGTATCCATAGTAACGTTAAGAACCTTAGCAGGTGATAGAGCGTTAGCTACAAACTTTTCTATATCTGGGCTATACTCTACTATATCCACGTTTTCTACGTTATCGAACATATGGCTATCACGTACGTTGTGATATCTGTAGTTCATGCACTTAGAACCGCCTAATTCAGCACGAACGGCGTTAATTCTGGAATTACCTTCACCTATGCAAGCACCTATAGGGTCTACGTTAGGGTCGTTAGAACATACTGCTATTTTAGTTCTTGAACCAGCTTCACGAGCTATAGACTTAATCTCTACTATACCCTCTTGAATTTCAGGAACTTCTAATTCAAATAGCTTTCTAATAAAGTCCCAATGTGTACGGGATATCTTAACATAAGGATTAGTCTTTAACTTATTACCTATTTCTAATACGTATACTTTAACGGATTGACCAACTTCAAATACTTCATTAGGAATCTGTTCGTTCTTGTATAGTACTATTTCGCTACCGTTGTAAGATAGTATTACGTTGTAGTCGCTACCGCTACCCTTACCGTCCCTGCGTTGAGACTGTTCTACTCTAACTACTGTAGTAGTGATGCAACAGTGTTCTAAGTGTTCAAAGGTATTAATAAGTCTGCTTCTAAGGATATCCTTAATTTCGCCTCTAATAGACTGTTTAGCCTGATTTACTGCGGTTCTACCAAGTTTAGAAACGTTTATCTTTACTGGGAAGAATACAGGGTTTTCATCAGTACCACAAGATACAGGAATAGCATATCTATTTCTTGAGAAGTTAATCTTGTTAGCTTCGTTCACGTCTATTACGGTAAAGTCCCAAGGCTTTTCGCCGTTAAGATTTACTACTTCCTTTTCTAAGTATACGTTAAAAGTTCTTGCTTCCTTATCGATTTGAATTTTAACGTGTTTTCTCATGTATTCTTCGTAAGCGTCCTTGTTTTCAAAGTATACGGTTTTGTTGTTGAAGTCGTGTTCGTAGTACTTTTTAACGGTTTTAAAGATAGCGTCTTTAACCTTATCGATAATAACTTCGTCTGGGATATCTACTTCTTGTTGAAGGATTTCCATAGCATCGAATAGTTCTCTTAGTATTTTGTTATCCATCTTAACACCAGGTTCTTCGTCTATGCTATAGGTAGTAAATCTTACAGAAGAACGTGAGTTTTTAAGAGTGTTAATGCCGTTATTAACCATCTTATTTAAAGATTGACGAATTAAAGCTATAGTTTGGTCTTGTACTAACGATAGGTCAAACTCTACTGGACAGTATACAGGATTATCGTCATCACCACATTGAATAGTAGGTTCTATTCTTCTTGCCTGATTAATATCTATAACAGTAAAGTCCCAAGGTTCGTCACCGCCAAGGTCAAGAACTTCTTTTTCGATATAAGCCGTAATAGTCTTAACGTCACGGTCGATAGTTACATTAGTATGTAGGTCTAAATAAGCCTCATATTCGTCTTTGTGTTTAGCGTACATAGTAGCGTCTTCTGCTGTAGTTTCAAAGTATTCTTTAATAGCTTTAATAACGTTTTTAGTTATCACTTCATCAGAGACTTTAATAGGGAGTAGTTTTACCCCTTGATATAGATTGTTCATAGTTTTTAATACTACCTAATAATATAGTAATTTTTTGGTAGTTACTCCTTTCATAAGTAATTATATAAAATAGTCCTCATGGACGTTTACTTTAGAGACTTCCTGTAGAGGTATAACGGCATCGCAAGTATCATCTTGTGGTACTACCGTCATAGTATCTTTAGAATACTCTTTTAAAGTGCCAGTAAGAACCTTGCCGAACTTACTATTAGGGCGAATATAGGTTATATCTATTAGTTCGCCAAGATAGTTAGCAAAGTGTTCGTATCTTATAAGTTCCCTGCCCAAGCCAGCCGAACCGACTTCAAAGATATAGTGTTGTTTAATAGGGTCTACTTCGTCTATAAGGTCGTTTAAAGGTCTGCTAAGGTTTTCGCAGTCGTCGATGTTTACGCCGTCTTCCTTGTCGATAAACACTCTTAGATACCATTCAGCACCCTCTTTTTCAAACCTAACGTCCCAAATAGTAAGACCTAACTCTTCAGCAATAGGAAAAGCTAAATCGTATATTAACTTTTCGGTGTTGCCATACTTTTTTATCTTCATTAAAAGTTCCTCCATATACAAATGAAAGACAGGTTTAAACCTGTCTTTGCTGAAACTATAACTAAAATGCAATATAATTATAGCATAGGTTTTAAAAAATATCAAGGGGTTTAGCGTATTAGATACTAATTTTTTTTAAATTTTTCTATAATAAGCCACCTAATAATAATTATTATAGATATCATACCTATAATGCACCACTCATATTAAAATAAATACTATAGTAGCTATAAGTATTATAGCCAAAGTTATTATATACACCGTCGTGATACTACTTTTTTTTTCGATACTCTTACTATTGGTAATAGACTTTAAACACTTATTAACTTCATAAGATAGTTCGCCATTAGAACGGACTTCTATATTAGGTTTAATGTACAGTACCACCTTATCAAAGTATTCACTGTTAGGGTTATTAATTTCTATAATCTTTTTGTTTACGCCTTTAATCATGCCGTTTTGCTCCTCCTAAGCCCATATTCAACTACTATAATATATATGCACGCTACCTATATTATAGCCAATATTTAGAAAAATATTCTCCTACTTAGTAGAATTAGGCTTTTCCACAAAGTTTTCAACATATTGGTGTTGAAAACTTTAAAACTTTTAGATTGAACCTTCTTAAACACACATAACTGTGAGTTATATATTAAAGCTAAACTATTAACCATATGTTGAAACTATGTTGAAAACTACTATTTTGCATAGCAAATATACGCTACTTCGACAGTTATTAGGATTTTTCAATAACCAAAAATATCCAATAAAAGTAATTTTAATATTCTGTTGACAAACACATATTACATATGGTATCATGATAGTATACTGAATATGGCTAAAGTTTTGAAATGTATACGTTTACATTTAATATATATTGCAAAGGAGAACTTTTTTTATGAAGTACGGTTACTTTAACCTTAAAGACAAAGAGTATGTAATTACTCGTCCAGACACTCCAGCACCTTGGGCTAACTACTTAGGCTCACCTGAATATGGTGCTATAGTGTCTAACAATGCAGGTGGCTATAGCTTTGTTAAGTCGGGAGCTAACGGAAGAATATCCCGTTACAGATTTAATTCCAATATGTCACTACCTGGAAGATACATCTACATTAGAGATAACGACCTAAACGACTATTGGACTACCTCTTGGCAACCAGTAGGCAAGCCTTTAAACGAATACAAAAGTGAATGCCGTCATGGTACTGCATACACCGTTATGACTGCCGAATACAAAAACATCAAGTCCGAAGTTACATACTACGTTCCAGACGGTCAAACTTATGAAGTTTGGAGATGTAAGGTTACTAACCTTGACACCAAACCAAGATATTTAAGTACTTTTGGATTTGTAGAGTTCACTAACGATAATAACTATGAACAAGACCAAGTAAACCTACAGTATACTCTATTCATTACAAGAACTTCTTTTGAAGGTAACAAGATAGTACAACACATAAACGAAAATAGTGGTAAAGACGCTACTGGTTCTAACTACAGGGAAAGATTTTTCGGTTTAGTAGGCGAAAAGGTATCCCGTTACAACGGTAACTTAGATAGCTTTATAGGTTCATATAGAACATACTCTAATCCTATAGCTGTAGAACGTGGCGAATGTAACGACGTTACCAACTACAACTCTAACGCTTGTGGTGCTTTACAGTCCGACTTTGTACTAAACCCTAACGAAACTAAGGAACTAATATACATCTTAGGACAAAAGAATAACGCTCAAGCAGAAGAAATAATGGCTAAGTATGACGAAGTAGGCAGAGTAGATAAGGAAGTAGCTCAACTTAAGGACTTCTGGCACGAAAAGTTAAACCGTTTTCAAATTAACACTCCAAGCGAAGAGTTTAACAACATGATTAACGTTTGGAATGCTTATCAATGCTTTATAACCTTCATATGGTCAAGAGCTGCATCGTTCATCTACTGTGGCTTAAGAAACGGTTATGGCTATCGTGATACCGTTCAAGATATACAAGGTATCATCCACTTAGACCCACAACTTGCACTTGAAAAGATTAGATTTATGCTATCTGCACAAGTAGATAACGGTGGCGGTCTACCTTTAGTTAAGTTCAACCACAATGCAGGACACGAAAACACTCCTGATGACCCAGAATACGTTCGTGAAACTGGACACCCATCATATCGTGCCGACGATGCTCTATGGCTATTCCCTACTATAGTTAAGTATATCGGCGAAAGTGGTAATAAGGACTTCTTAGACGAAGTGATAGTATACGCTAACGGTGGCGAAGATACTGTATATGAACACCTTAAAAAGGCTATTCAATTCTCCATGGAACGTCTTGGCGACCACAATATGCCTGCTGGTCTACACGCTGACTGGAACGACTGTCTACGTCTTGGTAAAAAGGGCGAAAGTACTTTCGTAGCGTTCCAACTATACTATGCGATGTCAGTTATTAAGGGTTACGCTAAAGATAAGAACGATACTGAATACATCTCATACGTTGAAGAGGTTCAAGCAAAGTTAGGCGACGCACTCTCTAAGTGTTGGGACGACGACCGTTGGATTAGAGGTATTCGTGAAGACGGCGTTATCGTAGGTGCTAAGAAAGACCCAGAAGCTAATATGTGGTTAAATCCACAAAGCTGGGGTGTAATCTCTAAGTTTGCTAACGAGGAACAGGCTGAAAAGTCTATGGAAAGCGTTCATAGTATCTTAAACACTCCATACGGTGCAAAACTTCTTGAACCTCCTTATGTAGACCACTACTTTGACGGTGCTTTAATGCACATATTCACACCAGACACTAAGGAAAACGGTGGTATATTCTCACAATCGCAAGGTTGGTTAATACTCGCTGAAAGTCTACTCGGTCACGGCGACAGAGCCTTTGAATACTTCAAGGAAAGTTCACCTGCAACCATGAACGACAAGGCAGAAGTAAGAGTTATCGAACCATACGTTCACGGTCAGTTTACCGAATCCACCCGTTCCGACTTTGAAGGACGTTCTCACGTACATTGGCTAACTGGTACAGCTTCCACAGTAATGGTAGGTTGTGTAGAAGGTATATGTGGTATGCGTCCTAATGCTGATGGTTTAGTAATATCACCATCTATCCCACACGAATGGGACGGCTTTACTATCGAAAAGGAATTTCGTGGTAAGCACCTATCTATTCAAGTAGAAAACCCTAACCACGTACAGAGTGGAGTTAAAGAAGTTACAGTAAATGGCGAAGCTATTCAAGGCAACTTTATATCTGCTGATACTCTAAAAGATACTAACAAGATAGTAGTAGTATTAGGTTAATAGATAGAACTAAGACAGTCTTAAATATACACGTTCAGGGAATGGTTAATATAGCCATTCCCTGATATATTTAGTAATATATAGTTTAATATCATAGTATAATATAATAGAATACGTCTATTATATAGCAGGTCAATTCCCCTCAAAAAAGACCAACCTCAAATAGACGTAAGTATGTTTTAACAGTCAAAGACTGCTATTCAATTATATAACAAAATAGTGTGTATGTCAATGGCTATTTAATTCCATAGATATGCACGTAATGGAGTATTGTGTATATGGGATACGTTGAGTTATTACTAATAGCCGTTGGGCTATCCATGGATGCATTCGCAGTAGCAATCTGTCAAGGATTGAACTACAAAAGATTAAACTTAAAGACTAATACCATAGTAGCGTTGTACTTTGGTAGTTTTCAAGCGGGCATGACTTACATAGGTTGGGCGTTAGGCTATCGATTTGAGAGTTATATATCCAGTATAGACCACTGGATATGTGCTATACTATTAACTATAATAGGGGTTCAAATGGTAGTGCAAGCCTCTAAACGTGAAGAAGTATTGGTTAGTAGTAGTATAAATCATAAAGAACTATTAATGCTATCATTAGCCACCAGTATAGACGCTTTAACTGTAGGCATAGCGTTTGCGTGCATAAGCGTGAACATAGCGTCAGCGACCGTTACTATAGGAGTATGTACTTTAGTACTATCTTGGATAGGTGTATGTATAGGCACTAAGTTCGGGGCAAGGTATAAACACATGGCAGAGTGTGTAGGTGGTATAATACTAATATCCATGGGAGTAAAAGTACTATTAGAACATCTAAACATAATAGACTGGTAGATAATTTAGTTTGCAAAGTCCAAACGTATATGCTATAATATTAAGTATAAAAAATCTTAAATATGGGAGTGTTAATATTGGACGAAAAAACTAACGTTATGAGACTATTAGAAAAAAAGAAGATTAAGTATACACTATATAATCTATATGAAAAAGGTATGACCTTAGACACTATAAAGACCAAAACCAGTTACGACGTTGCTCAAATAATAGGTATAAATCCTAACCAAATGTTTAAGACCTTAGTTACAGTAGCAAAGTCTAATAATCACTACGTATTCGTACTGCCTGCCAATACCGAATTAGACCTCAAAAAGTGTGCTAAAGCCGTTAAGGAAAAGTCCATATCCATGGTAAAGTCTAAGGAGTTATTAGAACTAACGGGATATATTCACGGTGGCTGTTCGCCTATAGGTATGAAGAAGTTTTTTACTACCACTATAAATAACTCTGCTAAAGACTTTGATAGTATAGTATTCAGTGCTGGGAAGATAGGCTTATTGGTACAAGTATCCTTACAAGACCTACAAAAGATTATTAGGGTATCTTTTGCGGATATAACCATAGAAGAACAGAAAGGATAACTATACATGAATACTATCAAGTATGTTCACGATAGACTATTAGACAACATAACTAAGAAAGTAGTGGGCAAACAGGATACTATCACTAAAGCCATAGTAACTCTGTTATGTAAAGGACACCTACTATTAGACGACGTTCCAGGGACGGCTAAGACCACCCTTGCTAAATCGATAGCCCAGTCTATAGGTTGTACATTTAAAAGAGTACAGTGTACTCCCGACTTGTTACCTTCTGACGTTACGGGAATATACTACTACAACCAAAAGACTGGCGAATTTATACTGCGTAAAGGTTCGGTATTTACTGATATACTACTTGCCGATGAGATTAACCGTTCCACTCCAAGAACGCAATCAAGCCTTTTAGAGTGCATGGAAGAACGACAAGTATCTATAGACGGCAACACATATAGTCTAAGTGAAACGTTCTACGTAATAGCCACACAGAACCCTATCGAAAGTTTTGGAATGTATCCTCTGCCTACTGCTCAGTTAGATAGATTTTTAATGTGTTTAAGTATAGGCTACCCTAACAGAGAAGCAGAAGAGAGTATACTCAACCAATATACCATGCAAGTTACTAATCAGCCTCTACAAGAGGTAGTATCTATACAAGAAGTACTTACGGCTCAACAGGAGTTAGCCACTATACAGGTTTCCAAAGAAGTTAGAGGCTATATATTAGACTTAGTACAAGCTACCCGAGATAGTCAAAATATCGAATTAGGCATAAGTACAAGAGGTGCTATAGCTATAATGCGAGCCTCTCAAGGTATGGCAGGCGTAAAAGGGCGTACATACGTAATACCAGAAGACGTAGTATCCATATTTAAAGACGTAGTAGCACATAGAATAGTCTTAAAAGATAGCATCATTAATAATACTCACGAAGTAACCAAACAGATACTGCATAGTGTAAGCGTTCCAAAATAGACTAATATTATTGACAAACTTACACACTCATGATATTATTAATAATGTATAAAAATATTAATATAGTAGGTGGATAATTTAATGAAAATATTTAAAAAAACAACAGCGTTAATATCGTGTGGAATACTATTAGCCACTAATATTTCCTATGGTACGTTTGCTGAAGGCATTCAAGAAGAAGACGGTTGGCAGATAATAGCCATAGAGGGTTCTAACGCTGATGCAGACGTTTCTAAACTTAAAGATAACGATTACTGCGTAGTAATCAACAATCGTGGTGGACTATCTAACGGTGGTACTGATAGGTGGGACTTACAGTTTGCATATCGTGACTTTGAGATATCATCAGAAGATACCTACCGCATAACTTTTGATTTGCTATCGTCTTCAAGTGGAAAGTTTTTCACCAAAATAGGCGATATAGAAAGCGGTGACGACGCTTGGCACAATGGAAACTCTAACGCTAAAGACTTAGCCTCTTACTGGAACTGTATAGAAGTAGGTGCAGGTAAGACATACCATATGGACTGTACGTTTACTCCAGCGATAAGTTCCAATAGTGCCGAACTAAGTTTTCATATAGGTGGTGACGGTCAATATACTGCAAACGGTTGTTTTCCAGAGGGTACTTGCATAGAGTTTTCCAACTTTACGCTAACCAATCTAACTACTGGTGAAAGTCTGCTTAAAGACAATATAGTAACCGTAGGTGATAGTGACATTACTATAGGTGAAAGTTCTGATATATTAGGCGATTGCAACTTAGACGGCAAAGTATCTTCAGTAGACTTGCTAATATTAAAGAAGTATCTGTTAGGTATAAATAGTAGCGTATATAATGGCGACGTAAACCAAGACGGAAAGGTTTCCACTGCCGACCTACTTACACTTAAAAAGATACTATTAACTATGTAACTATAGGGTGTGAACGTATATGAAGTACAACGTCATCGGAAAAGATATACTATTAACTGAACCTACTTTTGACCTTGCTCAAACTTTAGACTGTGGACAAGCATTCCGTTGGTCTACGTTAGAACCTAATATATGGCACGGTTACGCACTAAATGACTACTTAGTACTACATCAAACCGACCAAGGAATACTATTCAAAGATACCACCGAAGAGAAGTTCAATAGTAAGTGGGTGGAATACTTTGACCTTAACACCGACTATCAAGCATTAAAGTTGCAGTATTCAGCAGACGACACACTCAAAAAGGCTTGTGAATATGCCAGTGGTATACGTCTGTTAAAACAAGACGCTTGGGAAAGTTTAATATCGTTTATAATATCACAGAATAATAACATACCACGTATTAAGTTGATAATCTCACGACTATGTGAACGTTACGACGGATTTCCTACAGTAGAACTTCTTAAAGATGAAACTGTAGAAAGTTTAGCATATCTAAAGGCAGGCTTTAGAGCTAAATACTTAGTAGATGCCATTCAAAAGGTGTACTCTAAACAGGTAGACCTAAAGTCTATAGCTACTATGGATATAGCGTCAGCCAAACAGGAACTCCTTAAGATTAAAGGTGTAGGCGATAAAGTCTCCGAATGTGTACTGTTATTTGGTATGTATCGCACCGAGGCTTTTCCTAAAGACGTATGGATTAAGCGTGTACTATCGGAATACTATCCTAATGGATTTCCTACACAGTACTATAGTACTCAAGGAATAGCACAACAGTATCTATTCCACTACGTTAGAAACTTAGAAAGAAAGTGATTAGACCATGAAAAGAGCGACCATTAAAGACGTAGCTAAATACTCTGGAGTATCTGTAGCTACCGTTTCACGAGTACTTAACAATAACGATTGCGTTAAAGAAGAGACTGTTAAGATAGTTCAAGAGGCTATTAAAAATCTTGAATACGAACCTAACTATTTAGGCAGAAACCTACGCAAGCGTGAAACCAACACTATATTAGCTATAGTTCCTAACATAGAACACACTTACTATAGCGGAATACTACAAGGTATGTCTTCTATGGCTCATGTGTTGGGATATGATATAGTAATAAGTTTCAGTAATAGTAGCGAAAAGACTGAAGAACGTCTATTAGGTATGCTATCCAACAGAACCGTAGACGCTGCCATACTACTGGGTACACGATTAAACGCTAAGTACTTAGACAGTCTAAACGAAAAGTATTGTATATCGCTATGTTGTGAACCTATAGAAGATAGTAACATACTAACTCTTACCGTAAACGATGAAGTGGCAGGTTACGACGCTACTAAGTATCTAATAAGCATGGGACACACTAAGATAGGCATGGTATCTATAGGCATACCTAACGAAACTATATATTCCGCAATAGACCGTGAACGTGGATATCGTAGAGCGTTACAGGAAGCTAATATCCCTTATGATGAAAGTCTAATCTATCGTGGCACATACGACTATTCAAGTGGTTACGACGCTATGGAACACTTTTATAGCCTACCTAATCCACCTACTGCCGTATTCACAGTATCGGACCTATTGGCTATGGGAGTAATAAAAAATGCCTCTGAAAAGGGACTACCTATAGGAAGAAGATTTTCTATAATGGGATTTGATAATACGTTGTTTTCTGGACTGTACATTCCAAGTATATCGTCAGTAGAACAGCCATGTATCGAAATAGGCAAAGAGATAGTAACTAAAACTTTAGACAATCTAAACCATAAGAACACTCACGTAGGCAGACACTACGCTAAACACAGTATCATACTACGTGATAGCACCGAAAAGTTATAAGTATCTATAAGGTGGTGTAACACTTTTATGTTAAGTGGACTTTTAGAAAAGCATACCTGTGCAGAATGCAAATACTGTTGTGTATTCGATAAAGAAGACTTTTGGGAAACTCCCTGTCTTCTACCCGATACTGCTAAGGCTATACTAAACGCAGAACCTAATACTATATTAAATCAAGCAGACGGTGTATACCTATTCGATAAGGCTAACGTTACTAACGAACTGTATAGTTGTCCAGCACTTTCTAATACAGGTTGTACCTTAGATAGTTCTTTAAAACCGTTTGAATGTTCCATATGGCCTTTTAGAGTTATGCTATACAACAATGACTTAGTATTGGCTATCAGTACCGACTGTGAAGGCTTAAAAAACGTATCCAATAGAGTTATAGACGACTTTGCTAATACGCACATTAGGGGTATAGCTTTTGAGTACGCCGAACGATATCCACAGTCTGTAAAAATATACCATAGCAACTATAGAATAATATCCCAACCTAAAGATAATACTACTCTTGAAAGGTAGTGTGATACTATGGCTAACATTACACCCAAAGAGTACAATCAAATGAGCGAAAACGCTTCGCCCAAATCTAAAGGGTTGCTAAACTTTTTTAAAGCGTATGCAATAGGTGGAACCATATGTTTAATAGGTGAAGTCTTTTTGAAGTTGTATTCATACTTTGGTTTTGATGAAGTAATAAGTGGTGCATGGACTTCGGTAACGTTGATATTAATATCAGCGATACTAACAGGTCTTGGAGTATACGAAAAGATAGCTAAACATGGCGGTGCAGGTACGTTAGTACCTATTACAGGATTTGCAAACGCTGTAGTCTCATCTGCTATAGAAAACAGGTCGGAAGGCTACGTATTAGGCGTAGGGGCTAAAATATTCACAATAGCAGGGCCAGTAATACTGTACGGAACGGTAGCATCGGTAATATATGGTATAGTGTACTACTATATTAGATAACAGATATAGGCTAACTCTAAAATAAGAGTTAGCCTATATTCCATCTATGCAAAGTATACCAAATTAGTCTGCAATGCCTAATAGTATCTTCTTTAGACCGAGTAGGTCAGCAGTAGATACCTTGTTATCGTCGTTTAGGTCAGCGTTGATATATCCTTGACCTTCTACAGTAGAGATACCTAATAGATGTTTTTTAAGTAGTAGTAAATCGGCAGTAGAAACTTTTCCGTCCACGTTTACGTCACCAGCAAGTTTATCGCCAGTAGTACCAGTAGTAGTAGTATCGGTAACTATATTGTCTATAGTAGTAGTAGTTTGGTCAGTTTCGGAAGTATCAGTAGTAGTAACGGTAGTAACTGAACCAGTAGATATAGATACCACTTCATCGTTAGAGCCGTCAAACTCTACAGTAACTTCATCATCTACAGAAATAGGGTCATAATAGCCAATAGTATCAAGATTGACGGTTACGGAAGTATCGTCTTCTAAAGTGATAGTAACGTCATTACCTTTAACTTCAGAGACTGTACCATTTTTAGTATAGTTAGGTTTAGCGGTAGTAGTTTCGGTAGTGGTAGCGGAAGTAGTAGTGGTAGTAGTAGTAGTAGGATTATCTGGGTTATCGCTTAATAAAGAGCTATATATTATACCCACACCGACGGTACTCATATAGAAAGTTCCGTAAGTATTCATATCGCCCACTATGAAGTTACCATTACCAGTACCACCATAGCAATGATTATCATCGTTCACTCTAAACCAAGTATTACCGCCATCGGTAGAAGCGTATATACCTTCCTTGTCATCTTCGGTAGGTCTGCCCCACATATATAGAGTGTTAGGAGAACTTTCATCTTTAGGTGCGCCATAACCTACGGTCTTGCAGTAGAACACATTTAGACTTTCCACCTTTTGACCGTGTTCAGTTACGTGATATAGACCGTTCCAACCGCCAGCTAATATTAACTCTTCGTTGCCTAAGTAAGCTATTCTTGTAGCTGGGTCGCAGTAGTCGTAAGTACAGATATCTATAGGAGCGGAGAAAGTCTTGCCATAGTCAGAACTTACATATAGTCTATACTCTGCTGGAGTAGTATCCCATTGGTTAGCAGGTTGACAGTAACCGTACATATATACGTATTGAGGATTTTCTAAGTCTGTAAATACGTAAGGTCTGCAATCGTAGTATATACCAGTTAAGGAGATACTGTCCCAAGTTTTGCCGAAGTCGTCGGAATATGTAGCACCACCCTTAACAGAACATATTATTCTGTAGGTATCGTCATCAAGTTGAGTAATAGTAGCCTTTCCGCCTCTTGCACCGGTGTTTTCCATTTCAGTCCAAGTATCGCCACCGTCGGTAGAGTAGTAACCTGCACCGTTATCACCTTCTGGAAGTCTAACCATAACGTCAGGGTTAGAAGGGCAGTAAGCTATAGCACTTGTAGAACCTATATTAGGAGAATACTGTTTACTTTCAGTAGGAGAATAGTGTATAAATCCGTCGTAGTCGCCTATAGCGGAGTACACATTGCCACCCTTAACGCTTACCATATCTAAAGCTACTACTTCTTCTACACCGTCAGCATGGAAGTAGTACTGTGGACACTCTGCCCAAATATCGTCACAAGCGAATATACCGTTACCAGAAGTAACCCATACTTTGCTTGAATTTTTAGGGTCCATGACCATACAACCAGTCCAGTGAATAGCCTTATTTTCTACCCAAGAAGTTCCGCCAGTCTGTAGATATTCAGCTTCTAAAGGACCTTCCCAGTACTTTCTTTCACCAGGGGCTAACTTGTCCCAAGTTTTACCACCGTCTAAAGAACGGTATGTAATATCACCATAGCATACCTTTTCGTTTTCCCAGTCGTCCTCATGCCATAGTTGACCAGACCATAAACCACAAGTAGTAGCTACTAACTTGTTAGGGTCGGTAGGGTCGCTATATACTGCACCGAAAGAGTTTCCTAAAGTAGTAGAAGTAGTACCGTCATTATATGGAGAAGCATATACGTTGTTTTCGACCTTAGTTAAAGGAGTAATATTATCTACTGAACCGTCTGCTATATTATAACGATAGCAACCACCACTACCACTAAAAGCTAAAGCTCCAGCATAAGTGATTAACACGTTACCATTAGCATCAAGATTAAATCTTGAAGGTAGAGTATCAGTAGGTAGGTCTTCGCTGAGTGCTGTAAAAGTAGCACCGTCATCTTCAGATACGTATACGTTAGTCTTACCAGTAATCGAAACGCCTACTATAATCTTACCGTCTGTAATAGTTATAGAAGATACGCCGTTAGTTCTGTTGTACTCTGTACCGTCTGCGTCTACTATATTAACTACATGGTCAGTCCAAGTAGGCCACTTAGTAGTACCACTGAATAGTTCCAACTTTTGAAAACCTTCTACATAGTCCCAAGTTAGACCGCCGTCGGTAGACTTAATCAAACCGTTAGTTCTACCACCGCAGTATAGAACGTTAGAGTCTTCTGGGTCTACTACTAATCTTTCACCAAAGTGACGACCGTCACCATTACCCATTACTTGAATTAAGTCTGTAAGGTCAACTTCTGTGAAAGTTTTACCACCGTCAGTAGTTTTAAATAAAGAAGTTCTTGCATCACTAAAGTAAGCACAACCGCATAGGAAGTATACAGTATCGTCATCTTTAGGGTCTATAGTTATAGCTTCAACGCTAAGCATACCTCTGTCAGTATCGGTTACAAATCCGAATAGTTGGTCCCACTGTTCAGTTTCGTAGTTGTACTTGTAAGCACCGCCAACGTCTGTACGAGCGTACATAACGTCTTTACCAGTAACTATACCCGAAACGAAACCACCACCAGTGATTTTAACGCCACCCCATTCTCTAAGACCTTCTTCAGTCTGAACGGTTTCAGTTAAAGCGTTTACAGTGCTACTATTTACTATAGCACTGCTATTGTTGTTAGAATTGGTAACTATAAAACTTCCGCAAGCTATCAATATAGATAGTGCTACTGCAGAAGCCTTAGTCATCTTGTTAGTCATCAAATTTCCACCTTTCCTATGATATAATATTAACATTTTAGTGAACTTTCATAGATATTCCAGCCGTATCAATAAAAAATTTAACTAAAATAATTTTAACTCATTATAGAAACTTTGTCAACCACTTTTTTACTTAGCAAACTGCCCCATGTTTCGCTAAAAGATAGAGGCGTTCCTAATAAACATAAACGGTACAATATTAGAATATACTTAGTATTAATAACCTTAAATAGTATAGCAAGGTGGTGCTAACCTATGACCGAAAACTTTCACAACGTAATTATAGAAGGACGTTCTAAAGTAAACATTTCAGGAGTTACCGACGTTGACTGCTTTGATGAAAACAAAATACTAATATATACCGTAATGGGTGAACTTACTATTAAGGGTAAACATCTTCAAGTAGATGACTTTAGCGTAGATACTGGCGAAATGTCACTAAAAGGTGACGTTTGGTCTTTAACGTATGGTGACAAAGATAAACGTACTACTTTAAGTTGGTTCGCTAAACTATTTAGATAGTCATTACTAAGTACGGGGGGCTACTATGGAGTTAGAAACTTTTTTTACTGCTAAAACACAGTTAGAAGTATTTTTAATATCGTGTGGTGTAGGCTTAGTATTAGGATTAATATACGATATCTTTAGAGTGTTTAGAATAGTAGTACCACATACTAACCTTTTAGTAGCTATAGAAGACGTTATACTAATTACACTGTACTCTGTATTTACTATGTGCTTTGCGTTCAGTCTTATGCGTGGTCAAATTAGAGTGTTTTTTTTGGTAGGCAACGCATTAGGGTTTACGGTTTGGCTACTAACTATAGGCAGTATAGTGGTAAAGACTGCTAACAGAATAAAGTCGTACATTGTGGCAGTATTTAACATATTAAAACTCCCATTCAAACAGGTTAAGATACTAATACTAAGGTTGAAAAAAAAGTTAAAAAAATCTGCTAAAAATACTTGATTGATAACTATTAGTTGTTGTATAATAGGTTATATGGCAAAAAGTATTTTTGGCTCTTAGTTTAAACTATACATATATTGAAAGGGTGTTCTGTATGAGTACAAGAAGTTTCTTAAAAAAGTATGGTAAAAGAGTAAATTCGGCAGCTCAAATATTAGTAGTAATATGCTGTATAATATTTTTAATAAATATAGTATCTACCGAGGCTACTATTGCTGAAAAACAACAAGAATTGAATAACCTAAAAAGTCAAGAAGAGACGCTAACCGAGGCTAATGGCGAATATGAACGTATCTTAAATGAAGACGATATGAACCAATATATGCTGTCGCTTGCAGTAGGTAATATGGGCTACTCTTATCCTGACGAAATTAGGTTTTATGATACTTCAAGAAATTAATGGTTTGAAAGGAATATTATATGCAACTTGAATTAGGAAAAATCTATGAGGGTAAAGTAACTGGCATTAAAGAGTATGGTGCTTTTGTTGAAATTTTAGATGAGGATAAAAACCCTACTGGTGTTACTGGTATGGTACATATTTCACAAATTTCCAACGAATACGTTTCTAATGCTAACGACGTTCTTTCGGAAGGTCAAATAGTAAACGTTAAGTACATAGGTACTAACGAACAGTCCAAAATTAAACTATCTATTAAAGAGACCCTTCCACAAGAACCTAAAAGAAACAACTACCAAAGACACAATAACGGTAACTACAACAGTACGAATGGTTATCAAAAGCGTAACGGTGGTAGCAATAACTCTTATAGACGTAACGGATATGCTAAAAACAACAGTAACAACAATAGTTCAAGCTATAGTGGTGGTGCGTTTAGCGATAATCTATTCAACAATAAAAAGTCCGAAAACGACAGTTTTGAAGATATGCTAAGTAAGTTTAAACAGAGCAGTGACGAAAATCTTAACGACCTAAAAAAGATTACCGATAGACGTAATCGCACAAGAAGAAAATAATACCTTAAGCATACAATATATACAACAAACATAAGGAACGTTTATAAAAACGTTCCTTATACTTTATTATGGACTATTCTTCAGTTTCGGTTGAGTTCTCTAACTCTGTAGTAGTATCTATAACAGTTTCGGAAGTATCGTCTACTTCTTCTACAGGTTGAGTACGAGTAAATGCTACTACCTTATCGTTTTCCGATAGACGCATCACCTTAACGCCTTGAGCAACTCTGCTTGCTACGTTTACACTATTAGCAGTGAACCTAATAATTATTCCGTCGTTAGAGATTAATATAATATCGTCTGTAGCGTCTACTACCTTTATTCCGCATACGTAACCTGACTTTTCGGATACGTGATAGTTTTTAATACCGTAACCGCCACGATTTTGAAGTCTGTAGTGGTTTAGTTCACACCTACGACCAAGACCGTTTTCAGTGATAGTTAATACGGTAGCACCGTCCCTTGCACGAGCCATAGATACCACTTCATCTTCTGGACGAAGTCTAATACCTCTAACACCCATAGACTTTCTACCACTGTTACGGATATCGCTTTCTAATACATGGATAGCGTAACCCAACTTAGTAGCGAGTAGTAAAGAGTTGCTACCGTTAGTTAGACGAGCGCCGATAACTTCGTCATCGCCTTCTAATACCACGCCTATTAGACTATTCTTTCTTATATTCTTGTATTCGCTTAGCTTAGTGCGTTTAAGTTTTCCGTACTTAGTAGCTATTACTATATACTGGTCTTCTTGGAAGTCAGGAACTTTAAGCATAGCGGAAACTCTTTCATTTTCTTGTAGAGGCAGTAAGTTGATATAGTTTACTCCCTTAGAGTTTTTAGAACCCTCAGGAATTTCGTAACCTTTCAGTTTGTACATACGACCCATATTGGTTATGAATAGAACGTTGTCATGTGTAGAGGCTACGAAGAGTTCGCTAATGTAGTCTTCTTCACGTTGTTTCATACCAGATACGCCTCTACCACCACGGCGTTGAGTCTTATATATATCTATAGGGGTACGCTTGATGTATCCGATATTAGTACGAGTGATTACACATTCTTCTACAGGAATTAAGTCTTCAACGTCCACTTCACCGGTTATAGCCTCTATAGAGGTACGTCGTTCGTCGTTGAACTTTCTTCTAATTTCAGCCAATTCTTCACTGATTATAGTACATACTCTACTATCGTTAGCGAGGATGTCTTTGTAGTCAGCAATCTTTTTGTATAGTTCGACTAATTCATTTATAATCTTGTTACGTTCAAGACCAGTAAGTTGACCCAACTTCATTTGAACTATAGCGTCTGCCTGAGTTTCGGAAAGTCCTATAGAGTGTTCGCACACTATGTCTGCCCTATCTATTAAAGAAGCCATGTCTACGTCTTTAAAGCGTTCCATAAGATTATTTTTACCGTCGGATATACTCTTAGAGTTTCTAAGTATCGAGATAACCTCATCGATATAATCAGTAGCGAGCATAAAGCCTTGTAGTATGTGGGAACGTTCTTCTGCCTTTTTAAGGTCAAAAGCGGTTCTTCTGCGGATAACTTCTTTTTGGAACTTAAGATACTGTTCCAATACTTCCTTTAGATTTAAGACTTTAGGTTCGTTGTTTACTAAAGCGAGCATAATAACGCTAATATTATCTTGTAGTTGAGTATAGTTAAATAGTTTGTTTAATACTATCTGTGGAGAAGCGTCTCTTTTTAGAGCTACCACTATACGCATACCGCTCCTATCGGATTCATCTCTAACGTATTGAATACCTTCTATACGTTTATCTTTAGATAGGTCAGCTATATGTTCCACTAAACGAGCCTTATTCACCATATAAGGAATTTCGGTAGCTACTATGCAGTTTCTACCCTTAATTTCTTCAAAGTGTGTTTTAGCACGAAGTGTAATCTTACCCCTACCCGTATAGTAAGCGGAACGGATACCACTTCTACCCATAACCATAGCACCTGTAGGAAAATCAGGACCTTTAATAACGGTCATAAGGTCATCTATAGAACATTCTGGACTACTAATTAGCATATTAATGCCGTCTATAACTTCACCTAAGTTATGAGGAGGTATAT
This sequence comes from uncultured Oscillospiraceae bacterium, assembly GCA_934444765.1. Lineage (GTDB taxonomy): Bacteria > Bacillota > Clostridia > Oscillospirales > Ruminococcaceae > UBA5884. The sequence continues at coordinate 117,684 of CAKSDC010000003.1, forward strand.
TAGTAGCCATACCTACGGCTATACCAGTAGAACCATTCACTAATAGGTTAGGAAAACGAGAAGGTAATACTTCAGGTTCTTTAAGTCTGTCGTCGTAGTTAGATACATAGTCTATAGTGTTTTTGTTGATATCGGTAAGCATTTCGACTGCTATTTTAGACATCTTAGCTTCGGTGTAACGGTAAGCTGCTGGAGGGTCACCATCTACAGAACCGAAGTTACCATGACCATCTACTAAAGGGTATCTTAACGAGAACTTTTGAGCTAAACGCACTAAAGCATCGTATACCGAGCTATCGCCATGTGGGTGATATCTACCCAATACTGCACCTACGGTATCGGCACACTTACGATAAGGTTTTTCTGGAGTTAAACCGTTTTCGTGTAGAGTATATAGTATTCTTCTATGGACAGGTTTCAAACCGTCTCTAACGTCTGGTAACGCTCTTGAAACTATTACAGACATAGAGTATTCCAAAAAGGCAGACTTCATTTCCTTTTCAATGTCCATAGAGATAATATTTTCTTTGTCTTTATCGTACAAGATTAATACACACCTTTCAAATCAATATACGGATATAGTATCCGCTATCGATAACCTATCGGCTATGCATATCTAAACAATATGGCATACTGCCGACGTTAAACATATTTTAGTATATAAGCCACTAACCGATGTAGTTACTACCCAGTTGCTTTTGAAAACATTTAATTAAGGTAGCCTCTTCTGAAGCGTCGAATACCTTTTTAGGAATAATTCTAAATTCACTCTTAGCAATACATACTAAAAAGTAATACTTTTTATTTAATACTTTAATGTTTTTAGAGGAGTAGTCTATAGTAGTCCTTTGTCCAGTAGTACTACCCTTTGGAATAACAGTAATCATAACGCCACCTTCATAGAACTGTGCAGTTTGACGTTCATCTTTAACCTTGTTGGTGATGTTTTGAACGAACTTTTTTCTAACGTTGATAGTCTTAATCCATACAAAAGCTATAGCTACTACACATATTAAGGCTAAAGCGATAAGTCCAGCCGACTTAGTAACGCCTAATATTACAAATACTATAGCCAATACCAATAGTACTCCTGTAATAGCGTAGTTAGTAGGATAGAAGAACTTTTTTTGATAGTCTCCAAAAGCACTGTCGTACATATGTGGTGCGATGGTATACTCTTTTTGGAGAATAGTTTCAGAACTTGCAAATTTTTCCATAGTAAAAAATCTCCTTTGGTTTTAAGTTTACAAAATATATATAGCGTAGATACGCCAATAATACACCTAAATATCCAAGTTAGTAACGTACTTAGCGTTTTTCTCAATAAATTCACGTCTTGGAGCGACCTTATCACCCATAAGGATAGTAAAGGTTTCATCAGCCTTAACGGCGTCATCAAGTTCAACACGTACCATAGTACGAGTTTCAGGGTTCATAGTAGTTTCCCAAAGCTGTTCGGAGTCCATTTCGCCAAGACCTTTATAACGTTGAACTTCCACCTTGTACCTACCGTTTTCCGAAAGTTCTGCAATGTATTCATCACGTTGTTTTTCGGTGAATGCGTACTTACCCTTGTCTTCTTTGCTTCTAATGAAGACTTTAAATAGTGGTGGTTGAGCCAAATATATATGACCGTCTATTATGAGTTGTTTCATAAAGCGGAAGAAGAAAGTTAATAGTAAAGTTCTAATATGAGAACCGTCCACATCGGCATCTGCCATTATAATAACTTTTCCATACCTAAGTTTGGAAATGTCAAAATCCTCCCCTATGCTCGTACCCAAAGCAGTTACTACAGGCATTAACTTTTCGTTGCCGTATACCTTGTCTATACGAGCCTTTTCTACGTTAAGCATCTTACCCCAAAGAGGAAGTATAGCTTGATATCTTCTATCTCTACCTTCTTTAGCAGAACCGCCAGCGGAGTCACCTTCTACGATATATATTTCGGTGTACTGGTTATCGTGTTCGGAACAGTCTGCAAGTTTTCCAGGTAGAGAGGCGGACTCCATAGCGGACTTTTTACGAGCAGTCTCTCTTGCCTTACGGGCAGCCTCACGGGCTCTTTGGGCAGATACAGACTTTTCAAATATAGCCTTAGCCACTACAGGATTTTCTTCAAGATAGTTCATAAGTTGGTCAGTAACTATAGCTTCCACAATAGGTCTAATTTCAGGATTACCCAGTCTGTTTTTAGTTTGAGAGCCAAATTCACAGTTAGTAAGTTTAACCGAAACTATAGCAGTAAGACCTTCTCTAACGTCGTCGCTAAGAAGTTTTTCATTGTCTTTTAGTAGTCCAAACTTTTTACCGTATTCGTTAATAACCTTAGTAAGACCAGACTTGAAACCCATTTCATGAGTACCGCCGTCATCGGTGTGAATGTTATTAGCAAACGATAGTATTAGTTCGTTGTAGCTGTCGTTGTACTGCATAGCGATTTCTACCGAAGTATCGCCTTTGCTACCTTTTAGGTATATTATGTCGTTAGAAAGAGCCTCAAGACCTCTAATATTATGAATATGTTGTACAAACTCTTTAATACCGCCTACATAGTGTAGAACTTCTCTAAAAGGTTCTTCAGGATTTCTAAGGTCACAGAAGTTAATCTTTAGTCCAGCGTTTAAGAAAGCCTGTTCACGAAGTCTCTTTAAAAGGGTTTCGGCATTGTAAGTAGTCGTTTCGGTAAAGATAGTAGCGTCAGCTTTAAAAGTCACTATTGTACCAGTCTTATTGGTAGTTCCTATAGTCTTAACGGGTTCGGAATACTGACCACGTTCAAAGCGTTGAAAGTATACATTCTTTCCGTCGTGAACGGTAACTTCTAACCACTCAGAAAGGGCGTTTACTACCGAAGAACCCACACCGTGTAGACCGCCTGAAACCTTATATCCCGAGCCACCAAACTTACCGCCTGCGTGCAACTTAGTAAACACTACCGTAATAGCCGAGATATTTTCGGTAGGGTGTATACCTGTAGGGATACCTCTACCATTGTCGGTAACTCTAACGACCTCGTTAGGTAGTAGTTCAACAGTAATCTCCGAGCAGTAGCCAGCCAATGCCTCATCGATAGAGTTGTCCACTATTTCGTAGACTAAGTGATGAAGTCCCACCGAGCCAGTAGAAGCTATATACATACCAGGACGTACTCTAACAGCCTCCAAGCCCTCTAAGACTTGTATTTGTTTTGCATCATACTGTTCCATTCTTTAAACCTCCAAAATTTAGTAATAGAATACTTTCTATCACCGTTAAACGTTGTGTAGGTTAAAACGATTTTTTAGCGTATTAACTGCAACGTTAGTAATATATATAATATTTTCGCCCTTAGAGTTCAAACAGACGATAAAACTCTTAGGCATACTGTATGAAACGTTCACTACTTTAGCGGTGTTACTCACATGATTTAAAAAATCTCTTGTAATACTGCCTGTAGAAGTATTTTCTATATCGAAGATACCCACAACGTCGCATGACTTTATTGAAATTTCATTTCCTATATGCACTATCATGATTAATCCTCTCTACACCGATACGTCCTTTTCGGTAACCGTTCCGTCTTGTACCACAAACACTTTAGACGAGTTAGTGTTTATAAAGCTATCTTCATTGCACACGGTAATGAACACTTGAGTATCGCCCAATATAGAGCATATATACTTTTGTCTGTCGGCATCGAGTTCACCCATAACGTCGTCTAATAAGATTATAGGCGTTTCGTTAGTTTTTTGCAAGTATATATCTGCTTGAGCGAGTTTCATAACTATAGCGGTACTCTTTTTCTGTCCTTGTGAACCGAACGTTTTAGTGGATAGTCCATTAATTTTAAATACCACGTCATCACGGGAAGCCCCACAGACTGTATAACCTGCTTTAATATCGTCACTGGTGCGTGACTGTAAGCAAGATAGATACTTTTCTACCAACTTAGTATTAAGACCGTCTTTAAAGTCTGTAGCGTCAAACACGTTAGAAACGTAGCTAATAGTCATAGTTTCGGTATTTCCAGAAACTTTAGAGTAAAGTTCAGTAGCTTTAGAAGATAACATATTTGTGTACTTGTACCGCATATAAGATATATACGTTCCGAACTCAGCTAATTGAACGTTCCAAGCGTTAAGCGTTGAAACGTCCGCTAACCCTAAAGAAATCTTTTTCAGTAAGGCGTTACGGTGAGCTGTGATAAGTTCTAACCTTTTCAGTCTGTCCAATGCCGATGGCTTTAACTGACAGTAGCACATATCGATAAAACGCCTACGACGGTCAGGAGTGCCTTTGATAAGTTCTATGTCATCAGGTATGAACACCACGCACTTAAACTTTTCAAACAGTTCCGAAGGGTTGACCTTCACACCGTTTAGAGTATATGGTTTTTCTCTGTTCTTAGAGCGAAGTATGTTGTACTCTATAGTTTGCGAGCGTGTGTTATCGTTAAACTGCATAGATACGTTAGCTGATGAACCTACTAAGTTGATATAGTCAGTCTCTTTAGAGTTTCTAAAACTTTTGCAACCCGTCATGGAGTATATAGCCTCTATCAAGTTAGTCTTTCCTTGAGCGTTATTGCCAGTTATTATGTTTATATGCCTATCTGGTATAATTTCAACGCTATCAAGATTTCTAAAACCACTAACTGAAAGTCTTTCGATATACATAGCCTGTTACTTGATAATCAAGTTATAGTCTTCTACGGTTACGGTATCGCCCACACGAAGTTTTTTTCCTCTCATGGTACAGACTTCACCGTTGACTTTAACTAAGCCTTCTTGAATAATCTCTTTAGCCAAACCGCCAGTATCTGTCATTCCTGAAAACTTTAGCAGTTGGTCTAACTTGATAAAGTCGGTAGTTATGTTAATTTCCATATCTTTCATGTTTATAAGTCATTCCTTTCTTTTTTGAATATATCGTGTTAATACTTCCTTTTATTGGTACGTTGTCAGAATACCCTCTACAAGCCGAAATTTGACGGGGTACACCCTAATAGACCGTTTATACTACCAGGGGGTCTAAAGTGAAAATTTGAGCCTCTCAGCCTTGATTTTGGCGACGTTAGAGTTTCAACTTAAAGTCGGTAGTAGAAGTTCAAGTTTTAAGACCAACTTTTCAAGCCATAGAGTGGTA